>JBGAUU010000039.1:0-37256 GCA_044228465.1 Cyclobacteriaceae bacterium
CTCCACTGCTGCACCGCTTGTGTTAAATATTTTGATTTCGAGTTCACAGCATCGCGCACCGGTTGCGAAGTGCGATTCGAACAATCCAAAGCAAACTGCAAGTAAGCCTTCAGCAATTTGGGTCCGTCATTCTTTGTTTCCTCCACAGCCAGTTGATGCGGCCAAATGCTAGTCACCACAATAATTTTTTCACGGGCTCTACTCACCGCCACATTCAATCGATTTTCGCCACCAGGCACATTCAGACTTCCAAATTGCGCTGCTACTACTCCGTGTTGGTTGGCCGCATATCCGACTGAGAAAATGATGATGTCACGCTCATCACCTTGAACATTCTCAATGTTTTTGACAAACAACGAATCGGGAAGTTGACCTTGACCCAATTGCTTCTCAAGCGTATCTAAAATCAATTCTTGCTGTGGCGCATTAAACGTAATCACACCAATTTGCTTTTGTGGATGTGAGGATCTTAACTGCGCTACTAACTCTGCTACTTTAATTGCCTCTTCTTCATTACAATTATTTTCCCATTGGCCTTCTACTTTTACGTAGTCGATGGCAGACTGACGTTGATTCGCCAAATCAAAATCAGGGAGCATGTGAAGCTGGCCTTTGTAGAAATGAATATTTGAAAACTGAATCAGTTCATGCGATTGACTACGGTAATGCCCTTGCAATTGAACCGATGCCAAATAGCGACTCGCCAATTCCAACAAGGAGTCAACTTCTGTTTCAGGTTCTTCACCTTCCTCCTGCCAACGTGTTTGATAAAAATCGCCCGGCTTTAGTTGTTGTGAATCTCCTGCAATAACAACTTGCTTTCCGCGAAAGAGAGCAGGGATACCACGCTCCGAATAACATTGTGAGGCTTCATCAAAAATAACCAAGTCAAAAAGCTCGCGCATTTGAAACAAAGCCGAAACCGACTCCGGTGATGCCAACCAACACGGAAGCAACCGAAAAATATCTTCATCAAACTCGGCCAGTACTTTGCGTAATGGCCACACTTGTCTTTTTTTGGTAACCTGATGCAGCAAGTCGCGGTAGGTTAAGCGGTTGTTCAAACGGTTAAACTCCAAATCTTCGGTGACACGCTCGCGTGCGCGTAGCAATAAAATTTCATGGCAACAATTTTCCTTACGATGGATAAGCTCTTTCAATTCGCTTTCCAAAAGCTGAAGCTTACCGGACGAAGTGATTTTTAATTGGGGATGTTTGGATTCCAAATATTCAATCCATGCTAACGAAATACTATTTCGAAATAAAGACGTTAACTGCTCCTCATCCCAACTTGGAATGAGGTTTGCCAATCTGCCAATCACAATCTTTTCAATTTCCGAGCAATTGTCCTTCAGCAAATCAAACTCTACTAGCGCATCAAAATCTCGTATGAGTGTTTGCTTGAGTAATTGCGCGACTGATTCACTTTTAGTCAACTCAGAAACCATGGATGGCAATAAATACTTCAGCCAGTTTTCCTTCCTTGCAGGAAGTGGCGCCACCAACTGAAAGAGAATATCCATCCGATGGATGAATTCGGCACGCGAAAAAGAAGCAGGTAAAATCAGATTCTTGATTCCGCGTATCGAACTGAAAATAGTTTTGGCTTTGATAGAACTTTGCTGATCGGCAAACCAATTCGCCAACGAGGCTTTCGAAAATCCTTCGGTTGGCACCTGAAGCCACGACTTCGTGCGCAGTTTTGATAAATTATGCTCCAAATTCAATCGCCTGTCCAGCATGCGCTCCAGTTTCTTAAACCCTTCTTTGTTGTTGGGCAATTGATTTCCCACCAAGGCCCGTTTCACCACATACTTATCTTTCGAAAATAATTCCCACTGAATCAGACCAATCAAACTTCTGCGTGCGTTCATACTGCGGCTCAAGGCTTGCTGCAACACACCCAGTTGTGCTAATGGAATGGATAACTCAATTCCATCTTCATCAAAACATTCCAAAATCACACGCTCACTATTCGCCAGCCAAAGTGAACTCGTCTCTTCATCCGATTCCGCTGACATTTTTTGAAAAGCACTATACCGCTCTTCCGATGAAAGCAATTCTTTGATGGTGATTGCATCCAATCGCTTTTCGATGAGGGCCTCACATTGCTCCCAATCCAATTCGGTATTGAAATGCGATGAGAAATCTTTTTTGAGTTGCTTAAAGTAAGTTGGGATTTCGCCTAGGCACGCCAACAATTCATGGCGATCGCTGTTTTGCCAAGCTGCAAACGATTTGCGTAAACGCCACGGGTATTCACTTACTTCAAACTGACGAGCA
This sequence comes from Cyclobacteriaceae bacterium, assembly GCA_044228465.1. GTDB lineage: Bacteria > Bacteroidota > Bacteroidia > Cytophagales > Cyclobacteriaceae > ELB16-189. Next base: position 2,284 of record JBGAUU010000039.1, read on the forward strand.
TAAAAACAATACACTTTTAACTTCCGAGCAAATTCTTCGGCTTCATTCCATTTTAAATGAATCAATTCCTGCCGGAGATTAATAAATGGCTGCGATGGATTTGATTGAAGATACAGTTCCTTACAACTGATGCCACATTCACTCATATCAAAAAGAGCTGACTTAAATTCTTCTAACTCTTCAGAAATCTGATCGATGCGTTTTCCAATCTGAGCGAATTGGCGATCTAAGGTAATCGCATCTAAACTGATGTTTTTGGATCTGTATTCATCTACTCGCTCAATCTGCCTCGCCATTAGTTTATAGATTTCATTACGATCTGTTTTGTGATCGTGTACGAGCGCTAAAAATTCAGAAAGTCCCTTTTCTTTCAAGCGATCAAATACTACATCCAATGCGGCACGCTTCTGGCACACCACCAAAATGCGTTTGCCTTGTGCCATCGCATCGCTGATCAAATTACAAATCAACTGCGACTTTCCCGTGCCGGGCGGGCCCTGAATGACCAACGAGTGGCCCAACTTTGTAAACTTCAATGCGCGCTCTTGCCAACTATCCATCGGGAAAATGGCATGCACCTTTTCTTCGCGCACACTTTGCAAAGTTGTTTTGTCCAGCAAAGCATCGATGGGAGAACGAGCTTTAAAAAATTCTTCCAGATCGCTGAATGAATCTTCTTCCAGTAATTGGAGGTAATCCGGCACAATGAAGGAACCGGTTTGCGAAAAAAGCCCCAGCACCGCTTCCGGGAAAAGTTTCAACGCACCATTCTCATGAGCTTCTTCAAATTCTTCTTTTTTATAAGATGGAAATGAAATCAATTCATCTCTATAGTTATCCGGATTGAAATGAATCGCCATGTTTGCCTTTTGCAGCATTTGATACAATTGCGTCCGAAAGAAAGTGCTGTCGGTATCGGCTGTATCAAATGTTTCATCCAGCAATTCTTCTGATACGCTCACCTGATTGTAAAATGCGTAGGCTAACAAAAACGATTTATTGAACATGACCTCTGAATCTTCGCGCAAGCGAATAACCCATTGTTCATTTTTAATAGCGAGCTCTACCGGAAAAAATAACAACGGGCACCGCACCAACGTGCCATCGATAAATTTTCCGCGCACAAAAGGCCAACCCAAATGAAGTTCGCGCGAGCCGCGCTCTTCAAAAACAAAATGATCAAGTCGCTGTAATTTCTTTAGTCGATTGCTGGCTTCGTTGCCGGCACTCATGCGGGCAGCCAGCACGGGGCAAATAATCTTTTCTTTTCGCGCAATCAATGCTTCAATAATGGAAAACGCTTTTTGACCGTTGAATTGACTTAGTTGCTGTAAATCCAAAAACTGATCACTGCTCAGGCGCGGCAAAAAGATCGCACGGTTTCTACCGGAAAGATTAGTCAGCTTTCGCAAGTAGTTGGTGAGAATTCGTTTGGTTTTATCCGTTGCCACGCTAAGGATTTAGGGTAAGGTACGGTTTTAAGCGAGCTAAATCGTCCGAGGTTATTAATTGAATTTTTAATAAGTCGTCAAGGCTTGTAAATATGCCATGTTGAAAACGATAGGTGACAATCGCAGTCGCCACATTCTTCTTTAAATACGGATGCTTTGCCAACTCTGAAGCATCCGCATTATTCACATTGATTTGTTTAGGCGCAAAGCCTTCTTGCACATTAAATTTTTGAATAGCTTTTTTTACAACAACCGAATCCAATCCATACACTTCACGCAATTGTTGTATTGCCACAAAGCCTCCTAATTTCTCACGATAATTGATAATGCGTTGAGCCAACTTCGTACCAATGCCATAAATTGTTTTCAATTGGGTTGTATCGGCTGTGTTGATATCCACAACGAGTTCTTTTCTCTCGGGCTGAACTGATTTTTCAGAAGGTGAATGTTTTGTTTGTGGTAACTCAATAAATGGAAACAGGCGTTGATAGAATGAAGAATCCATTCCATATAATTTTAATAGGTCAGGCTTCATATAAAATTTTCCGCCTTTCGCACGGTATTTCAGTAAACCGGTTATTTGAAATTTGGTGAAGCCCAAACGCTTCAGTTGATCTTCGTTGACTTGATTGGGATCAAACGCAAAAAGCGAATTGGAATTACCGCTTGCTGATTGAATTGCTTTATTCTTTGCCGGCAGTGCCTCTTCTATTTTCCAACTGGCAAGAATCCGATTCAACTTCAGCGTATCGGGAACATCGGTGGTTGGAGGCACCGCCCAACGATACATAGGCTGCGAGAAAATAATGATCAGCAACAGCGGCAGCAAAATCAAAAAGGCATTGGTTTCGGTTCGCGAAAAGCCAACAACTGCTCGTATTAAAATTCGTAAGCGTCTCATGATCTTTTAAGCCACAAATGAAATTTCTTTGATCCCAAAATAATTCTTTTGACCATCCTCGAGCACCACCAACTTACCCAATTCATCAATGCCCTCAATGGTGCCTTTGAAAGAGCGACCATGAGAAACAAAATGTTGTTCTTGATTAAGCCAGTATAAATTGTTCAGATAGTCTTGCCGCAGTTCGTTCACCTTACCAGTTCGCAATTGCAGATAACGACTTTCCATACAACTAACAAGATCGCCCAACTCTTTCGACAGATCATATTCATTGCCCGTCTCTAAGCTAAGTGAAGTAGCTGTAGCGATTGTAAAATGCTGCTGGTTTACATTAAGTCCAATTCCCACCACGCTCTGTTGAATGCTATCCCCGGCAAGGGTATTTTCAATTAATATCCCACAAATTTTTCGACCATTCGCGAGCAAATCGTTTGGCCATTTAATCAAAGGCTGCGATGAAAGTCTTGATTTCAGAAAATCGATTAGCCCCAGCGATACTGCGATTGTTAAATTAAACTGCGCATTCACCGTCAAAAACTGGGGTCGTAGTAAAATGGAAAAAGTTAAATTCTTGCCTGGCTCTGCCTCCCATCCGTTGCCCCGTTGACCCCTCCCCTTTGTTTGCGCTTTGGTAATAACCACAGTGCCTTCAGGTTGCTGGGTCTTTTGCGCCAACTCCATCAACAAGGTGTTGGTAGAATGACATTCTGGCACAAAAACAACGTTTTTGCCCAAGAAGAGTGTATTGGCAAGGATTTTATACAAGGTATTTTCGTTAGCTTTGTTGCTTGACTTTTTCCTAAAAATCCGAATATAGTTGAATGGCCAAAAAAAAGACGAAAGCAGATTCAGAAAAACTTTGCAAAGCGGTAGTGAGCGGCATGCAAGAGCTTAAAGCACTTGATATCGTAGTGATGGACATGCGTGAAATTAAGAATGCCGTTGCCGATTTCTTTGTGGTTTGCTCGGGTAACTCCGATAAGCAGTTGGACGCCATTGCCGGCTCCATCGACAAAGAAGTTTTTAAAAAGCTAAAAGAAAATCCTTGGCAAGTGGAGGGAAAAAACAATAAAGAATGGGTGATTCTCGACTATATCTCTGTGGTTGCCCATGTTTTCAAGAAAGATCGCAGGCAATTTTATGGTCTTGAAAGACTTTGGGGCGATGCACATATCACCGAAATAGAAGATTAAAGAACTTAAATGACATCCGAACGTTATTAATTTGAATTTTTAGACACTTACTAGAATGCCAGAAAACGACAAAAAAATAGTTCCTCCTAAGTTACCAAAATCAAACTACCAAACCTGGGTTATTCTTGGGTTAGTAGCATTGGTTCTCATCCTCACTCGTGTTTACAACAGTGGCGATTTAGTTCAAATCGAATCCAGCAGTTTTGAAGATATGGTGCAGGCCAACGATATTAAAAAACTCGTGCTTGTTCCTGATCAGAAAATAGTTGAAATCACACTCAAGCCTGAAGCGCTTAAAAATGCTAAATACAAACAAGATATTGAGAAAACTTCCACCCCATTTGGTGTGAATGAAAATGGTCCTCATTTCAAATACCTTGTTCCAAGTGTAGATAAGTTTGTAGAAAAATACGATGCCCTCACCAAGAATATCGCCCGCGGCCAGAAAGTGGATTTGCGAGTAGAAGATCGGCAGGATTATTCAGGTCAAATACTCAGCTGGGGTTTTCTTATTCTGATGATCTTGGGCTTCTGGATGTTGATGCGTAGAATGACTGGTGGCGGTGGTCCTGGAGGCCAGATTTTCAATATCGGTAAATCAAAGGCAGCATTGTTTGATGCCGAAAACAAAGTAAAAATTACGTTTGCCGATGTGGCCGGGTTGGAAGAAGCCAAAGAAGAAGTAAAAGAGATTGTCGACTTCCTGAAAACTCCTCAAAAGTTCACCAAGCTGGGCGGTAAAATCCCGAAAGGTGCTTTGTTAGTGGGCCCTCCCGGAACTGGTAAAACACTTTTGGCAAAAGCCGTAGCAGGAGAAGCCGGTGTACCTTTCTTCTCCTTATCGGGATCTGACTTTGTAGAGATGTTTGTGGGTGTCGGTGCAGCGCGTGTCCGCGATTTATTTAAACAAGCAAAAGAAAAAGCTCCTTGTATTGTTTTCATTGACGAGATTGATGCCATTGGTCGCTCGCGCGGCAGAGGTCAGATGCCAGGCTCGAATGATGAACGTGAAAACACGTTGAACTCGTTGCTGGTAGAAATGGATGGTTTTGCTACCGATAGTGGTGTAATCATTCTGGCTGCCACCAACCGCCCCGATGTATTGGATTCCGCATTGATGCGCCCGGGTCGTTTTGATCGCCAAATCAGTATCGATAAACCGGATATTGCCGGCCGCGAGCACATATTCAAAGTGCACTTAAAGCCGATCAAGCTTTCTAAGAATGTAGATGTAAAAAAATTGGCTGCTCAAACTCCCGGTTTTGCCGGAGCAGAGATCGCCAACGTATGTAACGAAGCTGCGCTGATTGCTGCCCGCAGAGATAAGCAAGAAGTAGACATGCAAGATTTTCAGGATGCCATTGATCGCGTGATTGGTGGACTGGAAAAGAAAACAAAAATCATTTCTCCGGAAGAGAAGAAAATTGTGGCCTACCATGAAGCAGGCCATGCTGTAGCAGGCTGGTTTTTAGAACATGCCGATCCGCTCGTGAAAGTGAGCATCGTGCCACGCGGTGTGGCAGCATTGGGCTATGCACAATACCTACCCAAAGAGCAGTTCTTATATCAGACTGAACAATTAACGGACGAAATGTGTATGACTTTTGGTGGTCGCGCTGCTGAAGAAATCATCTTCGGAAAAATTTCAACCGGTGCATTGAGCGATTTAGAACGCATTACCAAAATGGCATATAGTATGGTGACTGTTTATGGTATGAATAAAACCATTGGCAACATATCGTTTTATGACAGCAAGCAAAATGATTATGCATTTAACAAACCGTATTCAGAAGCTACTTCAGAGCGAATTGATCAGGAAGTAAAGAAAATTATTGATCAAGCTTACGAGCGCACCAAGCAATTGTTGATCGAGCATCGTGAACATTTGGAAATTATTGCGAAAGAATTATTGGAAAAGGAAATTCTATTCCAATCCGATTTAGAGCGATTGGTAGGAAAGCGCCCATTTGACCACCAAACTACGTATGAGAAGTTTACCAATGGAACGGCTGAAGCTGCGACAAAGCCCGCAGAAGAAACGCCTACAGATATAAAAGCAGAAGAAACGCCAAAGGCCTAATTAGTAAAAAACGTATAATGAAAAAGCCATCCCGATAATCTGGATGGCTTTTTCTATTTTTACAGACCGATGAAAATAGACCTACCCGACCAGCGCAAGATCTACTTTGCCTCCGACTTCCATTTAGGGGTTCCGAATGCTTCTGCCAGTCTGGAGCGCGAAAAAAGGTTAATTGCCTGGCTGGATCAAATTAAAGGCGATGCACATTCTATTTATCTATTGGGCGATATTTTTGACTTTTGGTTTGAATACAGACACGCCATCCCCAAAGGATTTATCCGATTTCAAGGTAAGCTGGCCGAATTAGCTGATGCCGGAATACCCATCTATTTCTTTACCGGAAATCACGACATGTGGTTGTTTGATTATTTCAAAACCGAACTGGGAATTACCATCTATCGCGAGCCACAAACCATTCTCTTCAATCATAAAAAATTTCTAATTGGTCATGGGGATGGACTGGGCCCGGGTGATACCCTCTACAAATTTCAGAAGCGCTTTTTCAACAGCCGTGTTTGCCAATGGCTTTTTGCACGCATACACCCCAATCTAGGTATTGGTATTGCTCAATTTTGGAGTCGACAAAGCCGCATCAGCAATACCAGGAAGGAAGAGAAATTTAATGGCGAGGAAAACGAATTTTTGCTCACCTATTGCAAGGAAACAGAGAAGCACTCGCACCACGACTTTTACATATTTGGCCATCGCCACTTGCCGTTGGATCTCACAGTCGGGCCTTCGAGCAAGTATATCAATTTAGGTGAATGGGTACACTTTAACACCTACGCAGAATTTAACGGTGAAACTGTTTTGCTAAAAACTTTCCAACATGAAGCGTAAACTCTTCATCTTGACGGCTGCTTTTAATTTATTCTTCCATTGCGGATTTGGTCAGGTAGTTGGAAAAAAAATTAAGGATCTAAAATTCAAAGGTGTTGCTCAGGTAAATGTAGATCGACTGGGAAATTTCTTTGTGATTGCTAAAAATGGCACCATCCATAAATACGATGCGAAGGGAAAAGAAATGGCATCGCTTAAGCACGCTTCCGCTACTTTGCTCGAGCCGTGGTTTCACCCGATTATCTTTCTCTACAATCAAAAAAATCAAACTATAACGAATTACGGGCGGCATTTTGAAAATGCGAGAATAACACCACTTGATCCGGCATGGGCTATCGAGCCCACGTTGGCTTGCCCTACCAACGACAACAAGATTTGGATATACGATGGCAGCGATGCATCGTTAAAAAAAGTAAATCCATTTACTCAAGAGGTGATGAGTGAATTTCCTATTGATACTACGCAATTCAAGAGCCCACCGCATTTTACGCATCTGCGCGAATATCAGAGCATGCTCTTTTTATTAGACCCTGCATTGGGAATTTTTATTTATAGCAACATCGGTAAGCCAATCAATCAGATTAAAGTATCCGGATTAAATCATTTTAATTTTTTTGGCGAAGAGCTTTACTTCATTCATGATAAAAACATTCTCTTTTATGACTTATTCAGTGAAGAACAACGGAAAATAGCTGTTGAAGGCGATTTCCAGTTTGTTCTGGTTACCGATGAACGTATCTTGCTCATCAACCAAAAAAAGGGTAGCCTTTACGAGTTTAATCCGCAGTCAAATGAAAAATAGTTTGTTGGTTCAGATTGGATTGATGATAGCATTCTGCGGAAGCATACTGGCTCAACCTTTTGCTTCTTCTAATCTTCCCATCGTTATCATTAACACAAACGGGCAAACGATCGTGGACGAGCCTAAGATCATGGCGGATATGGGTATCATCAACAACGCGCCAGGAGTTCGAAATAATCTTACTGATCCATTCAATGGTTATGTAGGTAAAATCGGAATTGAGTTGCGGGGATCTACCTCTCAATCATTTCCTAAAAAACCCTACGGCATCGAAACGCGAGATGCCTTGGGCAATGGTATTGATGCTGCCTTGCTGGGCTTACCGCCCAAAGATGATTGGGTGTTATTCGCACCTTACAATGATAAAAGCCTGATTCGCGATGCGTTGGCTTATCACACTGGCAGAGCGATGGGAAGGTACGCTTCGCGAGCCAAATATTTTGAACTGGTTATCAATGGTGAATACCAAGGCATTTACATTTTATTAGAAAAAATAAAGCGAGACAAAAACAGAGTGGATATCGCCAAACTCGATCCTGTTGAAATTTCGGGTGATGATGTAACAGGAGGTTATATCATTAAGATTGACAAGCCAACCGGAAGTGGCGGAGGCGATGGTTGGAATTCGTCTTTCCCTCCGATTTTCCGAAGCGGTAGTCAAACTATTTCCTTTTTGTATGAGTATCCCAAAAGCACTGATATTGCTCCACAACAAAAAATCTACATTCAAAACTACATCGACAGTTTCGAGACCGCACTGAAAGGAACCAACTTCAAAGATCCTGTAAAAGGCTATGCTAATTATATTGATGTAGATTCATTCATCGATTTTATGATCATGAACGAAGTTTCAAAAAATGCCGATGGTTATCGCCTAAGCACTTATCTCTACAAGAAAAAAGATTCAGACGGTGGTAAAATTTTTATGGGGCCCATCTGGGATTTCAATCTGGGTTTTGGAAATGTAAATTATTGTACCCAAGGCAATCCTGAAGGCTTTGTCTATAAGTTCAATGAAATTTGTGGTAACGATTATTGGCTCATTCCATTTTGGTGGGAACGCTTATTACAAGATCCTGCCTTTCAAAACAAATTAGCCTATCGCTGGCAAACACTTCGCACTGGTGCGTTGAAGACAACGACTATGCTAACCTATATCGATTCTGTTTCCACCGTTTTAAATGCAGAATCGCAGCAGCGAAACTTTCAGCGCTGGCCCGTATTAGGTCAGTATGAGTGGCCCAATTATTATGTAGGAGCTACATTTCAAGATGAAGTAAATTGGCTAAAAAATTGGGTTACACAACGAATGAGTTGGTTGGACGCAAATATGCCCGTTTATAATCCTGTTGTTACCGGAGTAGAAACTTTTCAATCATCCGTAATATATCCCAATCCGAATCAAGGCACGCTGATGGTAGACATATCGGTTCAGGAAGAAGCCAAAGCTCAAATTGACATTATTAATTTGGTGGGAGGTGAAGTAGCTCACAAAAAATTGGAGGCTCTGGTCGGAAAAACAAGTGTGAGCATGGATTTAACAGGGCTTTCAAAAGGGATCTATTTTTGCCGTATTACTGTAAACGGGGCAACGCAAACGCATCGTTTTGTCATTATTCCTTAAGGGGAGGTGCAACCCTTCTCCAACAGGAGGCGTCTTATCGGCAAAATACCGCGCTATGATTTTACGCTACACACTCCTATTGCTTCTAGCTAGCTCCTCTATTTTTGCACAGAAAGAAATTACGACAAACACATCTTCTTTTCATTCTGTCTCTATTTATGGTCCTTTTAAAGTAACGCTTATCAAATCCAATAAAAGCAGTTTTGTGATTGACTATAATGATCTGGACAAAGAAGATGTGATCATCAAATCAGGTAAAGAGGAGCTGAGCATAAAGATGAAGAACCGCAATTTTCTTCAGTTTGGCGATGATGAACAATGGAAAAAAAACCATCACCACTATGCTAAAGTTACTATTTATTATACCTCGCTAGATAACATTGAAGCGCGAGCAGGAGCAGAAATTAAAGCGAATGAACCAATTTCTTCACATCACTTGACTTTGGTTAGTAAGATGGGATCGGATGTGCAATTGGAAGTAAAATCAGAAACTATCGAATTGGAATCATCTATGGGAAGTAACGTAGTGTTGAGCGGAACAACTCATTCGTTTGAAGTAAAATCAAAAATGGGTAGCGCAGTGAATGCTTCTCGCCTATCAAGTCAATCGGTTGATGCCAGTGCTTCCATGGGTGCCGATGTTTCCGTTCAGGCGATTCAATCAATAAATGCTTCAGCCGGTTTTGGTGGAGTAATCCGCTACAGTGGAAACCCTACAACAAAACAAACCTCCACTTTTTTGGGAGCTGATATTTATTCCGGAAGATAGATTGGTTATTTCTGATTTAAGAATTCTCTCACTTCATCTGCGTCAATACTAATATCGTCTTCACCTACTTCATCAAAAGGATTTTCGAGGTGATCTTGAATATTATCCAAGCTCACTAAGATGAAGCTGTAAAGAACAGGCATCACATATTCCAGATCAGCCGAGTAATCGTGGAAGGTGCTGGCGAAATACGGTCCATAAATGATGGGAAAAATATAGATAAACACTTTGCTATAGGTGCGCAGTGTAACGGGAGTGCGGTAATTATGAATGATCTTCATATTATCGAATGCGATGATGATTTTGCTCAGATACTGGCTCACACGCGATATTTCTCCGCTTTGTACACCCAGAGCCCGCATCTCCATGGTCATGTTGGATAGTTTTGAAAACAGTCCGTACATTTCTTTCTCGCTTTTTTTCCAATCAGACTCACTCTGCTTGAGCATCACTTTTACTTTTGAAATAAGATCGTGTACCATCTGTTGCATGCGAGCCGGCAAATCGCTTTCCTTCGAGGTTGTCCAATCGCGGCTGGCGAAAAACAAGGCTACTGCATGGCCCTTGAAATCAGAATAGCGTTGCAGCGCATTTTCTCTGCGTGTATAAGCCGACCCAATAGAAAACACCACCGGAAAAACAATGGCAACACCTACCAACATATCCGGAAATTTGGCCGTAAGATTAAAATGAAAGCAGATATAGCTTGAGAAAACGGCCAATGCCGTAATGACAAAAGTTTTATAATTGATGATTAGCGCAAAGCTCTGAAACATTTTTTTCATAGTATAGGAGTAAGCCTAAACAATATTAAGAATTTTTCAGTACTCTGAAGTGCGATTGATCGGGTAGATTTAGTCCTGAAGGACTTCTACCTCTACCCGCACATTTCTGCGTGCATGTTGGCTGTTTTTATCATGAAGCATGCGTCCACCGCCCCATGACTTCACTTCTATGCGCGAAGCATTAATTCCTTGCGAAATGAGCCATTCTTTAATGGTATTCGCACGGGCACCAGAAAGTTCTTTGGCAGAACCTGACTCTTTCACTACATCATCTTTGGTAATGTTGAAAAAATCTTTGGCTGGTCCGACATAAATAATTTTTCCACGGCCGTTGCCATTGGTATGGCCATGCAACATAATCCGGTAATTGGGGTTCTCCTGCATCATCTGCAAAAGCTTGTTCAATTCATATTTCGATTCCGGCAACATTACTGCCGCATCATTATAAAAATATACGTTGTATAAAGTCGCAATATCACCTTTGGTCATTCGTGTGAGATCAAACTTCACCATGTAATAATTTCCAATCAAATCGATTTCTTCTTTGGTGGTATCATTCTCTGTATTTTTATAATTCATTTCGTGTTGCACTTTGCGATAGCCAAAGGCACTTCCTATGAGTGTAATCTTACCTGATTTACTATTGGGATCCGGCAAGCTGATGTAGGAGTTCGCTTTCATTTTTGAAAGCAATCGGCTGCGATCTGTATCAATCACTTCTACATCGCCATCTAAGATGGTGCCGTTGGTGGCATTATACATGCTAAAGAAAGCTTGTGTGTTTTTTAAAGTTTGCGGCACATATACAGGTGCTGCAGGTGGGTTGGGAATGATCGCTCGTGATGTGTCTAGTACTGCAATTGCAGGGGCAGCAACCGGGGCTGTAGGTGTTTGGGTTTTGGCCACCTCAACCGCTGATACTGGTTTTGATTCGACAGGTGCAGGAGCTGTAACTGGTACAGGTGTAGTGGGTGCCGCTGTAGAAACTGGAACGGCTTGTGCTGTGGCGGATACTTTTTTCGGTTCCGGTTGGTTGGCAGCCACCGGTTCATTCGCAGCAGTACCGTCTTTAATAATACGAACCCATGCCTCACCAAACCCGGCCTCTTTGCGTACTTGAACCATTTGCGCAATTGACTCATCGAAACCGGCATAATAATCGAGATAAACGTAGTAGAATTTTCGCGCTGCATCTAAACCATAGCTGGCATGTTTGCCTTGCGCGTTCAATTCTTCCGCATATTTCTTTGCAAAGTTCTCCTGATTATCCAAGTATGCAGCCACGACCACATAGTATCCCTTTTGCAGGGATGAATTGGCAGATTGAGCTGATAATTGAAATGAGGAAATGGAAATAACTGCCATTAGCAGCGATACGGTGGGGAAGCGTAGCATGTAAGGTTTATGTCTTTGGTTATTGCAATATTGCTGAAATATTGCAAATCTTCAAGAATAATGAGGACAATTTGAAAATCAGGTTTTATCGATTATGTAAGGTTTTCAGTTTTTGTGCTAAAAAACCCAGTCCATAGCCGGTAAGTTGAATGATGGCAGAAGGAACGCTCAATAAAGCGACCTGAATTGATCGGGTGACCCGAAGTGCATCCAAAATCAACGTGAGCAAATAAACGAAAGCCATCCCGTAGAGATAATAACCGAGCGGAGATACCAATGGGCTAAGCAGCATCAACACAAAACCGATGGTGAAGAAAGCAGGAAACCAATGCACCCATTTTACTTCCCCCGGATGTTTGACACCGACCAATACTCTGCCTCGCCCAAAATTGGCAACCTGAAAAAAGAATTGAATGAAAGATGTTCTGCGTTTATGGTAAACAAATGCCTCCGGAATCAATTCAATACGCAAGTTGAGTTGACGCATGCGCACACTCAATTCAATATCTTCCGCCAATCGATCAAACTGAAACCCTTTTGTTTTTATCCAAGCATTTCTGCTCATGCCCATGTTAAAACTTCGGGCCTGATAGAAACCAATTTTGCGTTTGCCTCCGCGAATACCACCTGTCGTAAGAAATGAAGACATGGTGTAAGCCATCGCTTGCTGCAAGGGGGTAAAGCTAGCATGACCTTGATCCGGCCCGCCCCAACCGTCAATTTGGTGATTCGCTAAAAAATCTTCTACTGCTTGAAAATACGTTCCGGGTATGACGCAGTCGCTATCAAAAATTACAAAGTAATCGCCTCGTGCTTTTTCAAAACCGGCATTGCGGCTTGGGCCTGGGCCTGAATTGGATTTAAAAAAATAATGGATGCTAAGCTGTTGGCTATATCGGTCTACCACTTCCTTGCAAGGATTGGAAGAACCATCTTCTACTATAACGACTTCAAAATTGGTGTATTGCTGCCGACATAAGCTGCTCAAAAGCTCATCTACCTCTTGTGGGCGGTTGTAGACGGGCACAATCACTGAATATTTTGGAGCTGCATGAGTCATGGCGCAAAATAACCTATTTCTTTAAGTGCAAGAGCCAATGATCATCATAAAATAGTTGATTGGCGTCCACCATGTCGCGCACTGCTTCCAAAAACAATTCTTCATCTTCAGGAGCCACAGCTTCTACCAAACTCTCAGGCGAAAGTGGTTGTTGTGCCAAGAAAAATCGAATCTGCTCTTCAAATTTCTTTAATGCCTTCAGATTCGTTCGTTTCTTTCGCGCGTAGCAAACATCGCACTCACCGCATGGCTCATCAGATGCTTCGTTAAAATAATCTTGAATGAACAACATCCGGCAAATCGTATCTTGTTCGCTGTATTGAATCATGCGCTCTGTCTTTTCCAGATTCAACTTGCGCCTCGATTCTAATTTAAACTTATCGACTACCAGCAGATGTTCATCCTGGCGGGGTAAAACAAAAATTACTTGTGGTGAATCGCGCATAGGGCTATAAATCAGCAACTGCAATTGGTTTAATTGTTGCAAAACCAATTTTACTTCAGCTGCACTAATCTTCAAAGCCACCGACAACTGGCTTTCGGATATCTGAACAAAATCCGTAAACAACTCGCCACCATACAGGCGCAATAACATTTTGATGATCGGATCGAAACGTGCATGCGCCACCTGAAACTCGTAGAGCTTTGTTTTATCAGCCGTGAAATGCAATCTTGAAGGATGATAAAAACTTTCGTTGAATTGAAGTAGTCCGGCTTCTTCCAATCGTTTCAGTGCCGGATAAATGGCAGCTGGTTTAAACGAAAATTTTTTGGCGAACTGCTCCATATCAAAATCATAACTCTCGCCCTGACCGGCATTTATGGCCACCTGAAAATGGTTGGCCAGCGCCTGATAAATTTTTTTTAAATAATCGAAAGTGGGGTATGCCTGTTCGGATTTTGATCGTAACGATTCAGCATCGGTCGGGTGAAACAAGATAGTCGCATACGCTTGTTTACCATCGCGGCCTGCGCGGCCTGCTTCCTGATAATATGATTCGAGATTCTCCGGCAAATCCAAGTGAATGACAGTCCGCACATCAGGCTTGTTAATACCCATGCCAAATGCGTTGGTGGCCACCATCACCCGAAAGGTATCATTCAACCACTCGCGCTGCCGAGTGGTTCGATCATCAAAATGCAATCCAGCATGATAAAAAGTAGCTGCAATTCGACTGCGTTGCAGAAATTGAGCGATAGCTTTCGTAGACTTACGTGAACGCACATATACAATTGCTGAACCAGAAACTTTCGTAAGAATTTCTACTAACTTTTTCTCTTTCACTTCGGTACTGCGAACCACCAGTGAGAAATTTTTTCGCGCAAAGCTTACTTGAAAAACAGCGGCTTTTCGAAACTGCAACTTCTCCATGATATCTTTGCGCACTTGCTCGGTAGCCGAAGCCGTGAGCGCTATAAAAGGGACATCCGGCTTCAGCTCACGCAGCTCTGCTATTTCCAAATACGGTGGCCGGAAATCATAACCCCATTGCGAAATGCAATGCGCTTCATCTATGGCAATGAGGCACACCTTCATTTTCTCAAAGCGTACACGAAACAATTCTGTTTTCAGTCGCTCGGGCGAAACGTATAAAAACTTCTGCTGACCATAAACACAATTATCAAGCAGAATATCTATTTCACCATGACTCAATCCAGAGTGAATGGCGATTGCCGGAATATCATTTTTTTTGAGTTGGGCTACCTGGTCTTGCATCAGGGCAATCAATGGTGTAACCACTATGCACAAACCATCCATCATCATGGCTGGCACCTGAAAGCAAATGGATTTGCCGCCACCGGTTGGCAATACCGCCAAAACATCTTTTTGTTCTACTACGGCTTGAATGATTTCAGCCTGTGGCGAACGAAAGGAACTATATCCCCAATATTTTTTTAAGACTTCGGTGGCAGTCACACCTCAAAAGTACGCACTTCCCATTATTTCCATTTAAACTGGAAAGCTTTACTTTTTACAGAATCTTCGATGTTGGTTGTTTTGGAATTACCATTTCCACTCACGCTTCTCTAAAAATGCGGCAATGCCATTCTTGCAATCATCGGTAGCTCGTGCGTGTGCATTCATAGTAGCCGCATAATTGAGCGCCTCCTGCAAACTCATGGATTGCACCTCGCCTATCATTTGCTTGGTAATTTGCATCGATCGACCGGAATTAGAAGTGATCAATTTTTGCGCGAAATCGTAAACAGCCTTCTCGAGCTCTTCCTTAGAAACTACATTTGAAATCACTCCCATTTCTTTCACAGCCACTCCGTTCAATAGTTCCCCGGTAAGGAGAAGTTGCCGAGCTTTTTGTTCACCAATCTTTCGGATTAAAAAGACCAATACCATGGCGGGTATAAAACCAATTCTTACTTCGGTGTACCCAAATTTTGCTTCGGGCACTGCAAAAGCGAAATCGCAAACCGTGGCTAATCCACAGCCACCCGCCAGTGCATGCCCTTGCACTTGTGCGATTACCACTTTACGAAGTTGATAAATTTGTAAAAACAAGTCCTTAAGGTGGTGCGAATCTGCTTTGTTCTCTTCGAAAGAAAAATGTTGCAGTTGTTGCAGATACGCCAAATCGGCACCTGCACAAAATGCTTCACCGTTGGCTCTTAAAACAACCACTTTTACATCCTCATCGGTTTCAGCTTGGGCAAATGTAGCTTTCAATTCAGCTACCAATTCATGACTCAAGGCATTTCGTTTTTCGGGACGGTTGAGTGTGATGTAGCCAATGCGATCTCTTTTCGAATACAGTACTAAGTTCATTTTGATTCAGTTAAAATAAAAGCACCCTGATGCAGCACCGAATGAATCGGTATCTGGTTTTGCTTTGCAAACTTAATGAACTTGTTGCAATAGTTGCGCGTGTTGCTGCCATCCAATACAATCATTCCTGTCTCGTCATTTCTGATTTTAGAAAACGGCAGTGCGTTTTTACTTACCAGAAGATAATCCACAGTTGCATTTTCCGGTAGGTAAGTATTAGGTTGAGCAATATGCCCAATGAGGTGCTGTTGCCATAATTCAAAAGTAACATTATTAACTTTTCGTGCTGACAAAACAGAATCGTTTTTCACGAGTGATACACCATGAATTAATCGATTGGGCCGGATATGAAAACGAATTTTTTCGGCATCACGGAAAAGCGCGGTATCGGCTATAAAACGTGTTTGCTGATTAGAGATAAAGTCCATCGCTGTGTGTCCATTCACTGAATAAACAATCCATTGCTGCTCGTGTTGCACGCTTACATAATGCGCCCATTGAACGACACTAAAACAGATTGCACAGGCAATGGATAAATAGAGCCATCTTAAACTTTTCCGTTCAAAAATCAACAATAGGCCAATCAAAACTCCAATCAAAAGCCAGCATTGAAAGGTGGTGATGTAAATATCGCTGATTAAACTAAACGGAAGCTTTTCTGTGATAAGCACAGTTTGATTGAGTAAGTAAATTAGTGCGAACAAAAGCTTACCAACTAATGTGGCCACTATTGAAATAGATGAAATGCTTAACAATAATATACCCAGCACCAACACAGCTGTGGAAAGCGGAATCACAAAAAGATTAGAAACTAAAAAGTAAACCGGGAACTGGTGGAAATATAAAAGCCCCAATGAAAAGGTAGCGATTTGTGCAGCCAGCGATACGCAAGTGATTTGCCACACCCAATCACCCACTCGTGATTTTACTTCCCATAAATTGTAAATGGGGCGTTGTAAGTAAACAATTCCCAGCACAGCGAGGTAGGAAAGTTGGAATCCGACAGACATAATGAGGTAAGGGTTATAGAGTAGCAAAGCAAAAGCAGAGGCAGCAAGTGTATTGTAAATATTGGTGCGCTTAGCAAATGGCTTGGCAATGGCAACAAATGAAAACATGGTGACAGCCCGCAACACAGAAGGAGATAATCCGGTAACAAATGCAAAACCCCACAGAGAAAATAAACTCACACCGGCAATTAACCATTTGCTTCCACGAAATTTTGTCAAGGGTTTGAGCAAGAAAAGCAATAACGCGTAAATAATGCCGACATGTAATCCAGATACGGCTAACACATGCATTGCCCCGCTGGCGGCATAAGCGTTGAGTAGGTCAGAATCTAAACCATCTGTAACACCTAATATCAATGCAGAGGCTATGCCTTGTGCCTGGGGGTCGCGAATATATTTGTTGATTTGATCGGATGCCCAATTCCGTACCTGATGCGAATGATAAATAACTCCGCTATGTTCGGCTCGGCCCACCCTCTTCACTTGAAAAGAACGAACGAATTGTTGATGGTAAATTTTTTTGAAACTAAGAAAGCGTTTATAATCAAACTCTTCCGGATTAGCAGGACTGTTTAGAAACACTGGAGAACCTCTCACTAATATCAAATCACCGTACTTCCACGAAAGTGGCAGTGTATCTTTTGCTAGGTAAAGCAAAACCCTTCCTTCACTCTTCTCCCATTGATTTGTTTTGATGGCATGCACTTCCATTTCTATTTTCCAGCTTTTTGCCTTTTCGATCGGAACGCTTCGAACAATCGCGGTGTAGTAGTAAATGGTATCCGTCCTATACATAAAATGATTTGAATCGTTCGATTCAGTTTTTATACTAACAAGGAGATATCCAATCAGACTAACCGTACATAAACCGATAAGTCCTGAAAAGAAAGAAATATCAAATGGCTTTCGCCTTGTAGCGAGCAGAATATAAATAGCAGTGAACGTGATGATGACACCCGCGACTAATGATGAATGAAGTTGGTTAGGAAAATAAATTGCCACCAAAATCCCTATTATTAAAAAAGCGGTGATGCGAACCATCGCTATGGGTGCCCATCGAAACATAATAAACAGATTTTATGGTGAATGTAACTCAGGGAAGAATGCGCACAGGGAAAGCGCATGGTTACAAGCGAAAGATACAGGTTTTGAGATGTGATCGAAATACTACTAGAAAAAATTCATAATGACTCGCCCGAACTCATATTGTTTGTAAGAATGTCACACTCTCTCTTTTCAATAGCTCTTTACATTAAGTGTAAGTCAAATAAATTCAAAACCATTATTTACTAATAATGACAATAGCGCCATTTCTGTTTGCAATTTTATACTCTTTCAGCAGTCTTGATTCAGAGATCGATTTCATCTTAGTATAGCGATTCGCTTCGATGGATATGGGCGGATTTTTTGAGATCAAAACTTGGCCATTAAGAATGATTGTTTTATCAGTCTCGATGACGGTTTGCATTGAATCTTTCGACAAACTGTTGACAGAAAATTTATTCCCTTTCGCCCACTTCATCACTTTGTAACCAATGGTGGCGGGAACCAAGAGCACGCTATCGATCAAATAAGATTCAGTGGAAACACAAATATGCCTGACTCCAATCCGACTCAAGCTGTCCTTTCGAGCCAACGCTCGTTGATCCTGAGCAACTAGTTGGTTTCCGGAAAGCGCTACAATCAGCAGCATCATGGAAATAAACCATTTTAGAATCATCACATTCATTCTGAATCTGTAAATCTTTTATGAATATACGTTATTATCAAACATTTACTTAGCCTATAACTCTCTCCGCAATCTTCTTTACATCTTGTTGCTCCATGCATTTGAAGTGTCCTTTTGGGCAGGTCTTTGTGCCAAAGTTTGAACATGGCTGGCAAGGTAAGTTAGGCACCACAAAATTCTGATGAAGCACTTCCTTTTGTTTGGAGCCGTAGTAAGGTTCTACATCCAGTTTAGGCGAGGTGCCGCCCCAAACAGCCAATACTTTTTTCTGAAATGCACACGCAATGTACTGCATGCCCGTGTCGTGTGAAATCACAACCCGCGACAGCCTTAACAAATCGGCACTGGCATGTAAATTAAATTTGCCGCACGCATTGAATATCCGCTGCGGATCGATGGATGCAATTTGCTCTCCCTCAGCCGTATCTTCTTTGCCTCCCACTAAAACGATTGGCTCCTTAATTTCACGGCAAAGCGTCTGTAACTTCTTTACGGGTAATTTCTTAGTGTAATACGAAGCACCAATCACGATTGCGACAAAACCATCCTGATGTTTTATTGGTAATTGTTTCTTATCAATCTTGTCCTTTTCAGGAATAAAATAATCAAGCCCTAAACCATCATCACGCACACCTAATGGTGCCACCGCATCAAGGCACCGTTGCGAAATATGTCGCCCCGGCATGCGGTTAATACCAAACTTAGTAAGCAAAAATTTCTCTACACTTAGCTTACGATAACTCAGCGCTTTGACTCCCAACGCCCATCGAATTCGATACGATCGAAAATTTTTATGCAGATCAATAACATAATCATAGTTCTCTTCCTTCAACTCTTGAATAAGCTGCGGGAGATTATTTTGAAAAGTATAGACCTTGTCTACATACGGATTACTTTCTACAAGAGAGGCAAATTGCTTTTTGATTAGAAAATGAACCTGAACATCCATTAATTGTTTTTTCAACACACGCATCACCGGTGTGGTGAGTACAATATCACCAATTGAAGAAAAGCGAATCACCAAAATCTTCATAGATATTACCGGCTATTGTGTAGTGATGTTGAGCCACTCATCACCTGGCTATAACAAAGTGGCAAATGTAAACTGTATTTTTATGGATGGAAAATACCAAATCAATTTACTACTTTAGAAAACTAATTCTTAAATCATGAACTATTGGCTCGTAAAATCAGAACCGGATGTGTATTCGTGGGATGATTTAATAAAAGATAAGAAAACCACGTGGGATGGTGTGCGCAACTTCCAGGCTCGAAACAACCTAAAGGCAATGAAAAAGGGCGATTTGGCTTTCTTTTACTACTCGAATGAGGGTAAAGCGATTGTGGCCCTGGTAGAAATCAGTAAGGAAGCCTTTCCCGATCCAAAAGATGCAAACTGGGTTGCGGTAGAAATAAAGCCCAAAGCGTTGTTGAAAAACCCCGTTTCGTTGTCAACCGTCAAGGCCGATAAAAAATTATCGAATATGTCGTTGGTCACCAACTCGCGCCTGTCGGTACAGCCTGTAAAACCCGAAGAGTTTGACTATATTTTGGCTCTTTCTGAAAAGTAAAAATGAAGTGCGAGGTGCGAATTGGTGGGGTACGGTTTATTTACCTAGCGATGCTAATGGTATGTTCCTTAAACGGGGTTGCACAGCTATCGCAACCAGCACGTTTTGAAAAAGATCAAAAGCGAAGATTTGGCGATTTCCATGTAGTATCATTGGAAGATCAAGGGCTATCGCTACTTCGTGACAAAGAAAAATATGAACAACGCGAGCGACTTTGGGAGTTTATTCAACTCGATACAACATTAGCGGAAGTATGGACCAAAGATTTAACGGTAGAACAGAAATATCGACTTGTAGGCCACGACTATCGTGATAGAAATTTATACTACCTCTTTCGCTCGGGCGATACTGATCTAGGCGATCTGAAAATAATAAAACTCGACTTGCAGGCGAGGCAGGTATTAGAATTTAATTACAAACCCGAGCTAGCAATTCAACTTACTCACTTTAACATTGTTGGCAAACAAATTCTATTGGCCGGATATGTTACCCGACAACCCGCAGTTCTCCTCTACAACATGGAGGCCAATCAGGCGAAAATTGTACCGGGGGGGCTACTATTAGACAATACTGAAATTCTGGATGTGCGTGCCAACATCAACAATACTTTTAATGTATTGCTGAACGAGCGTCAAAACAAAGCAAAAAAGCGATTGACCTTAAAAACTTTTGACGAAACCGGAGCACTATTACTGGATGACGTCATTGAAGTTGAACAAGAAAAAACCATTCTTTCAGGAATGACCAGCACACTTGTGCGTGACGAACTGATGCTGGTAGGTACATGGAGCGATGGCATTTCAAAACAGGCTTCGGGTGTATTCTCCGTCATGGTTGATCCTTATAACGAACAAAAAATCAACTACTACGATTTTGGTCAGATGACGCATTTCTTCGATTACATGACACCAAAACGTGCTGCAAAAACAAAAGAAAAATCAGATTCACGAAGAAAAGCAGGAAAAAATCCGGAGTTCAGAACTAATGTATTACCCGTGCGACTGCTTGAAACTAAAAATGGTTTTGTGTTTTATGCCGAAGCATATTACACCACCGCTTCCGTAAGCAATCGCACCTGGGCTAGCGCTAGCCCCTATGGCTATTATCCATACGGCATGTACGGATATGGCAATCCCTATCGCTATGGAGGATATCCCTATGGTGGTGGATATCCTTATAGTCCGGGATATCCGATGAGCAATACGAACACATCGGCAGAAATTAAAACACAAATTGCCTGCCTGGCTGTATTGGATGCCAACGGCCAGTTGGTAACTGATCATGGGCTTCCACTTGCCGAGATGCGAATTCCCTCCTCGGATCAAGTATCTGATTTTATCTATACGCCCACACGCACTACCATTCTGTTTAATAAAGACCATGAGATTCATTTCCAGGTAACACAGGCAGATGGTGTGCAATTGATCAACGAAAAAAAAGAGATACAACTATTGCAGGCTAGCGAAACAATCCGCTCGAATACTGAGGCAGTCGGTTCCATGCGTTATTGGTATAAGAATGTGTTATACCTCTATGGTTATCAAACAATCAAAAACTCGGAGAAAGGAAATCGTGATGTGTTCTTCATTAACAAATTAAAAATTGACTAAAGCAATACTTTTTATTTTTATACTATTTCCATGCATCGCATACACGCAAGTAGAGCAAGTAGCGCGATGGGAGATTGGCATAGAGGTGGATAACATCAACGACTACAAAGTTTCATCAGTAGATAGTGCCGGGTTACTCATTTATCGTACAGCCAAAGAAAACACCGAGCTTCAATTAATCATGCTGGATACTGCTCTGCACGAAAAATGGAAAGGGAACATCACTATTGACCATGGGCTTAATGTCTCTAAAACTACCCATTATAAAAACCTATTTTATCTTCTGCTTCATCGCGAAGGATTTGCCGGATTTATCATGATTGCGCTTGACATACGCAATGGCCAGTATGCGGTACACGTTTTAAAAAATGCTATTCCTTTTGCCCCTACCGAATTTCAAGCAACAGCCGGAGCGGTATTAATTGGCGGATATTTCAATTATCGACCACTCGTGCTACATTATTCGTTTCAAACCAACAAAGCGAAGGTGCTTCCTGGCTTTTTTAATGAACCGGGCGAACTTACACAAATGAAAATTACGCCTGATGGATCCATTGATGTAATCGTATCGTCTAAAAATTATGAAAGCAAAAAGTGCCTGTGGATACGCAACTACAATGCTGAAGGAGACTTGATCAAAACAACGGTGCTCGAGTCGCGTGAAAAAAGGAATCTGATTTTTGGGCGCTCCATCAAAATGCCCAACAACGAACAGGTAGTAGCCGGGGTATATGGTAAAAATAGTGAATACTCTAGAGGCATCTTTATTGCGTCTATCAATCCGGCAGGTGAATACACGATCCGCTACTACAACTTTGCTGACCTGCAAAACTTCTTTCACTACCTGCGAGCGAATCATGAGAGGCGAATTAAAGAAAGAATTGCACTCAGAAAGGTGAAAGGTAAAATCACCAAATTCAATTACCGCTTGCTAGTGCAAGAGTTAATTCCTTACCAAAATCAATTTGTCTTGTTGGGTGAAGCGTTTTTTCCAAAATACACCTATCGACCTAACTACATGGGCATACCTGCCTACGGTACGCGTGGCTATGGCGTTAATACTTCTCGTTTTCAAAGCAATCTAGTTTTTGATGGCTACCAATATACGCATGCCATCGTGATCGGGTTTGATTCAACTGGCCATGTGAAATGGGACAATAGTTTTGAAATCAATGATGTGAAAACATTTCAATTGGAACAATTCGTAAAGATCGCTCCCGGCAAGGGCAACATCGGGTTGGTCTATTTATATGAAAATCTTATCCGGACCAAAATTATTCGCAACAACGATGTATTGGAAGGAAAAAGCGTAGATGAATTAAAAGTCTTTAATGGCGAAGGGACCGTTTCTCGCCAGGATGCAAAAACGAGCCACCTCGATTACTGGCATGGAAATCACTTATACGCCTCTGGTATACAGACCATGCGTAAACCAAAGGACGGCTCTCAACTTCCATTCAAAAAAGTATTTTTCATTAATAAGATCAGCTACCGATAGTATCAAATCCTTCAAGGTTTTTGCTTACCTTCGCACTTGCGTATGCAGAAAAAAATCGTCCTAGATTCGCAGCTCCTCGACATCACGCTCAATCGGCTTTGCCAACAACTTATTGAAGCCCATCACGATTTTTCTGAAACCGTTATTCTTGGATTACAACCTCGCGGTATTTTTCTGGCCGAGTTAATTCATGCCAAACTGAAATCCATGGTAAAAAAACAAATTCCGCTTGGATACTTGGATGCTACCTTTCACCGCGATGACTTCCGCAGGCGCGATGTGCCCGCCAAAGCCAGCGAAACGCGCATCCCTTTTGCAATTGAAAATAAGAACGTAGTGCTGATAGACGATGTGCTCTTTACCGGCCGCACCGTGCGAGCAGCTCTCGATGCCATGATTGCTTTCGGACGTCCGGCCAAAGTTGAGTTGCTTGTTTTAGTAGATCGCACTTCTACCCGCGACCTGCCCATCTCTGCCGACTACGTGGGAAAATATGTTGACACCCTCGAGTCACAAAAAATATTAGTCGAATTAGTAGCCCAAGGGCACAAACAAAATAAAATCTGGTTGATCAATAAGGATTAAAAACTATGTCAAAGCTAAGTCAACGGCACCTACTCGGAATTAAGAACCTTACCCGCCAAGACATAGAACTTATTTTTGAAACAGCCGATAATTTCAAAGAAGTCATCAATCGACCGATTAAAAAAGTTCCTTCCTTACGGGATGTAACGATCGCCAACATCTTTTTTGAAAACTCTACTCGCACAAGACTTTCATTTGAGTTAGCGGAAAAACGCCTTTCGGCCGATGTGATTAATTTCTCTACCTCCAACAGCTCGGTGAAGAAAGGTGAAACTTTGCTCGATACAGTCAACAATATCTTGGCAATGAAAGTCGACATGGTGGTGATGCGCCATGCCAGCGTGGGCGCTCCTCACTTTTTGTCCAAGCATATCAAAGCCAATATTGTCAACGCGGGCGATGGCACACATGAACATCCCACGCAAGCATTATTGGATGCGTTTTCTATTCGTGAAAAGCTAGGCGGTGTCGAAGGAAAGAAAATTGCCATCATCGGAGATATTCTCCATTCACGGGTGGCTTTATCCAACATCTTCGCGCTGAAAAAACTCGGTGCCGAAGTAATGGTGTGTGGTCCGCCAACGCTTATTCCGAAATTCATTTCTTCTTTGGGAGTGAAAGTCGAGTGGGAAGTACAAAAAGCCCTGGAGTGGTGCGATGTAGCCAACGTGCTGCGCATTCAACTCGAGCGCCAGCAGATCAAGTATTTCCCTTCGCTCCGCGAATATTCATTGTATTACGGCATCACCAAAAAAACATTGGATGATTTGAAAAAGGAAATTGTGCTGATGCACCCTGGCCCTATCAACCGTGGAGTTGAACTCACCAGCGATGCTGCCGATTCGCAACACTCGATCATTCTCGATCAAGTAGAAAACGGAGTGGCTGTGCGAATGGCGGTGCTGTATTTGTTGGCCGGAGCGAACTAAGCTCCCACATAAGCTTTGTGCCTTTGCGTGCAACTGTCCTTACTTCTGCCAGCCTTCTATTTCCTGCAGCGTAGGGTTTTGCACCGATTCTAATTTGAGTTTCTTACGCATGCCCGGAATGTCATTGAAAAGCTTGGTCGGCTTGATCTCTTTCAACTGCGCTTGCGAATGAACACCCAACTTGATCAGAATCGGAATTAAATCGGCTCGCACACCGGCTGTCTCCAATTCTTTCTGCGGATCGAGCTCTATATTTTTCTCCGGCTTCATCTGCGGGAAGAAAATCACATCCTGAATAGAAGGTGAATTCGTCATTACCATCGACAAACGATCAATACCAATCCCTAATCCGGCTGTTGGTGGCATACCATATTCCAACGCACGTAAAAAGTCTTCGTCCAGCGTCATCGCTTCTTCGTCACCACGTTTGCCCAATTCCAGTTGCTCTTCAAATCGCTTACGCTGATCAATCGGATCGTTCAACTCAGAGAATGAATTACAAATTTCTTTGCGGTTACAGATCGCTTCAAAGCGTTCTACCAATCCCGGCTTGCTGCGATGCTTCTTCGCTAATGGCGACATTTCCAACGGATAGTCAGTGATGAACGTGGGCTGAATCAATTGATGCTCGCACTTCTCACCAAAAATCTGGTCAATCAATTTTCCTTTGCCCATCGTGGCATCGGCTGGCACATACAATTGCTTACATGTTTCGCGAAGCGCAGCCTCATCCATTTCTGAAATATCGATGCCTGTAAAATGTTGAATGGCTTCGTACATGGTGAAACGCTTCCACGGACGTTTGAAGTTGATCAGGTTCTCGCCTACTTTCACTTCGGTTGTTCCGTGCAGGTCGAGCGCCACTTTCTCAATCATCTCCTCCACGAGGTCCATCATCCAGTAATAATCCTTGTAGGCTACGTATAATTCCACTTGCGTGAATTCAGGATTATGAAATCTTGACATCCCTTCATTACGGAAGTCTTTGGAGAATTCATACACACCATTAAATCCACCTACAATCAAACGCTTCAAATACAATTCATTGGCAATTCGCAAATACAGCGTCATATCCAATGTATTGTGATGTGTTTTGAAAGGCTTGGCAGCGGCACCACCATACAATGGTTGAAGGATGGGAGTTTCCACTTCCAAATATCCTTTTCCGGTCAAGTAGCTGCGCATGGAGTTTACTAGCTGGGTTCGTTTCACAAAGGCATCGCGCACATGCGGATTCACCGTCAGGTCTACATAGCGCATCCGGTAACGTTGTTCCGGATCGGTAAAGGCATCGTGTAAAACAGAATTGCCCTGCTCATCTTTAGTTTCTTTGACAATCGGCAGCGGGCGAAGCGATTTTGAAAGAACTTTGAAACTGGTCACATGTATGGAAACTTCCCCAGTTTGGGTGGTAAACACAAATCCGGTAACGCCAATAATATCACCAATGTCCAGTAACTTTTTAAACACAATATTATAAAGTGTTTTGTCCTCGGTGGGGCAAATGTCATCTCTGCGAAAATAAACCTGAATGCGACCGGTTTCATCTTGCAGTTCGGCAAATGAGGCATTGCCCATCACTCTGCGGGTCATAATACGGCCTGCGATGGATACATCCTTGAATTCTTGCTTCGGGGAGTTGGCATGAATCTGCTGTGTGGTCACATTGACATCAAATAATTCAGCCGGGTAAGGATTGATGCCGAGTTTATTCAACTCGTCCATACTTTGTCTGCGGATGATCTCTTGTTCGCTTAGTTGCATAGTTTCTCTTACTCTTAATAATTTATCCTTTTCTCCTTTTCAATTCTTTCCGAATCAGCGTCAACTCACGGCTACTCTGCCCGGCAACCGATGTATTTTCAGATGCTCTTCTCAATAAATAGGGCATGACCGATTCTACCGGGCCGTAAGGCACATACTTGGCCACATTGTATCCGGCTTTCGCCAGATTGAAAGAAATGTTATCACTCATACCTAACAACTGCGCAAACCATATCCGGTTGTCGTTGTTCTGCATGCCATGTTTATTCATCAACACCGTTAAGTATTGGTTGCTGTATTCGTTGTGCGATCCACACACTAGTGAAATGCGCTGTTTGTTGTCGATACAAAAGGCAAGTCCTTTGTTAAATGCGTCATCGGTTGCTTGCTTACTTGGATGGATTGGGTTCGGGTACCCAAGCTTGGCTGCTCGCTCCGCTTCTTTCTCCATATAGGCACCTCGCACCATTTTCACACCCAGAAAATAATTGTGCATGGCGGCATCGTGAAAGGCATTACGTAGGTTGCCCAACATATCCGCACGGTACATTTGATAAGTGTTAAATACAATAGCTTTCTGTGAATTGTATTTGCGCATCATTTCGTATGCCAATGCATCAATCGGGTTTTGAATCCAACTGTCTTCCGCATCGATCAACACAGGAATACCCGCATCAAATGATTTCCTACAAATTTGATCCACTCGGCTTCGCACGCGCTCGAATGCCGCCTGATCTTCCGCGGTAAGCGTTTGTGCTGCATGCACTTTCTCCAATAAATCAAAGGATGCTAATCCCGTCACTTTAAAAACACAGAATGGCACCGCAGCATCCTTCTTTGCTTCATCGATTGTAGAAAGAATTTCGCGTGCGGTTTTATCAAAGCCTGCTTCATCCTTTTCACCTTCTACCGAATAATCGAGAATGGTACCTACTTTAAATTTCGCCAGTTTTTCGATCGTAATTTCGCTTTCTTCGATGGTTTCGCCTCCACAAAAATGTTCAAACACCGTAGCACGGATAATCCCCTTTACGGGAAGGTGCAGCGCCAAACTCATTTTAGCCAACGAAGTAGCGACAGCTGAAGTAGTTGGGTTGTTGACCAGCGAGAAGATCAGGTTTGCTTTCTTCAACTCGCGATCGCTTTTGTATGAAAAAGCTACCGAAGTATCATCAAATTGAATTGAGGGAACAGTTTCCATAGGCAAATTGGGCACAAATATAACAGGGCAGCAGATTTTTTTGTTTGAAATGCCTCGAAATCACCCACTATGATTAAAAAGCGAAGATTACCATGCGAAAGGCCATAATTCAGCTAATTTTAGGTTTCAATATTTCGAAATGCACGGCCGTGTTTTAATAGAAACGAATGCCTCCCAACTTCTAAGTGGTTTCTTGAAAGAGGTATCTTTTACTCAATTGGCAGTTTTAGTGGATGAAAACACGCGTAAAAACTGCTACCCAATAATTCAATCCGTTTTGCCTACTCATCATGTCATTGAAGTGGCCGCTGGTGAGGAAAATAAAAATCTGACCACTAGCACACACATTTGGCAAATGCTTACGGATTTACAATTTGACCGGCATGGGCTAGTGATTGTAATTGGTGGTGGTGTGTTGGGCGATATGGGTGGCTTTTGTGCATCTACCTACAAGCGTGGAATTAACTTCATTCTGATACCCACTACTTTATTGGCTCAGGTAGATGCCAGCGTAGGTGGTAAACTAGGAATCGACTTCCATAATTTTAAAAACCATATCGGTGTGTTTCAAGAGCCTGTGGCAACCCTCATCAGTGCGCAATTTTTAGGAACTCTGCCTCATCGTGAGCTACGTTCGGGCTTTGCTGAAATCTTAAAGCATTGCCTAATTGCCGATAAAAATAAATGGGAAGAGGTTATTCTAAACGATTTAAACCACCAAAACTGGGAAGAATTAATCGCTCACTCGGTGAAAGTAAAAAAAGAGGTTACGGAGGCTGATCCACGCGAAAAGGGCTTACGCAAAACCCTCAATTTCGGGCATACGCTTGGTCACGCACTTGAAACGTTCTTTCTAAACTCAGCCAACAGGCTTTTTCACGGAGAAGCCGTTGCCATGGGTATGATAATGGAGTCGTATATCGCCCATGAAAAAAAACTTCTCAGCAAAGCAGAATTACAAAGCATCAGCCAATACCTTCTATTTGTCTTTGGAAAAGTGAATTCCCCAATTGACCAGCATCAGATTCTGGCACTAACGCTTCAAGACAAGAAAAATAAAGGTGCTAAAGTTTTGATGGCTCTTCCGCAGGGAATTGGGAAAGCCATTTGGGATGTAGAGGTAAGCGAAAACGAAATGGTGGAAGCGATAGGCTACTACCAAAGCATGTAGCCATTCAGTAGCGACCCTAAACGTAATGGACGTCAGAGTCGTCTTGCTTCTTGTTGCTGTCTTTGCCCCCAAATGTATTTTTCAAATCTTCGGCTGCCTTCGCAACAAACTCCTTTGTTTTTTTCTTACGGTCTCCGGTCAATAACCAAGCTGCCAACAAAGCACCGCCTGCCACGCCTAAACCAATCGCGATTTTCTTAGATGTATTCATATTATTCCTAACTGATTTTTAAAATAAATTGTTTCAAGTCATTCAATTATTTTCTCCGTAGTGCAGCAGAATGATCTTACCTTTAAACCCTGTTTGATGTAAAATTAAAATCACCGTCACAGAATATTTAAAAACGATCGAAAAAAGTTTCCAACACCAACTAGCTAACCATCGTGAGTTTGTACCTGCACTTACACCGCAAAAATTCCGTCATCGGCACTATTCAGCAATTATCCTCTTCCAAAAGTATAAGTAACCGGGCATTGCTTCTGAAAGCGTTGAGCGGATCGAAATCCATCGTTCAAAATTTGTCCATTGCCCGCGATACGCAATTGATGCTTAGCTTGGTCAACAACGAAGAAAAAACGATCAATGTATTGGATGCGGGCACCACCATGCGATTTCTCACTGCCTATTTTGCCCTTACGGGGAAAAACAAAATCATGACGGGCACTGATCGAATGAAAGAGCGGCCGATTGGCTTGCTGGTGGATGCGCTACGAAAGTTGGGAGCTACAATAGAGTATTTGGGCGTGGAGGGATTTCCACCCATGGAACTAAAAGGGTTCAGTCTCCAACTTGCAGCGGAAATTGAAATTCCGGGAAACGTGAGTAGCCAATACATTTCTGCCTTGATGATGGTAGCGCCTATTTTACCCAAAGGACTCGTTATTAAATTGAAGGGAGAAGTGGGCAGTGTGCCGTATATTCGGATGACGGCCTCCCTCATGGAAGAGTTCGGTGTGCGTCCTGAACTCAATTTTGAGAAAGGATTTATTAAAATCGAAAATCAATCTTACCGAGCTGCCACGGTAACAGTCGAAGCCGATTGGTCTTCGGCCAGTTATTGGTTTGGATTTGCGGCTCTGGCAGAGCATGCCGATATTATTCTCCCTAACGTTTCAGAAAAATCGCTTCAAGGCGATCGGGTAATTGTAGAAGTAATGAATCAGGTGGGCGTGCATGCACATTTTGAGAATGGGCATGTGCGTCTTACCAAAAAAGAAGCCACCAACCATTTGATTTGGGATTTTAAAGATTGCCCCGATTTAGCCCAGACGGTCTTGCCTGCTTGTGCTGCCAAAGGCATTAGCGGTGAGTTTACCGGTTTGGAAAGCCTACGGATCAAAGAGACTGACCGGATTGCAGCGTTGCAGAATGAATTAAAAAAAATTGGTGCTGAGTTAACCGAACCCGCTGTTGGGAAATGGCATTTAAGTCCTGGAAAAATTCCGAATCAAACCATTTCAATCTCTACTTATCATGATCACCGCATGGCCATGGGCTTTGCACCCTGGGCTGCGTTGGCAGATTTGAAAATTGAAGCACCCGAAGTGGTCAATAAATCCTACCCTACTTTTTGGGATGATCTTCAGGCTGTGGGTTTTGAAATCAAACGGGAAGGGAATTGAAATAGTCTGGTGCCTGCAACATTCGGTTTCCATACCACGAAAACATTTCGCCATCTACCAGCATAATCTTCGATTTGGGTAAAATCGATTTTAGTTCTTCCATGTGTTTGTCTGCAAATGGAAAGGGCTCACTGGAAAGGAATACGATGTCAGGATTAATTGATTGAATTTGCAATTCGGTTAAAGAGGGGTACCGCTCCAGAGTTACTGCGTTTTGCCATCCCCCTTTTGTAATCATCGAATCAATAAAGGTGTTTTTACCTGCCGCCATCCAGAGCGATTTCCAGATGAGATAAAGTACTCGCTTTGAAGCCCGCTGTTTGAAATTTCCAAAAGCAGTTTGAATTTGCTGAATCAGTTGCTGTGCCTGAAGTTCGCGATCGGTAAGCTCACCCAGGTCATGAATCATTCGCAGGGCATCATCAAAATGGTCAATGTCGCTCATCCAAACCGGATACTTTTCCGCTAGCGAAGCGATTACGCTTTGCTCGTTCTCCTCTTTATTTCCTATGATTAAGTCAGGCTGCAACTGCTCAATAAGGTCAAATCGTACAGTCTTTGTGCCTCCTACTTTTACGACCTTTTTAACCTCATCAGAAGGGTGGCTGCAAAACTTCGTGATACCTGCAATGGAATCTGCCAACCCCATATAAAACAAAAGTTCCGTCTGAGACGGAACTAATGATATAATTCGTTTGGGTGGATAATTGACTGAAACCGATCTTCCTAACTGATCAACAAAAGATCTGACTTGCACTTCTTACAGAACAATAGCCATGCTACTGAGTTGACTGGCCACTTTTAATGTAGACGCAGTAACAGAGGCTTGATTTAATTCAAACTTCAATTTCCCATCAATGACTTTAAAATTGATGCAGCTTCCTTTCTTTCCAAGATTAAAACTATCAGTAATGGTCAAAACAGGTTTGCCTGCAACTGCATTTTTTACGTTTTCAAATTGGTTGCTTTTATTTTTTCCGATATAAACCACGGCACAAGAAGCAGCTTCCTCTGAACCGGTTATTTTACGAATGGCATACTTTTTGGCTCCTTTGGGTTTACCATCATAATAGCTTTTGAGGGTATTGTAAACATCATCTTCCCCGATTATTCCTACCACAAACTCGCCCGGTTCACTGTCGTTTGGCCATTGAATGTATTTGATGAAATTGTAAATCATCTGGGCATGAATTTCATGCATCGGTTTTTCTGTTTGAGCGTAGCTGGTAAAACCACCTAACAGAATGAGGGCAAGAACGGGGAGTATTCTTTTCATAATGATCTAATTTACAAAACACAAAGGTAATTTAAACTAAATCTTAACAAAGAATGGCGATTTTTATATTAAAATGGCCATTGAAGTTAAGGCACTCGAAACTTTCAAATTGGCAGTTTCAATTGCTTTTTGATTCAATTCTATTCGCAGTTTGTCATCAACCGTTTTGAAATTGATGCAGCTTCCTTTTGCACCTAAACCATGCCGATCGGTTACTACTAATGTTCCTTTTCCTTTTACTTTGTTGTTGATGGATTCAAATTCACTGCTTTTACTTTTGTCTATATAGACCACAGCACAGTCCGTAACTTCGGATGCATTGGCAAACTTCTTAATTACATATGTTTTGTGACCTTTAGTTTTGCCTGTATACCACGTAGAAAGCGTTTTATAGACATCTTCATTTCCTACCACACCAATCACAAATTCTCCGGGCTGATCCTGATCAGGCCACTGAACATATTTGGTGAAGTTAAATACCATCATCGTATGTATTTCATGCAAAGGGCGATCTTGAGCAAAAGAGAATTGGCTTAAAAGCACAAATACTGCTGCTGAAAAAATAGGGAACTTCATAACTTGTTAATTTAGGGGGTAGAGGATTTTAATTTCTGATACAAAAGTAAACCCTTCCAGTTTCCTGAAAGGGTCTCTCTTTTTTGAATCCTATCGGATGTAATATTTTCTGAATGATTCTATCCGGATAGGCCGAATTGGCCAAAACAATCGATAGACGGTAAATTTTGAATCGCCTATTTGATGTAACGATAGTCGTGACCCGGCTTTAATTGGAGTAAAACTTCATAAATCAGGTTAATAACATTCTCCACATCTTCTTTGTGGACTGTCTCTACGGTGGTATGCATATACTTAAGCGGTAGAGAAATGAGGGCCGAGGCTACCCCTTCTGCCGAATAGGCAAAAGAATCGGTATCAGTGCCTGTAGAACGGGAGACGGCCTGTCGCTGGAAGGGTATTTTCTTCTTTTCAGCTGTTTGGGTGATCACTTTCAGAACGTTGTTTTGCACAGCAGGTCCAATACAAACTACCGGCCCCAAACCACACTTCAAATTGCCGCTTTCTTTCTTATTGTACATGGGCGATTGTGTATCGTGTGTAACGTCTGTACAAATCGCCAAATCGGGCTTAATTCTACGGCTGATCATTTCGGCTCCACGTAAGCCAATTTCTTCTTGCACAGAATTGACCACATAAAGCCCAAAAGGCAGTTTCTTTTTGTTCTCGCTTAGCCTACGGGTAACTTCCGCAATCATAAAACCACCCATGCGGTTATCGAGGGCACGGCCTACCAGATAATTCTTGTTCATTTCCATCAGGTCGGCTTCAAAAGTGATTACCGTGCCCACATGAATTCCCATCGACTCCACTTCTTTTTTAGAAGCCGCTCCGCAGTCGATAAAGATGTTCTTTAAGCTAGGAGCTTCTTCTTTACCTGCATCACGCACGTGAATGGCCGGCCAACCGAATACGCCTTTTACAATTCCTTTTTCAGTATGAATATTTACCCGCATGCTGGGAGCAATCTGATGATCGGAACCGCCATTTCTACGAACGTAGATATAACCGTCATCTGTTATGTAATTGACAAACCAACTGATCTCATCGGCATGCGCCTCGATCACAACTTTATAAGCAGCTTTCGGATTGACAATACCCACTGCCGTGCCATATACGTCAATCATGTAATCGTTGATGTATGGCTTAATATAATCGAGCCAGATTTGCTGACCGGATGATTCAAAGCCGGTAGGCGATGCATTATTTAAATACTCGTAGAGGAATTTTTTACTTTGTTTGTCCATGGGTTATTATAGTTACTGATGAAAATCGAATTGTTGTATCAAAGATAAATAAATAGGGTTCAACTTATCATTCACAATTGAGCAAGCTGATAACTCGTGCTTCTTCCTCCACCCTCTTCTTTCGCCAACATCCCTTTATCGATCAGGTTTTGGATATCCCGTAAGGCGGTATCCGGAGAAGTTTTGGTCATCTTTGCCCATTTGGAAGAAGTTAGTTTGCCCTCAAATCCATCCATCAGTTTATTCAGCATGGTGCGCTGTCGTTCATTGAGCGCTAACGCGCGGTGCTTCTCCCAAAATGCAGCTTTATTCAACACACCTCCTATGTTTTCAGTAGAGGCATCCAGCGCACGATCATAGCAATTCAAAAACCACAGCAACCACTGCGTGATATCCAGTGTGCCTTGTTGTGTTTTTTCCAGATGATCGTAGTAGGCATTTCGCTCTTTCAATATCTGTGCCGACATACTGTAAAATCGCTGGTTGGTTTGGTCTGACCGCGAAAGTTGCAGGTCGGCTATGGCGCGCGCTATGCGCCCGTTGCCATCATCAAATGGATGGATGGTTAAAAACCGCAAATGCGCGATAGCCGCTTTTAATATGGAGTCGAGCGATGTGGGGCGATTGAACCACTCCAGAAAAACAGTCATTTCCTTTTCCAAGCGTTCCGCCACAGGTGCTTCAAAATGCACACGCTCTTTTCCCAACGCTCCGGATACCACTTGCATGGGGTCGCCTTCCGCATCGCGCCAAGCTGCAACTTGTATGGCGTGCATACCGCTTCGTCCAGTTGGAAAAAGGGCACCATGCCAGGCAAACAATCGGTCTTTCGTCAGTGGCTGCTCGTATTTCTGCGTGGCATCCAACATCATCTCCACCACGCCATCTACATTTCGTGCCACATTCACCAAGCCCGCTACTTCAAGTCCGAGTTTGCGTGCTATAGACGAATGAACCTGATCCATAGGCAACCGCTCACCTTCAATCTCGCTGGACTTCATCACATCCAATATCAGGTTGCCAAACGAGGCCTCAGATCGCAATTGAAAACCCAGTCCTTCCAACTTCCCCAACAGTCTCCCCTGCTTATGGCGCACAGCCGCTAGCGGATGCACCATAGCCTCATGATCCCAGGTAAAATCTGGCCAATTTTTATCTAAATGGATGTATTTGGGCATTCTCCGCAAAATATGCGGTAAATATAATTTGCCATGCGGAGATTAACAAGTTATTTCCCGCAAAGTATGCGGATAATAAGTGTTTTATTCTCCGTAGTCGTTTATAGCGGAATGTTTCCGTGCTTCTTTTTAGGCAAAACGGCCACTTTATTTTCCAACATTTTAAAGGCGCGAATCAGTTTTTCACGGGTTTGTTCCGGATAGATTACTTCATCTACATACCCCCGATGGGCAGCACGGTAAGGGTTGGCAAATTTGCGGGTATACTCGTCTACTTTCTCTGCCAGTTTCGCCTCAGGGTCTGCTGCCTCTGAAATCTCTTTTTT
>JBGAUU010000040.1:0-37156 GCA_044228465.1 Cyclobacteriaceae bacterium
CAGAGGTCTACAAACACGCCAATGCTTCCCTGAAAGTATGCCCAAGCTTGCCCCGAGGCATACCATCCATTAATGCCTATTGGTCCACCACCCACACATCGGGCACTGCCGTAATTTTTCAACATCACATCGAAGCCTAGACCCGCACTGAATTGTCCGTAGAAGATGATCACCTCAATCCGTGGAGTTTTCACTTCTAAGCTCGCGCCAAATGCAAAGCCACCTCCATTTGCCAACGCATTTTCGTTGCGCATAAAGTCCAAATCCATTCCGCCAAGGATATCCGAAACTGTTTGTGGCGGTGGTGGCATACCGGGTAAGTAGGTGCCCACCATAAAATACGCACCTGCTTGCACCATACCGATAAAGTTCAAACCAATCCGCTGTTGTGGTGTACCGATGTAGATGTACCATTCATCAGGTGCAAAATGTAAAACAGCTGAGCCCGCCAATCCATCGGCATGAATTCCACGAAGCACACCACCGATATTAACATACGTATCGAGATTTGCATGAAGTGCGCTGTTTGTAAAATCATAAACAATATCCAGCGAAGCGCGAAGAGGTGCCCCTTTATCTCTAGGATATTTTATTTGCGACATAAAATAACCATCTCCGCGAAAGCGAATCATCCTCACTCCACCGGAGTTATTAAAACTCATTTCAAATGATGCATCTCCATTCAGTGCTTCCGCTCCTGGCATCACACCAATTGTCACCATCGCTTTAAAGCCAATACTTGTATTAGGGTCTGGCAGATAGCGTGAATCACTCCGTGAAGTGCCAACATTAAATTTATCTGACGTGCCGGATTTTGTGATAAAGTCCTTAGCACTTATTTTAGCATCGGTTTGAAGCGACATATGGTAATAGGCTCCCCCGCCTAATCCATAAAACCCGAAACCTCCCATTCCGATTGGCACAGGAGGTTTCACCATACCATCTACATACCAATAGCGTAGGTCTTTTACATTACCAAACTGCGCTATCGACTTTAAGGAAATTGCAAAACCTACTCCAAAAGTTGCTTGAACTTCTCCTCTAAAACCATTTCCAAAAACAGGATCTGTATCGTATAAACTTAACGAACCGGAGACATTCACTACCCCCGTTTTAATATCAATTTTAATATCGCTAAACTTCGTGTCTTTATACACCCATTGCTGTTTCTTAACCGTCACTTCTCCCACTTTTTCTTCGGATTGTTTTATTTCTCCATACACACCAATGGTTGCTTCGGCACTAAAGCCTTTGTCGGAAGCATTCATCAATCCCAACGCACCTTTCACAATCAGTTTTACCTCACTCGTATTGAAAACAAAATCCAACTTTTTGATTGACAAAGGGAACGTAGCTGCTTTTTGTTCTTTATTGCTTGCAAATGAAAAAGTGCCACTAGTAATGAATGGCGCATCAGAAATTAAATGAACATTTTGAAACGCAATATCTTCCAGGTTTAGCTTTGAGCCACTTTTGATTTTTATCTTCCCATGCAAAAATGCCTCGGGCTTTAGCCTCCCTCCCTCTTTGCTTACAACAATGGTAGAATTACGATCAATAAGCACTTCCGCTGATAAGACAGATGCTTTTAATTCTCTACCGGGTTGTATCACAAATTGAAAGTTGTTTTCGCCTGCTTCTTCATAAACAGATGCAGAATACTTTACTGGTTCGTTCGGATCGAACAGGGGAATATTGACAAGGCCGCGAAGTCCTGCTCCTTTCAACTGATTTTTCACAACAATAATTCCTAAGGAATCTACCGAAAACGGCCAACCATTGAGAGATCCTTCTTCTCGACCAAACAAATTTTTTACGTCTAGTGCCCCTGATACACCCATGTTATCAATGATCATATTTCGAATGGTGATTTCTCTTTTCTGAGTTGAAGATTCGAGTTCTTTATAAATCTTGACGGATGCTTCGCGAAGAAAAAAACCTTGCCATAAATTGATGTTTCCACCCGATGTCATGTAGTCTTTCGGGAACTGAAAGCCAACAGGGTTCGCAATATCACTGAAGTCAATAACAGCATCGCGAACCGTGAAACTGAGCCCTTTTACATCGGGAATTTGAAAAGGGGTAATGCTGGTAGATGCCATGAGCGAGCCCCAGTCGTTACTTTTTATTTCGAGGGTTGCAGTCACTTTTTCAGGCGCGGTTTCTCCTTCCTGCACATCAGGAATGAGAAAATCCGTATCAAATTCGAAAATCCCATTGAGGTTCACGGATTTAAAACCATTGCAATCAAACTCTACATAATTTCTCCCATCTGCTTTTAACAGAAGGTTTACATCTTCACTAATAGGTATGTTTTCATCAGATGCAAGCTCGAGTTTAGAAGCAGTGGAGGAACCAATTCCACCGGGATGAAAGCCAATGTTGCGACCCACAAACGCCAATCGATGACCTGACATTTTAAACTCCAAGGTGAGATATGCATTAAAGAAGGCTCCTTGTGAGGTGAACTTCGCGTCATCAATAATAATCATATAGCTGATTCCGCCAACTTCCTTTATAAGCCCTATAGGCAAACTCGCTAAATCTTCTTTCGTCAATTTATCAGTAGTCTTACCCTTGTCCAGAATTTCATCGTGCCATGCTACTATCTTATCGGCAAGTCGTTGGGCGGAATTCTCTTGAGCTGACGTTGGTTGAGGGGCGTGAAACAGAATCGTAAAAATGACAATGGAGATAAATGGCAGTAGGCTGCATTTTTGTAGGATAAATTTATTCATAAGCGTGTAATTGCATACAAGGTCATGACCACATGGCCATGAAGGTTCTTAATTTTGTTGCTGCTAAAACACTACGGAAGGGGAATTCCGTCTCATGCGGGGGAAAACCAGGCTGCACGCGGGCTTGGTTCAAAAATGAGATGGGGAGGTGGTTGGCTTGTATTCACAATATAAGGAATATACCTAATTCTAAAAACAGCTTCATTCCGGCCTTCAACTTTATGTATTCGTCAAATTCCGATAAAATTGTCTCTTACTTTTCGTGAAATCTAAAAGCATCTTTCATCACGAGATTAAAAACTATATCCGTAATTAAAAGTAGCAGTGTATTCTGAAAAACCAATTTTATCGGATTCAGCTGCAAATTTGGTCAGTGACACCAGATTGATGGAGAAGGTATGTTTCTTCTGCACATTATAACTACCATTGGCACGCAGGTTCATCACATTGCTATGCAAAATTTGATTTTGAAATTGTTGATTATAGGTAGCTGTCAACGTGCAACGCAATTTCTTATCCATTAATGATTTAGTAACTGAAAGATTCGGACCCAGTGATAGCGTGTTTGTATTTCCTATATCACCTCCATTGTAGTTAATAGCTGCGGTAAATGTGAAATTAGAAGCTGTCTTTGTATATCTATAAGCCAAGTTACCTGTATATACACGCGAATCATTTGATGGCGCATCTCCTTTTGAAGTTTCATCAGCCATCTGAAAACTGCCATTAAAGAAAACACCTTGCTTCACTTCTTTGCTTCCAAAGCTATACGATACCGATCCGGTCATATTCTGATTGATCTGATAGAAATTGAGCGAGTCGAGGGCGTTGTTAAAAAAAGGATCAAACCGGGGTCGCACGCGAGTAAACGTAGTGAAGTTGGAATAAGAACCCGTAACATTCCAAGCTTGACCCGGATTGAAGTTAACGTTGAACGTACCCACCGTTCGGCTGGTAGCATTCAGTTTTGCATCGTTGAGGTTATTTCGCTGTGTCCCTACATTTGCTGATAAGTCGAGTTTATTTTGAAGCATACGAACAGAGGTGCTGACCGTTATATTCTCCATGTCGTTGTTAAAGAAGTAAGCGCCTAAAGATTGATAGCCCGGGTCGACTCGCTCATAATTTAATTGCAGATGAAATACTCCGCCAGTATATCCTAAACTAGTTTTCATCGCGTGGTGATATTCCGAACTGGCCCGAGGTGTAAACAAACCACCTACATGAGAAAACGCATTCACCTTTTCCAGCTCTGTTGGGTTCACACGGGTATCGCGCGTAAGCGCGCTGCTGGCTATCTCGCCTGTCCACATAAAATGAGATCCCAATTTCTTTTTGATAATTGCACTCAACACCAGATTTTCCATTGGTGCTCTCTGTGATTTAAGAGGTTGTTGCCGTAATGAATTAATTTCATCTTCGGCTTTAAAAAGAATCAGATCAATCGAATTTTGGTTGTCTCCATATCCTGTTTTGAATGCAAAACCTACGCGCTTATAAATGGGCTGCGATTGGCGAATGGTATCTTCTTCCACCGCCTGATTTAGTGTGCCGTACATGGCATGAAACCGAAACTTAGAAGGCGTCAACTCAATAGCTGCTCCAGAAAAAACATGCCCCACAAGAGAATAAGAAGAATAGGTGAGATTGTGATAGCCAGCATAAACCTTGGCCCACTTGTAAGACGGTGTAATACTAAACTGATTGAATGGCTGCCGAAAACTTACTTGCTGATTGGAGTAACTGAAACTGAGCGGCACACCGATACCATAGATATCGGTTGTAACGGTGCCGGATAAGAAATAATTAAATGGATCTCTGCGCGCATTAATGCCAGTGGCTGTGTAACCAATCGCTGTTGCATTCAAACTACCCGATACCTTTATTGCTTCCGCTTTCCCAATCAATTCGAGATTTTGTGCAAAAGCATCCAGTGAAAAACAGACTATTGTTGCGGCTAAAAAGATTCTCATTCAGTCCAATAAATTTAGAATAGGTGCATTGGCCGGGGAGGCAAAAACAAGTAGCTACCAATGAGTGTTACTCAACTGGGTAAGAAAAAATAATGCCAGAAGTTAAAGCTTAGAGAATCAGAAGATTAGCATCTTTACAAGATTATAAAAGCGGCTTTTTCGTTTTATATCGTATGCAGATTCGTTATATGTAAAAAAGCCTTGGCGAATAAATAGAATCCAGTCTATATATTAACCAAGTGAATTTCACTTAAACCAAGTGTTGGCGAATGAAGGTGTGCCGGAATTATCTAGATAGCGGTAATGAAATCGTAAACTCAGTGCCCACACCAGACTGGGATACAAATGTAAGTTTACCCTTGTGTCGTTCGATGATTGAAAACGAAATGGATAAACCCAAACCAACTCCAGAGCCAACCTCCTTTGTAGTGTAAAAAGGTTCGAAGATGCGAGATTGATCTTTCTCTGCTATTCCCACTCCATTGTCTTTTACTTTTATCAAAAGTTCGTCAGCCTGTTCCAACGTAGTTATTGTAATTTTTCTAGCACCGTTAATGTCCTTGAGTGCATGAATGGCATTGTCAATTAAATTGATCACGACTTGACTAATCTGTGTGCTATTGGCCGGAATTCGGGAATGATGATGGTAATTTGTTTCTAAGCCAATGTTATGATCAGCCATCTTACGCTTCATCAAGATAACAGAGTTCTCAATACACTCTATTACATCAATGGCATCATTAATCTCCTCAGATGGGTTGGCAAAGTTTTTTAGCCCTGTAATAATAGTAGCGGTTCGGGTTACACCATTGTTGATACTGCCCATTAAATCTTGAATATCCCGAATGGTGGCTTCGAGCATTTCGGGGGTGCGCTCTTTCTTTTCTAAAAATTCTTCAGTTACTGCATTGATGGCTTGAACGCCTCCGGAGATAAAATTGATTGGATTATTAATCTCATGAGCAATACCGGCTGTGAGTTGACCCAACGAGGCCATCTTTTCAGATTCCACCAATTGGCGTTGCGCCTTTTGCAAATACTCATTGGTAGCTACCAACTGATCATTACTTTGACGCAATTCTTCTTGAAAAGATTCTAACTCATGATTGTAATTTACCAATTGAAAGTTGGCCTCTTTTAGTTCTTGTGTTTTCAATTCTACTGTTTTTTCCAATTCCACCTTCTTTCGTTGTAGACTGCGGGTGCGCCACCGGATCAACGCTATTACAAAGAGGCTAAAGAGAACTATATAGAGTGCGTATGCCCACCACGTTCTATACCAAGGTGGAAGTACCGCAAAAGAGAATGAAGCCGGTTCACTTTCATCTCCATAAATATTTTTTGCTTTTACCAAAAAAGTATAGTCGCCTTCGCTAAGATTCTGATATTCTTTTTCAGTAATGCGTTGCCATTGCGACCATGATTTATCCAGTCCTTGCATTTTATACGAATACAAGGTCTGCTCTTCATTGTCATAGAATGGCGCTGCAAAACGAATGGTTAACCTACCGGAATCATACAGCAATTTCGGTTTCAGCTGCTTCAATTCATCTCCCGTAAAATAACCGCCATATAACACACTATCATTCAAGGTAACTTTACGAATAATTGTATTAAACGGAGAAGAATAATTTTTTATATCTTCTGATTCGGTGTATCGCACCAAATAGCCCTCACGCCCCACAAACCAAACTGATTTTTCATCGGCAACAAAAGCACGCTCCCCAATAATAGAAAGAAGCGGCAAGATTCTCTTAAATGGCTTTGAGATAATGACAGTATCTTTCTCATTCGTCACTTTTACTTGAAAAATCTCATACCCTCGTTTGTACGAGCTTTGCAAATAAATAGAGTTATTGTAGGTATTCTTAAACACGTTGATGAAAGGCCCTAAGTGATCGAGATAATTCCAAGTCTCAAATTTTTTTGTCACACGATTGAACTTTAACAATGCCAAGCTACACCTAAAAAGCAGCTCTCCATCGTCCATCAAAATTGGATATAGATATGGAGCCGAGCCTATTTTAACATCATCTATGGAATAAGGGAATTGCTCTTTAATTGTTAAGACATCATCGGTATTTTTGGGGATAAGATGGAGCAGTTTCTGCCGACTCGGGTTCCGCAACCAGATCGACCCATCTGAATCTTCCAACACATCAGTTGTAGGAAAATCAATGTTTAAATCATAGTGTGTCCATTTTCCGGCACTATAAAGCAAGTAACTTACTTTATCATCGTTTACGATATACAAACGTCTTGGATTCGACCTTGATTGAGTCATCATAATAATAGACGAAGCCGAAGTAAAGATCGGAGTGGATTTTCCCTTCTCATCGATCTCCACTATTTGCCCTTCCGGATTGATGATTGAAAGGAGATGTTCTTCTTTCCCAAACCGAAAATTAACGACAGTCTCTGCACGATGTGGTTCATTAAAAACAGGGTTCATCTCATTTGTTTTTGTATCTACTACAAATAAGTTTTCAGATGTACTCAAATAAATTTTATCTCCCTTTTTTACCATCGCGGTGATTAGTCCCAAAACAGGCCACACTCGTAAATCATTGCCATGCTCGGTTTTTACGAGTTGATTCTTCTTGTATCCAAATAATCCGACCCAAATATTGGATTCCCGATCTGCATGGGTACCAATTACAACATTAGAAACTAATCCCGTTTTTACAGAATACCTATTGAGTAAATTTCCAACAGAATCAATAAGAATAGCACCTGTTAACTGATTACCAATAAAATGGAATCTATTTCCAATGGAAACCCCATAATGTTGAATATTACCGGCATTATAAGGCGTGGAAAGAATTCTTAAATTCTTTTTCTTATCGGAATAAGCAACTAAACCAGAAGGCAAGGAAAGAACTCGCTCATGGTTTGTAAAATTCATGTCTACAGTTCGGATAGGGATATTATTGTTTGTGAGAGAATCCGTATAAGGTGCTCTCATGAACTTACCATTGTGAAAAGAAAGTAACTCCTTTCCACCTCCGGTTGATAACCAGACAATATCATCTTTTACAAATCCGCTGCTGAATGTTCCTGGGTAAAAATTGACACTATCCTTTTTTGGGTCATATTCCAAAAGACCAGCTGAACAGCGTCCATAAACTCTGTTGCTCGTTATTAATAAGCCTCCTCGTGTTACTCTAACTTCATTTTTCAATAACTTTAGTAAGTCTTTAAACTGAATTTGGCCGACTGAATCGACATAAGACTTCATGAAGGTCTGATCTCCAAACACGTAAATATTGCCATCCGCGCCCCGTGCGATGTCACTCATCACCTCATTGGTTTTTAAACCCACTTTCTCAAACTGCACACCATCGTAAGTAACTACACCCGGCCGAGAAACAAAGTAGATTATCCCCCGATCATCTTGGGTGATTGATCCGGCAAACTTATACTCTGTAGAGGAATAGCCTTTCGAGAGTGTTTGCCCCATAATGGGTTGCGCCATTGCAGGCAATGCAGGCAAAAAACAAAGAACAGATAGAATTAATCTTAATAGGAATGATGATTTGGAGAGCATGCTATTTATTTAGTTGGAGATACTAAATCAAACTTATCGTAACATTCAGCAACTATGTAAATAAAATGAAAAGTAGGTAATCCTACAACTTAAAACGAATGAATAACCAACACACACCAAAATTCTGATGCAACCTCAGTTCTAAATTCGAATAAGAAAGAACTTTTTAATCTAAGTAATACGTGCTATTTACACGACAATTCGATTAGCGGTACAAACGAGCAGCCGCCTCTGCACAGCGCTCACCATCCATGGCCGCAGAAACAATTCCTCCTGCAAATCCGGCTCCTTCTCCACAAGGAAACAATCGCTTGATCTGTGGGTGCTCGAGCGTCACCTTATCGCGGGGGATGCGCACGGGTGATGAGGTGCGACTTTCTACACCTACCACTTGCGCTTCGTTTGTTAAATAGCCGCACATCTTGGTTCCAAAGTTTTTGAATCCTTGTCGAAGACCATCTGCAATAAAGGGTGGAAGCACTTCGCGCATATCGGCAGATTGCAAACCAGGTTGATAGGAAGTATCCAATAACGAAGAAGATGTTTTCTTCTCCACAAAATCAATCAATCGCTGGGCGGGAGCTACCTGAGAGTTCCCTGCTAATTCACATGCTTTCTTTTCAATTTCACTTTGAAAATACAATCCGGCCAAAGGGCCATGCGCTGCATACTTTTGGTAGTCGGCTTCTTCCACCGACATCACTATTCCTGAATTAGCAAATCGTGAATCTCTTCGTGAGGGGCTCATGCCATTAACGACCACTTCTCCGGGGTTGGTTGCGGCCGGCACAATAAAACCACCGGGGCACATGCAAAAAGAAAACACACCTCGCTCCTTTCCATTAATTTTTGCTTGATGAACGAGTGCATACGAAGAAGCCGGAAGATAAAGTCCACGATCTGTTTTGCAATGATACTGAACTTGATCGATCAACTGCTGTTGATGCTCCACCCGCACGCCCAATGCAAACGGCTTGGCTTCAATCAAAATTTGTTGCTGATGAAGTACCTGAAAAATATCTCTTGCCGAATGGCCCGTTGCAAGAATGACAGCGTTTGCTTCCCAGTGGGTGCCATCAGTTGTCACCACCCCTTTCATCTCGCCATTGCGCAGAATAAATTCTTTTACACAGGTATTAAAATGCACTTCGCCTTCGCAGGCCAAAATGGTTTGTCGCAACTCGGCAACGAGCAACGGCAACTTATTCGTGCCAATGTGCGGATGGGCATCAAAGAGTATTTCTTCCTTGGCGCCATGCGCTACCAATATTTCTAAAATTCGTTTTACGTCTCCACGTTTTTTAGAACGGGTGTAGAGCTTACCATCCGAATAAGTTCCTGCTCCACCTTCTCCAAAACAGTAATTCGATTCGGGATTTACAATCTGCTGTTTATTAATAGCAGCAATGTCGCGCCTGCGGGCTTGCACATCTTTACCTCTTTCTAACAGGATTGGCTTGATGCCTAACTCAATCAAT
Source organism: Cyclobacteriaceae bacterium (assembly GCA_044228465.1). Taxonomy (GTDB): domain Bacteria; phylum Bacteroidota; class Bacteroidia; order Cytophagales; family Cyclobacteriaceae; genus ELB16-189. The sequence goes on from JBGAUU010000040.1 coordinate 9,737, forward strand.
CGTAAGGCGGCAAACATACCGGCAGGGCCTGCGCCAACTATAATTACCGATGAGGCTTGCGAAACACTTTGCTCTGGTTTTCGATAGGAGATCAGTTCAGGCGCTTTGTCTGAGTCGATTACTTCAACCAAAAAATTCACTAACACTTCGCGGCCGCGGGCGTCAATGGATCTTCGCAGTGGACGAACAAAAACATTTCCACCAATAGGAAGTTGAAGCTTTTGATACAAGGTGGACTTTAGCTGTTCGCTAAATGCCTCTTCGGGTGTGAGATTGATCTCAATGGTCTTGTTCATAAATGGAAAGGTAGTTATCCCTTCAATAGTTTATGATTACCTGCGTCCTTCAAACGAAAACGAGTAACCGAAATTAATTCCAAAATTAAAACTTTGCGAAAATGATGACTGATTCAGCGATTTAAAAATATCCTCATAAATCGGATCAACGGTAAATGATCGGTATCCAAAATTGTACCCAGCAAATGTATCGATCGTAAATCCATTGCCATCGTTTTTCTCCATCAAACGCAAGCCAACAAACACACCATATTCTGCCTTTTGCTCGGTTGAGTTGGCAATGACTTTCGCTACCTGCGAAATGGGGAAAGTTAAATCGACATTGGCGAAATGACTCAGATTGGTTAATTGCACCTGATGCCCGAAGTACCACATTCCGGTTTTCAGCGGGTTATAAAACTTCTGCCGCACAGAAATAGAATAACCGCGTGCAAAAAGTTTATTCTTCGCTACATCCGCATCGGGTGTAAAAAACGGATCACGTAAACCCACAAAAGAAAACTCATGTCCTAGTCGTTCCTGATTATAAAATTCAATAGAAAGCGGCAACGAACCGATGAAAGTAAAGGCCGGGTTTCCGGCTATAATCACACCATGATATTCCGGATAAAGAGGAGCGAAATAATAAAATCCGGTGCGCTTGCGCGAACGCTGTTGTGGTATAATCGTCTTAGGTTTTTTCGCCAACTCTTCAATTTGATTAGCCAGCGCTTTATCATCGTAAATAGGTTTGTAGTATCCTGATAGTTTACCGTCTTGCTCGTAAAGCTCCCACGTGCCCACGCGCACATCGCCTTCCATTTTTCCTTTCGTTTGCAGTGATCCGTTTGGAAAATAGCCGGTATAATCTCCCTTTCCGTTTTCAAACTCACATTCCCCCTCCAGCTTTCCGTCCTCAAAATAGTATTGCCATTTTCCCTCGTGCACATCGCCTCGTTTCATCCCCTTCGATTTCAATTTTCCACTTGCATAATACTCTCGATACTCCCCCACTCCTTGCGTGTAGGTTATCTCACTGTACTTTCTTCCGGCACGGTCGCTTGCCGACCAATACCCTGTTTTCTTTCCATCGGTGTAATTTCCTTTCGCATTGATCGCACCTTCTTCGAAATAATAAACCCATTCACCGCTTGGTTCATCATTCTCAAAGGCTCCGGTAGCGAGCAATTTGCCGGAAGGGTAATATTTTTTCCAGACTCCATTTTTTTTTCCATTCACAAATTCTCCTTCGCTTTCCACGTAACCTTCTTCAGAATAAAACTTCCAAAGGCCCACATTGCGCGTACCAGAACGTGGCCCTTCCCCATAGACCTTACCGCTGTGGTAGTATTCCGTGTAGCGTCCGAAGTCTTCTTTATAATCTACTTCACCTCGTTTCAAACCATCTTCAAAATAAGTAATCCAAACACCTGAGCGTTTGTCGTTCAAATAATTTCCGGTCTCCTTCAATTCACCGCTTTCGTAATATACTTTCCAAACGCCTACCCTCTTTTTCTCATCAATGGTTCCCTCCATGCTCTTCTTGCCACTCTCATAAAAATATTCCCAATTGCCAAAGTTGGAGTTCTGTCTCAGAATTCCGCGCATGCGCAAGTTGCCCGTTTCAAAATAAAACTCCCACATCCCGGTAGTTTCATTATTTAAGAACTGCCCTTTCGACTCCACGTTTCCATTGAGATAATATGATATGTATCTACCTTGCAAAGTGTTGGTAATGGTATCGCGCACCTGATAAATTTCTTTCAGGTTTTTCTTGGCCGCATCGTGATAGGTAAATCGTGTAACACCCTGACCACTTGCAAGAAGTGGAAACAAGACTAGGGAAAGCAATGCAAGTTTTTTCACCTTACAAAGGTAATGATTATTGCAAGGCTCCACTAGCGTTTGATGATGGCTGCCTTGCCCCAATCTGCTCGCTCTTCAGCCGACCATAACTCCGGAAAGAAAATGATCTTTTGAAAACGGGGCGGCAAATATTTTTGCCAGTTGGTCCCACCGGTAGCCTTAATATCTTCCGGATCGCGATGCAAATAATGACCGGCCGATTTTAAATGTGCCAATGGCCATAACACATTGGCAAGTTGATCGAATTCACGCATGCGCGCGATGGCATCAGTTGAACCCTTGAAATGTGTTTCATACAACTTCCACAAATTCTTGCTGCGATACTTCATACCGGTTTCACGGAAAAGTTTCAAATACTTCTCTTCAAATTGCTGCAAAGTTAGTGTTTTGCTCCCGGTCGCTAACTCAGTAGCTCCGCTCCGCCAATAGAGCTTGTCAATCTGCTGATCAATGTCGCTATATTCAGCCAGTGCTTCGCGCTCAGCATTATTCACCAGATTGATGGTATCAGTAGAACAAAGTTCAATCAAACGATACTGTGCGGACTGGAAACCGGATGCCGGAAGCAACGACATTCTAAACTTTAAGAATTGCTCCCGTTCCATTCCATTCACCATCACCGCAAATGAATTTTCTAAAAGCTGAAAATACCGAACGATGCGATCAAGGCGCTCCACAAAAAATTTCTCCGTAAGCGAATCATGTTCTGCAATCTGTTCAATCTCCCATAAAATAAGATTGAAATACAGTTCTGTAATTTGATGATACACAATAAAAATTTTCTCGTCAGGAAACTGAGTCTTAGGGTTTTGCAAACTGAGCAACGTATCCAAGTGAATATAATCCCAGTACGTGAGATAATCGGCATGCAGCAACCCATCCAGGTAAGAAGACAAATCTTGCCCCATCACCGCATACTTCTGTTGTAACTTCTTTACCTGATCTACCAAAGTTGGGTTTAATTCCATACCGGAAAATTCGATTTTAGATTTTGAATTGAATTAAGTGTGTAAATTTGAACCTTTCATAAAGAATAACCAAAAAACGTATGTCCAGTCATTCTTCCACTTCCGAAACCATCGCCAAAAAATCATTGAAACAAGATCGCTACGAACAACCTGATTTCTATGCGATTGATGATTTATTAACTGAAGAGCACAAGTTGATCCGCAGTTCGGTGCGCGACTTCGTGAAGAAAGAAATCAGTCCTTATGTGGAAGATTGGGCACAGCGGGCACATTTTCCTTACGAAATTGTAAAAAAATTTGGTGAGATTGGAGCTTTCGGCCCAACGCTGCCGGTTGAATATGGTTGTGGTGGTCTGGATTATATTTCTTACGGAATTATTATGCAAGAGATTGAGCGCGGAGATTCGGGCATGCGCTCGACCGCTTCGGTACAGGGCTCTTTGGTCATGTATCCCATTTATAAGTTTGGAAGTGAAGCACAACGCAAAAAATACCTGCCTAAACTGGCCAGTGGCGAGTGGTTGGGCTGCTTCGGTTTGACCGAACCCGATCATGGTTCTAACCCAAGTGGTATGGTGACTAATTTTAAAGATATGGGCGACCATTATTTGTTGAATGGCGCTAAAATGTGGATTTCAAATTCGCCAAGAGCGGATGTAGCCGTGGTTTGGGCAAAGAACGAGGCCGGAAGAATTCATGGATTAATTGTAGAGCGCGGCATGCCGGGATTCAGCACACCTGAAACCCATGGCAAATGGAGCTTACGCGCTAGTGCTACGGGTGAGTTGGTATTTCATGATGTAAAGGTGCCAAAGGAAAATTTATTGCCCGGTAAAAATGGCTTAGGTGCTCCCATGATGTGTTTGGATTCTGCACGCTATGGAATAGCCTGGGGTGCCATTGGAGCGGCTATGGATTGTTACGATTCAGCCAGACGCTATGCTGCCGAACGCATTCAATTCGGAAAGCCTATTGCGTCTTTCCAATTGGTACAAAAGAAACTCAGCGAAATGCTGACTGAAATAACCAAGGCGCAATTACTCAACTGGCGTTTGGGAATGCTGATGAATGAAGGAAAAGCGACTACACCTCAGATTTCAATGGCCAAGCGCAACAGCGTGCAAGTGGCACTGGAGATTGCACGCGAAGCGAGACAAATTCATGGCGGCATGGGCATCACAGGAGAGTATCCGATTATGCGCCACATGATGAACCTGGAATCGGTAATAACTTATGAAGGAACACATGATATTCATTTGTTGATTTTGGGCAATCAGATTACAGGTATTCCGGCATTTGTTTGATTCCGATAGCAAAGCTACTCAAAGATCAACATGAAAGTTGTTACCATCTTAGGAGCTCGTCCTCAATTTATTAAAGCGGCTACGGTATCGCGTCAATTTCAGAAAATAGGAATCGATGAAATACTCGTGCACACCGGGCAGCACTTTGATGCAAACATGAGCCAGGTATTTTTCGATGAAATGGAAATACCTTCACCGCACTACAATCTGGAAGTAAGCGGGTTAAACCACGGAGCCATGACGGGCCGTATGCTCGAAAAAATTGAAACTGTTTTGGTGAATGAGAAACCCGACTATGTTTTGGTTTATGGAGACACAAACTCAACGCTTGCGGGTGCACTTGCTGCTTCAAAACTCCACATTCCTGTAGCACATGTAGAAGCCGGATTGCGCAGCTTCGAAATGAAAATGCCGGAAGAAGTAAATCGCATTCTGACCGATCGCATTAGTCAAATTCTTTTTTGCCCTACCCAAACCGCCATTGATAATCTTGAAAAGGAAGGTTTTGACAATTTCGATTGCCAGATCGAAATGCCGGGCGATGTGATGTATGATGCCGTACTGTTTTACCAAAGCAAGGCAGAACGACTTTCCACCGTTATAGAAAAAGCAAAGTTAACACCTGGTCAGTTTGTTTTGTGCACCATTCATCGCGCAGAAAACACGAACGACCCGAATCGCTTAAAGGCGATCTGCGCTGCGCTGAATGAAATTCATACGAGTACGCCCGTAATACTACCCTTACATCCACGCACCAAAGGCTATCTTCAATCTCAAAATATTCAATTGAATGTAAATGTGGTAGAGCCGCTCGGCTATTTCGATATGCTGATGTTATTGAAGCATTGCCGAATGGTGATGACCGACAGTGGTGGCTTGCAAAAGGAAGCATTTTTCTTTAAGAAATATTGCCTGACACTGCGTGATCAAACCGAATGGGTGGAACTGATAGAGACAGGTGCAAATCGGTTAGCTGGTGCCGATGAAAAACTCATTTTGGAAGGCTATCGCAAAATGAATGATGCGGCATTTACAATTTCTCAAAATCTATACGGAGCAGGTAATGCGGCCGAATTGATTGCAAAAAAAATTAAGAGTAATTAATCTAGCTATTCGATTTCAACAAACTTCTGATCAAAGAAAGTAATATCCAATTTTCGTTTTACATTTCGTTGTCGCAGAGAATTTGATTACTTTAGCTTCGCAACCAAACTGCATGAAAGCATTTCTCTCCGCGCTGCTTCTATTTTTAAACTTTGTTCTCTCCTATTCGCAAGGCTGTAGCGATGCCGGCTTCTGTACAATGGGCGCCATGAAACCCGATCAGCCCTACAACAAAAAAATTCAACTCAAGTTGCGGTCGATGGAAGTGAGCTTCTATCGGGGCACTACCACGTTGACTCCGATTGTTTATGTCGCTACTGCAGACATGAATTTTAGTTTGGGGCCGAAATACACTTTCCAACTCAAAGTTCCCTTTCAATTTGTAGAAGGTCAATTAGCAAAGACTTCTTCGCTTGGCGACTTATCGGTTTGCGTAACTCGAAACATCTACACATCTGATCGGTTTGACGTGAATCTTTCTGTTGGCGGAAAAATACCCACCAATAATTCCGATCTTTCCAATGAAGGAAATGCGCTGCCGATGTATTACCAAACTAGTTTAGGCACGTACGATTTCATTGCGGGTGTTTCACTTATCAATCGAAACTGGCTCTTTGCGACTGGCATTCAAATTCCACTTAATCAAAACAAAAATCAATTCGATTGGCATCGATGGGTCGATCCTGATCCGGTGGAACAAGAATACGTACAGCGCTATGCGAATTCTACTAATCTTGCACGAGGTACTGATATTATGCTTCGGGTCGAGCGCAACTTCCGCCTGTCACGATTCAATTTTTCAATTGGGGCGCTTCCTATCTACCGCATCACTCCGGATGTGATCACCAACTTTCAAAATGCGCGCACTTCTTTTGACGCAAAGGGCAACGAAGCCAAAGGATTGGCGCTTTCTGCGATTGGCACGGTGGGCTATCATTTCAATGTACGTTCAGGCATTAAATTGCTGGTTGGCCATAAAATTGTTCAGCGCGAATTCAGTCCGGATGGATTGACGCGCGAGTTTGTAAGTTCGGTAACTTATCTTTATCGCTTCTGATGAAATACTGGCTTATACTTTTATTTGGAATTGGGCACTACTTAGCTCTAAGTCAGTCTATTTCATTCCGATCGATTGACTCATTGGCTTCCAATGCGAATTATACAGAAGCTATCCAACAAGTTGATCGCCTCCTTTCCAATTCAAATACACCCTCGTATGACATTCTACTGAAAAACAAAAAAGCAGAACTGCTACTTGCAAAGGGAGAGGTCAATGAAGCTGAATCTCTTTTAGCAACAATCAACGTCAGCGATCGCTTCTTAGAAGCGGTGGTTTTATCTACGCGCGGCAAACTCAATTTAACAAAAGGTAGATTTGATTTAGCGAAGGAAAATCTGGAAGCCGCATCCAATCTTTTTATCGAAACGCAACAGAACAATTCTACCGAAGCCATTCAGTGTTTGGCCAGTCTCGCATCGTATTATGTGGCTACCGGCAAATACAATCAAGCAGAAGAATATGAATTAGCTTCCTTGCAACTAAAACGAAAAGTAAAAGGTGAGAACAGCGAGGAAGTAGCCGCATCTTATAACAACCTTGGATTAATCTACTTGGCATCTGATCCTGACAAAGCCATTGAATTTTATGAAAAAGCGCTGAGTACCTACCAAAAAATTCACGATGCCAATCACCCGAAGATGGCTATTGCAAATACCAATCTCGGTATCGCCTACAACCAATTAAAACTTTTTGGCGATGCCATTAACTATTTTGAAGCGGCAAAGAAAATCTGGGAGAAAATTTATCCCAATGGTCACCCCAATCAATCTATCGTATTACGCAATTTAGGTAGGGCCTATGCACTCCAAAAAAATCCGAAAGTTGCCATCGAGTATTACAAGCAAGCCATCGCGATTTATCAGAAAGCGTACAAAGGCAAACATCCTGATTTGGCTAGTACCTACAATGAATTAGGAGCTATTTTTCTTGGGCAAAGTAATTACGAAGAAGCTATCAATCATTTTCAGCGCGCACTCATTGCCAACTCTCCTTCGTTCAACTCAGAAGACGTTCAACGAAATCCTATCGGCATTGAGTTTTACAACCCCTCGGTGTTGGTCTATTCGCTCAACTTAAAAGCGCAAGCGTTGGAAGAAAAATATTTGGGTAAAACATTAAAGTTGGAGGATTTAAAAATTGCATTGAATTGTCTTTATAGCAGCGATTCGCTGATTGATGAAATCCGCCATCAAAGCTCTGATGAAAACGACAAGCTTGCTTTGGGTAGTCGTGCAGCAGAAGTTTATGAAGACGGTGTGCGCATTGCAATGATCATTTCCGAAAATGTATTACGACCTCAGCCTTACCTCGAAAAGGCATTCTATTTCGCTGAAAAAAGTAAATCAGCAGTATTACAGGAGTCCATTGCCGATGCGCAGGCCAAGTCATTCTCCGGCATACCTTCGAATCTTTTGGAGGAGGAAAAAGTAATCAAATCCACCATTGCTTTTGTTACTCAAAAATTAGCACAGAAACCATCGGAAGAAGAAGTTCAACAATTAAGAACACAACTTTTTAATGCAAACACATCGTATCGCACCTTTATTTCAAGACTAGAAAAAGATTATCCCAATTACTTCAACTTGAAATTCAGTCAACCAACTTTGAAGGTAGGAGAAATTCAACGCGCGATCTCCAACGAAACCGCTGTGTTGAGCTACTTTATTGCTGAGAAAAACAAAAAGCTATACATATTCCAAATCACAACGAAAGGATTGAAAGCAAAAACTGTTTCACTACCCTCTAATTTGGATCGTTGGTTCAAAGGTTTTACAAACAGTGTTTTACATTCTGAATTCAAGACGTACAAAAAATCGACCAACGTACTTTCACCTTTATTCCTGCCCTCGCTACCTTCAAACATCAAAGAATTAATTATTATCCCTACCGGAAGATTAAGCACTCTGCCTTTTGAAGCATTGGCGACTGAACGCATCAAAGGAGAAGATTTTTCGCAAGTAGCTTACGCTGCGAAGCGTTATGCCATTGGGTATGAATTTTCAAGCAGTTTGTTGATTCAGAAAAAAGACATTTCCAATATTGCCAGCCCTTCTATTTTTCTATGTGCACCGGTAAAGTTCGATGAGCAAACCGGCCTATCCGAATTACCAGGCACACAACAGGAAGTAAATACGATTGCGAGTCTCTTTCAGGGAAGAAACAAATCTGTTTTGTTTAGCGATGCGAATGAAGTAACAATTAAGTCACCCGAACTTACCGCCTATCAATATTTGCACTTTGCAACCCATGGCATCGTAGATGAAGTAAACCCCGAATCATCCCGAATATTTTTAAGTTCATTTGCCAAAGAGGACGGAAACCTATATGCAGGTGAAATCTACAATCTTAATCTTAACGCTCAGCTGACTGTACTTTCCGCTTGTCAGACCGGATTGGGCAAAGTCTCGAAAGGCGAAGGTGTGATTGGATTATCGAGAGCACTGGTGTATGCCGGTTCAAAAAATATCATCGTTTCTTTCTGGAGTGTAGCCGATGAATCAACTTCTATTTTGATGACTGATTTTTATTCCCTGTTATTGAAACAAAAAGATACGAGCTTCAAGCAAGCCTTGCAGCAATCCAAATTGAAAATGATACAGAGCGGAAAGTATGCAGCGCCCTTCTATTGGGCACCGTTTGTGCTGATTGGAAAATAAAAAAACCTGACCCTCGTCAGAGTCAGGTTTTACACAGTTTAACGCTATGGCAAAATAGGTGTTGGCTGTGCTTTAGAGAACCCCAAAGTAGGGAGTTGAGTTTCATTTTTCCTAAACATTTTCAAAAACTTTGTTAAAGATGAAAAAATGGCCTTTTTTGAGCCAAAATGTCAATATACTAAGGGATGATCGATGACAACTACCGCCAGCGTGGGCTAAGGAATAACCTGGTAAAGAAACTGCGTTTAAAGGGTATTTTAGACGAAAATGTACTCATGGCTATCGGAAAAGTGCCCCGGCATGCCTTTTTTGACAACGCTTTATTGAGCCATGCCTATGAAGACAAGGCTTTCCCAATTGGGGAAGGACAGACCATTAGCCAACCCTACACGGTTGCCTTCCAGTCCGAAAAACTAGAAATAAAGCCGGGGGATAAGGTGTTGGAGATCGGTACCGGATCAGGTTATCAGGCGGCAGTATTGTTAGAGCTAGGTGCTAAAGTTTACACCATTGAATTTCAAAAAAAGCTGTTCGAGCACACCAAAGATTTCCTTCCACAGCTCGGCTATAAACCTTTTTTCTTTTTTGGCGATGGCTCGAAAGGAATTCCCGCGAAAGCGCCTTACAATAAAATCATTGTGACAGCGGGGGCACCGGTTGTACCGACAGCATTAACGGATCAATTGAGTGAAGGAGGTATTTTAATTATTCCTGTGGGCGACCGTACGAAACAACAAATGGTTCGCATCAAAAAACAGAATGGAAAGTTGCTGAAAGAAACGTATGACGATTTTGCATTCGTGCCGCTGCTGGGCGAACAAGGTTGGCGAAACGCATAGATCAATCAACACATACAATGAAATTTAATCGAATGCCCATCGAAGTTGAATCGCCTGAAGAAATGGGCTACTCGACTATTCAATTCAATTTAGCGGAAAGCTCGGTGCGTGATCGAACCATCGGTGAATTGGGCATTGATTTATCGAACGTCTTGATGAATTACGGGCATCATCGGGGATTGCCGCAATTACAAGAAGCAATCTGCGAAGGAAGTAACATACTGAAAACAGAAGATGTATTGGTTACAGCCGGTGCCGCACAAGCTTTGTATCTAGTTGCTACTACACTACTCAATCCAGAAGATCATCTGATTGTGGTGCGCCCCAATTACGGCACCAACTTAGAAACTCCGCGCGGCATTCGATGCGTTATGACGGTAATTGACTTATCATTTGAAAGCGGATTTCAACCGGACATAGATCAAATTCAAAAAGCGATTCGATCCAATACCAAATTAATCAGTATCACGCATCCCCACAATCCTACAGGTGTATTTGTTTCGCAATCTACGATTGATTCACTCATCCAACTCGGTGAAAAGCAGGGTTGTTATTTGTTAATAGACGAAACGTATCGGCATCTGAATTTTAAAACTCCTCTACTTCCCTACTTCGCAGAAAAAAGCAATCGAGTGATTTCGGTCTCTTCGCTTTCAAAAGCATTTGGCGCGCCCGGTATTCGGATTGGCTGGGTGATTAGTCATGACACAAAACTTCAACACGATTTACTGGCAGCCAAAGAGCAAATGATCATCAGCAATTCAGTAGTAGATGAATACATTGCGCTCCAAATCTTTTTACAGAAAGAAAAGTTATTGAAGGAAGTTCACTCTACTTTACAAGCTAACTATCAAATTGTAGAAGAATGGCTAAAAGCAAATGAGGCCATCTTTGAATGGGTTACACCTGATGCAGGCGCGGTGGTGTTTCCACGAATCAAAAAATCGATCCAAATAGATTTTTCAAAATTCTACGATCGGTTGTACAGCCACTATCACACAGTAGTTGGAGGTGGGCATTGGTTCGAAAAAAACAAACGATACATGCGAATTGGTTTTGGGTATCCGTCCGCGCAAGAGCTTACCATTGGACTGAAAAATATAACAAACTGTATTGAAGACACTGTCATTCATTAGTATCAAAACTCCATCAAAAAACCTTTCAAAAATTCAAAGCCAGCATTCATTTGAACTGATTTCTTCTCGCGACTCATAAACTCTTGCAATCGATCTGGCAATTCAAATGTATCATTCACACTTTCCTCGACCACTTCTTTGAATTTGGCAGGATGGGCTGTTTCTAAAAATACTCCAATACTGTCGTCCTTTTGCAAATACTGCTCCAATCCCAAGTAGCCAATCGCACCGTGCGGATCCATGAGATAATGTTGGTCGCGATAAACATTCTTCATTGCTTCTCTCGTTTGATCATCGCTAAATCGACAGCCTTTCACCTCAACTCTGAGTCGGTCAAAATCATCTTGATACAACTTCTGCATGCGCACAAAGTTGCTTGGGTTCCCCACATCCATCGCATTGCTGATCGTGGCTTGTGACGCACGGGGTATAAAGATACCTGACTCCAAATAATTCGGCACAATATCATTGGCATTGGTGGCCGCAATCATCTGATGAATTGGTAAGCCCATCTTCTTCGCTAATAAACCTGCCGTCAGGTTTCCAAAATTTCCACTTGGCACCGAAAACACCACTTGCTTATTTGGAGTTTTCAATTGCGCAAAGGCGCGGAAGTAATAAAACGACTGAGGTAAAAGTCGAGCGATGTTGATGGAGTTAGCGGAGGTTAAAAACAATTTTTGTTTCAACTCGGTATCACCAAAGGCTTGCTTCACCAGTCGCTGGCAATCGTCAAAGGTTCCATCAATTTCTAAAGCGGTAATATTTCCACCCAGTGTAGTAAACTGTTTCTCTTGAATTTCACTCACCTTACCTGAAGGATATAACACCACAACACGTGTGCCCGGCACATTATAAAATCCATTCGCTACTGCGCTGCCGGTATCTCCGGAAGTTGCCACCAGAATCGTAATCTCGCGATCTTGTTGCTGTGCAAAGTATCCCAATAACCCCGATAAAAAGCGCGCACCAAAATCTTTAAATGCCAATGTAGGGCCATGAAATAATTCGAGTGAATGAATCTGGTCGTGAACATGAACAAGAGGCGCATCGAATTGCAACGTATGATTCACCATTCTATGAATGCCTGCATCGGGCACATCTCCTTTCAAAAATAGATTAGCTACTTCATAACCGATTTCCTGAAAAGATAATTGCGGTAGCGAGGCAAAAAAAGAATCCGGCAATACCGGAATTTGCTCCGGCATAAATAATCCACCATCGGGCGCTAGCCCTTGAATCACCGCCTCGCGTAATCCTACTTCTAATTTTCGATTGCTGGTACTATAATACTTCATAATCTCTTGATCGCTATTGACTAAATAATTTTGGCTCCTTCCGGATTTAGTTTTGAAATCACCACATCGGTTTTTAATTGATGATTCGCAAATTCGTGCTGCATCGCCTTGGCTACCTGCTTAGCAATTTCTAATTTAGAACTCAGTGCAAACAAGGTTGGTCCCGATCCGGAAATACCACAGCCCAATCCACCTGCACGAACAGCTGCTAATCGTACTTCTTCAAAACCGGGAATAAATGCAGAACGAACCGGTTCTGCAATTACATCTTTCAATGATCGAGCAATCAATGCATAATCGGATTGTGTGAGGCCCAACATCAGTCCGGCAATATTTCCACTCTGTGTCACAGCATCGCGCAATGACACAGTAGGACGAAGCACTCTCCGTGAATCGGAAGTTTTTACTTCAATGTGTGGATGAACCAGTGTGCAATACAATTCCAACTTTACATCTATCTTCACTACATCCAGCGGTTGATAATCACGAATCAACACAAAGCCCCCCATTAAACTGGGCGCCACATTATCCGCATGTGCTGATCCACATGCAATGCGTTCTGCTTCCATCGCAAAGGGCACCAACTCTTTTCGCGTCAGGCGATTGCCCATCAGATGGTTGATTGCTACCAATGCCGCTACGCCACTCGCGGCACTCGAACCCATCCCGCTGCCTAATGGTAAGTTCTTAAATAGTTGAATCTCCACTCCTACTTGTTCGCCAATGGCTTGGAGATAGGACTGTACTGCTACACCAGCTGTATTTTTTGCAGCCTCACGTGGCAGTCGACCGCCATCACCAACAATTTGTGAAATGGAAACTTCACCCGAATCATTCAACGTTAACACTACTTCGTCACCGGGATGATCCACTGCAAAGCCTAACACATCAAACCCACAACACACATTGGCAACCGTAGCCGGAGCAAACGCTCTTACTGAACTCTTCATATTAGCTGGTATAATTTCCGATTCGAATGATATCTGCAAAAACACCAGCGGCCGTTACTTCTGCACCGGCTCCCGGTCCGCGAATAACCATCGGACGCTCTTTGTAGCGCTCAGTGGTCAGCAAGATAATGTTATCGCTTCCGGCCAATGAAAAGAAAGGATGATTCGCTCCCACCGAAGCCAACGACACACGTGCTCTTCCATTTTCAATCACCGCCATGTAGCGCAGCTTCTCTCCTTTTCCGTTGGCTCTATCAAACAAACCGGAATAATGCGAATTAAAATTTTCTAATCGTTTAAAAAATTCCTCCACCGATATTTCACCTTGGCATTCTTCCGGCACCAGATTTTCTACCTGCACATCTGAAAGTTCTAACGGCAAGCCAATTTCGCGTGAAAGGATCAACGCCTTGCGTGCCACATCCATGCCATTCAAATCATCGCGGGGATCGGGTTCTGTAAAACCTTTTTCTTTTGCTTCTTTCACGATCTCGCTGAATTTGCGATTGCCATTGAATGAACTGAAAATAAAATTGAGTGTACCGCTTAACACGGCTTCAATGCGCAATGCTTTATCACCACTAATCAATAAATCATTTAAGGTGTTGATCACGGGAAGCCCCGCTCCCACATTGGTTTCATACAAGAAGCGAACGCCTCGTTTGCTGGCGGTTGATTTTAATTTTTGATAATTGGAATATGATCCGGAGTTAGCTTTTTTATTCGGGGTAACGATGCTGATGTTGGACGCCAAAATGCGTTCATAATAACCGGCCACTTCTTCGCTGCTGGTGCAATCCACAAAAATGCTATTTGACAAATTCAGCGCCACCATGTTTTCAAAGTAAGCGGTCATGCTCATGGTTTGATGACTGTTCAGCAATAAATCAATGCCGTTCTCAAGAGAGATACCCTCTTCCTTAAAAAACATCTTGCGGCTATTGGCAAGCCCGACAAAGTTGACTTCCAAATGATTTTCTGAAGCCAGTTTTTGGTATTGCTGATTAACCATGCGCATCAATTCTTTACCAATCAATCCGGTTCCAACCAAAAAGATATTAAGCACTTTGCGATCCGATAAAAAGAAAGCTTCATGCAACACATTTAGCGCTTTGGTGGTATCGGTTTGCTGGATCACTGCGGATATATTCAACTCCGAAGAACCTTGAGCGATCGCATTGATATTCACACCGGCCTTTCCGAGTGCGCCAAACATTCTGCCACTCGTGCCGGGGTTGTGCTTCATCCCTTCTCCCACCACAGCAATAATGGTCAGGTTGTTTTCCACCATCACTTCATCCATTTCGCCTCCACGAATTTCATACTGAAACTCCAACTCAATCGCTTCCTTCGCTTTAGTTGCAAACGATGTTTCAATCGCAAAACAAATGGAGTGCTCAGATGAAGCCTGACTAATTAAAATAACATTGATTTTCTCTTTGGCTAGAATTCCGAATAACCTCATGGATACACCCACTACACCCTGCAGTCCGCTGCCTTGCACATTGAGTAAACTGATATTAGCCATAGAAGAAACACCTTTTATCAAAAGTGATTTACCATTGGCATCGGCCTTAATCACTGATCCTTGAAAAGTAGGATTAAATGTATTCTTGATCCAGATCGGAATCTGTCGCGCCATAGCCGGTTGCATGGTAGCCGGAAAAATAACTTTTGCACCGAAGTGTGAAAGTTCCATCGCCTCTTGGTAAGTCATCTCAGCCACGGTAAATGCTTTCTTCACTTTCCGTGGATCGGCCGTCATCATACCATCTACATCAGTCCAAATTTCCAACGATGTCGCATTCAGTGCAGCGGCAAAAATCGCTGCGGTATAGTCAGAGCCACTTCGCCCGATGGTAGTTGTTTCACCTGAAGGTGAAGTACCAATAAATCCGGTGACAATCTGTAATTGCGGATGTTGTTGAAAATGTTCTGCTATCAATCGATTCGTAGAAGTAAAATCAATTTTGGCGTAGCCGAAATTATTGTCGGTCTTCACCACCTTGCGCGCATCTAAAAATTCCACTTCAATTCCCTGCGATAAAAATCCTTCAGAAATAATATAAGCCGATAACCGCTCACCAAAGCTCATAATATAATCCAACGAGCGAAGGGTTCTTTCTTTGATTAAGAAAATACCATTCAAAATATCTTCCAGTTCATTAATCGTAATTTTCACTTGAGCAATTACCGTGCTTTGACGTTGGATATCCACCAATTCGCGCACGGCTTCCAAGTGTCGCTTTTCAATTTGCTCCAACTGTTGCTTATAATCGGTGTTGCCTTGCAATGCCAGCGTACTTAACTGAATCAGTGTATCGGTCACGCCTCCAAAAGCAGAGAACACAATCGTAATTTTCTCCTGCGCGAAATAGGGCTTTACAATTTCAATAACTGATTTGATACGAGCGGGAGTAGCTACCGATGAACCTCCGAATTTTAAAACCTTCATAAACTAAAAAGTAAAAATCAATGACTAAGAATTAGAGTGAATAAAACACAGATTCGATCCTGAGTTTCAGGTGATCAATAAAAAAATAATAAATGGGTGGAGGTTAATAAATGGTGGGAGCTACCCCGTAATAGTAGAGGTAGTAATTGTTGTAGCAATTACTAAAGTTATTGTAGATGTTGCAGCGTTTACCATAATTTTCATGCAAGAAGAACATAGCCCGCGACTAATGCAAAATATTTTTTGAGAATTTTTCATTCGAAAGAAAAAACAAACTAACGGTTAGTAGTAACTTGCCGCAAAATTGAAGAATGGAAAGAAAGAAGAAGTTCCCACGCGAGTCATCCGTCAGCATGACTGAATTGGTTCTACCCAACGATACCAACACATTAAATAATCTGATGGGTGGAAGACTAATGCACTGGATGGATATCGTATCGGCTATAGCCGGACAAAAGCATTGCAACAGTATTGTAGTAACCGCTTCAGTAGACAATATCTCTTTTCGTGAGCCCATTCGATTGGGTGACGTGGTGACGCTTCGAGCGAAAGCGACTCGTGCCTTCAACTCTTCGGTTGAAATCCGAATTGATGTAGATGCCGAAAATATTCCAGAAGGAAAAAAGATTGCAAGCAACTCGGCTTACTTTACATTTGTGGCCGTGGATGCCAATGGAAACCCCGTACCAATTCCTGAGATCGAACCGGAAACAGAAGAAGAGAAAGAATTGTATCGGGGTGCTTTGCGCAGACGCCAACTGCGTTTGATTCTGGGCGGAAGAATGAAGCCCAGCGATGCGCACGAGTTAAAATCAATTTTTGATATTAAAGAATGACCGAAGCCGAAGTAATCTATTCCGATACGCTGTATCAAGTACCAAGTCCGGTAACGGTGATCATTGAAAAGCCCTGGACTTCCATTACTCCGGAAGAAAGAACCCAACTTTCTAAAATTCTTAATGCCTTAAAGCTTGGTATCGATCGGGTACGCATCATCCATCAATCAACTTTAGATTTGAATAAGCTGGTGGATAGCCCAAGCCACGTAATTGTTTTTGGTTTAACCCTTGCGGGAGTCAATGCCTACGAGTCGCTGACCGTTTCTGACAAAAAAGTGGTACTAGCTGAAAGCCTTACCTCGCTCCTTCCCGATGATGCCGCCAAGAAGAAATTATGGCTGGCGCTGAAGGCAATGTTTGGGCTTTGAATCTTTGGATTGATTTTTAGTTTGCCAAAAGATTTCCTTTCTCATCTAAGGTAAATTTACCGAAAGTACTTTTAGAAAAATTATACATTTTCTCGTCACTATCAAGAAATCCAGGCTGATATGTAACCCTTAATGGCACATTATTAACATCTGCTAGAGAAATCCCAAAAAATAGTTCACCATGTTTTTTTCTAATAACTATTTGCTCCGAATAGAATTTTCCATTGGCTTCAATTGTAGCATTAAACTTCCTCTCTCCACCATAGAATTCACCTAAGTCGATTTGTCCTATCTCGCTAGCGGTGTGGGGAGATAGCCAGTTCAATGTCGTTCTTAACACTGTCGACTTATCCCTAACTTCCCTTGGTGTTTTCTTTTGAACGTGTAATAAGTCAATAAAAATACTTACATCAATAATGTTGATCACAAGGTTTTGTAAGGGATTAATTGAACGATTCTTGGGGTTTGTATTTATTATTGAAACAGTTCCAACATTGCCAACCCAATCGGTTACATGTAGATAAGGAAACGAATCGCCTCCTGTTGTATAATCAATCATTTGCTTTTGCGCAAGATTTGCTTTTTCCATCTCCTCAATAGTCTTCTTTTGTGCTAATAGTAAATCTTCCTTTAATTCTTCAATTTGCTTTTCTTGCTGCGATATCTTTTGATTTAATGACTTGACATCTGAACCTACGGATTGGACGTTACTATCGACACGATCCGTTTGTATTTGCGAATCTAGTGACTGTTTATAACTAAAATAGGCATTTAGGAAGCCCCCAACAATAACTAATACTGTTCCAACAAGGATCCACATAAGACTGGAAGGTTTATTCAAACTCATTAAATATGCCTAAACTATAAATTTAAGAATTCCTTATTTATGAATTATGCTCACTTTAACATAAATCAAATGAAACCAATGCCCTAAAAATGACTATTGACCAATACACAAGTTATTTTATCTTTGCCACACTTTTTAAAAACCTGTCAAAAGGACGGGAGATCATTAATAAACTAAACCTGTATGCAAAACCTATTGTATGTATTGCCCCTTTTCGGAGTGTTGGGCTTATTGTATGTTGTTTGGAAAAGTGCCTGGGTAGCCAGCCAAGATGCCGGTACCGACAAAATGAAGAAGATCGCCAGCCACATTGCAGAAGGCGCGATGGCTTTTTTAAAGGCCGAATACAAAGTATTGATCATTTTCGTAGCCTGTGTGGCCGTTTTATTGGCCGTTACTGCGAATAACACAACATCTTCACCTCTCGTAGGGGTATCTTTTGCATTAGGTGCATTTAGCTCTGCATTAGCCGGATTTATCGGAATGCGTGTGGCTACCAAAGCCAACGTAAGAACCACAAACGCTGCCAGAAATAGCCTAGGTAAAGCCCTTGAAATCGCCTTCGTAGGTGGTTCGGTGATGGGTATGGGCGTAGTAGGTATCGGGGTTTTAGGTTTGAGCGTTCTTTTAATCGTTTATGGAAATATGTTTGGCATGGACACACAAGAAAATGTGACCCGTGTCATCACTATTATAACTGGTTTCTCATTTGGTGCTTCTTCAATCGCTTTGTTTGCGCGTGTCGGTGGCGGTATTTATACCAAAGCAGCTGACGTAGGAGCTGACTTAGTGGGAAAAGTAGAAGCTGGTATCCCTGAAGATCATCCTTTGAATCCTGCAACGATTGCCGACAACGTGGGCGATAACGTAGGGGACGTAGCCGGTATGGGTGCCGATTTATTTGAATCATATGTAGGCTCTATTGTTGGAACGATGGTATTAGGTGCCGCTTTCATGGTTCCTGGCTTCAACGATAACTTCAATGGGCTTTCTGCAGTATTGTTACCACTTGTATTAGCAGGCGTTGGTATTATCATGTCATTCGTTGGTACGTTCTTCGTAAAAGTGAAAGAAGGTGGCGATCCCCAAAGAGCTTTGAACATGGGCGAATTCTCTTCTTCCATTGTTATGATCATCGCTTCTTATTTCATCATCACCTGGATGCTTCCCGCAGAATGGACTTACAATGACCTTTTGTATAGAGATGCGGCTGGTAATCCTACTGTTCGTGTGATGACCTCATTAGGTGTATTCTGGGCAACCATTATCGGTTTGATTGGTGGTGTGTTAGTAGGTCTGATCACTGAATACTACACAGCCATGGGCAAAAAGCCGGTATTATCTATTGTTCGCCAATCTTCTACAGGTGCCGCAACAAACATTATCGCAGGTCTTGGTGTGGGTATGATGTCAACCATGCTTCCAACACTCGTTATCGCTTTCTCCATCATTGGAGCCTTCTACTTTGGCGGATTGTATGGTATTGCCATCGCAGCTGTTGGTATGCTCTCAAACCTTGGAATTCAATTAGCGGTTGATGCATACGGACCGATTTCTGACAATGCCGGTGGTATTGCGGAGATGTCTGAGCTTCCTAAAGAAGTTCGCTCAAGAACTGATAAGTTGGATGCCGTAGGTAACACAACAGCTGCGATCGGAAAAGGCTTCGCGATTGCTTCTGCAGCATTAACCGCACTTGCGTTATTCGGTGCTTTCATGACAACTGCTCAAATCAACTCCATTGATGTTTCCAAAGCCAATGTAATGGCCGGATTATTCATTGGTGGTATGTTACCATTTGTATTCTCTGCCCTAGCGATGGGTGCAGTAGGCCGTGCTGCTATGGCGATGATCGAAGAAGTTCGCAGACAGTTCAATGACATTCCGTTGTTGAAGTCAGCCTTAGCTGTAATGAAGAAAAATGGCGACAAAGACATGAAAGAATGGTCTGCCGAAGACCAAAAGACTTTCCATGATGCCGATGGTTCTGCCGAATATGGCAAATGCGTTGAAATCTCTACCAAAGCTGCCTTAAAAGAGATGGTTCTTCCTGGTCTGATGGCAGTGATTGTGCCCGTAGTGATTGCTTTCTTGCCCGGATTTGGGGTTGAGGCATTAGGCGGTATGCTGGCTGGTGTTACTGTTTCTGGTGTATTGATGGCGATTTTCCAGTCTAACGCTGGAGGTGCTTGGGATAACGCCAAGAAGAGCTTTGAGGAAGGTGTAGAAATCAACGGACAGATGTATTACAAAAAATCAGATCCTCACAAAGCTGCTGTAACTGGCGATACCGTAGGCGATCCATTTAAGGATACTTCCGGACCTTCATTGAATATCTTGATTAAATTGATGTCCATCGTAGCGTTGGTAATTGCTCCTCTCCTTGTAAAAGGCGTACCTACTACTGCAAAAATGGAAGTAAAACCGGTTATTGAATCCATCACACCGGCATCAGAGGTGAAAGTACCTTAACAAGTTTTGTTCAATTTTTTATCAAAAAGCACCGGCCATTTTCCGGTGCTTTTTGTTTTAATAGGATCAAACACTTTATTTTAATTTAGATAATCAATCAAAGTCAAAGTATGAAATCATTCTTTCTTATTCTAGCCGCCATTGTATGGAGCATTACGGGTTTGGCACAAAACACGGTATTAGGTAAATGGAAGTCGATCGATGATAAAACCGGACAAGCCAAATCAATCATTGAAATCACTGAACGCGGTGGAAAAGTGTACGGTAAAATCATCAAGATTTTCCCTATTGATCCAAAACGAACTGATCCCGTGTGTGACAAATGCCCTACAGACGACAGCCGTTACAATAAAAAGATCATTGGAATGGAAATTATGGTAGATATGCAGAAGGATGGCGATGAATATTCAGGAGGAGACATTCTTGATCCGGAGGTAGGCAAAATCTATCGGTGCAAAATTTGGGTCGAGGGAGATCAGTTGAAAGTGCGGGGTTACTTAGGGCCATTTTATCGTACCCAATCCTGGCAACGTGTTTAACTTAAAAGTTGTTTTATCTAAAAAAATGTGAACTTTAGCGTCATAAACACCCCAACTCATTACCTAAAGGTTACCAATAGTGGCATTACGAGTATTCAAATCCAGTTCTCAGCTTGATGAAAAGGAAATCTTTGAGCGGATTACCAAAGGGGACGAAAAAGCCCTGGAGATAATCTACAAAAAGTACTACCGCATGATGACCAAACTGGTGATCACTAACAGCGGTACCGAGGAAGAAGCAAGAGACGTATATCAGGACGCTTTGGTAGTGTTCTGGCAGAAGGCAAGATCAGGTAATCTGGTTTTGACTTCAAAAATGAGCACTTTCATCTACAGCATTTGTCAGAATCTGTGGCGAAAAGAGCTTGATCGGAAGAAACGTCTTTCGAATGAAGAAAAGGATACACCCACTTCCATGGATATGGATAGCCCCGAGCGCGAGAAAATCATGGCAAAATGCCTCGATCAACTCGGTGAAACGTGCAGAAAAGTGTTGATGTATTACTATTTTGATGAGATGTCGATGCAGGAAATAGCCGAAAAATTGGGTTTTGCCAATACGGACACTGCCAAGACCAAGAAATATAAATGCAAACAAAAACTGGATGAATTAGTGAAGGCTCAGTATTCGGAGCAGGATTTTTTAGACTAACACAATCATGAGTAACCTAGAATTAATTGACGACTATTTGACCAATCGCATGAGCGATGCGGACAAAGCTGCGTTTGAAAGCCAACTTGCCAATGACCCTGCCTTAAAAGCAGATGTAGCATTGCAGAGGCAAATAATTGAAGGCGTGCGCAATGCTCGCGCTGCTGAATTAAAGGCAATGCTTAACCAAGTGCCGGTGGCACCACCCGCTTCAATCAGCATGCCGGTGATGCGCATGGCAGCAAGTATTGTTGGAGCCGGAATCATCGTTTTGGCATTCAGCTATTATTTCAACTCAAGCAATCAAGCTCCGAATATGTCTACCTCATTGGAGGATTCCATTCAAAAGGTAGACCCCGCTGATTTTGAACCTTTGGAAGAGCCAACCGCCCAACCAGCTCCTGCTACAGAAGAAAAAGTTTCGGCACCAGCGGCAACCACTGAAAAAGAGACCAAAAAAGAAGCGCCCAGAACATCACCTGTTACGCAACCTAAAATCGATGTAGTTGATCCAACAAAAGACATGGCAGAAGGTGGCAATTCTGCTATTCCTTCTAATGAGGCAACAATAGGATCGATTTCCACATCACACATTGCTGTAGAAGTTGAAGGGAATAACAAAAAGTTTCCATTTCACTACCAATTCAGTCAAGGCAAATTGTTTTTGTATGGCTCATTCGACAAAGGACTGTATGAGATTTTGGAAATTAATGGCGAATCGCATTCAGTGTTCCTTTTCTATAAAGAGAATTACTACTCATTAGACGAAAAAGCAACTACCATCACCGCATTAGAGCCTATTCGTAATCAAACTTTAATCAAGAAGTTAAAGGAATACAAGAGCAGATAATATTGGATTTTCAGGTTTAAAAGGTTAGAAACCCTCTCCCATCGAGAGGGTTTCTTTTTATTATATTTGCAGCTTATGGAAGCAGGAAAGTCAAAATTCAGAAAGAAGAAGCTTGGAAGCTATCCATACGTGAGTGTCGTTTTTAGCATTACACTCGCATTGTTCGCCATTGGGGTGTTTGGCACATTGGTGATCTATTCCAAAGAGTTGGAGCGAACTGTACGCGAAAATGTCAAGATTCAGGTGTACCTGAAAAATCAGCTTACCAAAGATCAGATCAACAAGATTCAAAGCCGACTAAAATCATCGTACTTTGTTTCTAAAACCGTTCCGGAAGACGCCATTCAATTTGTTTCTAAGGAATCAGCAGCAAAAGAGTTCATTCGGGAAACTGGAGAAGATTTCAAAAAGTTTTTGGGTGAGAACCCCTTACGTGATGCTTATCTGGTTCGGATCGACCCTGTTTATCATGATAAAGTAAGTCTTGCCAAAATCAAGAAGGATACCGAAAAGCTGGATGGCGTATTTCAGGTTTATTATGTTGAAAACGTGATCGAATCCATCAATGATAATGTCACCAAAATTGGACTGGTTTTAATGGGATTGGTGGCGCTTCTGCTGTTAACCGTAGTACTTCTAATTAACAACACGGTGCGCTTAGCTCTTTTTTCTCAACGATTCATTATCAGAAGCATGCAACTGGTGGGCGCTAAACGATGGTTTATTCAGCGTCCATTCTTGTTTCAGGCCATGTGGCACGGAGCATTGGCCGGAATCATTGCGTGTCTCCTACTCTATCTATTAGTTTCGTTTGCCACCCAACATATTGATGAACTGAGTTTAATCCAAAATACGAATCGCCTTTACATACTAGGATCTTCATTGCTTTTTCTCGGGATGGTGGTGGCTGTCACCAGCACCTATCGTGCCGTAGCTAAATATTTACGCTTATCTTTAGACGAATTATTTTAACATGAGCAAACTACCTTTCGGCAAGAAGAATTACCAGTTGATGATTACCGGAATTATTACCTTGATCATTGGCTTCACCATCATGGCGATGGACAAAGAAACACATGGTTTCGGGTTCCTAGGCTTAACACTTGGCCCACTCATCGTATTGACCGGTTTCGTACTGGAAATCTTCGCTATTCTGCATACGCCCAAAGAAAGCAAATAACCCATGTCGAATTGGGAGGCCATCATTCTCGCGATTGTAGAGGGACTCACGGAGTTTTTGCCCGTTTCTTCTACCGGACACATGATTATCGCATCTTCCTTAATGGGTATTGCATCTGATCCATTTACCAAAACATTTACAGTTGCCATACAGTTGGGAGCAATCGCTTCGGTGGTAGTTCTTTACTGGAAGCGTTTCTTTCAAACCTTCGATTTCTATTACAAACTGGTAGTAGCTTTTATACCGGCTGCCATTTTGGGATTTTTGTTCAACAAGAAAATCGATGCTTTATTAGAGCGGGTGGATGTAGTCGCTATCACCTTAATCCTTGGCGGGATTCTGTTCTTATTCCTCGACAAGCTCTTCAATAAAACAGAAGAAGCAGGCGAGCAAACCGTTTCCTATCCGGTAGCTCTTAAAATTGGTTTCTTTCAAACCATCGCGATGATACCCGGAGTTTCGCGGTCAGCAGCTACTATCATCGGGGGATTAACACAAGGTCTTAGCAAAAAGATGGCAGCCGAGTTCTCCTTCTTCTTGGCCGTGCCTACGATGTTTGCAGCCACAGCTTACAAGCTATTCAGCTTTTATAAAGAAGGAAACACTTTTGGTTCTGCGGAACTTACCACGCTGGCAATTGGCAACATAGTAGCTTTTGTCGTGGGAATGTTGGCTATCAAATCGTTCATCTCTTTCCTTACGAAAAACGGCTTTAAAATCTTTGGTTACTACCGGATCATTTTAGGCTCTATTTTGTTGATTCTCTCATGGATGGGAATTCAATTGTCGATTGTGTAATGGAAGCGGCTGAAGGCAGCGTACTACTCATCAATAAGCCCTTGAAATGGACTTCCTTTGATGTGGTGAATAAACTGCGCTATCGGCTTCAAACCAAAAAGGTAGGCCATGCCGGAACGTTGGACCCACTTGCTACCGGTTTACTCATCATCTGTACCGGAAAAATGACCAAGCGCATTGAAGAGTTTCAGGCGCAGGAGAAAGAATACATCGGTTCGTTTACCATTGGGCAAACAACTGCTTCCAGTGACCTTGAAACCCCTCCAACTGAACCACTCGATGTCTCCGGCATAACTGAAATAGTTATCCGCGAGTCGGCTCAAAAATTTATCGGAACCATTCAACAAGTGCCCCCTGTTCACTCAGCCATCAAAGTAGATGGAAAGCGAGCCTACAAGTTTGCCCGCAAAGGACAGGAATTGATATTGCCACCCCGTGAAGTTTCTATTTCAGCTTTTGATATTACCTCCATTGATAAGCCGGTGATTCGTTTTAGAATTGTGTGCTCCAAGGGCACCTATATTCGCAGCATTGCCCGCGACTTTGGAAAAGAACTGGGTGTTGGTGCCTACCTGAGCGAACTTGTACGGATCCGGATAGGCGCATTCCGATTGGAAGATTCTATTTCTGTTGAAGAGGTAGAAAGGCCGAACGTGACCCCGAGTATACCATGAGAATCTATCATCAAATAGACGACTTTACACGCCTAAACAATGCGGTAGTAACTAGCGGCACATTTGATGGTGTCCATCTCGGCCATCAGAAGATATTAGCCCGACTCAAAGACGTTGCCGAGAAAAGTGGTGGTGAAACAGTAGTGATTACCTATTGGCCGCACCCACGCTTATTATTGAAGCCTGAAGATACCTCCCTCAAGCTTTTGAATACGTTCGAAGAGAAAGCCGAACTCCTAAAAGAGCAAGGTATTCAACACTTGCTTCGGATTCCCTTTACCAAAGAATTTTCGCAACTTACTTCCAAAGAATTTATCTCTTCCATACTCATTGATAAAATAGGTACGAAGAAGTTGGTGATTGGCTACGATCATCGGTTTGGCAATAACCGCGAAGGTAGTTTTGAACAATTAAAGCTCAGTGCTCCTACGTATGGATTTGAAGTAGAAGAAATAGCACGTCAAGATGTGGATCATGTAACCGTGAGCTCTTCAAAAATCCGGAAAGCTCTTGAAGAAGCTGATTTGGAAACGGCCTCTCATCTATTAGGAAGAAAGTACTCCATGAGCGGCCGCGTGGTAAAGGGAGACAAACTGGGAAGAGTATTAGGATATCCTACTGCCAATATCGATTTAGATTCGAGATTAAAACTCATTCCGTCTGATGGGATTTATGCTGTCACTATTTTGCATGAACACACGCTTTACAAAGGCATGCTTTACATTGGCAATCGCCCGACAGTGGATGGAAGCAAGCGAGTGATAGAAGTCAATCTATTTGATTTTTCTAAGGAAATTTACGGTGAATCACTGACTGTTTATTTCCACCAATTGATTCGCCTGGATTCGAAGTTTCAGGATTTGGAAGCGTTGAAATTGCAATTGGGGCTTGATAAAGAAAACGCGTTGCGATTACTGTCGTAGCAGCAAGATTAGAAAGCCTCGATCAGGTTAAAGTAGAGCCCCGTGGAATGATGTCCAATTCCATAATCCAATCGCAGATTGAGTTTTTCCTTTTTATCGACTGCAAAACGTAGCCCCGAGCCGAAGGCAGGCTTTAGGTTTTCAAAGCTATACACATCATACACGCTTGGACCTACACGGCCTGCAGCCGCAAATACAACCATTCCAAACCGACCAATAACTGGGAAACGGTATTCGGCTTGAATGCCGAACAAATTCTTGTCCGCATATCTTCCATCATAGTAGCCACGAAGCATCGAGTTGCTACCAATGTTTGCCAGGCTGCGAATAGGCACATCGCCTTCATTAAAATTGTTAATCATTTGAAATGCCAGCACTTGATTCTTCCCAACTTTTACAAATTTCCGCAAGTCAATTAAATGATTGGTATACGAGAAGTCACTGCCCACGCGCGGATGAAAATCATTGAATGTATACGAGAAATAGAAACCCTTATCGGGGCTGAACGTATTGTTTCGGGTGTCCCATAAAACCACCAATCCCAATCCCGAAATCAAACTTCCAAAGCGACCCGTTACATTTTGCTGATCAAAAATACTGGTAGTTGCTGGTTTATCGATGCCATAAGAAACCTCAAACACATTTTGAATTTCGTAGGAGATTCCGGCAAAAATTTTCTTGTAGACTTTGCGTAGCAACTGCGGGTAAATGTAATACTGCGTGATCGTGTATTTTTCCATGTTGTCGTCCAGTGAATTATTACCCAACCCCCAGAAACGATCGGGAAAGTGACTGAACGACACGTGGCTTTTTAAAATGTATTTTTCATTATGGAAGAAGATGGTACTCTCTGCGCCAAACACGGCCTGGTCGCGCAATGAATAAAGAGCCAGCGCTTGAACAAACGATGTTCGAACATGATCTCCATGACCAATTTTAAAGTAAACAGTACCTGCTCCCCCGAATGAAAATGTAGTTTCCGGAGAATATATAACTGCAGGGAACCCGAATATTTTGCGCTTTCCTTTTACCGCTTGAGCGGAATCGACAGGCATCTCAAATTGAGCAAAAAGCTGACCAACGGAGAACAGCGAAAGAAAAAATACGAATCGATTCATTTACGACTTCAATATCGCAAATAAAATAATTACTTCGTTTTTAAGATAAACACAACTTTGCCTTTGGATCGTTCGGGCTTCTTTCCACCCGAAGTCGGCACTAACGAGTTTCTGCGAATCTCGTCTTTTAAGAGTTGCTCTGCACGTGGACTGAGTCCGCGATGTTTGGTGAAGATATTGACGATATCACCATTTTCATCGCATTCTATTTCAAACTCAATCATGCCATCTTCATTGTCCGGAAGATC
>JBGAUU010000041.1:0-34411 GCA_044228465.1 Cyclobacteriaceae bacterium
CTCAACAAAGCTGTGGCAGACGCAGAGGTTCACTTAGATAAAGCGCGCCTTCAACGCAACGAAATGTTTTACACGGACCCCAATGGTATTGTGAACATGGCTAAAGGAGTGAAGGCTTACGTTCGAAGCGTTTTTGGCCTGCGTAGCCAGGAGCACCAACTCTTACAAAAACTTCGTTTCACTAAACCCACTTTGTAATGCGACACACCGCTGATTAAAAACCCCTTCACCATGTGGAGGGGTTTTTGTTTTAGGGTTGCTTAAACTTTAC
Source organism: Cyclobacteriaceae bacterium (assembly GCA_044228465.1). GTDB lineage: Bacteria > Bacteroidota > Bacteroidia > Cytophagales > Cyclobacteriaceae > ELB16-189. The sequence goes on from JBGAUU010000041.1 coordinate 272, forward strand.
CCGCGTTTTGCACTCTAATCAATAATTCGGGTCTTATCTTACATTTTCTTAGAAAATCAGAAATATGATACACTTCAGAAATATTGGCGTGCTAGTCGTGGTACTAGCGACCTCCCTTTCAGGAAAAGCACAAACCATCACCGCAGCCGATTCTACCAGACTGCCGGGTGATAACTTTAGCCTGGAAGGTGCTCTCGAATTATTTAAAAAATCAACCTCACCGGAAGAATTTGAAAAGCTGCTCAATACCGAAGACAGCAAAGTGAACAACCTGGATTTGAATGGCGATGGCGAAACCGATTATGTCAACGTCATCGATCAAACGAAGAAAGGTTCGCATGCTTTTGTTCTGCAAGTGGCAATCAATGAAAATGAACAGCAAGACATCGCAGTAATTGAGTTAGAAAAAACCGGTAACGACAAAGCCGTAGCCCAAATAGTAGGCGATGAAGACATGTATGGTGAGCAAACCATTGTTGAGCCAACGGAAGAAGTAGTGACCAATGCAGGCACCAGCCGCCAGCAGGTGGTGGTGAATGTGTGGACTTGGCCGAGTGTTCGCTACGTGTATACACCCGCGTATGGCGTGTGGGTTTCACCGTATCGTTGGAGAGCCTATCCCGGTTGGTGGAGACCCTGGAGACCGATTGGTTACCGTACGTTTTATTCCTATCGTGCACCATACCGCAGCCGGTATGTGGTGGTTACTAATCATCGTGTGGTTCGGGCGCATCGCGTGTATGTACCGCATCGTGTTACCTCAGTTGCCGTACGCACAAGACATGGCGCAGCGGTATCACATTACCGAACTACACGCACGGTGCGAGTGCATCATGGAGCGAAACGTGTGCGCACTACACGGACTATGAGAGCGAGGGGTAGAAATTAGTAATATCGTGTTTTAAAAGTTTTTTAAGATACAAGATTTTACTTATGCCAATGATGGGTTAAGCGTTCATGTATCAAACGAGCCCCTGTTATTCAATCACTGTTTCATCTTTCCGACAACGAGAGTAATTTGGTTGGAACGTTAAATGCAAAAAGCTAATTTCGTTCAACCTTAACAGATTGCGAGCAGGATTATGAAAGAGTTGAGCAGCATTCGAAAACTAGTATTCGGATTTCTCAGTCAATATCATTTTGAAGAAAAAAACCTTGATTACAGGATCATTGAGAAACACGTAAGATCATTGCAGGTTCTATCGGATATCAGTAATTCTGGTGTACAGATTTTTGATATTTCCAGATTGCAAATCATTTTTTTCTCTTCCAACTTCGGAAAGTTGCTAGGTTATAAAACAGCTGACTACGAAAACCTGAATTATAGCTTCTTTGAGAATAAAATTCATCCGGAAGATAGTCCCCAGCTAGCCTGTTATGGCCTATCCGTATTAAAAATACTTGATGCATTTACTCCATCCGAAAAGCTAAACCATAAAATAGTTTATGAATACCGAATGCTCAATGCGGCTAATGAATATGTGCGCTTAATTGAGCAATATCAAATTTTAGAACTTGATAAAAGTGGCCAAATGTGGTTGTTGTTTAGTTTAGTAGACATTTCACCCGATCAAGAAGCCACTCAGGTTAAGGCATGTATTCATAATTTTAGAACCGGTCATTTTGTTCCAATTGAAGCGGATATCAAACCTGCACTGGAACTTACCAAACGAGAACGTGAAATATTGAAACTTGTAAAGCAAGGGTATTTGAGCAAAGAAATATCAGATATTCTCTCTATAAGTGTGCATACTGTCAACACACATCGATATCGTTTTTTAGAGAAATTGGGAGCTAATAACTCGTTAGAGGCAGTAATTTTTGCTTCGAAGCATGGGCTTCTGGATTAAATACTGATTAATCAGTATAGGTTGGATTTTGAAAGCTCAGGACCTTTATAACTTCAAAACTTTCATTAAATAACCAATATGATTCGCCCAATTTCATTGTTCTTCAGTTTGAATCTAATAGGTGGCCTTTTGTTACTTATTCATTCAACGAATGCGCAACTTCCCGCAGCCGACACCATTAAAACTCAGAAAGGAAACATTGTTATACAGCCAATTTTTCATGGCGCTTTAGTTTTAAATTGGAAAGAAACGACCATCTACATTGATCCCTATAATGGTAAAACTGCTTACAATGGATTGCAGCCACCAGAGTTTATTTTAATTACCCATATTCATCAAGATCACTTGGACACCGCAACCTTGATGGCGATAAATACTTCGAAAGCTAAACTAATAGTACCGGAATCAGTTGCTGAAAAACTTCCTAAACAATTGAAAAGCAAATCAATTATTTTGAATAACGATAAAACCTTTAATGATGCGGATATTTCTATTACCGCAGTTGCCATGTACGACTTGCCGCAAGAGATAAACGCTCGGCACAAAAAGGGAGTAGGAAACGGTTATGTGCTAAGCCTTGGCGGTAAACGCATTTATGTCTCAGGCGATACGGATGATATTGCTGAGATGCGAAGCCTTCAACGTATCGATGTTGCATTTGTCTGCATGAATCAACCTTTTACCATGACTGTTCAACAGGCAGCCAGTGCTGTTCTTGATTTTAAACCCAAAATAATTTACCCATATCATTACAGAGACATGGGTGGATTTAGTGATGTTGAAGAATTCAAAAGGATAATTTTAAATGGTAATCCTAGAATAGATGTAAGAATCAGAAATTGGTATAGTAAACCGCGACAAACAAGCAAGGTAACTAAGATTGAAAATGTAGTGTATGGTATGGTTTCTGGTGCTTCCTTAACAATGGATATTTACAAGCCTGACAAATCAAATAATATTGGAATTATAACAATTCCTGGAACTGCCTTTGGGTATTCATATTTAGCTGGGTATAATCAGGTTTCTATGACTACCAATTTTGCCAACGACTCGCTGTACTTTGGGAAATATGCACGGATTCTTGTTGATAGGGGGTATACACTCTTTGTGATCAATCACCGATTTTCTCCTAAGTATAAATACAATGATATTTTAGGTGACTGCCAACGTGCAGTACGTTATGTTCGTTACCATGCTGGAAAGTTTAATATTGACCCTAATAATATTGGAGCATTTGGATATTCGTCAGGTGCGACTTTGTGCGCAATGCTCGGGGTCACGGATTCGATGATGAATTCGAAACAAACAGAGATTGAAGCAGTCAGTTCTAAAGTTCAATCGGTCGTCACCTTGGCTGCAAGATTTGACTTGTCAGATTTTAACAAAAAAGAAGATGTAGCAATTCAAAATCCAATTATTACAAGGGTGTTGTTTAATTATGTGGGTGAGTTACCTATGGTTGAAAATGGTAATTACGTTTTATCAGGGAAGTATGCAGAAGCTTCACCTCTTACTTACGTTGATAGAGGTGATGCTTCTTTCTTAATTTATCATTCCCTTGATGATCCATTAGTTCCCGCTCGACAGGAAGCAAATATGTACCAAAAACTAATAAACAGCGGAGTAGCCGTAAAACTAAACATGAGCAATAGTGAAGGACATAATCCAATTCCAAGTGTAGATGATATTGATAAATGGTATTTAGAGAACTTGAAAAGTGAAAATCCTCATTAATTTCTTTGTTGAGAAATGAAGTGCGGATATGTTGCTAGGCACTTGGGGCATAGCTATAAAATCTTTTTAAATTCGCAAGCATTAATCGCCCGCCCATAGTTAGGAGCGAATTAGATCTGATGATAAAATAAATTCAAAGGGAGTAAAACTTTTTGTATGCACCCAAAGCTTCACGAATGGCTCGCTAAAGGTAACTATTTCACCTTTAATGGTCTTCAAATATTTTACCGCGTGATAGGTGACGGTCAGCCATTATTGATTTTTCATGGATATCCTTACAATGGTGTTGATTTCGGAAAACTAATTCCTAGTTTATCTCAACGTTTTAAAATAATTATTCCAGATATGCCTGGCATGGGTTTCTCTGATAAACCTAAAAAGCATCGGTACAGTTTTGATGAAATGGCCAATATGTATTCGATGCTGCTTCAAACGCTTTCCATCTCTGAAGTTCATATACTAGCTCATGATTTAGGAAATAGTGTGGTTCAAGAATTAATTGCCAGAGATCGCGCAAAGTCTAATTCTTTTAAAATACGAAGTGTAGTCTTTCTTAATGGTGGATTATTTTCGGACGTATATAAACCACGAATGATTCAAATTCTTCTTTCCAAATCTCCGGCATTTATCGGCAAAATGCTAAGTAGTCTAATGACCAAGAAGATGGTGTTGAGGGCTACCAATGAAGTGTTTGGTAAAGACACAAAGCCTACCCCGGACTTTCAAGAGGCTTTTTGGGAAGTGCTGAATTACAAGAATGGAAAATCCATTGCATATCTAATCGGTCGACTTGTATTTGAAAAGGATGAACACCAATCACGTTGGATAAAAGCAATGAAAGAAACTGATATTCCTCTATGCTTGGTGAACGGTCCGGCTGATCCAAACTCAGGACTACACATGGCGAATCGTTATAAGAATCTGATTCCTAATGGAACGTTGTATTTGCTCAGTCCGCACATAGGACATTGGCCTCAGATAGAAGCACCCGAAGAAACGCTAAGCTATTTTTATTCTTTTCATGGAAAAGTTGCTTCTCAAGCGACTGAAAGTAATTAGAAATGCAATCACACATAATCAAAACAAGAGCAGATAGACAAATCGCCCTTACTATTTTCAATTCAAACAAAAACGATCGAATACTCATAATTGTTCCGGCCACGGGAGTAAAGCAACCATTTTACCAAAACTTTGCTCAATACATGGCACAAGAAGGAATAACAGCTATCACTTTTGACTATTTCGGCATTGGCAAATCACTGAATTCTTCTTTGAAGAAGATAAATATTACTGCTGAAGAATGGGGTAGAGATAATCTTGAAAGCGTTATTCAATTTGCCAGAACAAACTTTCGACACCGCCCTATGTATCTTTTAGGTCATAGTATTGGTGGGCAACTCATTGGTCTCACTCCTTCCTCTAATTTGGCAAAACGCATTGTTCTTGTCGGTGCGCAATCCGGTTATTGGAAATTTTGGCATGGGATCGACCGATTCAAATTGTGGAGTTATTGGAATATCTTGTTTCCTTCTTTATCAAAACTGTTTGGATATCTACCAACTCGTAGTTTCAGTAAAATGGAAAATCTCCCGAGAGGAGTTGCCTTGCAATGGAGTAAATGGTGCCGTTCGCCTAATTATTTATTTGATTGCCTTCCACCTCAAAACTTGTATTTCAACTCAATTACATCAGAGTTAATTTCTTACAGCATGGAAGATGATGAGCTTGCGCCTAAAGATTCGGTAGATTGGCTCAGCAAAGCTTATGCAAATGCAAATACCAAAAGACTACATCTAAGATTGCCAGAACTTGGAGTAGCTAAAGTTGGGCATTTTGGGTTCTTTTCTACGCAACATAAGGATACCCTTTGGAGGAACTTAGTTACCAATGTATTCGACACATGAAAGCGGTTGTCTATAAACGATATGGCTCTCCTGAAGTTTTGAAGTTGCAGGAGGTACAGAAGCCTGTCCCTAAAAGCGATGAAGTCTTGATCCGTGTTTATGCTACTTCCGTGACAGCCGCTGATTGGCGCCTTCGCAAAGCTGATCCTTTCTTAGCTCGAATCTTTAATGGATTATTCAAACCAAAAAGAGTCAATATTCTTGGTTTTGAGGTGTCTGGTGTGATCGAGCAAGTGGGTGCTAAGGTAGCTACATTCAAATCTGGGGAGGCTGTCTTTGCTTTTTGTGGCCTTCGTTTTGGAGGTTATGCAGAGTACTGCTGTCTGAAGGAGTCTGCTATTATTTTATCAAAGCCTGAAAGGTTGACATTTACAGAGGCAGCAACTATTCCACTCGGCTCACTAACGGCATTGTATTTCCTGAGAAAAGCCAAACTAACTTCGCAACAAAAGATATTGATTTATGGAGCATCCGGAAGTGTAGGCACCTTTGCTTTGCAGATAGCTAAGTGCCTGAATGCCAAAGTTACTGCTGTTTGCAGTACGACTAATTTAAGTTTAGCTACCTCATTAGGCGCTGATGATGCAATGGACTATACAAAAACAAACCTTTCAGAGCTAAATGAAAGATTTGACGTAATTTTTGATGCTGTTGGAAAATTAAACAAATCACACTGTAAAAATTTACTTAAACTGAATGGGCGATATGTTAGCACAAACGATCGAACTAATTTCACCATTCATCATTTGAAATTTATAAGTTCATTAATTGAAGCAGGTAAATTAACTTCTGTAATTGACCGTGTTTATACGCTTGATACAATCGTTGAAGCTCATTCCTATGTTGAGCAGTTTCGTAAAAGAGGTAATGTTGCTGTTGAAGTAGTAACCAATGAGCTTAAATGAACATGTGCAATCCGAAACCGAACTATTTATTTGAACTATGACCGAAGATTATTCTTTTTCTATGATGAGAATTATTTTAGTTCTTAATTTAATCTAAAACCATAGTACCTTGCGGTAAATAGATTATTTACCTTTTACCGCAATGACAAAATTTATCGAGCTCACCGTTTCCGATGAGGAGCAAACCAAAACCGAGTTGATCAATGTGGCCAACATTGGTCGCGTGTATCCCAGTCCACAGAACAGTCTGAAGTGCATTGTCGAGTTGAACTACCAAAGTATCAACGATGCGCCCGTTTACATGGAAGTAGAAATGCCCTACGAAAAATTAAGGTTAAGCTTTTTGAGTTAGATGGTCACCATTCGTCAACGACTGCTCTTCGGAATTTCAGCCGCTGTGGCGTGGAGCGTCATCATTCTCATCCTTAGCTTAAAAGAGATTTGGCGATGGCTCGAATATCCATACTCTCCTGCCCCCGACCTCAACATCATGCTATGGATAATTGGCATTTCTGTTTTTCTCTGGACCACACACTTTCGGTTGGATATCCATGTGGAGAAGGGTTATGTCAAACACTATCTTTGGGTGTTGGGATTACAACTCGGTATCAAAAAACCACTGGGAGAAATCGAGAAGATATTTATCAATCGCCAATTGATGAAGGATTATGCTGACGATTATTATTACATCTTTAGAAATGAATATTGGGCTTTCCTCAAGTTTACCAATGGCGAAAAGATTAAAATAAAATCACAACGGAGTAAGGAATCGCTGATCAAAAATCTAAAGCGGTATAACCTGATTTTAAAAACAGTGATTATCGATACCACCACCGATCCACCGGAAGTAATCGACCGTTAAACAATCACTGAAATGTGCTACCTTTCCTATAATCATCACAACAACCCGATTCAAAATGAAATTATTCCGATACGGAGAAGTAGGAGAGGAAAAGCCCGGTATTCTTCTCGATGGTAAACATTATGATGCGTCTGCTTTTGGCGAAGACTATGGTGAACTATTTTTTGAATCGAATGGCCTGCAGCGATTGCAATCATGGATAACGACTCATCGCGATCAACTAACGCTAATTCCGGAAGGAAGTCGCTTCGGTGTGTGCTTTCAACGACCTTCTAAAATTATTTGTGTAGGGTTGAACTACACGCATCACGCCTTCGAAACGAATATGCCCATGCCAAAGGAACCGATTTTCTTTTTTAAATCGACAACCGCGCTTACCGGCCCGAACGATGGATTAATTATTCCGCGAAACAGTAAGAAGACCGATTACGAAATTGAGTTGGCGGTGGTAGTAGTGAAAAAAGCGTTGTATGTTGAAGAGAAAGATGCGATGGACTACGTGGCAGGCTTTTGTTTGCACAACGATTACAGCGAGCGCGAATTTCAATTGGAACGAAACGGCCAATGGACGAAAGGCAAAGGCTGCGATTCGTTTGCGCCCATGGGGCCATACTTCGTTACGAAAGATGAGGTGCGCGATTTCAATGATTTAAAAATGTGGCTGAAAGTAAATGGTGAATTGCGTCAGGATAACAATACAGACGATATGATTTTTGAAGTTCCGTTTCTGATCAGCTACATCAGTCAGTTCATGACCTTGCTGCCGGGTGATGTCATTTCCACCGGAACACCCTCGGGTGTAGGACATGGATTTAAACCGCCCATTTACCTGAAAGCAGGCGATGTGATTGAATTAGGAATTGAAGGTTTGGGCGAACAACGGCAGGTGGCGCGATAAAATCACTTGTAAAATCAGTAGCATCACTTATAAAGCCATAAATTCGTTAACTTGTTTTTAGCCTGCGATAGTGAGTTATTGAAACCGCGTTCGTAGCTTTTACAATTGACCGGTTTAGTTTTATAGATGTAACTCCCCCACATGCAATCAAACTATCTATTTCGCTTTAGCGCCTTTTTGATTTTGGTCAGCGGCATATCCTTTTCATTAACGGCACAGCAACCTTGCTTGTGTACGGAATTTACACCAGAAGTACGAAAGCGGTTTGATGAAAACAAAGTAGCCCAGAATTATGAAGTGGCCAGCGCCATTGCCGATGAATTCAAAAAATCGACCAATACTTGTTGCGAGGCCATCGGTTTTGCACTCGAAGCTTCACTCGCCAACGCACGATCTTTAACAAATGAAAGTCGCCTGAGTGCACTCCATGCTTTACGATTATTAAAGGAAGAATTTCATCCCTATGTTTCCGTGGAGTGCAATCGTATTTTAGGAATCTACTATAACCGACAAGGTAATCCGGACAGCTCCATTCATTTCTATTACAAGGCATTGGAATTAATTCGATTTGTAGAGGACCCCACCCAAAAATCCATGGTGTACACTGGTATTTCCAGTGTATTTATGAATCAAAAGCAATATGAGAAGGGCGTTTACTTTACCAAGAAGGCTTTAGAGGTAGCTCGGGAAACCTCCAACGCCTCGCTGCTGGCGCAGGCCTACTCCAACTTAGCCATTGTTTATTTTTATTCTTACGACACAACCGCGCAAAAGAAACCTTTTCTGGATTCTGCCTACCACACTGCCATCGAATCGATGAGGTATGCGAAGCAGGCTGGAGTGCCGGTGAATATTATTAAGAATTATATTACGTTGGGTGATGTCGCAGCCAAACGTAAAAATTTCAAGGAGGCGTTACTCTATTCCGATACGGTGCTCACCTACATTACCCCTAAAACCAACGCCAATGTGCGCTCGGCCATTTACGCATTGCGGGCATCTGCGTTTGTCGGTTTGAATGAACATGACAAATCCATCGAGTGGCTTCAAAAAGGATTGGAGCAGGCGATGATCGTCAATAACATTTTTTTAGTACGCGAAATAAAATACAAACTGTATGAAGCTTATAAAGCCAGCGGATCAACAGCACTCGCACTTCAATTATTAGAACAATACAAAGTGCTCAGCGATAGTTTGGTGACGAAAGAGAATGCGGAGGCGATTAGTGAGATGGAGCAAAAGTATAATAAAGCAGAAAACGAATTGACCATTCAGGAATTAGCGGCACAGAAGCAAATGTACTTATTGCTTTTGTTAGTCGGCTTGCTGGCGTTGATTGCTGTTGCTTTTTTCTTAAGACAACAATCGCTGCGCCACAAGAAAACTATTTTAGAAGCAGAGCAGCGACTCAATCGTGCGCGCATGAATCCGCATTTCTTTTTTAACGCACTCACGTCATTACAACAACATGCTTTGCAACAAAAGGACGGTCTTACACTCGCCTCTCGTTTGTCGCAGTTTAGTGATGTGATGCGCAAGACACTGGAAAGCACATACCAAGAATACATCACCATTGAGGAGGAGATGGAGTTTTTACATCAGTATCTGGAAATTCAAAAAAACCGATACCCAATTGCTTTTGACTTTACGGTTGAAGCGAATGCAGATCTGGAAATTGATGATTTGTTGATCCCTCCGATGATCATTCAACCTTTTGTGGAAAATAGCATTGAGCACGGCATGGCCGGCATTGATTGGAGCGGCCATATCAATATTCGATTCGAGAAACGAACCGATGAATTGTATGTGGAGGTGCGCGACAATGGCAAAGGCCTGTCGACTGAAAAGACGGAAAGCCCCCTGCACATTTCACGCGCTACGGAAATAATCAAAGACCGCATTTATTTGTTGGCTACTAAAGTGAAATCCAAAGCACGCTTTACAGTGGGGCCGGCACCGGAAGGAAGAGGCGTGCTGGTCGCCATTTATCTCCCGCTATTATATAAGAGTGCGATGAACCTTAAAAGCGCGACAGCCGAATGAAAATCTTAATCATTGATAACGAAACCGATGTGCGCGAAACGCTGCACCACCTGATTGAAGAGATCAATCCTTCTTTACACGAAGTCCAGGAAGCTACGGGCGTGATTACCGGCCTCACGATGATTCATTCCTTTCAACCTGATGTTGTTTTTCTGGATGTAGAAATGGATGACGGCACCGGATTTGATTTGTTAAAACAGATCGGTGTTCCCTCCTTTCAATTGATATTTACGACAGCTTTCAATCAATATGCCGTGCAAGCATTTAAGTTCAGCGCTATTGAGTATTTGATGAAGCCCGTAAACCCGATGGAATTGGCGAACGCTTTACTCAAGGCTACACAGCGCGTTCACGAAAAAAGTTTGCAACGGCAATTGGATATTTTGCTCAATCAGGTTTCCGGCAAAACTACCTCCGACAAACAAATTGTATTGAAGGACTTGGTGGCTACCTATTTTGTAAAGATCAGCGACATTCTCTATTGCAAAGCAGAAGGCGCGTACACACAGTTTTTTCTACGCAACACAGATCCTATTTTGGTGTCGCGCAATTTGCATACCCACGAAGAGATGCTCGCACCACTCGGCTTTCTACGCTGCCACCATTCCACACTCGTCAATCCCGATCATATTCGTATCTATGATCGCAAGACTGATTGCCTTGTACTGGAAGGCGGTCACTCCGTTCCGGTTGCACAACGCAAGAAAGAAGAAATCATTAAGATGCTGGAAAGTCGCTGATTTCCCCGAAAGGGAAAGTACGCATACAAACGCAAGCGCATCACTTATAAATCGAGCGGCTGTCAAATATAAAAGCGCCATAATCCATACCATATAAAGTGTTCTCTTTAGGTTAAAAAAACACCTATGAAGAACACCAGACATTTACCTATACTCTTTCTCCTGAGTGTCAGCGCTGTCAGCGCAATGGCTCAGCAGTGGAGCGATGTGGGAAATCAAGGATTTACTCCCACACCTTTTGGCGTAGTAGAAAATCAACCCGATATGATTGTGATTGGTACCACACCCTACATGGCTTATGTCACTACTAGTAATCAAATTGTGGTGATGAAATATACAGGTGGCACCTGGACGGCTTTGCCTACAGTAGCTACCAGCGGACAAACACCCGATCTCGCTGTGGATAATTCAGGCACACTTTATATTACTTATCAAAACTCCGGTGCAGCCAACGTCAAAAAATTTGACGGCACCAATTGGGTATTTGTAGGCAGTGCCTCGTTAAACAATGCGTTGGGTATAACGGGTGGTTCGATGCCACGCATTGCGATTGACCCTGTAACCAATGCACCCTTTATCGTTTTTCTTGATGCAACTAACAGTGTCAATGCGGCTAAGTTTAATGGCACCGCATGGGTCATTGCAGGCCAGCAAGATTTTTCAGTGGGCACCTATCCGCGACTCGTCATTTCGCCTGCCGGTGTTCCATTCGTTTCAATTCGAAGCAATGTGGGATTTATTTCGGTTAGCAAATTTGACGGCACCAATTGGGTGGCTGTAGGAACAAGCGGGTTTACTTCCATTTCGGGACTCTATTCTGACATTGCTGTGGATGGGGCCGGGGTTCCCTATGCGTTATCAACTGAAAATACTTTTCCTGCAAAAAGTACTGTTTTCAAATTTAATGGCACCGCATGGGTGATCGTGGGTGCGCAAGGTTTTACCGCCAGCGATGTACGCTATGCGCAATTAAAATTTAGCAATGCCGGTGTTTTGCATATTGTCTATACGAATGGTTCCAGTTCTACGCGCGCCAATGTGATGAAGTTTGATGGCACGAATTGGGTAGCGGTTGGCACCACTAATTTTTCTTCGGCTTTGGCACAAACACCTTCATTAGCCTTTGATACTTCCGATGTGATGTATGTGGGCTATGGTGACGGATCTTTTTCCAATGCCGGCACGGTGTTGAAATTGTGCGCGGCTTCTACCGCCAGCATTTTATCTACTACTCCGGCTACGATATGCAATGCGCCTGCAACAACAACACTGTCAGCCACTGCAAATACAGCTTCATTAAAGTGGTACAGTGCAGTCGGTTTGCAATTGGGCACCGGCACGAGTTATACCACACCATCACTGTCGGCTACTACTACCTACACAGTGGCTGCGTATGATGCGAACGGATGTTCATCACCACGAACAAATGTGGTCGCTACGGTATCAACCACACCAACTGTTGTTAGTACAAACGCGGGAGGTGTATGCGTAGGTACAGCCGCAGGTGTAAGTGCGATTGTCAGTGCAGGGAATGTAAGTTGGTACAATGTGCCTACCGGTGGGGTGCCACTGGCTACAAACATTCTTTCCGGTGCTACCTATACCACACCAATTATCAATACTACTACTACATTTTACGCGGAAGCGGTAAATAATGGCTGTGTTAGCGCGGCACGCACTGCGGTTACGCCCACTGTTGTACAACGCCCTGCCAATCCGGTGGCAGTAGATGGCAGTCGCTGTGGGCCAGGCACTGTTTCTCTTTCGGTTACTTCAGAGCCTGGCACCGTGCAATGGTTTACAGCATCTACCGGAGGTACATTATTGCAAGCTTCAGGCAATACGTATAACACCTTATCCATTTCTACCACCACAACCTATTATGCAGACGTGACGGTAGGCGGTTGTGTTAGTTTAGCACGTACGCCTGTCGTAGCCGTTATAAAATCTTTTCCTACGGTAACTTCTACCACTCCCGCTACACGTTGTGGTGCTGGCACGGTTACTTTAACCGCAACACTCAGCGATGAAGGCGGTATTAATTGGTACACGGCAACTTCCGGTGGAAGCCCGGTAGGCACCAACAGTTTTACTACGCCTTCAATCACGGTTACAACAACCTATTATGCCGAAGCTGTTGCGAATGGCTGTTCATCATTGAGTCGCACGCCCGTAGTGGCTACGGTTAAACCGATTCCTACGATCACCGCATCAAACGTCTCGCGCTGTGGACCGGGCACTGTATCACTCACGGCCACCAGCGATGGTGCTATGAGTTGGTTTGCAGCGGCAACAGGAGGAAGCGCACTCACTAGCGGTGGAAACTTTACTACGCCTTCATTAACCGCTACTACACCTTATTTTATTGAAGCCACACTCAATGGATGCGCTACACTTACACGCACTTCTGTTTCTGCTGTTGTTAATCCAATACCGGCACTTCCTACGATTACAGTTGATAATTCAAATATCGCAGCGCCTCTTCTCACCTCGAGCAGTGGCAGCGGTAATCAATGGTTTCGGAATGATGTGAGCATCAGCGGAGCGACTAACAATACATACATCATTACACAAGAAGGAACATACAAAGTGCAGGTAACTTTGTTGGGATGCGTGAGCGCGATGTCTGCAGGGCAAGCATTTGTGATCACCGGAGCAGAAGGCTTCGAACCGAATCAAGTGCAGCTTTATCCGAATCCGGCTGCGGATGAATTAGTATTAAATCTTTCCGGCTTTAAGCCGAAAGAATCGGTTGGTATTGTGATAGTAGATTTGTTAGGCCGACAGACGAAAGTTGCCAAAGGAGTAGGAGGGGAAGAAGTGCGCATCGACATTCGGGAAATTACTTCCGGTCAATACATCGCGGTGATGGAGCAAGGCAATCAACGTGTCGCCAAATTGTTTGTTAAAAAAATCTAATCCTCCTTTTATGAAAAAGATATTCCATTTGATTTTTGTTTTTAGTTCGGTGATGGTGTTGGTTCATCTCACCGGTTGTGGAGGAGGCAGTAACGGCCCCACAGCAAAAGAAGTGAATACCCAAAAGTTAATTGCCAACACGTGGAAGCTGAATACTGTAACGGTAGATGCAGTTGACAAAACGGTACTCTATGCCGGATTGACCTTGAAGTTTACAGCAACGAGCTATACTTCTACCAGCGGTGGTGTGGTGTGGCCTGCGAGCGGCACGTGGTCGTTTACCGATGAAGCCGGCAAAACCATCAAGCGCAGCGACAATCAGGAAATCACCATCACCGAAATCAGTGACATGGCCTTGAAGCTCACGCTCACGCGCACACAAGGAACCTTCGGACCCGGCAGAATAGAATCGGTGGCAGGTGTGCATGTGTTTAGCATGGTGAAGCAGTAGGCTTTCGCTCAAGCGAAAAGTAAGGCACGATTACACCGGTTGAGCGAGTCATTTCAAACATTTGACTGGTAATCTTGATAAGTGTAATTTGCCTTACTTTACATATGGGCCTTATCGAATCAAAAATTTTGGAGCAGTATGGAGCGAGTCGCGTTCACCTTCATAAAGGCGCACGCGTTTTTTATGAGGGAGAAGAAGCGCTTTATTATTTTCAGATTGCCGAAGGTTCTATTAAAATGATTACCCGCAGCGAAGAAGGGCAAGAGTTTATTCAAGGCATTTTTTACAAAGGCGAAAGCTTTGGCGAGCCACCCTTACTTTGTAATTTTTTATACCCCAGCACTGCACAAGCACTCGAGGACAGTTCCATTTGGAAATTGCCAAAGGAGCGATTTTTTAATTTGCTGAAAGATCATTTCGAAGTTCATCTCCGAATGGATCAGGTTCTTTGCGATCGCCTTCGCTACAAAAACAAAATACTCACATCCATTGCCTTCGATTCTCCGGAGAAAAGAGTGTGGTGGCTGTTAAATTACATGAAAGAAAGATCCGGCAAGTCGCAAGGTTTTACTTATGAAATTCCACTCACACGCCAACAAATTGGCGACATGGTGGGCATGCGTGTAGAAACCATCATTCGAACTGTCAAGAAACTGGAAGAAGCAGATAAAATCCGCCTCATCAATCACAAAATCTTCATTTGATAATTCGAGTACAACACTCGAATAGACATCACACTTGCTCGCTTTTACGCGTGATTAAAGTCATACGTTTGATATGATTGCAATCATAAGCGATTTTTTGGGGATGTGTTTCCTTTGAGACAAGTAAATAACAACCCAAACTATGAAAGGCATCTATCTGATAGCATGTGCAGTACTCCTATGGTCTTGCTCGCCCGACAAGCCCGTGAATCAAGAACAACTGCCCGACCAAGAATCCGGTAAGTCGGCAGTGGAAGAAGTAATCGCCAACCCAACCAAAGGCCTTGGCGCAGTAAAATCGGTTACACTCAAAACACCACTTGAACTAGACCGCGTTAGCCGTGGACTGGCGATTTATGAAATGAAGTGCGCATCCTGCCACAAACTTACCGACCAGCGTGTGGTAGGCCCCGGCTGGAAAGATATCACCAAACGAAGACAACCCGAGTGGATCATGAACATGATTACCAATGTAGATGTCATGCTTGAGAAAGATCCGGAAGCACAAAAATTATTGGAGTTGTGCCTCATGCGCATGCCCAACCAAAACATGTCGATCGGTGATGCGCGCGATGTATTGGAATACATGCGCCAAAATGATGGCGAGAAATAACTACTACTATAACAAATAACTATTAACAAAATGAAAAAGCACATAAAATCAGCTTTGTTGCTGCTGGTGGCAGTCAGTGCCGTCACCTTCTATGCATGCAAGCCTCAGGGTCCGCAAGCTGCGCTTACGGGCGATGCGGCCGCAAAAGTTTACGTGGCACCCGGCAAATACGATGAGTTTTATAATTTTGTGTCGGGTGGTTTCAATGGACAATTGTCTGTTTATGGTATTCCCTCCGGTCGTCTATTCAGAATCATTCCTGTATTCTCACAGTTTGCCGAAAATGGTTACGGCTACAGCGAAGAATCAAAACCAATGCTAATGACTTCGCACGGATTTGTGCCTTGGGATGATCTGCATCACCCCGCGTTGTCTACTACCAATGGCGAGCACGATGGACGCTGGGCGTTTGTCAATGCCAACAACACGCCACGCGTAGCACGTGTCAATCTCAAAACATTCCGCACCGAAGAAATCATTGAGCTGCCCAACAGTGGAGGTAATCACTCATCGCCATTCATTACCGAAAACACCGAGTATGTAGTGGCGGGCACACGCTTCAGCGTGCCGATGGGCGATAAGTCAGATGTTTCCATCAGCACATATAAAGATAACTTCAAAGGCACCATCAGTTTTATAAAAGTCGATCCCGCCACAGGTAAGATGAATATCAACTTCCAGTTGAAGACACCCGGTGTCAATTTCGATTTATCGCGTGCGGGCAAAGGCCCCTCACATGGATGGTTTTTCTTTTCATGCTACAACACCGAGCAAGCTTACACCTTGCTGGAGGTAAACGCAACACAGAAAGATAAAGACTTCATCATGGCAGTAAACTGGAAGAAAGCCGAAGAGTATATCGCGCAAGGCAAAGGCGAAAAAGCAAAAGCCAACTACGCTCACAATGTGTTAGACGAAGGCACACACACCGCCACCAGCGAAATGCTGAAGGAAGTGTTGCAACTCGATCCTACTGTATTAAAAGACATCATCTATTTTATTCCATGCCCCAAATCACCACACGGTTGCGACACAGATCCTACCGGTGAATACATTGTAGCGTCCGGCAAACTCGCTGCAATTATTCCGGTATTCTCATTTACAAAAATTCAGGCAGCCATTGCCGCAAAAGATTTTGAAGGCGAGTTTGCAGGCATCCCCGTAATCAAATACGAGTCGGCATTGCATGGCGAAGTAAAGAAGCCCGGCCTCGGCCCGTTGCACACTGAATTCGATGACAAAGGCAACGCATATACTTCTTTCTTTGTGTCATCCGAAATTGTGAAGTGGAATGTAAAGAGCTTGCAAGTAATCGATCGCGTAGCAACCTATTATTCTATTGGTCACCTATGTGTGCCCGGTGGCCCTACTCGCAAGCCTCATGGCAAATATGTAATCGCATATAACAAAATCACGAAAGATCGCTACTTGCCTACCGGCCCAGAGTTAACCCAGTCCGCACAGTTGTATGATATATCAGGAGAGAAAATGCAACTGCTCCTCGACTTCCCCACCACGGGCGAGCCACACTATGCAGAGGCAATACCCGCCAGTTTAGTGGCTCCTAACTCAACAAAAATTTATAAGATCGAAGACAATCATCACCCTTATGTTGCCAAAGGCGAGAAAGAAGCTAAAGTGGAGCGCAAAGGAAAAGAAGTGCATGTGTACATGACGGCCATTCGCTCGCACCTCACACCCGATAACATTGAAGGTATCAAACTGGGCGATGTGGTTTACTTCCACGTCACCAACCTCGAGCAAGATTGGGATGTGCCCCACGGCTTTGCTGTGAAAGGTGCTGCCAATGCAGAAATCCTGATCATGCCGGGCGAAACACAAACGTTAAAATGGGTTCCTGATGAAGTAGGCGTAGCACCATTCTATTGCACCGACTTCTGTTCCGCTCTCCATCAGGAAATGCAAGGCTACGCACGCGTATCACCGGCTGGCAGCCCTGTGCCGCTGAAATTCTCTACCGGTGTAGTCGAAGAGAAAGGCTCAAAGTAAGTTTCATAGTTTACAGGTTGAGTAAGGTAGCTCCGCATCTGCAAAGAGCGGAGCACCTTTTACCAATCACAATTTCTACACGCAACCCATCCACATCGTGAAGCCTGTTACGCGCATCCTCATTTTTATCTCCGCACTCACATTAGTGTCGGCCTATTTTGTTCCGCTCTGGCAAATACTCATGTGGGCACCTCAATACCCCGAAGGGCTTGAAATGAAAATCTGGATCGACAACCTCAGCGGAGATGTAAAAACCATCAGCGCACTCAATCATTACATCGGCATGAAAACCATTGAGGTCAGCATGTTCCCCGAGTTTGGTTACATGATCTATATCGTGGGTGCTATGATTGCCATTGGTGTACTTACCGCACTCATCAACAAACGGTGGATGTTAACCTTCTTTTTATCCACCATCCTTTTGGCAGGCGTTGGTGCACTCGTTGATTTTTATATGTGGGGCTACGACTACGGCCACAACCTCAATCCCGAGGCGCCCATTAAAATCGAAGGCATGTCGTATCAGCCACCACTCATCGGCACCAAAGTGCTGCTCAACTTCACGGCATTCTCCGGCCCCGATATAGGCGGATGGATTTTTATTTGCGTAGGCATTTTACTGATGGCTTTGCTTGTTTACGAATGGAAAATCAACAACACAAAATGAAAGCGGTCTCCTTTATAAAAAAATATTTATTGGGGCGTGCCCCCTTTGGTGCCGCGCATGCGTGCGCATCACCAAAGCGGTCGCGCTATCCGCTGCAAGCCGGCCGATCCGCACACCGCCAACCCAACGTCCGGCTTTTCGCTACTATCGCTCACGCAGCGCACAGCACCCGAGTCATCACCGCATCCATCGGTTTGCTCGCTGCCTCACTGGCATCGTGCACCGTGCAGCCGGAACCGCTGCAGTACGGCAAAGACATCTGCCACCTCTGCAAAATGACATTAGTAGATAAAAAATATGGAGCCGAACTAGTAACACGCAAAGGAAAAATCTATCGGTTTGATGACATCAACTGCATGCTCAACTATTATAATTCCAACTACGAAGCCACCGAAGATTTCCAATACAAACTCGTGGTCGATTTTAGTAAACCCGGTCAACTGATCGATGCATCCAATGCGTTCTACTTAAAGTCAGGCGAACTGCGCACACCTATGGGAAGTGAAGTAGCCGCCTTTGAATCGAAGAGCAGCTTAGATGCCCATAAGAAACAAGTCAGCGGAATTTTTTTGGCGTGGGGCGAAGTAATCACTCAATTCAAATGACAAAGCTGATTCTAGTCATCGTTTTCTCCGCGAGCATGTGCACTACTTATGCCCGTACCCTCGAGGTGAGCGCCACATCCAAATGGAAAACCATTCGCGCGGCTATTCAAGCAGCTACCTCTGGCGACACCATTCGCATTTTGCCCGGCACCTACCGCGAAGGCAACTTGGTGATTCGGAAATCAATCTCACTGGTAGGCATCAACTTTCCGATAGTGGATGGAGAAAACAAATTCGAGCTCTTTACTATTGCAGCCAACCATGTTTCAATCACCGGCCTGCGAATGATCAATACCGGTGTAGGCAGCATCAACGATATATCAGCCATCAATGCAATTGAGTCAGATCATTTGCACGTGCGCAACAATCAGTTTGAAAATACTTTTTTCGGCATTCATCTGGCCAACTCCACACACGCCTTAATCGAAGGCAATGTGCTTCACTCCAACGCACAAGCCGAGCACCAAATCGGCAACGGCATCCACGCGTGGAAGTGCGATTCACTTCGTATTGCCAGCAACCAAATAAGCGGCCATCGCGATGGAATTTATTTTGAGTTCGTCACTAACTCAACAGTAGAGCGCAACAACAGCCATCACAACATGCGCTATGGGCTCCACTTCATGTTCTCTCACAACGATGTTTACCAACATAATACCTTTCAAAGCAACGGAGCAGGTGTGGCAGTGATGTACACCAAAGGGGTAACCATGCGCAACAATCAATTCTTGGACAATTGGGGCTCTTCCTCTTACGGACTTTTACTCAAAGACATTCGCGATAGCCACATTACACAAAATAGCTTTAATAAAAATACAGTTGCCATTTATATGGAAGGATGCAGCCGTAGTGAATTTCAATTCAATACGTTTCATCAAAACGGCTGGGCTGTCAAGGTGCAATCCAATTGCGATGGAAACGTGTTCACTAAAAACAATTTTCTTTCCAATACCTTCGATATGGCTACCAACGGCACCTTAGTACTGAACACAGTCGATGCCAATTATTGGGACAAGTATCAGGGCTACGACTTGAATAAAGACCGCATCGGTGATGTACCCTTTCACCCCGTCAATCTGTATTCTATGATTGTAGAAAAAATGCCATCCTCGGTCATGCTGTGGCGCAGCTTTTTAGTGTACATGCTCGACCGCTCCGAAGAGGTAATACCCAGCATCACACCCGAAGAGTTAAAAGACAACCATCCGGCTATGCACAGCTACCCGCAGTTATGATCGCAATTAAAGAGTTGAGCAAAAGTTATGGAAAGCTGCAAGTACTGAAGTCTATTCAACTTCAGTTTCACGAAGGGAAATCATACGCCATCATGGGCCCCAACGGTTCCGGCAAAACAACGCTCATTAAATCAATTCTCGGACTCGTTATTCCAAATGCAGGCACCATCGAAGTGAATGGTGAGAATATTCAAAACAATTGGAGCTACCGCAACCACATTGGCTATATGCCGCAAATAGGACATTACCCCGACCAGATGCGAATCGGTCAGTTGTTTGACATGATCAAAGATTTGCGTGGCGACTTTATGAATATAGATGAGGATCTGATTTCGGAGTTTAAGTTAGATCAGATCAAAGACAAACGCATGCACACACTCTCCGGTGGCACGCGACAGAAAGTAAGTGCTGCACTTGCCTTTTTATTTCGCCCGCCCATTCTGATTTTAGATGAGCCCACCGCAGGGCTAGACCCCATGGCCGCGGAAGCACTCAAAGAAAAGATCATGTGCGAAAGCACGTCTGATCGCACATTTCTTATCACCTCGCATGTGCTTAGCGATTTAGACGAGCTGACTACCGAAATGGTATACCTGAATGAAGGCCGGGTGATATTCAACGAATGCATTGATATGCTGAAAGAATTAACAGGCGAACAAAAGCTTAGCAGAGCGGTAGCTAGCATCATGCGCAATATTCCTATTCCAACACACACCGTATGATCAAGATCGGCAAATACATTTTGTATGACATGGTGCGCAATCGCTTCGTAATTGCCTACACCTTTTTCTTGCTGCTCGTTACACTCAGTATGTTCAGCCTCGATAGCGACCCCGGCAAGTCGACCATTAGTTTGCTGAATATTGTGTTGCTTGTAGTGCCGCTCGTTAGCATTGTGTTTACCACAATTCATTTTTACAATTCGTATGATTTTATTGAAATGTTGCTCGCGCAGCCTGTGCATCGCAAAACAATTTATTTTGCCGAGTATGGGGCTGTCTCCATCGCTTTGTCAGTAGCGTTTTTAACGGGCGTAGCCCTGCCGCTCTGCATTTTTAATTTGAACGAAAGCACACTGTATCTCATACTAATAGGCGTGATGCTCACCTTTGTTTTTGTAGCGCTTGCATTTGCTGCTTCGGTGGCCACACGAGATAAAGCGCGAGCCATCGGCATGGCGCTACTGTTTTGGTTTTACTTCGCTATCATCTACGATGCACTCGTACTCTATATCATTTACACCTTCAGCGATTACCCCATGGAGAAAGTAACGCTCTCGCTAGTTTCGCTAAATCCTATCGACTTGGCGCGCATTGTAATCTTACTCAAGCTGGATGTATCCGCGATGATGGGATACACAGGTGCCTTCTATCAAAATTTCTTTGGCAGTGGTGGAGGCATCATCTACTCTATGTTGATCATGATCATTTGGGTGTTGTTGCCTTTGATGATGGCTCAGCGCAAGTTTTGTACAAAAGATATTTAATCACCAACTAAACTAATACGTTCTATGAAAACTAAATCAATCGTCTACCTTCTCTGCACCGCTTGCATGTTGTGGCAGTGCGAAAATAAAAAACAAGAATCGACTGCTTCCATAGCCGAGGCTCCAACGGCCGGGCAATCGGCCGTACAAGATGATGTGTCGCAGAAAGACGTGGTGCGCGTAGCAGTTGGGTCTGCTGCACACACTACACTGGTTACCGCATTGAAGACGGCCGAGTATGTGGACGTGCTATCCAATGCGGGGCCGTTTACTGTATTTGCGCCTACCAACGATGCGTTCAATCTTCTGCCTGCCGGCACGGTAGAAGGTTTATTAAAACCTGAAAGTAAAGATGCACTGCGCAATATTTTAGAATACCATGTTTCGGTGGGCGTGTATAAACTTGAAAACATGAAAGATGGACAAACTATCAATCAAGTTAATTTGGATAACATTGTGATTGGCGTAAAAGACGGAAAGTATACGGTAAATGGCGCCAATATACTCGGCACCGTTCCGGCTTCCAATGGAGTGGTGTATGTGATTGACGCGGTGCTACTCCCACCGGCAAAGAAATAGCAGCAATAAGTCCGGCCTCACAGTGCCGGATTTATTTTTGTTTTTTACTTCATCTGAGATCGTTTGTTGCAGAGCGTAGTCTATGAATATTGCCAAGGAATTAAAATTAAATACAGATAAACCGGCTGTGCTATTGGTACAAAAGAGCGATTCATTCAATACCTTTGCCATCGGGTTGAGTAAGAATCAATTGCTGGAGAAACACAAAACAGCCGTGCCGGCATGGTTAGTGGTGGTAAAGGGTTCGGTTTTGTTTCGCATCCATGATGAAGAACACCACTTAACCGAACTCGACACGTTCTCTATTCCCGTAGAGGTGGTGCATGAAGTGGTAGGGCTGGATGACGTTAATATTTTTTTGTTAACTAAGAATGTGAAGTAAAAAAAGAATGGCAAAAGAAATTGAACATCGTGCGGATATCGAACTACTCGTGAACTCTTTTTATGAGCGTGTACGAAAAGATGAATTGCTGGCGCCATTGTTTAGTCATGTAGATTGGCCGAAGCATTTGCCGGTGATGTATAATTTCTGGTCTTCGATGCTGTTGGGTGATCAATCGTATCAAGGTAGCCCATTTCAAAAACACATGCCGCTCGCCATCGATGCGCGCCACTTTCAGCAATGGCTGGCGCTGTTCACGCAAACAGTGGATGAACATTTCATAGGCGAGAAAGCAGACGAAGTGAAAAGCCGTGCACGCAGCATTGCCGCGCTATGGCAACATAAGAAAGAAATGTATTCAAAAAATTAGGGTGAACTTTTCTGCAATGCCCACACATCATTGCTATATCGGAAGTCCGGATGATTGGGCGTGCCGCCATACTTACCTCCTGTCATAATAATCTTTCCCTGATAAACGGTAGCAGCCACACCACCACGTGGCGACCATGGAGCATCTTCGCCTCGCCAGTTTTTACCATCTTCACTTACTAACACCTGACTGGAGAATTGGCCGTTGCGATTGCAACCGAGTAGCCAGATTTTTTCATCCATCACCACAGCCGCATAGCCGAAGATGGTTTCACCTTTTACCAACTCAGTGGTTTCTTGTTGCCCAGTTGAGTCCATCCGCAGAGCTCCACACATCATTATCCAGCAAAAACAGTTTGTCTTTCAGTTGCACAATTTGGCTACCGCTACGTTCGCCAAAAGGCAAATTCTCTTTTTGTTTTGTCCAATTGATCCCATCTTCAGAATTCCAGATGTCGTTATACTTTTTGTTTTTGTCTTCGCCACCGATGATCCACAGTTTGTTTTGAAACACAAACGGATGGTAGAAGAACCGCCCAGGCAGATTACTTTTTTCGGAAAGCACTTCCCATGTTTTCATGTTGGTGGTGCGAAAAATTTTCGGTTGGTAGGTGAACTGCTCAATGTTGCCTTGAAAATAACCGAGGCCGTAGATCGCATTTTGAAACGGAATGTAGTCGAGGAAGGCAAGGTTGTTGATGGCGTTGGGTAATGCGGACTTGTGCCAGTTCACGCCATCGGTAGAATGCCACGTGCCATCGGGGTGAAATACCCACAACGTATCATGTAAGTTGAACATCTGAAAGTTGTAGTTCTTGCGCCACTCGGCACTGTCCCGTAAGGAAGTCCAGCGATAATGAGCAGTGGAATCGGAAATGATCGTTTCGGAAGAAGCAGATGGACGTTGTTGTGTGCACGCAAGTACGAGTAGCGCCCACACAGCGATGTGAATGTAAGCGGGTTTCATATAAAATTAGTTTAGGTGAGATGCTTTTCCATGCAAACACTGTTCTCCACGTTTACATACGGCCCGAAGTTCGCGATGATGAGATACCCGGCTTTCTGATACAGTCGAATCGCTTCAGGTTGCTTCTTGCCGGTTTCTAATACGGTGCTCATGTAGCCTGACTCTTTGGCCCATGTTTCCAACTCTTGTAAAATGTGCAACGCAACTCCGTGTCCGCGAAAATCAGGAAGCACAAACATTCTTTTGATTTCCACTTGGCTTTCGTCAAATGCTTTGAAGGCCCCGCAGCCGATGGGGCGATTATCTTCATACGCTACTACCACCGCCTGAAGATTCACACTCGTATTGAAAGGCGCATAGAAGGCGTGGTCGTCACCATCGCGTAAAGCCAAGTCAGCATCTAATAATTTAACCAGATGTTGAAAGTCAGCGTTGGTTTTATCGGTGCGGTGGAGGATGCGCATATATTTTGCGGCTATTCTACATGAACTTGAATCGGTTCGAAATCTTTAAAATCAATCAGGAAGAAATGTTTTTCGTCACCAACCGACTCAAACGACATGTCCCAATCGAGCGGGGTGCTCTCCAATCGTGGGATGGTAAGCGATGATACTTTAAATTCTTTTTTGAAGTTAGTGATCTTAAATTCTTCCATGTCTTGGCGATATTCCTTTTCAATAAGAGGAATTGCCTTTTCGATCAGCACATCATAGTTAGTTTGAATGTATTGATAAAATTCACGCTGCACAGTAGTGGGACCACTCGCATCGGCTTCAATAATATACCCGATGGTTTCTTTGGTGGGCGCAAACATTCCACTGCACTCAAAATATTTTTTGGAAGCGTCTTTGAAGCCCATCCACCGAAGTGTGCCAAAGAACGGATCTTGAATGGTAGGCGGTTTTTTGAATAGATCGAAGAGTCCCATCGGTCAATAGTTTGGAATGTGAAGATAGCGAATCAATTAATTTGATTTTGCTTTTTTCGTTTCAACGCCTTCGCCATGCGTAAACTATGTGCGAGCGATTTTGTGCTCGTCCATGCGTTGTGGCCGGGAATGATATAAGCCGGATTTTTGCATTTTGCTTGCACGCGCTCCAAGGTGGTAGCATAATCGGTTACACTGGCATCGCCCAGATTGCCTAATGTAGAGTCATCGGTACTTTTAATGAGGCAGCCACCATAAAGAATTTTTTGGTTGGCAAACCAAATCACAATGTTATCTGGCGTGTGGCCGTGGCCGGGATGAAACACTTCAAAAGAATGGTTGCCAATGGTGAACACGGTATCTTTAGATAGCAGAAACTCGGCACGCTTCATGCCGCGCTTCCGGCTCAGTTGATCGGTGTGTTGAGTAGTGTAGGTTTTAATTCCTTGCTTCCGATAATATTCCAAGCCTCCGCTGCGGTCTTCGTGAAAGTGCGTGGCAATACACATCACCGCTTTTTGACCGTGACGAATGCGGATACTATCCAGCAAGGGTTGAAACTGCGTAGTGTCCCACGGAGAATCAATGATGATAGCACCTTTTTCGGTAAGCACATACATGCCGTTGGCCGGAATGCGACTGCCCTTATAAAAATTATAGGTTGTGTAGATGTAAAAGTCGCCTGTGAGATGTTGAATGGACAACGGGCTTTCGGTGGATTGAGCAAAAAGTGAAGGGATTGAAAATACACAGAGAATAAAAGCAAAACGCTGGGGCATAGCAGATCAGTTTAAAAAATGTTGGTCAGCAAAAGTAAAAGATTTTGAAGGATTCACCACGAAGGCACAGTCGCTAAATTGCTGACGCCTCAAATTTTTATTCCTTTGCCCGAACAGAAACTATCTCGGTGCCTTTCCCTCCGGCCACAGCCACTTCAAAAGTGCCAATGCTTTTTACCATCGGCATCAACTTACGAAATCCATAATTTCTTGGGTCAAAGTCGGTTTGTTTCTTAATCAACCTTTCGCCCACTTCCCCCAGCAGCGCCCAACCACTGTCGTCCGCTACATCTGCAATCGTGTTTGCAATTAGTGCGATCGTTTCTGCGTTAATCTTTTGTAAGGTGTTTCCCGGAGTTGCCGGTTTCTTTTCAATTTTATCATCCTCCACTTTTGTTTTAGGGGCTTCTTCCAATACGGTGGGCGAGAGTATTTCTAAGTAGATAAATTTGTCGCACGACACGATAAAAGGATGAGGTGTTTTTCTTTCACCAAGTCCAATTACCATCATGCCCGCTTCGCGGAGCCGAATTGAAAGCCGCGTAAAGTCGCTGTCACTGGAAACAATTGCGAATGCATCTACTTTGGCAGAATACAAGATATCCATCGCATCAATGATCATGGCAGAGTCGGTGCAGTTTTTTCCGATGGTGTATCCGTATTGCTGAATGGGAGTGATGGCATACTCCAGCAACACCTTTTTCCATCCGGCCAGATTCGGCTTCGTCCAGTCTCCATAAATTCTTTTAAAAGTAGGGGTGCCATATTTGGCGATTTCTTCCAGCATTGCTTTGATGTTGGCAAACGGAACATTGTCGGCATCAATCAAAACCGCCATTCGAATTTCTTCAGTTGTTTTCATAAATAGTAGTTTAGGGAACACTACAGAGCAGGTATAATACTTTTTAAAATTTTGAAATTGCTTTTGTCATACAGGGATATCCTTATTTAAAGAAGCAAAAGAACCTCGCCTCACAGCAAGGTTCTTTTTTACATCCGCTTAATCGGCCGCAGAAGTTTGCTGGGTGGGTTCTTCTGAGTCGTTGCGCTTGCGCCTCGCCATCAGCAACTGATACTTTTCATTCAGCGCGTTCACGTCATTTGCTGCTGTAGCAAAAGGTTCTGCACCCTCCATAATGTCGTGGTACGAGTTCATGCGCGCAATCAGTTTCTCATAGGCAGTAATCAACTCCTCCTTCTTCTCAGTAAAGGCTTCGCCCGAAATGTTTCCCAGCTCGCGGTTGCGCTCCAGGTAGCGCACGTTGAATAACTCGTTCAGGTCATTCAAATTTTTTATCCACATCGAGAGATCAAGCTCCATCATTGCTTTCTTAAGCTCCGGCTTCGTGCGCCAGTCAGACACCAGTTTGTTGATCAGGGCCGACTCGCGCATGTAGTTTTCGCGCGCGATGCTCCGGCCAAACGAAGCGAGATGATCTTTGAGTAACACCGCAGCCGCACGTCTTTCATCTTCATAGTGATGAAGAAACGCGTCCACACAATATCCAATGCCTACCAGCAGCTTATCACGTTTTTCATCCAACTCTACCAACACATCCGTCAGCATGGATGAGGTTTCTTTTTTGAAAGCGCGCTCCGTTACCGTAAGCGCATTTTTTAATGTGTTGGTTTGCTCGCCTACTTTCAATTTATCCGGATCCAGCTTGAGCACAATGTCTAGCAGGTGGCGAATGAATTGAAGTAATTCGGGGTTGCGAAGGCGAGCGATTCTGATTTTTTGTATCATAGGGATTTGCTTATTAAGTAAAATGAATTAAAAAAAAGTATTGCCATTGGCGATTTTCCCTTACCGGCTTGTTTCTTGACGATGGCTTGCTGCAATCTTGCGAGAAGCCATTGTCAACTGACATTTTCGCCTCGCAATGTGCAGCGTTCAATTGTCAACTGACATTGGTTCGCTGCAGTGTGCAGGGAGCCATTGCGCGTTGACATTTGACTTATGCAAAGTGCAGAAGGCCATTGTCAGGTGACATTGACGTGCTGCAGGCGTGCGGGCTTTTTTGTCGGCTGACAGAGGCTCCTGCAGTGTGCAGCGCACGTTTGTCAACTTACATTGAGCCGCTGCGTGGTGCAGCACGCTTTGCGCAATGCAGCTACGGTGCCGCAAAGTTGCGCGAAGCGAAATGCACATGCACGTGTCAAGAGCGCCCCCGGTAAGGAAAACAGGCCGGAGGCGGGCGCCCAAACTGAAAAATATTAAGAGAGAAGAAATTCAAATATGAGATCGCAACAACATACCAACGTATGTGCAAAGAGTTGTTAGGAAAAGCATGACTTGGTGTTGCCATCATGCCAAAACCCTAACCAAATACTGTGCAAAACTTTTTGGGATTTTAAAAAACGTCTCAAAAACTGCGAATGCAAACTAGAATCGCAGAAAAATATTTTTTTAAGCGCTTTCGCGGAAGGCTTCCAACTTTGGAAAAAAGGTTTTTTTAACGATATATAAACAGTTGTTTCGTTTCTAATCGTTAATTAACATTTGCTGGAGCTGATTAAACGAGCGATTTAGCTTTATGAAAACAATGTGAAAGTTAGGGTAAACATGCATCTACTTTATACTATGGTGTTTAATCTTTGGGCATTGTGCGACAGGTAAAAACAAAGCAGCAACGAGTTTTAGTGAAACGAAGGTAACATCAACACGAAAGAGCGGAGCTAAAGTGAAAGCGAAACACTTCCCTGCATTCGCGCTTGGAGGCAGCGAACATTAGCCATCGCACCGCCACGATTTCTGGCGGTTTTTAATCATCACCAAAAAGCACCCCGAAAAGCCGCTAACCGTTTTTAGTCGGATAATCCGCTGTTCGACATGTCCTTGAATGTAAGTCGAACTTTAGATAATAAGTAGGTATGCAACTTGTATTACTTAAAGGATATTAAGTGAACAAAGAGTGGCATTGTAAATGCTAATTTATGCATGGTTCACAAAGAGCTACTCTAATGATGAACAGCCGCGAAAAATGGAGTTTCTATGGTCAAGCCCAATTGAGTTGTTAGTTTTACGACCATTTATCGCGGATAGATGGATAATTGATCAGGCAAGTTTTCAACTTTCATATAATCTCTTTTGAGCCTGTTCTTATGAATAACCTTGCATTTGTTGCTGTTCTTCGCTGCGCAGTCATGCTTGTGCATGTCCCAAAGCAATAAGAAATATTTATATTACGTTTCCCAATACGGGAACTTTGGATTACCTTTGACAAAAAATTAATACTTGAGAGTTATTGCTAAAAAGATCCTTCGAGAGTTTTGGGCTAAACATTCGGACTGCGAACAACAACTTAAATCTTGGTATCGAGAAGCTGAAAAGAGTGATTGGAAAAATACCAATGAAATCAAAAAGGAGTATCCGACAGCAAGTATTCTTGGGAATAATAGAGTCGTTTTCAATATAAAGGGTAACAACTATCGACTAATCGTTAAGATTAATTTTCAATATCAAATGATGTGGGTTCGGTTTGTTGGGACTCATAAAGAATACGACCGGATTGACGCAAATAAAATTTGACCATTATGAAATTAAAACCAATAAAAACTAAAAAAGACTACCAGCAAGCATTGGATAGACTTGAATTAATTTTTGACGCTAAAAAAGGGACTGAGGAGGGAGACGAACTAGAGATTTTGGGGATACTCATTGACCAATATGAAAATGAACATTTCCCCATTGACCTACCGGACCCAATTGAAGCAATAAAATTCAGAATGGAACAACTTGGTTATTCTCAGGCAGATTTGGCAAAAGTCGTTGGACTTAAAAGCAGAGCAAGCGAGATATTAAGCGGAAAGCGAAAACTATCTTTGGATATGATCAGACAGCTACACGATAAACTGAATATTCCGACTGACGTATTAATTCAGGCTTACTAATAGGCAGAGCTGTCAATAAGATGTACGTGCAATAGTGCGATTAGAGTAAGCTCACGCTGACATGTTTCGCAGGGCTCACCTGCAGCACGGCTTACAAATTCCAAAAACCTTTGCAACACTCTTTTTCAACCTCTCACTTATTCATAAATTACCTGTTCATAATCTGAATTTCGTATGAACCGAATAGTTACCGCTTTCACTTTGCTATTTGTGTGTTCGGCACTGCGTGCGCAGCAAGCCGATAAACTCACCATCACCACCATTCCACATGCGCTGCAATGGGAAATAAAACCATTGAATTATTCGCTGAAGCAAGACGAGTTGCTGATGGTGGCCGGAGAGAAAACAGACATGTTCCGCGATCCGAAAGTGACCTACAACACCGACAATGCACCCAAACTACTATTTAAGCCCGATGAAAACTTTGTGTTGTCCGCTGCTATTGAGCATACATTCGCCAACAAGTGGGACGGAGGTGCGCTGGTGATTAAAGCCGATAGTTTGCACTGGATTAAGTTTTGTTTTGAAAAAGATTACACTGGCGCAAGGCGCGTAGTGAGCGTGGTAACTAAAAATATTTCGGATGATTGTAATTCAGTAGAGCTAACCAGCAATAAAGTATATTACAAAATCGCCAAAGCCGACCAGGTGATCACCTTATATTACTCCACCAATGGCACCAATTGGTTTTTAGTGCGGCACCTTCAGTTTGAAGCGAAGTCGCCCGTGAAGGTTGGTTTTCTGGCGCAATCGCCCACCGGCACGCGGTGCGAGGTGAAGTTTTCAGAAATCCGGTATCAGGCTAAGAAAATCAAAGATCCGTATTTGGGCGAGTGAGTGCTTCCGTTTGCCGGATATCTCCATCCATTTTCCCGTAATGAATATTTGTAAAATATAGAGTTATGAAATACATCGTATTGCTTTCACTTGTATTCTGTTTGATTTTACAAGCAAGCGGGCAACAAGAGATAAAAGAACACCCCATCGATCAGCAGTTGAAGGCATGTTTGAACACTGCGCAAAACCAAAATACTGCAGGCATGATTGCTTGCACCAACCGCGCATTGGAACAATGGGATAAAGAATTGAATAAAAACTACAACTTGTTGCTTACAAAACTTGCCGCTGACGAGAAAGAAAAATTAAAAGCAGCGCAGCGTAATTGGATTGCCTGGCGCGACAAGGAAATGGAGTTTGCCAAAACGATGTACTTAAATCTGCAAGGCACAATGTGGCGTGTGGTATTGGCAGAGCGGCAAATGGAGCTGACCAAACAAAGAGCACTTGAGTTGCAATCTTACCACAATAATCTATCAGAGTAGCATGCCTGATTGACAGAATCAAATACAATTTCGCTGATTAACCCAAAGCTTATGTAAGAAAACAAAAATCCTATTGCTGTGTAAAACAGAATAACCAAACTTTTATAAAGCAAGCTCTTGGATTGCGATAAAATCTGAATCAGGTGCTTCTTTCGATAAATGGCTAAGACAACCATCCCCAACACAGTGGGCAACAAGAAAACATAAAGCGTATAGCGGTAATCGCCACCAACCTGGACTTGGCGTAGGAATAAGTGATACGCCAACCAGCTAATCAATAATACAATAAGGATTCGGTAGTGAATTTTTTCAATCCGCTGTTCTTTGGTGATTATTTTTCTTTTATGTTGAATACGATTTTTCCTCATGCGATCGTAACACTTATATTGAATCTAAAGTTAATGTTGCAATGGTCTTCTTTTAATCATACCCCCCTTAGTATCCTTCACCGGGTTCATCACCACAAAAGCATTAGGCTCTATTTTTTCAATCTCAGTAGTGAGTTTGCTCAACTCTAATCGGGTGATAACAGTGAAGATGATTTCGGTGTCGCGGGTTTCACCTCGTTTGCCGTAGCCGCTCTTGCCACTATAAACCGTTACGCCACGACCCATCACTTGAATAATCATTTGTCGGATTTCTTCACTGTGCGATGACACAATCGTCACGCCAATGTATTCTTCAATACCTTCTACAATAAAATCCAGTGTCTTCGATGCAGCCAAATAGGTAATCATGGAGTACAACGCAATCTCCACACCCAAAAAATGTGCGGCTGCTCCGAAGATGAGCACGTTGATGGCGATAATGATATCACCAATGGTTGTTCCGAATTTCCGACTCAGATAAATCGCTAATACTTCAGTTCCATCTATAACGGCTCCGCCTCGAATCGCAAAGCCGATACCGCCACCCAGAAAAAATCCACCAAAAATGGCGACCAGTAAATTGTCATTGGTCACATTCGGAAATGAAATCGTGGCCAACACAAACGATAGACCGGTAATCGCTAAAGCTGTTTTGATTGCGAATTGTTTCCCCACCACATAAAAGGCCAGCACAATAAAAGGAATGTTCACTCCGATGATTAACAGATACAAGGGAATTTCCGTCAACGCAGAGATCAGCAATGAGATACCGGTGGCTCCGCCATCAATAAAGCGATTGGTCAGCAAAAAGCCTTTGAACCCAAACGCAGCGGAGAAAATCCCGATGGAGATCAGGATGATGTCTTTCACGGTTCTTTTCAACACAATGCGCAACTCGCGATAGGCTTTGGCAAAGGCATAACTGGAGCTGCGCTGAATCGCGCTCGTTCGTTCTTTGTGAACTAAAATCGTGCGCGTAATTACTTTTTTCAGGAAGACATTCATGTGAGTAAGGTACGGCTTTTTTGGCGGATCTGAGCCGCACGCGGTTTTCCGGGCAACCGGCAGGGTATGCTATCATTTGAATGATTTGTGCTATTCCCTTCCAGCGCAATCGATTTAATATTGTTTAAAACTTAAACAAACGATCTATGTCAACGAAACGACCTACTTTCAAATCGCACTATGACAATTTCATAGGCGGCAAACCCTTCCAGCGCAATCGATTTAATATTGTTTAAAACTTAAACAAACGATCTATGTCAACGAAACGACCTACTTTCAAATCGCACTATGACAATTTCATAGGCGGCAAATTTGTGGCTCCTGTCAAAGGCGAATACTTTGAGAACAGCAGCCCCATTGATGGAAAAGTTTTTACCAAGGCGGCACGCTCGGGCAAAGAGGATATTGAGTTAGCTCTCGATGCGGCTCATGCAGCTTTTCCGGCATGGAGTAAAACTTCGGCTGCGTACCGATCCAACCTGCTCAATCAGATTGCCCATATCATTCAAGCCAATTTGCAAGACTTAGCCGTAGTAGAAACCATCGACAACGGAAAGCCTATTCGCGAAACAGTGAACGTGGATTTGCCGCTGGTGATTGATCACTTTCGTTACTTCGCGGGTGTGATTCGTGCCGAAGAGGGAAGCATCTCTGAACATGACGAAACCACGGTCAGCATTTGTCTGCACGAACCGTTGGGTGTCGTAGGGCAAATCATCCCTTGGAATTTTCCGCTGCTGATGGCTACGTGGAAACTCGCTCCGGCATTGGCAGCAGGTTGTTGTGTGGTGATGAAACCTGCAGAGCAAACACCAACTTCCATTATGTTTTTGATGGACTTGTTGAAAGATGTAGTTCCTGCCGGAGTAATTAACGTGGTGACTGGCTTTGGTCCGGAAGCCGGAAAGCCATTGGCGCAATCGCCACGCGTGGCAAAGGTATCGTTTACTGGTGAAACAACTACTGGCCGATTGATCATGCAATATGCTTCCGAAAATTTGGTGCCGGTTACGATGGAACTCGGTGGCAAGTCGCCTAACATTTTCTTTCCTTCTGTGGCCGATCACGATGATGATTTCTTTGACAAAGCTGTAGAAGGTGCCGTACTTTTTGCTGTGAACCAGGGAGAAGTGTGTACGTGTCCTTCGCGCATTCTCGTGCACGAAAGCATTTACGATAAGTTTATGAGCAAAGTCGTTGCGCGTACCAAAGCAATTAAAATGGGCAATCCGCTGGATAGTTCTACCATGATGGGCGCTCAAGCCAGCAACGATCAATACGAAAAAATTCAGTCGTATCTGAAGTTAGGAAAAGAAGAAGGAGCTGAAGTATTGTGTGGTGGCGATGTGCAAAAACTGGATGGCGAACTGGCGGGTGGTTATTACATTCAACCAACCTTATTTAAAGGGCACAACAAGATGCGCATCTTCCAGGAAGAAATTTTTGGTCCGGTGGTGTGTGTCACAACTTTTAAGACAACCGAAGAAGCCATCGCCATTGCGAACGATACATTGTACGGATTGGGTGCCGGTGTGTGGACACGCGATGCACATGAGTTATATCAAGTGCCGCGCGCGATTCAGGCTGGAAGAGTGTGGGTGAACTGCTATCATGCTTATCCGGCTCACGCACCGTTTGGCGGATATAAAAAATCCGGCTTCGGCAGAGAGAATCACCACATGATGTTGGCGCACTATCGTCAGACAAAAAATATGTTGATTTCCTACAGCAAGAATAAATTAGACTTCTTTTAGTCAGTTGTAATCTCAGGCGTCTGACGAGTCATGTAGATTTGTCTGACGCCTGATTACATTTTACTTTTCTTAAATTTAAATTCGATGACACCCCGCGTAACCATCAGTCCCGAAGCCATTGCCATCGTCAACGACTTGAAAGGTCGCTTTGGCGAATTGATGTTTCA
>JBGAUU010000042.1:0-36697 GCA_044228465.1 Cyclobacteriaceae bacterium
AGTCAGTTGACAGAAGCCTTTGCGGGACTCGATCGCACGGAAGAGTTGATGAACATGCCCATTGAAGATGACGGCACCGTACGCACGATTAAGATCGGCACGATTCAAGGCGACATGGAATTTAAAAATGTGTCGTTTGCCTATGAAGAAGGTAAGCCGGTGTTAAAGAACATTGACTTCAAAGCCCCGGCCGGCAGCGTAACGGCTCTCGTGGGAACTTCCGGCTCGGGCAAAACAACTATTGCCGGATTGACCGCTTCGTTTCTAAATCCGGATAGCGGCACGATTACCATCGATGGTGTTGACATGAGCAAAGTTTCGCTTGACAGCTTCCGCAGTCAGTTGGGTGTGGTGTTGCAAGACGACTTTTTGTTTGAAGGCACCATCCGCGAAAATATTTTATTCCCGCGCCCGCACGCGACTGAAAATGAATTGAAGAGTGCCGTGCATGCAGCCTTCGTGCATGAGTTTACCGATCGTTTTGAACTGGGCCTCGACACGGTGATTGGTGAACGTGGTGTAAAACTCAGTGGCGGTCAGCGCCAGCGTATTGCTATTGCACGCGCAATTCTCGCCAACCCGCGCATTCTTATTTTAGATGAAGCCACTTCCAACCTCGACACGGAAAGCGAAAGCTTTATCCAGGACAGTTTGAAAACATTAATGCAAGGCCGCACTACGTTTGTGATCGCCCACCGCCTCAGCACCATCCGCCAGGCTGATCAGATTTTAGTCATCGAAGATGGCCAGATTGCCGAACGCGGCAAACACGAAGAGCTGATTGAAAAGAAAGGACGGTATTTTCAGTTGTATACGTACCAGGCTAGGATTTAAGAGGCTAGCGGAGCTTATCTTAAATACACAATTGGATATGTGCGGATACTTAGTTGCAAACTAAGTATAGCTGGGGGGCAGAGGGAAGGAGTGTCTAAATTTTACAATAGCCGGTGCATGTTTAGATGCGCTTTTACAACCATGGCGACATTGTCCTTTGTAATGTGTTTTGTCACGCAGTACTTTCCACGTAACCAATCACTAAGAATTTTTGTGCCTTTGCTTGCATTACAAGATCCACAGCAAAGCGCAATGTTGTCAACACCGTTTATCCGAATGTCGTTAATGATATGTTCCCAAGTAGGTCTTGTTTTGTTTGTAAAAACAGAATTATTGAATGAAATTCCGCAGTAGACACAACTAACATCCCTTTTCCTTACAAACTTTTCAACGTCTTTTGGTATACCCCATCGATTTGCCATTTTTCTTAAAAATTATTCCTCACCAAAATAGTCGCTGTCTATCTTCTTAACTTCGTATGTCTGCTGAGGTGTACAACCTAGATTATAGTCAATCATTAGCTGGGCTAATTGCTGACCATCTATTAAAACAATTTTTGTTTCATTTCTCGGTGTATATTCGATTGCTTCTTTCGTAAAACTTGAAGTCGTAATGAAGATCCCCTTCTTTGCTCCTTGTCCGGCTAATGCACCTACAAATTTTTGAAGTTCCGGTCTACCTACACCGTTGCCCGGTTTCCATCGCTTAGCTTGAATATAAATTATATCCAAACCAAGCTTGTCTTCTTTGATTGTGCCATCAATGCCTTCGTCTCCACTTTTCCCCATAGCCTTTCCCGCATCTTTTATTGAACCACCGTATCCCATTTTTACCAAGAGTTCAACAACAAGTTTTTCGAAAAAGGCTGGAGAAAGCTCAACGACTTTGTTTAGTAATTCCGATGCCAAAGATTTTCTTATTTTTTGATATGCAGTTTCTAATGATTCCTCTGGGGTCTGAATAGACTGTTCTTCATTTGATTCTGTTTCTGTTTCACCTTCTCGTTTTGTTGTTTGAAATTCTACAAATTCAGAAAATTGTTTTAAGAACTTTACATTAATTGAACTTGGTTTTTTCTTTAAGATATCTATTCCCCGATTTGAAATAGTAACAATTCCTTGCTTTGGACTTTCAATTAAACCAGCCTTTTTCAAATAAGTTTTTGCCCATGCAGTTCTATTATAAAATACGGGAGCAACACCGCTCGGTAGTAGTTCTTTTTGTTCCTCATCTGTTAGACCAAATTTTATGGCAAGCTGGTCTGTAACGAATCTCATTTTATATTCTCTACCATCTGAAATAAATTCAAGTAAAGGCAACATTATCGATTGATAGTCTGGAATCATGCTTTATTCATTCGTTATGTTCACCAAATTTGACCAATCATTCTAACACCTCCAAAAAAAGTCTTGTCGTAAAATCTCTACAAAACCGTGTAGAGATTTCATGACAAGAAAGTCGTGGATTCTTTTATATTGACGCGGAACTAAAAGCGTGTAGCGAGATGTGAGATTTGAGAGGATGAGTGATGTGAGTTGTTGGTGGTTGGGGGTTACCAGTTTCGAGTTAAATTGATACTAAACACTAAATTTCAATTCGCGGCCACTTCCATGCGTTGCGAATAATGAGAACCAGAAGAACAACTTCTAAAGCTGCGGCTACATACATGTGTGCCCACGCCTCTCCAGCCAAATTGAACAGCATATATGGAATATGAATGGCGGCAATAATGATGTTTGTCCATCGATTGAGTTTGGCCGGCAGCAACACCGAAAGGAATATCATCGATACCGGGATCATCATGAACCCCACGACTACCAACAGAAATCCTTCTGTAATCGCAAATTCAAAAACCCTCCCGCTCTGAATTTCTTCCAGCTTATGCGGCATGTATAAGTGGAAATAATCGATGTAGATATAGAGAAACATAAAACTTGTCCATAGCGCGGCAAGTTTTAGTTTCACATTAACTGTACTGTCTTCCAGCGTTTTTTTCGTATCCATGTACTAAAAGAAAATTCTGGTTCAACGAATTCCATCTATCTCGTAAATTCCACCACCTGCGCACTTACCGTAATAGTTCTTCGAACATAGAACGGAGCAAAACCACTGACTTGCTCTTCAGTCATTACATTGATAATGGCTTTCGAACCATTCAGCAAATTAGCTTTCTTCAGCATGGCGGAATAGGCATTCTCATACAATTGTGTTTTGCTCATGCTTCCAATGGCGAATACATAAAAGGTTTCCGAACTTCCGCTGATCTGATCTACTACTTTGAAATTATTCTCCTTTAATTGTACTTCAGTGGCGTTTTGATTGTGGTTGGCAACCAAGGCTGTGTTGATGCCGCAGGAACTTAGAAATGCCGTGAGCAATAATAAAACGGTGTAATGACTAATCTTCTTCATGGTGATAGTTGTTTATTTGTTTGTTATCGATTTATAAAAACTTAACTGCGAGATGCTGTATCCCGCTTTTGATAAATCAGCTGATCTGAATTCTAAAAGTTGAATCCGAAATCAAACCCGGGTTGAATAAAGTAGTTAGGCCACTTGCTTTCTATTGGCTTAAAAGATTCCGGAACATTGGTTCTCACCGGCCAATACGATATTCCGAGTGATGGCTCAAAAAAGAAACGGTTTTTAAAAAACTTAAACTGGTAGCCCAAATAGAAATCCAGATATAATGTGTATCCATTTCCAATTTTTTGACCGCTCTGATCCATGTATTTTTCAAAGGCATTCAGAGCAAAAACGGATGTGTAGGCTCCTTTCCACCAAAAGCGTTGGTATCCTAGTGTAGGGGCAAGTATACGAGCATGTCCTGGATAGGTGTCTTCCGTTCCATCAAATATTTTCCCCCAAGGGGTACCCAAAGGCCAGTCGTAAACGGATCTTTTAAATCTGAAATGAATAACGTCTTTGGGGGTTATTCTATAGCCAACATTTAATTGGATGTACTCAGGGTTGTGTTTCTCGGTAAAATTACCGAGCAAATAGAGCGTACTACCAATAAACCATTTTCTACCAATGCCATCTTGTTTGACGTTTTGGGCTTTGAGTACATGAGCACTCGGCATCAGTAAAAGTGTGCTGATGATTAAAAACTTCTTTTGCATTTCCTTCATTTATATTAAACGATGGCGCAAAAGTAGAGGAGCTCGAAGCAGCCCCTCGTTCACTTAAGTTAAGAAGTACTTGTTAAATCTTTTTTTCACTAATTCTTGCTCTCAGTCTGCTGAGGGATTGAGGCTTGATCCCTAAATAGCTCGCTAACTGATGTTGCGGAACGCGTTGAATTAAATCTGGTCTTTTCTGTAATAAATTCAAATAGCGCTGCTCGGGTGACGATGTTTTAAACTCGTCAAAGTCTATGCGTTCTTTTGCCAACAACTCCTCCGTCAACTTTCGGCACATGACTTCAAACTTGGGAAATTTACTGTTCACTTCTTCCTCCATATCTGAATTGGAGATTAAAAGAATGCAGTCTTCCGTGCAGCTTACATAATATTCGGACGGAGTTTTGCTGACCACGCAAGGAGGTGTGAGTGCTTCCATTTCGGTGTAGAAAGCTGTTGTCTTTTCTTCTCCATCTACGCTATAATAAACCCGAATGCAGCCTTTCAAAACAAAATAACTTTCTTGTGATTTCTGACCCTCTTTGAGTAAAACTGTTCCTTTCGGCACAGAATGAAACAGATTTAAAGAGAGTAATGCATTTTTCTCCTCTATTGTGAGCGTTATGTACTTCGATATAAAATTAAAGAGTGCGTCTTGCATTGTATTTATCTGTCAATTATTTCATTACTTCTCTTCTACTTGCCATTGCTGTTCCTATAGAGCCTCTGCTTCTGATTTCAACACCAACCATTTTAAAACTATAAAGTGCCGATTACTTGAATTTTAACTGAAACAAAATCGGTTATTAACTTAAGTTAACAAGGCCGGAGATTGGGAACCTTACTTTTGCGAGATAAAACCAAACAAAATGAACTCCTCATTCTAAGCGCTATTTCAAACAAAAGCTACACGTTACAATTATCATACTTTTTTAAAAGTGTCACTGGTTGGAGTGATACCTCTTGTATGGCTTTGCCAGCGCCATTTGCAAAATTAACAAATCAATCGCACTTGTCTTCAAAACTTTCTTACTAATCCATGTTCAAAAAATTACACATTACCATTGTTGTTATCGTCATTCTTACCATGCTTAATAAACTGCCGGCTTATGCGCAAGAAAGCGTAACCATGAGCGGTACCATTTCCGATATACGAACTAACGAAACTCTGATTGGCGCAAACGTTTACATTGAAGAACTCAAAACGGGGGTGAGTACCAATGAGTATGGCTTTTACTCTATAACATTACCGCCTGGCGATTACACCATTTGGTTGAGTTATATCGGGTACTTATCTGTGAAAGAAAATACCTCCCTTACACAAACAACTAAAAAGGACTTCGCGCTCGTAGAAGATAGCAAGACATTGACGGAAGTAGTGATTACTGCCAACAAAGAAGTGGCTGACATTCGTGTTCCGGAGATGAGTACGAATAAACTCTCTATTCAAACCATCAAGCAAATGCCGGTGGTGATGGGTGAAGTAGATGTTCTTAAGTCTATCTTACAATTGCCGGGCGTTACCAATGCCGGTGAAGGGCAATCGGGATTTAATGTGAGAGGTGGCTCGGCAGACCAAAATTTAGTCTTGCTTGATGAAGCCACTGTTTATAACACATCGCATCTTTTTGGTTTATTCTCTGTTTTTAATTCAGATGCCATCAAAGATCTGAAATTATACAAGGGAGGAATTCCTGCGCGCTACGGTGGCAGGTTGTCTTCGGTGCTGGACATTTACCAAAAAGAAGGAAACAAGAATGATTTCAATGTATCGGGAGGGATTGGATTAATATCCAGTCGGTTGTTGGCTGAAGGCCCAATAGCAAAAGGCAGAGGCTCATTTATTATTGCTGGGAGGAGTTCGTATGCGCATCTCTTTTTAAAACTGGCTGATAACAAAAATTCTGCTTCCTTTTATGATTTGAATACAAAGGTGAGCTATAAACTGAACGATAAGAATCACATTTATCTTTCAGGC
Organism: Cyclobacteriaceae bacterium; assembly: GCA_044228465.1. Classification (GTDB taxonomy): domain Bacteria; phylum Bacteroidota; class Bacteroidia; order Cytophagales; family Cyclobacteriaceae; genus ELB16-189. The sequence continues at coordinate 5,934 of JBGAUU010000042.1, forward strand.
TATTTCGGCAAGGATATCCTTGATTTGAATGGTCAGTTTATACAAAAATATGGCAACTCATTTGCCAATGTCCGGTGGAACCATCTCTTCTCCGATAAATTGTTTTCCAACCTGTCGCTGATTTACAGCGATTACTTCTACGGATTAAATTTAGGTTACCTCGGTGTAAATATGGATTTCGGAATCCAAAACTTCAACCTGAAATATGATTTCAAACATTATATGGGCAATGCTACGAAGTTAACGTATGGAATAAATGCACAGTACTTTCACTTTAATCCGGGAACGCTATCACCCATCGATGCGAAATCCGGAATCAATCCGGAACAACTCGACAAGAAATTTGCGCTTGAATCTGCCGTATATCTTGATGTAGAGCAATCATTATCCAAACGCCTCACCGTCAACTACGGCATCCGCTACAGTCTGTTTCAGAGACTTGGCAAGCAAAACGTAAATATTTATGCCAACAATCAAGCCGTAGTATTTAACAGTGTGCTCGGTTTCTACCAACGAGTCACACCGATTGGAGTAAAACAATACAACGATAACGAAGTCATCGCCAGTTTTAATAATCTGGAACCAAGAGCTGCTATTTCATTCGCGTTTAATGATGACCAATCGCTGAAGGTGAGTTACAACCGAATGGCGCAGTATCTTCATTTACTCTCCAACACACAATCGCCTACGCCTCTTGATTTGTGGGCACCGAGCGACCAATTTCTCCAACCACAAATTTTAGATCAGGTAGCCATCGGTTATTTCAGAAATTTTAATAACGACCAATATTCGCTCGAAGTAGAATCTTTTTATAAGGACATCAAAAATCGTGTTGATTACATTGATGGCGCTCAACTAATTGCCAATCGAGCCATTGAACAAGTTGTGTTAAATGGAAAAGCCAGATCGTATGGACTTGAAATGATGGTACGAAAGAATACCGGAAACCTTACCGGATGGATTGCTTATACCTTATCAAGATCAGAGCAACAAACACCCGGACGAACATCTAATGAAACGGGCATCAACAATGGGCAATGGTATAAAACCGGATTTGATAAACTCCATAATGTATCCATTACCGTGTCTTACAAACGAAATGAGAAATGGAGCTTCAGCAGTATTTTTAATTTGCAATCAGGCCAGCCTATTACTTACCCCAATGGGCAGTACGAGTACCAGGGCAACCGCGTACCAAGCTATGGATTACGAAATGAAAACAGACTGCCCACGTATCATCGATTAGATTTTTCGGCTACCTACACTCCCAAACCTAAAAAAGAAAAAGGGTGGAGAAGTGAGTGGGTGTTTAGCATCTACAATATTTACAATAGGCAAAACGCGGCATCTATATCCTTCCGGCAAAATGCAGACACTGCTGCCAACGAAGCCGTACGGTTTTCATTCTTCGGCATCATACCCAGTGTTACCTACAATTTCAAATTCTAAATTTAACTTTTCTGTTACATGAAAAAGCTATTTGTTTTACTATCCGTTTTGGTTTGTGCCGGGTGTCAACAAGTTATTGATGTTGATTTAAACACAGCTGCGCCCAGACTAGTAATTGAGGCCTCCCTCAATTGGGAAAAGGGCACCACCGGAAATCTGCAAACCATCAAAATCACAACTACTGCGGGCTATTATGATAAAACAATTCCCAGCGTGTCGGGTGCTACTGTTTTTGTAACCAACAGCAAAAACGACATTTTTGATTTTCTCCCCTCGCCTTCCAGCGAAGCAGGCATCTACACTTGCAATACGTTTGTACCGGAGATTGGAGAAACTTACCAACTTACCGTAATTCATAATGGCGAAACATACAATGCTCAAGAAAAATTGATAGCGACACCTGAAATACGAGACGTAGAGCAGCGAAATGATTTGGGGTTAAACAGTGATGAAATTGGGATACGGGTAAACTTCATCGACTTTCCCAACGAAAACAATTATTATCTATTCCGATTTGGAAGCACGGTCAATGCATTTCCGGAATACGAAACCATTGATGCTCAATTTACGGATGGAAATGTTACTTCGTGGCTCTACTCTAACAAAAACCTGAAAAAGGGAAGTAAGATGAACTTTACACTTTATGGAATTTCAGAAACCTACTATAATTATATCAGTATCGTACTTTCCAACTCCAGAGGAGGCGGTGCTTTTCAACCATTGCCCACCAATGTAAAAGGGAACATTACCAATCAAAGTAATAAACAAAACTATGCGTTGGGCTATTTTCGATTGAGTGAAATTGATAAGGCTGATTACACCGTTCAGTAAATCGAGCGAAATACTATTATTGTTGGAAGCCATTGAAAGAACTCCGTCATTCGTTTTTCTTTCTATTTCTTCTTTCTTCGAATTTATCCATTACAAGGACAATCAGTTTTACAATCTTATCAAACGAAATAATGAAAGCCAAGGCAATGAGAATTATCAAGAAACCGGGGCCCCTGTTTCCAGAGATAAACAGAAAAGTATCAAGTATACTACTCATTTAAATAAGCTTACCGAATGATTGAAGGTTTTCAATTAGATAACTGTTAAATAGAATTTCTCTTCCTGACTTCTGTGATGTCAATGCTTGTATCTGCATGGCGTTTATTCAAATTTCGCCCTTCTCTGTCACTCTTGCAAAAAAAGTGTGGGCGTAGGCTAAACTGGAGTTAGACAAGAGTGGTGAAGTGGCGAATTTGTTAGGAGAAATGGTTAGTTTAGTGACTAACTCAAGCATCATCCGAGTTCACTGCCGGCCAGTTTGTTGATATTTGCCGACAGAGTCCCCAAGGCGGGAGACTGCGCAGGGAAAGAAATAGTAAACGAATGCTAATGCTTAATACCATGCCTGCCATACTTGCGCGTGAAAGCTTCAATACATTTAGCATCCATGGCTTCGGTAACATAATCGACTGCTATCATTCGGTTGTTTACGATTCTCCATCCAACTAATCCGACATCATGACTATCTAGGATAATTACCCGATCATCATACCAAGTCACAGCCCATTTCATTTGATTACCGGAGAGGGTTCTTATATAATCCAATTCGTTTCCATTCCTATTTAGTAATCTTAAGCCCAGGTGTTCATCACCTCGTTCACTTTGATCCAACTCTACCTGAAGAATATAATTATCATCGGGTGCTCTATGGGTCTCTAATATTTTAATTTCACGACACCCCACAAACAAAAGGGCAATCAAAATAAACTTCGCTTTCATATTCGATTATAAATACATTTTGAAGTTTGCTAAGATTTGGCGGCTAATTAATTTTAACTGTTTGCAATTTATCGGATTCGAATATGACTGCCGGGGAGATTACTTTTTCATGTAACGGAATTTTGCGTTTATCTACATTGCAAAATTCCTTATTCAATTGATGACTAGGTGTCCGTTAGTATATCGTCCCATTCATCTCCATAAAAAGTTACCCAATTGATGGCGTAGTGTCTCTCCATAACTATACTCAAATTCAAACTTGCTGGCATGGGTTGTTTCTTTAGATCCGTCTCTCTGGCAGCCCAATGAAGTCTATAGATTAAATCAGAAGCGTCAAGTATTTCGCTTGTCGGTCGAAGCACAGCGTTCTCAATAAATTTATTTGGACTTGTTAAAAACTTGGGAAGTCGTGCTAAAATTTCATTGATCTCAACCTGTTCTTGTGGCAACTCCAACTTCTGAACTTTACTGATCGTCCATAGTAATAACCAAATCGCTTCTGTTCGCCAGGAGATATTAACTGCTTCCTGATTTGTCAGTACTTCTTTTTGATAAAGTTCTTTCTCATCCTGTGAAACTTGCTCCCAAAGTGCATTGGACTTTAAAAAGTCAATTACATTTTCTCTTTCATCCGGCACCTCGGCAACATAAGCTAAATAAACTAAAATTAGGATTCGCGCGGCAATCTCCTTTCCATCTCGTAGTTTAACGTCATTCTCTCCTTCAATACATGGCAAATGTTTATTGACAGGAATGTTCAAAGACTTCAGATATCGTTCCGTTTGATCTTTTCTCTGTTGAGCTGTTTTTGAATTGTCCAAGTTCTCAGATTTTTTAAACATGTCTAGCATCGTCATTTCAACCTCCTTTCCCGCAGTCATTTAGTGATAACCCAATTATTGGCTCCATTAAAAAGGTACAGCCTACTATCACATACTAGGTCTTCAAATCTATAAAATAAACAGAAGCTGGGAAAATTGTCCACCACCATGCGCCAATTGTCCATTTTAAAGGGATTTGGCTTGCTACACCTTTGTATCGTCAAAAACGACAAAGTCACAAACAATTAAAAACAAATACTATGAAACGCTTACAAGCTATCAACCCCGATCAAGCCACCGGCAAAACCAAAGAACTTTTCACCGCCATTCAATCACAATTGGGTGTAGTACCCAACATGATGCGCACCATGGGCAACTCACCTGCTTTTCTCGAAGCTTATTTAAACCTAAGCGGCTCACTCAGCCATGGCACGCTGGGTTTGAAAAACAGCGCCATGATTGCGTTGGCCGTAGCCGAAGCAAATGCGTGCAATTACTGCCTGTCCGCTCACACGTACTTAGGCGCTAACTTGGCAAAATTGGATAACGCAACGATGGAGGCTGCACGCTTAGGCAACTCGAGCAACGAAAAAACAAAAGCCATTCTTCAATTGGCCCAAACACTGGTTGCAAAAAAAGGCCGCACCAGCGATGCGGATGTTGCTGCAGCAAAAGCCGCAGGCATCACCGAAGGTGAAATCGGAGAAATTGTAGGCCACGTAGCATTGAACATCCTCACGAATTATTTCAACAACACCGCTAACACGGAAATCGACTTTCCGGTAGTGGAAGCGCATCTAGCCGTAGTTTAATCATTCACTTAACTAATACATTCTATGAAAACAATCAAAACACTTCTCTTCGCTTCACTCCTGTTCACTTCATTTGTTAGCTTCGGCCAAATCGACCCGGTAGACAAAAACAAAATAGCCATTGGCGGGTATGATCTCGTGTCTTATTTCACTGACAACACAGCTGTGAAAGGCAAAAAAGAATTTACGCATGAAATCAATGGCGTGAAGTATCAATTTGCTTCCGCTCAACACCGCGATCTATTTAAAAAGAGTCCGGAGAAATATTTACCCGTGTGCGATGGCTACTGCGCGTGGGGTGTGGCTGAAAAAGAAACGAAGTTTCCCATCAACCCTGAAACATTTAAAGTAATCGATGGAAAATTGTATCTGTTCTTTAATGGAGATTTCAACGGGAAAAATTTCAACACATTAGAAGAATGGAACAAAGCAGAACCCACTTTACTTTCGAAGTTGCCTGCCAATTGGACTAAAATCAAAAAATAACTTTCACCAAAAAGCCAAAGCATGTCTTTGGCTTTTACTTTCATTTTTAAACATGGAACCACGATACCCTCTCCCTCCGTTCACGTTGGAAACCGCATTGCAAAAAGTGCAAGCAGCCGAAGATGCCTGGAACACCCGCGATCCGGAAAAAGTAAGCAAGGCGTACACCCTCACTACCGAATGGAGAAACCGTACAGAATTTATCAATGGCCGTGAAGAAGTGAAGGAATTTCTCACTCGCAAATGGCAAAAAGAACTAGATTACAAACTCAAGAAAGAGTTGTGGGGCTTTCGAGAAAATCGCATGGCCGTGCACTTTGAATATGAATGGCACGATGCGGATGGACAATGGTACAGAAGTTACGGCAACGAGTTGTGGGAGTTTGATGAACTAGGATACATGCAAAAACGTTTTGCCAGTATCAACGATTTACCAATACAAGAATCGGATAGAAAACTATAAAAGATTATGGCCACCAATTACGCCTCACTCGCTTTTACGGATCAGGTGAAAGTGCTTCAGGAAAAATACGGCAGTCGCGCTAGCTATGAGCGGATGGAAAAACGACAAGTGATAGATGGCCTTTCTGAAAACGAAGTTCATTTCATTCGTGAGCGCGATAGTTTTTATATGGCCACGATTGGAGAAAATGGTTTTCCTTACATCCAGCACCGTGGTGGACCGAAAGGATTTTTGAAAGTCATCGACCGAAACAGCATTGGCTTCATCGACTTTAGTGGGAACAAACAATATATTTCTGTTGGCAACCTCGCAACAAATAAAAACACCTCGTTGATACTCATGGACTATGCCGCACAAGCGCGATTGAAGATTTATGCTCGGACAGAGGTTATTGCCTTGAATGCGAAGCCGGAGTGGGCAAATTTATTTACCTTAGAGAATTATGCAGCAAAACCAGAGCGTATTTTGGTATTGCACATTGAAGCATACGACTGGAATTGTCCGCAGCACATTACACCGCGCTACACCGCTGAAGAGGTTGAAGAAGCATTAGAACCACAAAGGGCGTACATTCGGCAGTTAGAAGAAGAACTTAAAAAGCGATCGGCCTAATCCATGGAAAATCCACATTCACTTACACTCGTCAATCCCTCGACCGGATCATTGGCTTTTAAAATTTTATCTTTTGAGGATGGCAGCTATTTCGATCATGTGCAACGGAACAACTATTATTCGTTGATCTGGATAACAGATGGAAGCGGAGAACTCAAAGCCGACTTTTCTACGTATGATTTCAATAGCAACAGCCTGTTTGCGTTTTCTCCGTACCAGCCTTTTATGTTTTCGGGAAAACAATTGAAAGGAGTTGCTATACACTTCCATCCAGATTTCTTCTGCATTCATAAACATCATGCGGAAGTGGCGTGTAACGGCATTTTGTTTAACAACATTTATCAGCCACCATTCTTGGTGATTGATGCATCAACAGCTGCTTCTTTGTCGATGTTGATTGGGCAAATGAAACTGGAGATGAAAAATACAGCATTGGCACAATACGAAATTCTGGTCTCTTATTTAAAAATATTTCTGATCACCACCTCTCGCTTAAAAGCGGAGCAACTACCGGCAGCAGCAGAATTCACTACCGATTTGAAAGAACCGTTTGTGTTGCAGAGCTTGAAAGATGCGATTGAAAAAGACTTTCGCAAAAAACACTCAGCGAGCGAATATGCTGATGCGCTTCACATCTCCGCCAAAGCGTTGGCTAAAATCACGAAGAGTTACTTTAACAAAACCATTACTGAATTAATTTCTGAGCGCATCATCATTGAAGCCAAACGCGAATTGTACCTCACCAAAAAAACAGTAAAAGAAATTGCGTATGAGTTAGGATATGAAGATGAGCACTATTTTAGTCGATTCTTCCGCACGAATGCCGATGTATCTCCGCAAGTGTACCGTGAAACGGTGGGCTTTGCAAGAGGAGAAGTGGCGGAAAGTTAATTGAATTGAGTGTATTTATTTAATCTTAATTAAAAATTGAAATTCGATTTGTGATTAATTAGGTTGCTTAATCAAATAAGCAAAGAATCACTCTTACTTCTTACGAAGATAAACTGTCAATTGCATTCCGGTATCCGTTGCTTTCATGTATCGATGCAGTAGTGGATGTAATACTTTTGGAAAATGATAAACCGAACAAACATCGAAATAATGTTTCTCTACATCATAATGCAAGGCTGGCGCCAGCTTCTGAAATGACTCCAGACCAAATTCATATAAGTGAAATGGCGCATGCATGGGGCTCAGATTCGTAACATAATTTGTTCCCGACAAACGATAGAATAAGTTGGCAAATTTGCCGATCAGCCAATTGGAAGAAGGTACTTCTATATGAACAATACCATTAGGTTTTAACCATCTCAGCGCCTTCTCTAAACACTTGGAAGGCTCATACAAATGCTCAAATACAGCTCCAAAAGAAATGAAATCAAAATATGCATCTTCATATTCCATTTCTTCCATTGCACCGAGTTTCAGTTTAGTCGAATCAATTTTCATTTTTGAAATTGCCCGCTCATAAAAAGGCACAGACGGCTCGAGGCCATATACATCAAATCCTTCGCTTTGCATGGCAATCATTGCCTTGCCTAAGCCCGCGCCAATATCCAAAGCCCTAATGTTTGTTTCGCGTTTCAACAATTGTTTAGCGGTATCGATCTGAGTAGAGAAATAGTCTGGTTGCAAAACAAAGTACTCATCCTTCCAATAATTTTCGGGAGGCGTGCCATAATGATCTTGTAGATCAGAAGGAATGGGTTGTGGATTAGAATAAATCAGTTGACAATTTGTACACTTCACTACACTTACCGAGATACCGGTTGCTTTCTTTGCACGAAATCCTTGGGTTTTATTCAATCGCTGACCTAGCACTTTGTGATTCGTTGTTGGATCACCACACATTTCACAAACTGAAATGTCTTTAAAAAAATACTGCTTCATGCTACTACTAAGTGGGGTTATCGAAGCCAATGCTTGTTTTTATAACAGCACTTCACTCCTTAAGTAAAAGTAACAATTAATAATTGCTTTTATAATAGGCTTGTCGAAAGGAATGAGCCGGCAGGATCAGGCTAATCTTACTCCTCTTCCGGCTGATCTTCACTATTCCACCACATCAATTCAGCTCCTCAAAATCAATATTCATCACTGCGAACTTCTGCCATCCTACAAAATCAAAATGCCACCACTCGGTACTAAACACTTTAAAGCCATTGCGCTCCATCACGGATATCAATGTCTCTCTGTTTTTGCGAATTACCGGATCGCTCACCGGCTCTGTAGGCCATGATTCTTTCTGCGGTGCATCGTACGCAGTGGGCATGGTTAAATCAGTTTTCGTTTTCAAATAAAAAATGGTCATATCCAACGCACAACCGCGATTATGCCGCGAACCTTTGTACGGACTGGCCACATAAGTGGTATCGCCATTCATTACTTCATAAAATTTTACGGTTGCTGAATAAGGGCGATAGCCATCAAAGATTTTAATTCCGTAACCAAGTTTATTAAATTCCTTTTGTGCTTTTAACAATGCCTGTGCGACCGGCTTGCGCGCAAAGGCTCTTGCACTCTTATAAATTTTAGACTTAGTGAAGTTGTCTTCTGTCGCATATTTAATATCTAACACCACTCCAGGAATAAATTTTTCCAAGTCCACTAACTCATTGGCCGGGTTGGTTTCCACACTTGCTTTATACTCATTCAGTGTCATCGGGCGCAAGCCATAATCGGATTTCATGTCTAGTTTCTCTCTGGCAAATTTCTCCGCTGCCTGTTGTACCGCGGGCAAATCTTTTGAAACTACATGCGAGCCTAACACATGGCCACCTGCGCCCGGGATAGCAACCATCACTTTCATATCGGCAGGAGTTCCGAGTTGTTCATTCATCGCCTTCATCGCACTCACCTTCACAGTAGGGTCTTGCTCGGTCTCACTTTTATAATAATAGAGTGTTAGCGATGGACAAGTAACTTTCTTAAAAGTCTCTGCAGTCATCGCGGATTCCACCAACTCCTGCAATTGCACCACAGCTTCCAAACGGTAGTTGTTATTCCAGTATTTGTCCTTTAAAGAATCGGGAGGGAATACACGCGAGTCACCACCAATCACTTGCCGCGCTATTTGCAAACCCCAAGGGTTATTGAGTAACCAGGCGTTAGGATCATTGATTTCAATATTCGGTGACATATTGATCATCGCGTATACATCTTGCGGATATGCCGCAGCCAACATAATTGACATGGTGCCTCCGGTGGAAGTGCTCATCAAAATCACTTTATCACCGAGTGCTTTGCCAATGGCCAATGCTTCTTTGCTGCTTGCCCACCAACGATCGGGTGAAAAATATAAAAGCTGATTGGTTGTGTCTACACCATGGTCGGCCATGCGCGCTAAGTACAAATTGCATCCAAACTTCTTTGCGAATGATTCGTGAATCGGATCTCCTTCTTCCTGACTCGCAGAAAAACCATGAATGTACACTACACTGTACGGTGTTTTCTTTCTGGAACTGTCTGCCCAAATAATTCGGGCCTCATTATCCGGTTTCAATTGATGCTTGCTTTCTTGCAACGCCACATATTTTTCTAACTCCTCTGCATTTTGTGGCACAGTTGGCATGGCAGGATCGTAGACAGGCTTGGCAGGCGTAGGGCCCATAAAATAAATGGCCACTAACAAAATCACCGGAAAGGTGAAATACAGGATCTTTTTATTCATGATAATTGGATTTCAATTTTATGTTTCGAAGATACAGGTTTCTGTTGGTTTTCGTTGTAGGAATATATTCTGTATTATTGACGGGTGGAAATCACCTAATAATGGCCAATCGATTTGCCTTAGTAATCGAATCACTAAAAAATAAACTATGAATAATCAAGCTCCGTCCAGTGCCTTTGTTGCAGCATCGTGGATTGCACTCCTTGCCGGTATGATATCTTACCTTGTTGGGTTATGGAATGCCGAAATGCTGCTCAATGAAAAAGGATACTACTTTACCATTCTCATGTATGGACTTTTCTCAGCTGTATCATTGCAAAAAGTAGTGCGCGACCAAATGGAAGGAATTCCCGTGACCAATATCTACTACGGCCTCGCGTGGTTCTCTACCATTCTGGCAATTGTATTGCTGATTATTGGCCTGTGGAATGCTACGCTCACGCTCAGTGAGAAAGGATTTTATGCCATGTCGTTTATGCTGAGTTTATTCGCTGCTATTGCCGTTCAGAAAAATACACGCGATACTGCGAAGGCAAATAGCAATAATCCTTCCTGATAAAGTAAATCACTATAAAACAAAGAAGCCCGGCCGGTTAAGCTGGGCTTCTTTTTTCACCTAAAAAAATCCCGACCAGAACGCTGAAAAAAATAAAAACAGCAATTCAAAAGTCTGGTCTTAAGAAGGCACTCCGGTATCGGCAAAAAATATTTACCACCAACAACCACTACGAATGGAGTAAAACCAGTCATACCGGATGTGCCATGTCTTTTAAGTTATCCGTTAATTGTTAATCGTTCATTGTAATCAGAGGCCATTTAACTTTTAACTATCAACTTTTAACTACTTTCTAATCCACATTATCATGCAAAAACTTATTGTTACCCAACAAGTTATTGTCGTCATTTAAGTTATAGCGCGAAATAAATTGCTCCGATGAGTGGGGAACATTGTCCATCTTCACGCCTCTGCGCAAGTAAGCCGGCAACGTCCACTTCTCGTTGAACTCCTCTTTGGTCATCTCTTGCTTGCGTGCCGCTTTCAATTTCTCTCTGCGCTCGCGTGCTTGTTGCTCTAAGCGTTCGCGTGTTCTGCGTACCTCCATCAAGCCGTCATCATTAATCACCTGATCTGCCGACACTTCTCTGCCAATCTGAAACTCATCGTCTTCGGCAAACAATCCATTCTCGCCTTCTTCATCATCGATTGAGTTGGAGTTGGTGTTCTCTGTTTTATCAAACAATGTGAACGTGTACGCACGCTCCTCACGCTTCGGCTCTTCTTTCTCAGGTGTTTCTTCTTTGATCGGTGTCTTCAACACAGGGCGCTCCATCGGTTGCTGTACCGGGCGCTCTTGTGGCTGATCAATCGGCATCATCGGTTTCTCCTCTGTCTTATTCACTTCACCTTTCACCTTCAGTTCCAAATCACCACCGCGTTGATTGACCGAGTTATCCACCGAGTCAAATAATGAAATCTGTGTGCGATCTAACTCGTGCACTTTCTTCTCTTCCTTCTTCACCACTTTTGTCTCCGTTACAAAACCGGTTGCGATCACCGTCACGCGGATGCGATCGCCCAAAGCAGAATCCACACCATGACCGAAAATTACTTCGGCATCATCGCCCGCTTGTTGTTGAATGTATTCTGTGATAGTTGTGAGTTCATCCATTTGCAATTCAGCTTCCTCACCGGAGATAATCGAAAGCAAAATTTTCTTCGACCCCATGATGTCATGGTTATCCAACAGCGGAGAAGCCAACGCTTGTTGTGCTGCTTTGATCGCGCGCGTATCGCCACGTGTTTCGGCAGTACCCATCACGGCTGCACCTGCATTCAACATCACGGTGCGCACATCTTGAAAGTCTACGTTCACATATCCCGCTAAGGTGATAATCTCAGCGATGCCTTTGGCGGCAGTCGTCAGCACATTATCCGCTTCGCCAAATGCCTGGCCGATGGATAAGTTGCCATAAATTTCACGCAGCTTGTCGTTGAGAATCACCAGCACCGTGTCGCAGCTCGCACGGAATGCTTCGATACCCAAGTCTGCTTGTGCCAATTTTTTCTTCCCTTCAAAGGAGAAAGGAAGTGTGACAATGCCCACCGTTAAGATGTCCATGTCCTTGGCTATTTTAGCTATGACAGGGGCAGCACCTGTACCGGTGCCACCACCCATCCCCGCAGTTACAAAAACCATTTTAGTACCGGCCAGCATCTCACGAATCTGGTCTTTACTTTCAAGCGCAGCCGCGCGTCCCACTTCAGGGTTCGCACCGCAGCCAAGTCCCTCCGTCAGGTTTACACCCAGCTGAAGTTTATAAGGCACCGGGCTGCTGTTCAGCGCTTGCAAATCTGTATTCGCCACCACAAACTCGACATCTTTGATGCCTTGCCGAAACATGTGGTTGACTGCATTGCTACCTCCGCCACCAACGCCAATCACTTTGATGATCGACTTGTGGTGTTTGGGGAGATCAAATTTGTATCCGTTTATTGGTTCAAACATGATATTGGTTATTTAGTGGTTGTTCTTTTTAGTTTTATAAAATCAAAAAAATCGTAAATCAAAAATCGTAAATCCCATTTGGGCGGTCACATTATGGCGGCTGCCGGGCTTTCCGCTACAAGTCCTCCCCCGCCAGCTTTCTTTTGCGTATCGGGGATGCGGGCTTTTCGCTTCAATCCCTGCCGCAGTGCGCACTCATTTACTCATCTCATCTTTCATCGTAAGCAACTTTATTTTCAAATCATCAAATCATCAAATCATCAAATCATCAAATTTTCAAATTTTCAAATTAGTATTCGTTTTTATCACTCAAGTCATCAATCAACAAGCCCTTCGTCTTATTCAAGATGTTCGAGAAAAAGTCAGAAGCCGGATTTGGTTTTTCTTTCTTCACCTTCACTACCTTCTGATTTTCTTTGGCTTCTTTGTAGCGCTCTTCGCGTTCATCCAGCGAACGGAATCCCGAGAGCACCAATCCGACTGCCGTGGCATACATCGGGCTTTTTACAACTTCCAATTTGCTCTTGCCGAGGTGTTCATTCGGATAACCGATGCGCGCATCCATACCTGTCATGTATTCAACCAACTGCTTCAATGAATTCAGCTGTGAACCACCACCGGTAATCACAATACCACCTGCGAGGCGATTCTCATAACCGGAGCTGATGATTTCTGCGTGCGCCATTTCAATCACTTCTTCCATGCGCGCCTGAATGATGTTCGAAAGATTCTTCACCGAAATTTCTTTCGCTGTTCTATTGCGAATTCCGGGAATCGAAACAATCTCATTCGGGCTTGCCTCTTCTGCAATCGCTTTGCCGAAACGTGTCTTCAACTGCTCGGCTTGTTTCGCCATCACCATCAAGCCATGTTGAATATCAGTTGTCAAAATATTTCCTCCGAAAGGAATCACAGCCGTGTGGCGAATGATGCTGTCGTGGAAGATCGCGATATCCGTAGTACCACCACCGATGTCAATCAAACAAACACCGGCTTCTTTTTCTTCCTCACTCAATACCGCGATGCTACTAGCAAGTGGTTCCAAAATTAAATCCTGAATTTCCAAACCTGCTCTGCGCACACACTTGTTGATGTTGTTGATCGCGCTGGTTTGTGCCGTGATGATATGGAAGTCTGCTTCCAGCTTCACGCCACTCATACCTACCGGATCTTTGATGCCTTCCTCGTAATCCACGGTATAATCTTGTGGCATCACATGAATGATCTCACTTCCCGGTGGAATCACAATGCGATACATATCTTCCGTCAGACGATTCACATCTTCAATGCTCACCTCGTCTTCATTGGACATGCGCGTGATGCTGCCGTGGTGGATCGAGCTGCGAATGTGTTGCCCTGCAATACCCACGTTCACCACACCAATGTCGATGCCGCTCATGTCGCTTGCTTCTTTTACTGCCTTCTCAATGGCGAATACAGTTTTATCTATGTTCGTTACAATTCCTTTAATCACTCCTTCTGATTCGGCCTTGCCCATACCCAATACCTCCAACTTGCCAAATTCATTCTGGCGGCCAACAATCGCACAAATCTTCGTTGTGCCGATGTCTAATCCTACTACTATTTTCTCGTGTTCCATGGTGTTCTTTATGTTTAGTGGTTGTTTACAATCGCTTTATTTTTAAGAAGTCAGAATACCGAAGTCAGAATTCAGAATTCGTATTATGCCTCTTTATTACTATTTACATTCTTATTTCATTTTCTTTTTTCAATCTTCATTCTGAATTCTGAATTCAATATTCTAAATTCTTTTTTTTCATTCCGCCACAACCTGCCCTTCGTATTCCAAATTCACGCGCTCGTAGCGGGTCCAGCCGCGTGTGGGCAAAATCTCTTTGTAGAAAACCATCAGCTTCTTAAACTTCACTTCCAAATTCTCCGGCTTTCCAAACTCCACCAACTGCCCTGTTACTTGTGGGTAGATGACTACTTTACCGTTCTTCTGAATATCCAATTGAGCTACCTGTGCTTTCCAAAAAGGGTCATCATTAATAAACTCAATCATTGCCATTAACTGTTTGCCCTCCTCTGTGCTGTTCAGGTCTTCGCTCTCCAACAATTGCTTCACTGCTCCGCTGATTAGCACTACACGCGCTGTGTACTTCTCAGATACCGGCATGATCACACCATCTTCAGCAATGTAGGCATCAGGTGCATCGCTTTGCACAATGCGCGCGATCGGTCTGCGCAACTCTACATTCACGATCAGGTTTCCTTTCAAATCGCCAAAGAGTTCTGCATCTAAAATGTGTTTATCGTACTTCAACTTCTTTTCAATCTCCTTCAGTTTAATCCGGTTAATGCCTACTCCTTTCACTGGTTCTCCGCTTCCTTCCACCAAATGCAACACATCTGCCTCATCCAGAAAATGATTCTCGCTCAGATTATCCAACTCCACCACAATATCCTTGCACACGGCTCCGCCTTGCTTTCGTTCACTGAAGGCAATCAGAAAAAACAAGCTGAGTATCGCTACTGCCACTTTAATTTCTTTGCGTATGCTAAACTTCGTTTTCATTTTCTCTTACTTCTTCAACAACATTTCTTTAATCGGCTTCACGAACGTGTCGATGTCTCCGGCACCTACTGTTGCGACTACTTCTACGTCTAGGTCTTCCAACTTTTCCAACACATCTTTCTTTTCACAACGGATCTTCACTGGACTCGTGATGTTCGCAAACAACATATCCGAAGTAACACCCGGAATCGGTTCTTCGCGAGCCGGATAAATATCCATCAGCAACACTTCATCGGCAATGCTCAGACTTTTTGAAAAGCCTTCTGCAAAGTCGCGCGTGCGTGTAAACAAGTGCGGCTGGAAAATCACTGTCAATTTTTTACCTGCATACATCGACTTGAGTGAAGTTAAAAATGCTTCAATCTCACGTGGGTGATGCGCATAGTCATCAATGTACACCAGATCATCTCGTTTGATGATGAATTCGAATCTGCGCTTCACACCTTTGAATGAATGCAACGCTTCGCGAATTACTTTTTCGCTAATGCCTAACTTGAGCGCTACCAATGTAGCAGCAATGGCATTTTCCATGTTATGAAAACCAGGGACACCGAGCTGAATTTTTTCGATCTTCGTTCCAAAGCCGTGAAGATCAAATTCAAAAAATCCGCCATTGGCGGTTATGTTGCCGGCAAAAAATTGTCCCCGGCTCATACCATACGTTTCTTTCGAAACGGTTATTCCTTCTGTGAGCGATTCAATCGACTCATGTACAATCAAACTTCCGTTCGCGTTAATCTGCTTCATGAAATCGCGGAACGAGGTGAGCATGCTCGCATGATCTCCATAAATATCTAAATGATCCGCATCCGCTGAAGTCACCACCGCTATCTCCGGAAATAAGCGCAAAAAAGAACGATCAAACTCATCGGCCTCTACCACCACCAGCGTTTTTTCATTTACTTCTCCGTGCATCACCAAGTTCGAATCGTAGTTGGTCGTGATACCACCTAAAAATCCAACCATGTTAATACCTGCTGATTTGATAATATGTGCGATCAGAGAAGAAGTCGTTGTCTTCCCGTGCGTTCCTGCAACGGCAATAGTTTTGTAACTCTTGGTTAGCAATCCTAATACTTCTGAGCGCTTGAGTATCGTGAAACCATTCTCTTTCAAATACGCATGCTCCACATGATTTTTAGGAATAGCAGGCGTGAACACGACCAATGTTTTTTCTTTGGTGATGTATCCGGGAATCATTTCAATGCGATCTTCGAAATGAATTTCCATTCCTTCTTCCAACAACTCGTGTGTGAGTGGTGTAGGCGTGCGATCATAGCCGGCCACTTTCATGCCCTTGTGCCTGAACCAACGCGCGATGGCGCTCATGCCAATCCCACCTATGCCGAGGAAATAAACGCTATCGTATTGCTCTAACTTCACTTGTTATTCCAATCAGTTTTTCAATTTCATCTACTATATCTTCTGTGGCTTGGGGCTTTGCCCACTTGCCAATATTGATGCTCAGCTTTTCAGCGAGAGGTTCGTCATACACCAATTTCAGCGCCTCGCTTACCAATGTATTTTTCGCCTCTACATCTTTCACCATCAGTGCAGCATCTTCGTTGACTAAGGCCATTGCATTTTTTGTTTGGTGATCTTCGGCTACGTTTGGCGAAGGCACCAGGATGGTGGGACGCTTGGCAATGCACAACTCAGAGATGGCCAATGCACCCGCACGCGAGATCACTACATCGGAAGCTGCGTACGCTAAATCCATTTGCTTCAAAAAATCAACTACGCGTATGCGTCTTAAATCTTTGTGTTCAATTTGCGCTTTGATTCCCTCGTAATACAATTTGCCTGTTTGCCAAATCACTTGAATGTGTGCATCAATCAATTGATCGATTCCTGCCAAAATACTTTCGTTGATCGTACGCGCGCCAAGGCTTCCGCCTAAAATGAGAAGCGTACGTTCCGAAGAGTTAAAAGCAAAATGCGCCAACGCTTTCTCCCGCTTCGACTCCAGATCGATAATATCTTTTCGTACCGGATTGCCGGTGAAAACAATTTTCGAAGCCGGAAAATATTTTTCCATGCCCGAGTACGCGACACAAATACGTCCGGCCTTTTGAGCCAACTGCTTGTTGGTTAATCCGGCATACGAATTCTGCTCTTGTATCAAAGAAGGAATTCCAGCCTTGGTGGCGGCCAACATAATCGGGCCACTCGCATAACCTCCTGTTCCAATTACCGCATGCGGCCTAATCTTTTTGATGAGGCTACTTGCTTTGAGGTAACTTGAAACCAACTTGAACGGAAACGACAAATTGGAAAGTGTCAGCTTACGCTGCAGTCCGCTGATCCAGAGTCCGACAATTTTATAGCCAGCCTCAGGCACTTTCGTCATCTCCATTCTTCCTTCTGCACCTACAAAAAGAATATCCGCATCCGCATAGCGTCTCTTAAATTCATTGGCAATAGCCAGTGCCGGGAAGATATGTCCTCCGGTGCCGCCTCCGCTAATGATGATACGATATGGTTTCTCTACTTTCAACTTTCCTTCATTTATTCTTATGTTCTTTACTCTTTATTCCTTTACGGCTATCCAATTTTCAAATTATCGAATCAACGAATTGCCGAATCATCGAATTATTACGCTGCTTTCACTTCCACCTCTTTTTCTTTCGCTTCGTCCGTTTCTAATTTCTCACTCGCTCCCTGTCCCCAATTCTCTTCTTGTTCACCACGACTCACACTTAAAATAATACCTACCGACAAACCGGTGAAGACCATCGCGGTTCCTCCCATACTAATCAATGGCAATGGCTGTCCGGTGATGGGACCAAGGCCAACCACTACGCCCATGTTCACCATCGCCTGACAAACCAAATCAAAACTCAATCCTGCCGAGAGGAGCCCTCCGAATGCGCGCTCGCTGTTGTAGGCTGCTTTCATCCCTCGATGCAGTAATATCAAATAGAGTACGAGCACGAATACTCCTCCTATCACGCCATATTCTTCAATCACAATCGCGTACACAAAATCAGAATACGGGTGTGGTAAAATATTTCGCTGTTCGCTGTTACCCGGGCCTTTGCCAAACAATCCACCGGTGGCAATTGCAATACGACCATGCTTTGCTTGAAAGGGCAATTCTTTTTGATGCATCACATACGCATAAAAATCTTTTACGCGACTGATCGCAGTGTCGAAGCGCTGGCCGAAATAGAGTCCGGCTGTTCCTGATAACAGACCAATCAGGATCAACATGGCCAAGTAACGCACCGGCACGCGACCGATGAACATGATCAACATGCACGTAGCGAACAATAGAATCGCTGTTGAAAAATTCGTCAGCGCGATCAATCCGCAAATCGCACCGCACCAGATCAACATTGGAATTAATGCTTCTTTAATGTCGTCAATATTTTGCTGCTTCTTCGAAAGCATAGCGGCCAAGTTGATGATCAATGCCAAGCTGGCAAAATCTGATGGCTGAAACGATGTATTGATGATCGGTAAGGTGATCCAACGAGATGCTTCGTTTAGGCTCGTACCAAACTTGAATGTATAAATCAACAACGGAACGCTCACCCATAAAGCGAGTCGGGAAATTTTTGAATAGTACCGATAGTCGATCTTGTGAGCGATCCACATTGATGCTAATCCCAAAAACACCATGAAGGTGTGTTTCATCAAAAACGATTCAGTGCTAGTTGTACGTTTGTAAGCGAGCGTTCCAATGGAACTATACACCACCAAAATGCTGATCAAAGAAAGAGCAAACACCACAGCCCAGATCACTCTGTCGCCTTGCAGGTTTTTATCAGCCCATTCTTTTATAGTACTTAAGCGCATAATCTTTTAAAGAATTTAGAAGTCAGAATTCAGAAGTCAGAATTATTTTCAATCGCCTTTATATACGATTCCAATAATCTTCCAACTTCAACAGCTAACTCCATTAATTTTGTTGTTTCATAATATTCTAAGTCCTTCGCCAAAATCAAATAATACTCTGTTTCAGATAACGAGCCTTGAGCTATGTTAAAGAAACGTAACTTATCGGCTTTCCCCTTCTTCTTAAATCCTTCAGCGATGTTTGCTGCTACGGATACAGAAGATCTCTTTACCTGCGATGTGGTTCCGTACAACTCTTCTTTTGGAAAAGCTTTCGTCATTTTATACACACCCAATACCAATTCGTGAGCCTTCTGCCACACGATCAAGTCTTTAAATGTCTGAGCCGGTTTTTTCTTTTCCAATCTATTCTGAATTCAGACTTCCGACTTCTGACTTCTTTTCACCGATTCACTTAACTCCAACACCGCCTCTCTAAATTGTTTTCCACGGTCTTCATAATTTTTAAAAAGATCAAAACTCGCGCAGGCCGGTGACAGCAAAACCACATCGCCTTTTTGTGAAACGCGTAATGCCAATTGCGCTGACTCCTTCACGCTTTGTGTTTCATAAATCTCTTTCACTTTTCCGCCAAAGGCTTTCTTCAATTTGTCATTGTCTTTGCCAAGGCAAATCAACACACGCACTTTTTGTTTTACCTGATCTTCAATCAGCGTGTAGTCATTTCCTTTATCAATACCTCCGGCAATCCAGATGAGCGGTCCTTGATAACTTCCCAAACCATACACCACCGAATCCACATTGGTGGCTTTTGAATCATTTACAAACTCCACTCCATTGATAACTGCTACTGACTCCAACCGATGAGGAGCATTTACAAATGTCTTCAACCCCTGACGAATCGCCTGCTCAGAAACACCAGCCAGCAACGCAGCCGAAACAGCCGACAATGTGTTGATCAGATTATGTGGACCTTTCAAGGTAGTTTCAGATTGAGCGATACCAAACGAAACACCGTTGACAGAAAAATTCATTTTCGCACCATCGTAATAAGCATCGGTCTTCGTTTGCAGCGACACCTTCACTTGCTGCGGCACGCTCGACTTCTGTTTCACTTCATTTGAAACTACAGTATCATCGGCATAATAAATAAAATGGTCTGCCGACTGCATCGATTGAATTAATTGAAACTTCGAGTTGATGTAGTTCTGCATCTGATACTCGTAGCGATCTAAATGATCGGGTGTAATATTGAGCAAAATGCCGATCGCAGGTCGGAATGTTTTTGTTCCATCCAATTGAAAGCTGCTGATCTCCACTACATACCAATCGTGCTTCTCGGTTGCAACTTTTCGAGCAAGGCTCTCTCCTACATTTCCGGCCAACGCTACTTTCAATCCTGCTGACTGAAGCAGATGGTAGGTTAATAGCGTTGTCGTTGTCTTTCCGTTGGTACCGGTAATGGCAATCACTTTTCCATGAATGTATCGATACGCAAATTCAAGTTCATCGATAATCTCAATTCCTGCTGCTCGCGCCTTCTTTATAATTTCAACTTTCTCTGCAATGCCCGGGCTTTTTATAATTAACGATGCATTTAATATCGCATCATGCGTATGACCATTCTCTTCGAATGGAATCTGATGCTGTTGCAATTCCGCTTTGTACTGCTCTTTGATCGCACCGTAGTCAGACACAAAAACATCGAAGCCCTTCGCCTTAGCTAAAATAGCTGCGCCCGTTCCGCTCTCTCCTGCTCCTAATATGACTACGCGTTTACTCATTTATTCTTTTACTACTCGTATTAAATCATTTCCAAATTGCCTCATTTCCAAATTTTCAAATCATCTCAGCTTCAATGTGGCCAAGCTCACTATCGCCAATAAAATTCCTACAATCCAAAAACGGGTTACAATTTTTGACTCGTGTATTTGTTTCTTTTGGTAATGATGATGCAAAGGTGACATCAACAAAATTCTTCTCCCCTCTCCATATTTTTTCTTGGTGTATTTGAAATATGAAACCTGTAGCATCACCGAGAGTAACTCCACAAAGAAAATTCCGCAAAGAACCGGAATCATTAACTCCTTTCGCACGGCTAATGCCAATACAGCAATGATTCCACCCAATGAAAGACTACCCGTGTCACCCATGAACACTTGTGCCGGATACGAGTTGTACCACAAAAATCCTAGACATGCACCCACGAATGCCGTACAGAAAATTACCAACTCTCCTAAGTTGGGGATGTACATAATATTGAGATACGTACTGAAGTCTACACGACCAGACAGGTAAGCGAAAATCGCGAGCGTGAGTCCTATAATAGCCGAAGTGCCTGCTGCCAATCCATCAATACCATCCGTGATATTCGCTCCGTTGGAAACCGCAGTGATTACAAAAATGACAAGCAGTGTGTACACGATCCACGTGTAATCCGGATTCCACCATGAGATCAATGTACTGTAGTCAAATTCATTGTTCTTTAAAAATGGTACGGTAGTCTTTGTAGACTTCACATCATATTCAGATTTCACATCTGCAGGGATTGGAGCTACTTCAACACTCGCTACTGCTGGAGCCGTCTTCTCGCGCACGACTACGTTCTCATTAAAGTAAAGAGTAAGACCAACAATCAATCCGATGGAAACCTGCCCAACAATTTTAAATCGTCCGGCCAAACCTTCTTTGTTCTTCTTGAACACTTTTATATAGTCATCCAAAAATCCGATCAGCCCCAACCAAATAGTAGTAGCGACTAACAAAATAATATATACGTTATCCAACTTCGCCATTAGCAAAGTAGGAATCAAAATGGCTGCGATGATAATGATACCTCCCATGGTAGGCGTACCCTTCTTCTGCATCTGACCTTCTAATCCTAAGTCGCGGATGTCTTCGCCTACTTGCTTCTTACGCAAGAAGTTGATCAATTTCTTTCCGTAGGTGATGGTGATCAACAAGGAAAGGATAGCAGCCACACCGGCACGGAACGAGATGTATTGAAACAATCCGGCACCGGGGAAGTCAAAGTTTTTTTCGATATAGTCGAATAAATAGTACAGCATTAAATCGCAAACATTTTTAACATTCGTGTCAATACTTCCTTATCATCAAAAGGATGTTTTATTCCTTTGATCTCCTGATAATTTTCGTGGCCCTTGCCGGCTACGATAATAATGTCTTTTTCCTTTGCCAACATGCAGGCGGTTTTGATAGCTTCCTCGCGATCCACCATCACCAGTGTTTTCTTAGCATCCGTTGGGCCAACTCCGGTTTGCATTTCTTTGATGATCTCCACCGGATCTTCACTGCGCGGATTATCCGAAGTGAAAATCACTTTATTAGAATACTTACATGCTACCGCAGCCATCAGCGGGCGCTTCGTTCTATCACGATCACCTCCACAGCCAATCACTGCAATTACTTGTTCCTGTCCTGTACGAAAATGTTCAATCGTCTCCAACACATTCTTCAATGCATCGGGGGTGTGAGCATAATCTACAATGGCCGTGAATTTTGATCCGGGCATCACCAACTCAAATCGTCCGGGTGCGCTGGTGAGTGCTGATAATTTCATCAAAACCATTTCAGGGTCTTCACCCATTAAACAAGCTGCGCCATAAACTGTCAACAGATTATACGCATTGAAGTCGCCAATCAACTTGAACCACACATTGCGATCACCAATCTCCAACTCCAATCCTTCCATGGAATTGGTGATGATCTTCGCTTTGAAGTCGGCCATCTTCTTCAGCGCAAGTGTTTTCTTTTGCGCTTTGGTATTTTGCAACATCACCATGCCGCGCTTGTCATCGCTGTTTACGAGAGCAAAAGCATCAGATGACAAACCGTCAAAAAATCCTTTTTTAGCGCGGATGTAACTTTCGAATGTACGGTGGTAATCCAGGTGATCATGTGTAATATTGGTAAACAACGCCCCTATAAATTGTAATCCTTCAATTCGTCCTTGCGCTACTGCGTGTGAGCTCACTTCCATGAAGCAATGTGTGCAGTTGGCCTCTAGCATCTTTACTAACAACTCATTAATCTGAATTGGATCAGGAGTGGTATGTGTAGAAGGTATATCGTTATCAACAATTTTATTCACAACTGTGGATAACATTCCGCAACGATACCCAAGGCTTGAAAATAATTTATACAATAAGGTTGCTACGGTAGTTTTACCATTCGTTCCTGTAACGCCTACCAATTTCAGTTTTGCAGAAGGGTTTCCGTAGAAGTTAGAAGCAATAATGCCCAACGCCTTAGCACTGTCTTTCACTGTGATGAAAGTAGCCTTATCTGAAATCGTATCAGGAAGTGTTTCGCAAACAATAGCGATGGCACCGGAACTCACAGCCTTGTCAATAAAAACATGGCCATCGGATTGTGTGCCTTTAATCGCAACGAATAGACTTCCTGCTTTTACTTTTCGTGAGTCAAAGCAAATGGACGTCAACTCCACATCGGTACTGCCGGAAGCAGCCGTGATGTGAACTCGATACAATATGTCTTTTAGTAACGCCATTAACTTAATCTCAAATATATTTTTGCACCCTTGCTGACGCGCGTGCCCGGTGAAAGTGATTGTGCTGCCACTCTACCCTTTCCTTCGTAAGACACACGTAATCCATTTTTCTCCAACACGAAAATGGCATCGCGGAAAGTCATGCCGGTTACATCCGGAACTTGATCTTTCACTATTGGATTTTTCTTCCAGACAATAGCATTCCCATTTTTATTGGTCTTCACCCATTCTTCTTCTGTGGTAGCATGATTAGAAACCCCCAACTCATTTGCCAACATGGTAAGTTCTTCTTGCTTTCCGGCACGCATCGTAGGAAATACACCAGGCTCTTGTGTTTTCGCCTTTTCCATAGCCGAATGCAAATTGATATCACGTGAATAAATATTATCCGCGATGTCTTTGAACACAGGACCCGCAACGCTATTTCCATATTGATAAATACCGCGTGGATTTTTGATCAAAACAATGGCTGAATATTTTGGAGCATGAGCCGGAAAATATCCAACGAACGAAGTGATGTAGCGCTTTTCGTAACGACCATCTTTTAAAATCTGAGCGGTTCCTGTTTTGCCGGCAATGCGATAGTACGAGTTCTTCAAGTTCTTCGCAGTTCCATTTTCAACAACACTTTCCAACAATAGCTTCAATTGATTCAACGTTTTGCCGGAGCAGATTTTTGAATTCAACGTTTCTGTTTCAAATTCTTGCTTTACATTATCTGCCTGTTGAATGGAAGTAACAAAAATGGGCTTAATCATTTTACCGTCATTCGCAATGGCATTGTAAACCGCCAAAGTATGTAGTGGTGAAATTTCAAAACCATATCCATATGCCATCCAAGGCAATGAAATACCACTCCAATTTTTGTCTTTGGGTCGGGTGATTTTCGGATATGATTCTCCGGTGATTTGCAAACCCAGCGGTTTCGATAAATTCAGATTATCTACATAATCCAAAAACTTAGATGGTTTCGTACCAAAATGCTTATCAATCAACTTCGCCATTGCGATGTTGGAAGAAACTTCGAATGCGCGTTTAATAGTAACTCGCCCATAGCCACCTTCTTCGTGATCAGTCACTTTGCGCTTATAAAACATGTATTCGCCCTGGTGTGTATTAATCGTATCGGTCAATTCAATGTTGGTATCTTCCAACAGTGCCATCATGGTAATTAACTTGAATGTAGATCCAGGCTCAAACGATCCGCCTACTGCGTGATTGAACTCTTCCTGAAATCCACCATTTCCATCGGCAGACAAATTTGAAATCGCTTTGATGTGACCAGTCTTCACCTCCATCACTACCACCGTGCCCTCATCGGCATTGTGTGATTTCATGGCGTTGTATAAAGAAGTCTCCGCCACATCTTGCAAGTTGATGTCAATGGTCGTTTGAATATCCAATCCATCAACGGCTTTGATATTCTTTCCATCAAACACTGGCATCCACGATCCGCCCGCAATTTTTTGGAAAAGAGCTTCACCATCTTGGCCTCCTAATGAGGTGTTGAAACTATACTCTAATCCGGCACCCTTGCCATCTTCATTAACAAAACCAACCGTTCTTCGGCTAAGGTTACTAAATGGACGGTAGCGCACATCCATTTTTTCAAAGATCACACCTCCACGATAACGACCTTCACGGAAGATGGGCCAACTCATCATTTCTTTTTTAACTTGATAATTGATTTGCTTGCGATTGAGAGTCAGATACTGCTTTCCGGTAGCACGTGCATCTTTCAGCATCTCTTTGTATTCTTTGGCCGATCGATCTTTGTAATAACGTGACAGCATCCATGCTAAAGAGTCTACTCCATTTTTGAAAACTTCGTCTTTAGCTAAAGTAGGATCGATGGCAACTTTGTAGAATGGCAAACTTGTAGCGAGCAAGCTACCATTGTCCGAATAAATGTTTCCACGAGTAGCTTTTATCTTGCGGTAATCAAAGTTGATTTTCTCGCTCACCTTTTCCCACTGAGGGCCTTCTACTACTTGAATGTGACCGATCTTAGCAGCTACACAAATAGCAAAAGCCACCACGCACAAAAATGCGACTCGAACTCTTACTAATATGGACTGCTTGATATTCATTTCTACTTCTCTATCTATTTTTCTTTTACTCTTTTACAATTACTTTGAATGGAGGATTTAAGCTCTCCTTCAATCCCAATGGTTTTACTCTGCGGGCTACTTCACTTTGTTTGCTGGCAAACATCACATCTGATTTCAGCGTAGTGAAATCAGCTCTCAAATCTTCTACATCACTTTGTGCCCGATCAATTTGCCGTGTAGTCTTTTCTGCGTAGTGTGTATTGCTGATGTAGATCAAGCTGAGCAACACCACAAACAGAATTTTTGGCAGGTACTGCACCGGAAACCCTTCTTCAAAATAGCTTTCAAGTTTGAGCCGCTTCTCCAATCCGGAAAATAAGCTCTTGCCGCTGCTGGCCGGCTTGGCTGCCGGTTTCACGCGTGCCTCATTTGTTTTTTGAGGCGGCTCGATTTTAAACTTATTTTCCATGCTCTTTTTGTTTTATAAGCATCACTAAAACATTCCTTCTTATCACCTCAACCCCTTCCCTTCTCCACAAGAGAAGGTGTTGGAGTTTTAGAGATGCTTTATATCTTTTCTGCTATTCGCAACTTTGCACTGCGTGCGCGGTTGTTTTCGTTTACTTCTCCCTCTGAAGCTTCAATTGGTTTTCGATTGATTGCTTCAAATGGTTTAATCTTATTTCCATAAAAGTCTTTCTCTACTTCGCCATACATTTTGCCGGAGTTGATGTAATTCTTCACCAACCGATCTTCCAACGAGTGGTAACTCATCACCACCAGTCTTCCTCCTTTTTCCATCACCTCGCCACTCTGATTTAAAAATTCTTCCAATGCCTGCATCTCTTCGTTTACTTCGATGCGCAGTGCTTGAAATACCTGCGCATAGTATTTAAACTCTTTTCCTCTCGGAGCAATCGGCTTCAGCAAATCGATCAAATCCTGAATGCGCTCAAACTTTTTTACAGAACGCTGCTGCACAATCAATCCGGCTAGTGTTTTGGCATTCTTCACTTCGCCATACATGCCTAAGATTTTATGAAGGCTCGCTTCCGGATATTCATTCAAAATGCGTGCGGCACTTTTTGATCCCTTCTTATCCATCCGCATATCAAGTGGGCCATCAAAGCGGGTAGAAAATCCGCGCTCAGCCGAATCAATCTGGTGCGATGAAATACCGAGGTCGGCCAGAATGCCATTTACTTTGGTGATTCCATTCAACTTCAGGTATTGTTTCATGTTCCTGAAATTGGTCTGACAAAATGTAAAAGAACGACTTTGAATATTTTCGGACTGCTTGCGTGCGTCTTCGTCCTGGTCAAACGCAATCAATCTTCCGTTTCGTAACTGTTCCAAAATCTTCAAGCTATGTCCCCCTCCGCCAAAGGTGACATCTACATAGATACCATCCGGATTAATAGCTAATCCCTCCATACACTCTTCTAACATCACCGGCCTGTGGTACATCTTTTATTTAGCTTTAAGCTGCAGGTTTCAAGTTGCAGGCTTCAGGCAACTTTACTCTCCTTCAAGTTTATCAATGAACTTTACCGTGCTTGCATTTCATTTGTGAATCCGTAATTCCGAGTTTTAAAGTTTCGTTTACTTTAAAAATCACATCGGCTTGTAGCTTAGAGCCTTTAGCTTGTGGCATTCGGCTGAGACTACATCGTTACTCGTTCAAAAATTTCTCCGCGAGCTTCGACAATTCACTAGGGTCTTGGATGATTTGCTTCTCATAGATGGTAGGATTCCAGATTTCAACTTTGCTTCCGGTGCCTACGAGCATCGCATCTTTGTCAATTTGCGCATACGTAAGCATGTTCTTGGGAATGAGGAAACGGCCGTTGTTATCCAACTCGACCGTTACGACCCCCGACAAAAAGTTTCGCTGGAGTTTGCGATACTCTTCGTTGAACTCGCTGAGACCTGAAATTTTTGAGAAGACTTTTTTGAACTCCACCATCGGATAGACAATTAAGCATGGCTCGAAGCCTCTGCGGATGACAAGCTCCTGCGCTTCCCCATTGGTAGTGGGTAGCTGAGCTTTGATCCGCGATGGCAGCACCAATCTGCCTTTGGCGTCAAGTTTACTTTCGTATTCGCTGGTGAAGAAAGTCATAGACTGTAGTGGTTGTCTTAGTTCTCCTAAACAAACGTAAGCATTTTTCAACCACTTTCAACCACTTTACTCCACTTTTTTACATTTTAAAGCAAAAACGAGCCAAAAATGGGTGTTTTTGTCGTTTCTCACGAAAGATTAGACTGGACCAAAGTAAAATGGACTATTACCTAAGTAGAATAGACTTTGGAAAGGCTGAAAAAGCTAGAAATGGGCTTTTCTGAACAAAAATTGGGCTTTTTAAGGCTTCAGCTATACTAGGAATCAATTTAAGGGCTGCTTTAAATTGCGCAGGCAAACAAGTGCTTCCTGAATAGTTTTGTGAGAAGAAGTTGCTAAAAAAGAAAGTGTTTTGAGAATCCATTGGAACTGAAGGCCAACAGGAAAACACCCTCTTTGTCTAAAAAGAATACAGACTTACTAAACGCTTCGTTAATCATTTATACCATTATTAGTAAACAAAAATAAAGCAGAAAATGCTATACGAAGTAAGTACCCAATAAACGGCCCAAGATTCTTAGGATCAACAACTCGAATGATACTAAAATCACATGGTACGGATGCGTTAATTATTTTCATTGACATCGACTAGGAATGCCAACTTTTTCATTTTTTGAATCGTAGAAAACAATCCGATCAATTCCGTAGCCTCCCGCAGGTTAAATGGTTCTCCTCATGCCTTGCCAAAAAATTACGGTCTCTTATACAATACCCTCATAAAACTTGGAAGAACTAGTAATAATAATGGAAGGCCTGCAATAAATCCTCCAATAACTGCTACAGCTAAAGGCTGTTGCATTTGGGCACCTAGGCCTATACCCAAAGCCAATGGCATCAAGGCAAGAATGGCCCCGATTGCCGTCATGAGCTTGGGGCGAATACGCAAGGCTATGGCATAGTTGATGGATTGATCTACGTCACCGGAGACTCTCATATTTTGACGGAACTGATTGACAGTAAAAATTGAATTCTCTGCAATAATTCCAACAATCATAATGATGCCTGTGTAGCTACTTACATTTAATGGGATGCCGACAATATAAAGGGCAATGATGCAACCACTAATAGCCGTTACGGAAACAAATAAAAGCAACAAAGATATTGTCCATTCTTTGAAAAGAAACATCATCACACCAAACACAAGTAAAGTGGCCATTGCCAAAATGGTCAACAACTCTTTGAATGATTGTTGCTGCTCTGCATATGCACCACCGTATACAATCGTGTAACCTTGCGGTAATGGTAATTCTGCACTCAGTTTCTTTTGAATGTCTTTAATGGCACTTCCTAAGTCGCGATTTTCTAACCGTGCTGTGACTATAACTGCCGATTTCAAGTCTTCTCTTCTATATTCAATTTCACCGGGTATGATTTTTACATCACAGAAAAAAGATAGGGGCCTTGTAGTTCCATCGGACAAAAAGATCAATTGTCGCTTAAGTAGCTCAAGATCATTGTCTTTAAAATTTGTGAACCGTAGTAGTATCCTTCGCATTTGTTCACCATCTTGAAGCTGACCGATTTGCAAACCTCCGGTCATAGCAGCCTGAAATGGTGAGGGGATGGCTACATTCGCGTTAAGTCCTAAGGGAACCCCAGCTGTGTAGGCAGTAAGCTGTGTTTGAAAGTCAGCCAAAGAAATTTTATACAAACTTAGTTTTTCCTGATTGGGAACAAATATGATCGAAGGACCGGCAGTGACCAACCCATTATTAATATCAGCAATGCCTGGTATCTGTTGGAGCAGCGTATCAGTTCTTCCAGCAAATACTTTTAAAAGCTTATAATCATCTCCGAATATCTTAATTTGAATGGGCTGAGGTGTACTCATCAAGTCACCTAACAAATCAGAAATGCGTTGTCCAAACGATATTTCTTCCATCGCCACTACATTCGCCTCAACTTCCTTGCGAAGCTCATTGATAACTTCATCGGTCGTTTTGGTTCTGTTCTGTCTTAGCTGTATAGAATAATCGCCAATATTGGAGGGATCACTTTTGAACGCCATGTGAATACCTGTTCTACGTGAATAGGATTCAACATCAGGATTCTTGTCAATGATCTTCTCAATTTCTTTACATATCGCATCCGTTTCCTCAAGTGAAGTTCCCGCTGGCGATATATAATCCAGCACAATGGTACCTTCATCCAGTTCAGGAAGAAATCCAGTTTCCAGTTTTCCAGAAGCCCACCAAGCAGATGTGGGGAGACCAATCACTAACAGGATTGCAATAACGGGCTTATTAAAAGACCATGTTAACCATTTAAGACGGTTGACAGAATCTGATTCAGTATGACTATGTGATTTTAGCGAAGCTTTGTAACCAATCATAAGATGCAACACAGGCAACAATAACCAGGTCACTAAAAAGGAAGTGATCATTGTCAATTGCATAGTATCCGATAGCTCTCTGAAAAAACTTCCTGCCAGTCCGCTCATTAATCGAAATGGAAAATGGATGACAATGGTTGCAAGTGATGAGCCAATCATAGCAGGAAACAAATCATGTATAGCTTCCTTCACAACTGTGAAACGATCTTTCTCCGGATGATCTTCATGACCTCGATAAATTTGTTCGATAATCACAATGGCATCATCAATAATAAGTCCGATAGAAGCCGCAATAGCTCCCAAGGACATGATGTTGATCGTTATGCCAGCAAGATAAAGTACGAGAATAGTGAAAGCCACTGTTACCGGTATAGTGAGCATTACCACTAAACTTGATCTCCATGAACGGAGGAAGATGATCATGACAATCAGCGCAAGAATCAACCCTTCATAGATTGTTTTAACAACGCTACCAATGCTATCCCCTACGAATGCACTTTGATTGTAGTAGGGCTTTAGGTCATAGCCTTTCGGCAAGATTTTCCTCGCCTCGTCTGCTTTTTCTTCAACATCTTTGGCAAAATCGATAAGATTTATTCCGGGTTGTTTTACGAGATCCACAAGTACTGCATTACTGCCATTGGCATTTATAATCAAAAATTCTTGCTGTTCCTGTATCTCAATGGCTGCAACATCTTTCACCCGAATGATTCGGTTCCCATCATTTTTTAAAATAATATCTTTTAAAGATTCAAGGTCATTTACCCGTGTGTCGGTCAGAGAAAGATAAAGTCTGCG
>JBGAUU010000043.1:0-35903 GCA_044228465.1 Cyclobacteriaceae bacterium
TGGAATCCATCGCTGAAAAAACTTTCCTACGATCTGTTGATTTATGTTGCCAACTGGCCGGTAGTTCGAGCTACTGCTTGGGAAACCTTATTGAAGGCCAGAGCCATCGAAAATCTGAGCTATGCGGTTGGTGTGAATCGGGTTGGGATTGATGGAAATGGAATTGAATACAATGGCCAGTCGTCCATCATTGGCCCGAAGGGCGATCTTATTTTTACGGTGGAAGGAGTAGAAGCTACCAAAACAATCGAGTTGAGCGCAAATGCTTTGCAAGCCTACCGCGATCGATTCCCTGCGTTCTTAGATGCCGATGATTTCTCCATCGACTCAGAAGCTTTTGAGGAGAAGGATTTTTTGCATGGTCTCAGTTAATTTAAAAGTTAATTGATTTGAAAATTTGAAAATAGATAGTGAATTCAATTCAACTTCTTTTTTACCTGTGAATTTTCAATTCTATTACACTTCGTGCTAACTCCAGTTCTATCTATCCTCAAACCAATTACTGAATTACCGAATCACCGAATTATCAAATTTTCAAATTAGCTTATGACCAAAAAAATTACCCGAGCCCTCATCTCCGTTTTTTACAAAGACAACCTCGAACCAATTATTCACGCATTAGCGAAAAGCAAAGTAGAGTTTGTTTCCACAGGAGGCACGCAAGAGTTCATTGAAAAGCTCGGTTATCCGGTAACACCCGTTGAACAACTGACAGGCTATCCTTCCATTTTTGGCGGACGTGTGAAGACGTTGCACCCCGCTGTGTTTGGAGGTATTCTCTTTCGCAGAGAAGATGCCGGAGATCTCAAGCAGGCATCTGAGTTTAAAATCGAACCATTGGATTTGGTGATTGTGGATTTGTATCCATTTGAGGAAACTGTAGCGAAGGGCGGACTGAGTTAATACTAATCCACGCAAAGATGCAAAGAACGCAAAGAATATTTTTTCTAATTCATGACAGAGAATGAGTTGTCAAAGATAATTGTAGACGCCTGTTTCCAGATTCATAAACAGCTTGGCCCAGGATTATTTGAGTCAGTTTATGAAGAATGCATTTATTATGAATTGGTTCAGCAAGGATTTCTAGTTGAGAGACAGAAAGAACTTCCTGTGTTTTATAAGGATGTAAAAATGGCAGTTGGCTTTCGAACAGATTTGATAGTCGAACAAAAAGTAATCATTGAGATTAAATCTCAAGAGGCAATTGCACCGGTTCATTATAAACAAGTAGTCACTTATTTGAAGCTAACTGGACTCAAATTGGGGTTGCTTGTGAATTTCAATGAAGCTTTGATTAAAGATGGAATTCATAGAATCGTAAATGGGCTTTAAGGTGTAAGCAGATTTTACTATTCGTAGCACTAGAATTGTGTCAAAGTGAAATATCTTTGCGCGCTTCGCGACTTTGCGTGCAAACAACTCAAATTGAAGTTATGACCAAAAAAATTACCCGAGCACTCATCTCCGTTTTTTACAAAGACAACCTCGAACCAATTATTCACGCATTAGCGAAAAGCAAAGTAGAGTTTGTTTCCACAGGAGGCACGCAAGAGTTCATTGAAAAGCTCGGCTATCCGGTAACACCCGTTGAGCAACTGACAGGCTATCCTTCCATTTTTGGCGGACGTGTGAAGACATTGCACCCTGCTGTGTTTGGAGGTATTCTCTTTCGCAGAGAAGATGCCGGAGATCTCAAGCAGGCATCTGAGTTTAAAATCGGACCATTGGATTTGGTGATTGTGGATTTGTATCCATTTGAGGAAACTGTAGCGAAGGGCGGATCGGAAGAAGATATTATCGAAAAGATTGACATCGGTGGAATTTCATTGATCCGCGCTGCGGCAAAAAATTTCAATGATGTGGTGATCGTTTCATCGCGCAGCCAATACAGCGAGTTGCTCCAACTACTGGAAGCCAAAAATGGAGCGAGCGATTTAAGTGATCGCAAGCGATTTGCCGCCAAGGCATTTGATGTGACTTCACACTACGACTCGGCCATCTTTCAATATTTTAACCAAGAACAACAACTTCCAAGTTTTAAAAGCAGTGTTCAGACAGGTCAGGTTTTGCGCTATGGAGAAAATCCGCACCAAAAGGGAGTTTATTATGGCGACATGGAGGCGCTGTTCGAAAAACTCAACGGCAAAGAACTTTCTTACAACAACCTGGTAGACGTAGATGCAGCGGTGAATTTGATGCAGGAGTTTGAAGGCGAAAAAGCATTTGTCATCATCAAACATACCAACGCGTGTGGAGTGGCTACCGGAAAATCGGTGAAGGAAGCATACCTCAAAGCATTTGAGGCCGACACACTCTCCGCATTTGGTGGGGTGCTGGCAACCAACCAGCCGATTGATTTGCAGGC
Organism: Cyclobacteriaceae bacterium; assembly: GCA_044228465.1. Classification (GTDB taxonomy): domain Bacteria; phylum Bacteroidota; class Bacteroidia; order Cytophagales; family Cyclobacteriaceae; genus ELB16-189. The sequence continues at coordinate 2,366 of JBGAUU010000043.1, forward strand.
TGCCGAAGAAATCAACAAACTATTTTTTGAAATTTTAATAGCACCTAGCTTTGATGCAGATGCACTGGAGTTACTGCGCACCAAGAAGAATCGAATACTTTTGAAACAAAAGCAACTGTTAAAAACCGCCAAGCAATTTAAAAACCTGCTGAACGGTGTGATTGAACAAGACGTGGACTTTAAAACCGATTCGCGCGAAGATTTGAAGACGGTGACCAAAGTGGCTCCAACCGAGCAGGAAGTTGCCGCGCTTCTTTTTGCGAGTAAGGTTTGCAAGCACACCAAATCCAATACCATCATATTGGCTGTGGATGGTCAAATGATTTCAAGTGGTGTAGGTCAGACTAGTCGGGTGGATGCATTGAAACAAGCCATTGAAAAGGCAGGTTCGTTTGGATTGAGTTTGAAAGGAGCCGTGATGGCATCAGATGCATTCTTTCCTTTTCCGGATTGTGTAGAGATAGCTTCACAACACGGCATTCGGGCGGTGATACAACCGGGTGGTTCCATTAAAGATCAAGACTCCATCGACTTTTGCGATCAACATGGAATGGCCATGGTCTTCACCGGCTTTAGACACTTTAAGCATTAAAACGCATGTGCGTTTTTAAGGCAACTAGCTTTAAAATTGACCGGATTATTTCTGTAATTTCGTGCTTTGTTAAACTTTACTTACAGCAGAAAAACATAAATGGGACTTTTCGACTTCTTTACTCAAGACATTGCGATTGACCTTGGCACGGCCAATACACTTATCATCCACAAAGACAAAGTAGTGGTAGATGAGCCCAGCATTATCGCTATTGATAAAACCACCAACAAGGTGCTTGCCATTGGCCGCGAGGCGATGCAAATGCACGAAAAGACCCACGACAATATTAAAACGATCCGGCCATTGAAAGAAGGTGTGATTGCCGACTTCCATGCTGCTGAAATGATGATTCGTGGAATGATCAAATTGATCGACACCGGAAAAAAATTATTCCCGCCTTCGTTGCGCATGGTGATTTGCATTCCTTCCGCCATCACGGAAGTAGAGAAGCGTGCTGTTCGCGACTCAGCCGAGCACGCCAATGCCAAAGAGGTTTACATGATTCATGAACCGATCGCTGCGGCTATTGGTATCGGCATCGACATTGAACAGCCGATCGGAAACATGATTGTAGATATCGGAGGAGGTACTACTGATATTGCCGTGATCGCTTTATCAGGTATTGTGTGCGATCAGTCTATCCGCATTGCCGGAGATACGTTTAACCGCGACATTCTAGATTACATGCGCAGACAGCACAACCTGCTGATTGGTGAGCGCTCGGCCGAACGTGTGAAGATTGAAGTAGGATCCGCATTAACTGAATTAGATGATGGCCCGGATGATTATGAAATTCGTGGAAGAGATTTGATGACGGGTATTCCTAAGACGATTAAGATTTCTTATTCTGAAGTAGCCTTTGCATTGGATAAATCCATTTCAAAATTGGAAGAAGCAGTTTTGAAAGCCCTCGAGCTTTCTCCTCCGGAACTTTCCGCAGATATTTATGAACAAGGAATCTACTTGACGGGAGGTGGCGCGATGCTTCGCGGATTGGATAAGCGTTTGTCTTTAAAAACGAAGTTGCCCATCCACGTAGCCGATGATCCGCTTCGTGCGGTGGTGCGTGGCACAGGCGCAGCTCTTAAAAATTTAAACCACTATCGGAAAGTATTGATGACCTAGTAGATGGAGCGGCTCTTTAAATTCGTTTACAAGTACAGGGCTTTTTTTACTTTTATCTTACTGCAGTTATTCTGTGTGTGGTTGGTTGTCGAGAACAATCAATACCAAAGCACCCGTTATTTCAATAGCTCGAATCAAATTGCCGCCAGTATCATCAGTACCTCGCAAGGCATTAAAGAATATTTTTCGCTTCGAGATATAAACAAAGAGTTGGCAAGCGAGAATGCCGCACTACGAAAGAAGCTTGATGATACACATCAAATCATTGAAGAGATTGGGTTATCTCAAGTTAAAAATGTAGCAATCGTAAATCGTTTTGATTACATCAGCGCCAAGGTGATCAACAATTCAACGAGCCAGTATAAAAATTTCATTACCATCAACAAAGGTTTGGATTTTGGATTAGCTCCTGGGATGGCTGTGATTAGCCAACAAGGCGCGATTGGAAAAGTAAAGTCAGTTTCAAACCATCATTCCGTTCTCATCTCGTTGTTGAACATCGATGACCATGTTTCCAGTAAAATAAAACGAACCGGACATTTCGGTACGGTTCAGTGGGATGGCACCGATCCTCGACTGATTGACCTTCGTTACATTCCTCGTCACGTTAGCCCCGTTGTAGGAGATACCATCATCACATCCGGATATAATGCAGTATTTCCGGAAGGCATTTTGATTGGCATAATTAAAGAAGTTAAATTGAGTGAAGAGTCTCCCTTTCACCAAATCAAAGTAGAATTAGCACAAGATTTTGGCAAGCTTGCATTTGTAGAAGTAGTAAAGAGTAACTTAAGAGCCGAACAAGATTCGGTAGAAGTGATTACCAAAGGAATACAGAAATGACCAAGTCAGGCATCATTCACTTTTTTCTGTTTTTTGTTTATGCGATTGCACAAGTTCTTTTATTGAAGAATCTGGTATTGTTTAATTCTGCGTTCTGTTTTCTATATGTCATGTTTATTCTTTTGCTGCCGGTAGAAACCAACAATCTGCTATTGATGCTGCTCGGCTTTTTACTTGGCTTTACCATCGACATATTTTATGATAGTTTAGGATTGCACGCAATGTCATTGGTTGCAGTTGGGTATGTACGAAACTACTGGCTAGGTGTTATCACACCACAAGGTGGGTATGATTCGGGATTGCCGCCTACATTGGCATCCAATGGATTGCAATGGTTTTTGGTATATACCATTCCTCTGCTGTTTCTTCATCACTTTATTTTATTCTTTGCGGAAGCTGCCGGATTTGCCCGCTTCGGCTTCACCTTGGCTAAAGTAATGATGAGTTTACTCTTTACAGTTTCTGTGGTTTTAATTCTGCAATACTTTTCGCTTGAAAGAAGACGATGAACGAGGGTAGAAAAGAAATAGTGCAATTGGTATTTGTATTGGTGGGAATTATCTTTCTCATTAAGCTTTTCTTCATTCAGGTATTGGATAATAAGTATGCTGAACTGGCCGATAGCAACGCCATTTTACGACAGGTAGAATATCCCTTTCGGGGATTGATTAGCGACCGTAACGGAAAGCTGATTGTTTACAACACGCCTGAGTACGATGTTACCGTCATTCAAAAAGATGTAAAGAATTTTGACTCAACCCGTTTTTGTGAGGTGTTTGAAATTTCTCAAGAGGAATTGCGAAAGCGATTTATTGAGATGAAAGCGCGCAAAGAGTATTCGCCTGTAAAACCTACTTTATTTATCGATCAACTTTCCAACGAAGATTTTGCTAAGGTGCAAGATCGACTCGATGAATTTCCAGGTTTTTACATAGAAGCCAGAACAACACGCGCCTACACCACTAAAGCACTGGCAAATGCATTGGGTTATGTCAGTGAAATCAGCAAAGACAAACTGGAAGGTGACAAGGAAAAAATTTACCGACAAGGAGATTATATTGGGCAAAGCGGCATTGAATCCTTTTATGAGGAACAGCTACGCGGCAAGCGCGGTGTGCGATTTAAACTTCGTAATGTAAAGGGGGTAGAGAAGGGTTCGTTTAAGAATGGTGCCTATGATACACTTTCTGTTCCAGGGCAAGATTTAGTTGCTTCCATCGATTTGGAATTGCAGCAATATGGTGAGATGCTGATGCGCGGTAAGGCAGGCAGTATTGCAGCAATTGAACCTGCAACCGGAGAAGTGCTTGCCCTAGTTTCAGGTCCATCGTATGATCCTACTTTGCTGACCGGAAAAAATTATAGCTCAAATTTTAGGCTCATCAGTAATGATTCAATGAAGCCGCTCTTCAATCGTCCGCTGATGGCGCAATACCGACCTGGGTCTATTTTTAAAATAGCACAAGCGATGTCTGCTTTGCAGGAAGGCGTCATCACTCCGGAAACACGATTCCGTTGTGATAAGTCATTAATCGGCTGCCATGCCGGGCATGACAATCAGGATTTGAGAGGTGCGATTGCCAATTCGTGTAACCCGTATTTTTTCAATGTGCTACGCAAGATGTTGAACAAGAACATTTCCAACTCCCCGTTTGAAGATACCCGCATTGGTCTGAAAGAATGGAACAAACACATTCACAGTTTTGGATTTGGAAAAAGTTTGGGTATCGATTTACCCAATGAGAAAGATGGATTGATCCCCACTCCGGAATATTATGATCGCGCTTACAACAACAGACCATGGAAATTTTCAAATATTTATTCCATTGCCATAGGCGAAGGAGAAAATTTAGTGGTGCCCATTCAAATGGCCAACTTTGCAGCCACCATCGCAAATCGTGGCTACTATTATATTCCACACCTGATTAAATCCGTAGGAAAAAATGGCAAACCGTTGCCGCAATATCTCGAACGTCATTATACCACTATTGATTCAGCTTACTTTCGGGTGGCGGTAGACGCGATGCAGCAAGTAGTGGATGCCGGCACCGGGCAGTACCGTGCCCATCTGGCCGATGTAGTGGTTTGTGGAAAAACGGGGACGGTTCAAAACGATCCGCTGCCTGCCCATTCCGTGTTTATCGCTTTTGCTCCACGTGAAAATCCTAAAATTGCCATTGCAGTTTATGTAGAAGATGCCGGCCAAGGTGGGCGTGCAGCAGCTTCTATTGCGAGTTTGATGATAGAAAAGTATTTGTATGGAAAAACAAAACGGCAGTTTATTGAAGATTATGTGCTAGCCGGTAAATTTTTAGATAGAGCACAATGAGGCGCGATGATGACATAAGCGGAAGTTTAGACTGGACAACCATCTTCTTGTTCATGGCGCTCGTTATTCTGGGCTGGCTAAACATCTATGCAGCCATTTATGATGAAACAGCCAATCAGTCTATCTGGGATATCAATCTCAGCTCGGGAAGGCAGCTCATGTTTATTGCTGCATCGGCTGTAATTGTGCTGGCAATCATCATCATTGACATGCGCTTTTATGAAACATTTGCCTATGTGTTTTATGGATTGATCCTAATTGCATTGTTCATGGTGCCGCTTATTGGAAAGGAAGTTGGAGGAAATAAAGCATGGATTGGCATAGGTTCGTTTGGCGTGCAGCCTTCAGAATTTGCAAAGTTCATCACCGCATTGGCCGTAGCAAAATTCATTGGATCAGTCGGTTTTCGGATGGATAACTTGCGCAATCAGGCAATACTATTTGCTTTGATAGGTGTACCAATTATCCTGATTCAATTGCAGAAAGATACAGGCACTGCCTTGGTGTTTACATCTTTTGTACTGGTATTTTACCGTGAAGGGATGTCGCCTTTTATTTTGATCGTAGGCATTTGTGCCGCTTTCATTTTTATTCTTACGCTCTTGGTGCCGAACCAACTCTTTTTGCATGTCGCTATTTTATTAGTGCTGTTCATCCTAATTTATTTTGGTAAGAAGAAATTCAAGAGAATTTTAATACTCACCATCGGAGCGCTGTTGATAAGCGGAGTAATTGAAAGCGTTGATTATGCTGTCAATAAAGTGTTAAAAAAGCATCAGCGAGATCGCGTGATGGTGTTGATCGATCCGGACATTGATCCGCTGGGAGTGGGTTGGAATGTAACGCAATCAAAGATTGCGATTGGCAGTGGCGGATTTTTAGGAAAAGGATTTTTAAAAGGCACTCAGACTAAATTTGATTTTGTGCCCAAACAAAGTACCGATTTTATCTTTTGCACAATTGGAGAAGAGTTTGGTTGGATTGGAAGTTTGGTGGTAGTCAGCCTATTCATTGCACTAATGCTTCGTGTGATTTATTTAGCCGAGCGGCAGAAGAGTCGATTTGCCCGATCGTATGGATACAGTGTGGCTTGTATTTTATTCTTCCACTTTGTGATTAATATCGGTATGACCATCGGTCTTTTTCCTGTTATTGGAATTCCATTGCCATTTTTTAGTTATGGCGGATCATCACTGTGGGGCTTTACAATTCTTTTGTTTATCCTTTTAAAACTGGATGCACACCGTGGAGAAGTGTTGCAAAGGATTTAAAATGTTTTAGCTGAACCGCTTTTCAAGCACTTCTAAGAACTCTTCGTATTCTTCGCTTTCGCGATCCCAGTCTATGTAATGATCACCTAAAAATGCAAGTGCATGATTGAGGGTTTCGAAAGAATCCAGGCGATCAATCGTTTCAGAAAAAATTTCAAAGTCCCCTTTAAAGAGAATTTTGGTGAACATGAATTTTTGATTGATCGTAAGACTGTCCTTTAGTTTAGTAGTTTTTTGACGTGCCAGATTTTCAGCTAATGTTGGTTTGTTTTCTCTAGCGATTGGCTCTTGTTTAATCGGCTCCGATTTCACGGGCTCCGGCATTTTTACTTCCGGTTGTTTTACGACAGAGCGTACTTCAAATAACCGATCCACGCGCAAGGGAACCAGTTTCGAGAACTGCCCAACAAAGCCCTCAAAATCTTCGGGCGTAAAATTAACCTCCTCTAAAATAGAATCGAGCATGCCAAAGGCTTCGTTACCGGTAAGGACATCAATTTTTTGTTCCTCCAACTTGGAAACTAGGCGCTCCAAGGGTGCTTGATTTATTCTTAAATATTTGACTTCACCTTTCAGATACTCGGTTTTGAGATACCCTTTTCCATAGCGATCCAATGTTTCTGAATAGAAATCATAGGGTGCCATAATCAAATAGATCGTTTTGGTCACGGCTGTTTCCAAAAGAGGTACAAAGTCTTTCCGGCTAACAGATATATAATTTGAGAGTGTGTTTTGAAACTGTGCCAACGCTTCCTTAACAGCAGGCGCCTGATAGTCGAAGTACGGGCTTTTCAGTTTTTCAGATTCCTGTTTCCAGGCGTGCATCAACTCGCGAATAATAAACATGTTTACCTGCTTCACTTCGCATAGCGTGAGAATTTCAGGGCCGCTGATCGATTCTTTTTTACTAAAGAACTGATCGGCTAATTTAGAAGCATAATGCTCGCTATATTGTCCGATTGCTTGTGAGCTTATTTTTTCGTCCATAAATATTGATCAAGTGCATTCTAAAGATGGCAAAGATAGTAATTGATAACCTGAGTGGAAAAGAGGTAATTATCAAACCTCAATCTCGGTCTATTTTAGCTGCCCTCCAAGATGAAAGGGTAGATTGGATGCATGCCTGTGGCGGAAAAGGTCGATGCACCACCTGCAAATTGATAGTGATCAAGGGACTTGAACAGATGTCTGAAAAAACGCCAGCTGAAACTCGGTATTATCAGGAAGGCAAATTGCTTGATAATGAAAGGCTAGCCTGTCAGGCAAGAGCTTGGGGCGATTTGGTTGTGCGTGTACCTGAGGAGGGCAAACTGCCTCATTTAAAATATAATGATTGAGCTTTACAACCCTACTCAAGTTCCGGCTAATTTTTACCTTGCACTTATGTTTATAGAGCCTCATATTGGTCGTAATGCCCGAGCCGAAAAAAATGGCTGGATTGAGGTGGTATGTGGCTGCATGTTTTCAGGCAAAACAGAAGAACTCATTCGCAGGCTCAACCGCGCATTGATTGCCCAACAGAAGGTAGAGATTTTTAAACCGGCAATTGACAAGCGGTACGATGACCAGAAGATCGTTTCACACAGCGAGCGCGAAATCCGTTCAACTCCCGTCAATTTTGCGGGAGATATTTTGCTGCTGGCAGGCGATTGCGATGTGGTGGGTATTGACGAAGCTCAATTTTTTGACGATGCTATTGTGGATGTTTGCAATACATTAGCCAATGCAGGAAAACGTGTGATTGTGGCCGGCCTCGATATGGATTACGAAGGCAAACCATTTGGCCCGATGCCCAACTTGCTGGCGGTAGCTGAGTTTGTTACAAAAGTGCATGCCATCTGTGCGCAAACCGGAGAGCTTGCATCTTTTTCTTTCCGACTCACAGAAAACAAATCACAGGTTTTGTTAGGCGAAAAAGATAAATACGAAGCGCGCAACCGAAGGTCTTTTGTGGAGGGAATGAAAGACACCAAACCAACGAAGCAGTAGCAAGCAGACCATGTTGCTAAAAACAAGAGGTATTGTATTTCGGTTTACCAAATTCGCGGAGTCTTCGATTATCGTTACGATTTTCACTGAGCAACTTGGCCTACAATCGTACATTGTAAACAGCGCCAGAAGTAAATCCGGTAAAGGGAAAATCGCACTATACCAACCACTCACCCTTCTCGATCTGGTTGTTTATCACAAAGAAAACGCCAACATTTTGCGCTTGAAGGAAGTGCGTTGTGTGCATCCGTATCAAACCATCACATCTGATTTTAAGAAATCGACTGTGGCGCTTTTCTTAACAGAGATGATCAATAAATCCATAAAGGAACAAACCCATTCGCAGGAGTTGTGTCACTTTCTTTTCGAATCATTCATCACGCTCGATCAGGAGAATATTCAGGTAGAAAATTTTCATTTATTGTTTCTGATTAAACTGAGCCGCTTGCTCGGCTTCGGCCCCAGCCAAACCACTGAAATTCTCACACCTTTTTATGCGGATGATGCGGAGGAAATTATTTTAGAACAATTGCTTCATGCAGATTATTCAGACATCATTGGAATGAATCAGGTGCAACGAAGAAATTTATTGGATGTATTGTTGCGCTTCTATGCGTTGCACATTGATGGTTTAGGAGAAATAAAATCCATTCCGGTTGTTCGCGATTTAATCAACTAGAATTTTTAAGACATGACATTTTTTGAAATACCCATTCAAGTACGCTGGTCAGATATTGATCAAAACAGACATTTGCGGCATTCAGCTTACTATGATTACGGAGCCACGACACGCATTGCCTGTTTTTCACAGCACGGTCTTACGAATTTAAAATTTGAAGAATTGCGCATAGGCCCGATCTTGTTTCGTGAGGAAGCGCTTTTTAAACGTGAAATCAAATTTGAAGATAAAGTAACGGTTGATTTAGTCGTCACGAAAGCCACTCCTGATTTTTCGCGATGGAGTATTCGTCATCACATTTATAAAGAAGACCGAACCATCGCGGCTATCATCAACATGGATGGAGCATGGATTGACATGACCAAACGCAGACTCACCATTCCTAATGATTTTATTCAGCAGGTTTTTGCAGATTTTCCGAAATCTGAAGATTTTGTGTGGACGCCTATAAAGCCATCAGCTTCTCAATAATACCATCCACCGAAATTCCTTCGGCTTCCGCTTTGAAGTTGCGCACAATGCGATGTCGTAATACAGGTTTGGCAACAGCTTGCACATCTTCAATGTCAGGAGAATACTTTCCGTTGATAAGCGCGTTGCACTTGGCTCCTAAAACTAAAAATTGTGAAGCGCGCGGACCGGCACCCCATTCAAGCCATTCGTTGGCGATGGTTGAACCGTTTTTACCGGGGCGAGTTGCCTGAGCAAGTTTCACTGCATATTCCACCACATTATCTGCAATCGGCACCCTACGCACAAGATGTTGAAAGGCAATGATGTCTTCTGCCGATAAGATTTTGCTTACCTGTTGTGTGAAATCGGCTGTTGTATTTTTTACGATGTTGATTTCTTGCTGATACGTTGGGTAGTCTAGAAAGATATTGAACATAAAGCGATCCAATTGCGCTTCAGGCAATGGATATGTTCCTTCTTGTTCAATTGGATTTTGTGTAGCCAACACAAAGAATGGCTGCGGCAGCGGGTAATTATTTCCTGCAATGGTAACCGCATATTCCTGCATCGATTCTAAGAGAGCCGCCTGTGTTTTAGGAGGAGTACGATTGATCTCATCGGCCAAAATAATATTCGCAAAGATAGGGCCCTTCACAAATTGGAAGTTACGTTCCTTGTCCATCGTTTCCGCACCCACAATATCCGATGGCATTAAATCGGGAGTAAACTGAATGCGCTTAAAGTGTAAGTCGAGCGATTTTGAAATGGTTTGCACCAACAACGTTTTTGCTAAACCCGGTACTCCCACTAGAAGGGAATGACCTTGACAAAAAATTCCGGTAAGGACCAACTTCACCACTTCATCTTGTCCCACTACCACCTTAGCGATTTCACTGCGCAAATCCTGATAAGCTTTTGCAAGTGCATCGGCTGCTTCTACATCGTTGGAATATTGTTTGGCCATTTTTTACTGATTAAGAAATTCAAATTAAGCGATTGAAGTTAAGTGATACCTTGAATTTTCGCTTTGAATTTACTCTAAGATTTTACAATAATTATACGAAGGGTCAATATTGATGAAAACGTCTTGTCTGGATTTGTTAAACCATTTGTTAATCACTTTGTCTTTTTTCTCAGCCAGTGCGGCTGATTGAATCCGATGCCAATCGTCAACCAAGTTGGCATGGTGGGGTGGAACCTTCGCTTTGAAATAGAGAATTCGCACGGCATCTTTTCCATCTTCCGTGCGGTAGGTAAGTGGCCTGCTGATTTGCCCTACTTTCATCGAATCTACTGCGAGGTAAACCACCGGATCGATTTCACGAAGCGACACATGAATGCCTCCGTCAGGGTCTGTAAAGTAACCACCGTGGCCTTTGGTATTCATATCATCCGAAAATTCTTTGGCTGCATATTCAAATTTGATACTGTCACTTAAAATGCGGGTACGAATGCTATCCAAAAAGTTTTCGGCATGCTTCACATCTTCTGAGGAAGGATTTCCCATTAGCAAAATATGACGTGAATTGTATTCGTTACCTCTCCGGTCAATTAACTGCATGATGTGAAGACCAAATGAAGATTCGAATGGTTGAGAAATTTCTCCTTTGCGCAGTTTGAAAGCCATGGCCTCGAATTGAGGCACCATTTGGCCGCGGCCTACAAAACCCATTTCACCACCATTGGATCGTACACTCGGATCTTCCGAGTATTTTTGAGCCAGCTCATTAAAACCTTCTCCATTTAAAATCCGGTCACGAATTTCACTAAGTCGTCTTCGTGCCTCTTCTTTTTGTGCATTACTGATTTTTACTTTTCTTACAATTTGTCCTATGATAATGTCGGTATCAAAGTAAGGCAGACTGTCTTTTGGAATCTTATTAAAGAACCGTTTGATCTCAGCAGGCGTAATTTTTATGTCTTTCGTAATCCGTCCGGTCATTTCACGTGCCAACAATTGCTCGCGAATCTGGTCGCGGAGTTCCACGCGAATCTGCTCTAAACTTTTACCATACCTTCTTTCCAATTCTTCCGGAGAGTTACCGGAATTTTGAAGGATTGCGTTCATACGCTGGGTCGTATTTTGATCCACTTCCAAATCGGTTACAATTACAGAGTCGATCTCTGCTTTCGCTACCATCAATTTGTTCATGATAAGTCGGTTGAAAAGCTGACATTTAGCTTGGTCAGTGTTGGTATTTCCTTCCGCCAGATACGCTTGATAAGCTGATTCTAGTTCAGACTTAATCACGATGTAGTTATCTACTTTGGCAATAATCTTATCGACTACAAAGCCTGTTTTCTCTTTTTCTTGTGCGCTGGCCGATAAAGCCATGCATAATGAGAGCAAACTAACGGTCAAAAACCTCGAAATCCTTTCGTTTAGCAGCATTTTCATATACCTCGTCCTCCAATTTTTTGGCAAGTTCTACTTTTCTTTTGTTTAAAATAATGTTTTTGATGTCGTCTTGAACAAATTCCAAGGGCGAAACATTGTCTGATATTTTATAGGCATCAATCTTCAGGAAATACAGATAGCCCGTATCGCTGGTCTCATAAAATCGATAATTATACAAAAACTGAATTTTGTTGGGGATTTCAGCCAAGGGCGAGTTAGCCGTAAGTTTGTCAAACTCAATCCAGGTCGAATCGGGCAGTTGGTATGCTTCTGAAAACCGTAGGCAATACGACTTCAGTTCATTTTGATCGGTCGGCTTGCTAGAGTACATCAATTCTTTAATGCGCTGAATGCGTGGGGCGGTCTTAGCTACTTTGATGTATGTGCCTTGAATGATGTTTTGCTTTAGAACAAAATTATCGAGATGTGCTTTATAGTATGCTTCGATTTCGGCCGGTGAGATGCTATCGTTGAGATTTTTTTTGATGTAATAGTTTTGAAACTCATAGCCAATCAAACTGTATCGATAGTCCAGTACTTTGCGTTCTACTTCTGCTTCATCGATGTCAATGTTTTTGGCGGCTTCGTTTAGCAACAATTGTTTTCGTATCCAACTGTTGATGTAAGAACCAACACGTGTAGCGCTATCCTCGCGGCTAGCGGAAGCGGGCACAATTCCTTTCAATTCATCGGCATAGAGATATGCTTCGTTTACACGGGCAACGGCTTTGCGTTCCTGATCAGAGGAAGCATTATTTTTTTTCATGCGAATCAAATCGCAGGAAGCCACCAAGCTCACAAGGCTCATCCAAATGAATAAACTTTTCAGATCAGAAGCTTTCATTATTTCTTTACCAATGCGCTCAAAACTGCTTTTTTACCTTTTTTATTGATGGCCACCGGGTATTTCTTTTTCAGATTTTCCAGCCACTGTTTTTCTAATTCCGACTGATAATCTGTGATTATAGATGCACGAGCCTCTTCAAAAGTTTTGATTCCGGGTGCCACCAATCGAACGGCTTCAACAAGGTAATAATTCTTATCAAGTTCTACCTCATACAATCCGGCAGCCCAAGTGATTTTGTCGATGACTTTGCTTTCTCCTTTTTCATAGTTGCGGAAGGGCTGCACCGATTTAAATTTTTTAATGTCTTCATTTTTAATTGAATCGCCCGTTTCTACCTTTTTTCTAAATTCATCGATCACCGTTTTATCGGTGGCCATAAAGATTCGGGCTTCGATTCGATCTCCGGCCTTGTATTTTTCAGTATGGGATTCATAATATTTGCGTTGCCCGATTGAATCGGCAGAGGCTTTATTCCAAATCTCTTTCTCCATGATTTCGAAGAAAAGAATCCCTTCATAGTACTCATTGAGCAAATTTTTGAATTCAGGTTTTTCGCGTATCAATTTTTCTTCCTCCACATCGTTTACCTTTTCGTCAACGAAATTTAAATACAATTGCTCCATATAAGCCGCAGGGCTTAAGCCTGAGATCGTTTGATTTTTTTTGATATAGGTTGCGAAATCTCCGGCAGTGAATTTCTTTGTCGAAATGGTGAAGAGTGTTTTTTTGTTTATCTCGTCACTCCATTTCTTTAACCATTTGCCTTTTATCAGCAACGAGTCGGCTGTGGCTAGCACCTGCGTTTTTACATCAGTGCTTTCTACCCAATTAAAATCTTTGCGTCTCTTAGTGGCCATTGATTTCTGCGATACTTGCAGGCGTTCGTCCCGGGCCACTTTTCGCTTGAGCGAAGATTCTAACTCAGCATACGTTGGCAAGGGAATTTTTTTCTCTAACCGAATAATATGCCAGCCAATCGCAGACTTAAAAGGGTCGCTGATATCGCCAGATTTTTGCATGCCAAATGCCGTACTTTCAAACTCGGGTACGGACGCAAGTGCACCAACTCCAAAAGGGCGAAGTCTTCCACCATTATTTTTAGTATTACTGTCATCCGAAAATTCTTTACAGAGGTCATCCCAACTGCGACCCGCTTTCAGCTGATCGAAAATTTCGAAAGCCGTATTTTTCAATTTGTTATCATCTGGGTTTGTGCTGCGCAATAAAATATGCGACACTTCTACTTCGCCACGGGCCGGCTTCTTGTCGACTACTTTCAATAAATGGTATCCAAATCGGGTGCGTACAATCGAAGAGAGGCTTCCCGCTTTTGTGTTGTAGGCAGCCAGCTCAAAAGGGTACACCATTTGCATCGCGGTAAAATATCCCAGATCGCCACCATTAAATTTGGCGCTCGGATCTTCCGAAAGCTCGCGTGCTAGTTTTTCAAAATCTTCTCCGGCTTCAATGCGACTTTTAATGTCTGAAATTTTCTTGTAGGCGATAGCTGTATCTGCCGGACTAGCCTCGGGTGTTGTAGAAATTAAAATATGCGATGCACGCACTTCTTGTGTCAAGCGCTCGTAGGTTTCTTTCGTCAGTTTATCCAGCAAATCCGGTTCAGCACGATAAGGTTTCTTCAGGTCTTCGCGATAGGTACTGAGTTCTTTGATAAACTTGGCTGTGGTATCCAGCCCCATGGCTTTAGCCTCTGTAACCTTTAGTTTGAAGTTGACAAAAAGATTGAGGTACTCGTCAATCTTAGCTTCAGTAAAATCGTCTGATTTGTTTTGGTGGTTTTTCTGGTAGAGATAGATAAACTCATCGGTAAGGGTAGGCACCTTGTTAACTGTAAAAACCGCGGTGGGCTTTTCTGATTTTTTTTCCTGGGCATAACCAATAACCGATACCAACGAGAATAAAAGAAAACACAGCCTACGCATGTCTGATAATTTTAGGTCGCAAAAATAAGGGTAAAAATCTAGAGATCGAACGCCTGATTTAGGCGAATCAGATGGTTTTAGTCAGGCGGCACACATTCTTGCCACCCTCGTGCACATATTCAATTTTGTCCATGATGGACTTCACCAAACGTATGCCCAGGCCACCTTTCCGTTTTTCGTGTACCAGGTTGTCCAGTTTAGGTTCCTGAAACTGATTTATGTCAAACATAGATCCATCATCAACAATCTCGAAGATAAATTGTCCCTTTACAGGAATGTGGATGTTTAACGCAATAAAGTGATCCGGATTGCAATGATGGGCATGAATCATCAAATTAGAGCACATCTCGTCAAGCGCCAGCACAATAGCCCCCAATTCCAGATCGGACACTTCCTGTCCGTCCAGCGACTTGCGGATAAATTCCCGCACGCCTTTTAAATTGTTCAGGCTACACCCCGTGTTATAGTGATAGCTCATCGGCTAGTTTTTTCGCTTCTTGTTTATTTTCCCGAATGTTCAACAAATCGGCCAATCCTAAAATGCTAAATGTGTTGAGCACCCGTTCCTTCATGCCAAACAGCACGAAACTGATATTTTTATCTCTCAATTCTTCGATATACGACATGAACACGCCCAGCCCTGCTGAAGAAATGTACTCGAGCGCCTGGCAGTCCACTAATATTTTTTTATATCCTTCCCCCACACTTTTGGCAATGGCCAAATCTAACTCAATGGAAGAGCTTGCATCAATTTCACCTACGATTGCAATGATGTCGGCTCCGTCTTCTTGTAGTCTTTTAATGTGAACCATGTAATTGTAACGGTTAAGGTTTTTTTATGTTTATGCTTATCTGAATTTTACAGTCATAGACGTGTAATCATCATTTATATCTTCGGATCCGGAAAATTTATAAAGTGTACTAATTACACTTTCTTCAATTTCTTTGGAACTTTTTTCCGCATTATTTTGTAGCACTTCGGCTAGTCTTTCATTGCCAAATTCTTCGCCTTTGTTGTTTTTAGCCTCTGTTATACCATCCGTATACAACACCATTACGTCACCAGGCTCATAAGTAAATTCATTGTCCTCCACAAAATTGCGGTAGTCCTGGCTGCGCACCATCCCCAATGCAGTTCCCTTGTCCTTCAGATACTCAGCTTTTTGTTTAGACGATTTGTATAACAACACCGGGCAGTGACCTGCACGCGAGTAAAACACTTTTTTGCTTTCTGTGTTGATGACAAAATAAGTGGCGGAAATAAACGAGCCACGCTCCAAACAAAATACCAATGCCTTATTTGCTTTGGCCATAAAATCGCGTGGGTTGGGTCCCAGTTGTGCCAAGCTGTGGAAGATACCTTTCATCTGCGACATGTGAAATGCGGCCGTAGTTCCCTTTCCGGAAACATCGGCAATGATCAATGCAATTTCATGATCACTGATGCGTAGGGTATCATAATAATCACCCCCTACTTCATCGGCTGAAGCAGAGAAAGCGGATATTTCAAAATCGGCATGTTGCTCGAGGCGAGCGGGTAGCAAGCTTTGCTGCACCGTCTTCGCGATTTTAAGTTCTTCTTTGTAGCGTGCGTTTTGAAAGGCTTCTTCCATCAACCGGAAATTCTCAATGGAGATACCGGCCTGATTCGCGAAAGCAGAAACAATGCGCGTCATCTCTTTATTGAAGCCTTCGGGCAATTCTTTCAGCAGGGCCAACGTGCCGATGGTCTCATCTTTTACCTTGATGGGAAATGCAAGTAAGGAACGGAAGCGCGTGCTCTTGAGCGAACTCAAGTGCTTGGATAAATTTTTTGTCTTATCACTGCTTTGATCGAGTGCACCTTTGATTTTATTTTTTTCGAGATGCGCGTGAATTTCTTTGGTTTCTTTTTCGGTGATCTGATAAGTGAACAACCGCTGTTCATTCGCAGCACCTTTGATCTCCAACCAGGCAGCATCGGCAAATACAGAACTCACCGAACTTTCCAGCAAAATGTTGTAAACACTTTCTTCGCTTTGTTCGGTTTGAATGGATTGACTAATCCGTTGAAAGTTGACAACCTCTTCCAACTTTTGCTCAAACACCGATGAGGTAGGCAAATTGAAGAGCACGACCAAAAAAGAGAACGACATGTAGGTGAGCACAAAGGCGAGCAGCGCAATGTTGAATACATGGCTTTGGAAATTCACAAACGCACCGGATTGCTGGGTGATTTGATCGGACCAGATCGTAACTGAATAGAGAAAATAAACGAGGTAGAAAATAGATAGCAACAACAAGAGTAAACTAGTCCACTTTTGCTTGAAGTTGAGGTAAGCCACCCAGCGCATGTTGGCGGATAACACCAGACCCAATAAACTGGTGATTACAATGGCAAGCGTGGAGATGGCTTCTGACAAAACTACATGAATGCTATCGTAGAGCAGAATGCCCAAGAGCAGAAACTCGAATACCAGCCACGCGCGGATTAACCATTTTGATTTTTGGTATAAAATCAGACGTTTCCAGCAAGTGAAAGCCGCCAGCAAAAAGTTGATGAAAAGCGCGAGATTGATCTGATAGACGAAATCAATAAATAGCACATTGGTAGACAACTTGGTGCTTCCTAAAAGAAAAAGAACCAATCGCACTGCCAACGAAATCACCGTAGCGATCAATCCGGTGGCAAAAACCTTCCAAAGCAGGTCTGTAAAGTTTAATCCTTCATCACGCTCAATGCGAAACTTGTAGTAATAAAAAAGGGAAACTACATACAAGTCGAGCATGACGCGGGGCAGCCACACCGGCACATCAGGCGGAAGCGCCTTCATGTCGCTGAAAAGGACGGTGATATCTGCAAATACCAAGATTATCCAGCTAATGGCTGCGCATAGCGAAGTCAGACGGATAATAGCTTTGGTTTTGAACATAGAAGTAAGCAAAAAGCCAATCGGCATACGATTGGCTTTGCAATATCAAAAAAAGGAAGCCCTTAGAAAAATAAAAAATTAAGGAATTATGATCTTCTTTCGCCACGTGTTTTTTGAATTGACCACCACCACCACATAGATACCCGATGGCAATGTGTTGAGCGTAATCAAATTGTGAAGAGTGCCTTTGTATTCAGATTTAAAATATGCTTGGTAAACGTTTACGCCTTGCAATGTGGCAACAGACACGGCTACTTCACCATGGTCTGGCAAGGCGCTTAATTCCAAATGAAGCTGACCGTTTTCTACCGGATTGGGATACAGCTTAAGTTGTGGTAAGCCTTGCGAATTATCGATCATCCGAGGCTCCGAATAACTTGATTTCCGATCAAAGTCTGTTTGCTTAAGACGGTAATAGGAAATGCCGGCTAATGGGGCTTCATCCACCAGTGTGTAGGTTGAAGCAACATGGCTAGTTCCTTGGCCTTTAACCGTACTTACGAATTCAAAAAATTCGCCATCCGGTGATCGTTCTATTGTAAAGTAATCGTTATTCAATTCAGAAGATGTGACCCACTTTAGATTCACCCCATTGCTGGTGAGTGTAGCACTAAATTCTGTCAGCTCAATTGGTAGCGGACTGGCTGCATTGTCTGATCCTACATAAAAATTGTTATTGAGTTCTGTAAAGGTCATGGTTGAGCGCTCAACACGAGGGTTTGTGTTGGTTCCACTTCCCGTTACGTGCGTTGCTACAACTGAATTTACCAAACAAGAGTGCAGATGAGCTACGTTTGTAACGGTGCCAAGGCCGGTGCCTCCATATTGAATGCGAAAAACACCGGCAGAAATTCCAGTGGTAGAAACCGTCCAAAACTCATTGTTGCGGAAAATGATGGTATTTCCAGCCGATGCATCGGCAATCGAAACGGAGGTAGCATTTAAGGTGGTGCCTGTGTGTGATACGGTCACGTTTCCGTTGCTGTTAGCTAATGCAGTTTTGCCTAAGAAAAGGGGGCGGTAGTTAGTAGATGTTCCGATAGGAAATTGCCCTGCTACATTGCCAATGGTGATGGCCGTGGTGGGAATGGCTCGCGTAAAATTGCCACCATACATCCAACCGGCTGTATAGGAAAGAGTTGCTCCGGAAAGTGTAAAACTATTGGCATTCAAATTAAGATTGCCGGCAGTCATGGTAAGTGTACCAGTAACAGTGATGTTATTATTCGTTGTAATTTGAGGCAAAGTGGCAAATGTGTTGTTGATCGTAAGCCCCGCAAACGATTCACCGCCAACAGCGGAAATAGTTTGAGCAGCTGTGCCATTTAGTGTCACCGTAAACCCGCCATTTGAAAAAGTAGCTGAACCCGATCGCGAATAGTTTCCACTGATGGAGAAATTTGCAAGCGCTGTTTTAGCTGCAGCTGAAGCACTTGTCAAGGTCAGGTTATTATATCCATTTCCGGCCACTGGAGTGATGATCTGTTGCGCACCGGACAAGTTGTAATTAAACAAATTGGTTGGATTGTTGGCCAACAGCCGGATGTCTGTATCATGCCCTGTTCCGGAATAGTTCCAAGTAGCGCCATTTAAGTTATTAATGTCATTCAGCGCGTTGGTGTTATTGGCGATCCGTAAGAAAGTACCCGTTTGATTGATTGTGCCGCTATTGAGAATGGTTAAGTCACCACCATTAGTCGTACCACCTGAAATATCACCACTCATATTTACAAATGATAAAGTTGCACCGCTGTTGTTGGTAATGGTATTGTTGTCGTCATTCGCTCCATTGGCACCCACATCACCCGAAAAAGTAGCTGTGGCGGCATTGGTAAAAAAGTTGCTGTCATCATCAAAAACCAGATTGGCAGCAGTAAGCGTTGTATTATTTACGAAAGTGGAAGCCGTAAAACCTGCCGAGAACTCGATGCGATCTGTAATTGCTAATGTAGTGGCAAGGTTATTTGTAATCGTAGACCCGCTCGCACCAATTAAGATATCATCAGAAATTGCGATCGTGCCGCCACCGGTAATGAAATGTGTATTGGTAGCACTTGATCCAAGTACATAGTCTTCGATAGCAGCTGACCCACCGGCATCTACTTGAAAATTAGCGGCTCCAACATTGGCATTAAAAATCAATTGTTCGCCAGTAATGGCACCGCTACTGCTTGTTATAGAACCACCGCTTCTTACGCGAGCAAGACCTTTGTTGATAGTAAGCGTTCGATTGGAAGTATTATACCTAAGGATTCCGGTATTTTGCACATCTAAACCACCCACACTAGAACTTGCATCCAGATCTACAGTATAGCCATTGCCAATTGCAGCTACCTGATTGTTGTTGGGAATGCAATTACAAGATGCTCCCGTAAATCCGGTTGATGACCAAGTGCCCGTGGTGGCATTGTTATCGCTCCAGTTACCGCTTTTGCGAGCATAAACTACCGGCACAGTTGTGACAGATATATTATCCGCATACAAAGAGAAAGGAACTCCCAATAATGTTCCAGTTGTGTTGTCCATTCCTCGAACAACTACTTGAATTGAGTTACCTGAAACGATAGCACTGCCCGTGGTAGTAATTTGAATGAGTTGCCCCAATAACTCGGCAAACATTACTTCAGGGCCACCGTCTACTTTATAGTAAGCCCGAATGTAATCGGTGGAGTTTGTAGCAGCGGTATTCAAATCGATTGAAATAGTTGCCATTCCTGTAGACGAGATATCAATCACATTTGACGCCCAAACGCCCTCGGTCACTGTGTTGTCAACAAAAAAGCAGTTCCCAAAAAGAAAGGTGTTTTGCTTCGAAAATGTGCCAGAAGGAACAGTGGTTACTGACCATGTACCACCGGGAGTGCCGGCCGCAGTACCGGATACAGCTCCATTCGCTTCTCCTGCAAAGTCTTCACTCCAGAGAGTGACTTGGCTATTTGCCTGAAAAAATGGGCAAAAGCATGAAAAGAATACAAAAATTGAAAGTATTGGGGGACTACTTTTCATTTTCATAACCAATAAATTTAAAGAACTACACGATTAAAGAAATTACCAATTATCGTGTATTCTCAAGCCTTTAGAAAGGTAACTGAAATGAACCCCTGCTCAATCAGAGCAGAGTCAGTGTATGGTCAATAACAAACTTTGAATTCAATGCGTATTCAGGTGAACTCAAATAAACAAAGCTTACTTTCTGCTATAATTTGGGGCCTCGCGGGTAATGCTTACATCGTGAGGATGGCTTTCATGAACACCGGCTGCTGTGATTTTTACAAACTTGGCAGATTTTAGTTTCTCAATATTCTTTGCGCCACAGTAGCCCATACCTGCTTTGAGGCCTCCTACCAGTTGATATAGAATTTCTGCTACCGAGCCTTTAAAAGGCACGCGTCCGGAAATGCCTTCCGGAACTAATTTTTTAATGTCGTCTTCCACATCCTGGAAATAGCGGTCTTTCGATCCGTCTTCCATTGCTTCGAGCGAGCCCATGCCCCGATAGGATTTGAATCTTCTACCTTCGTAGATGATCAATTCACCGGGTGCTTCTTCCGTTCCGGCCAGCAACGATCCGATCATTACACTGTCGGCACCGGCTGCCAATGCTTTTACAATATCACCGGAGAAACGAATTCCTCCGTCAGCAATGGCTTTCACACCCGATCCTTTCAGCGCTTTCGCGGATTCGTAAACCGCTGATAATTGAGGAAGGCCAATACCCGCTACAATACGCGTGGTGCAAATACTGCCAGGACCAACACCCACCTTCACTGCATCTACACCTATTTTGGCCAACGCACGAGCGGCTTCGCCTGTGGCGATATTTCCAACAATCAATTCGAGTGATGGATACTTCTTCTTCACTTTCTTCGCAGCCTCCATCACACCTTTCGAATGACCGTGAGCTGTATCAATGCTGATTACATCCACACCCGCATTTTTCAATGCCTCGATGCGATCCAAAATATCCGGAGTAACACCTACAGCCGCACCTACTCGCAAACGGCCAAAGCTATCTTTGCAGGCGTTAGGTTTGTTTTTCTTTTTCAGAATGTCTTTGTAGGTGACAAGTCCGGTAAGTTTGCCTTTCTTATTTATGATCGGCAGTTTTTCAATTTTATAATTCTGCAAAAGAAGTTCCGCTTTTTCTAATGTGATTCCCTCGGGTGCTGTGATCAGATTTTCTTTCGTCATGATTTGCTCGATGGGTGCGGCCATGTTCTTTTGAAAGCGCAAATCTCGGTTGGTGATAATGCCTACTAGTTTTCCGTTTTCGTCAATCACTGGAATGCCTCCGATTTTATATTCGCGCATAATCTTCTCGGCATCACGCACAGTAGAGCTAACATGCAATGTTACCGGATCGAGAATCATACCGCTTTGGGAGCGCTTTACCTTGCGCACCTGATCGGCCTGCGCCTCGATAGACATATTTTTGTGAATAAAGCCCAGCCCACCTTCTAATGCCATGCTGATGGCCAGTTCGGCTTCCGTTACGGTATCCATCGCAGCGGAAATAATGGGGATATTTAGCTTAATATTCTTGGTTAAATAACCGCTCGGGTCGGTTTCGCGGGGAAGTACATCGCTGTAAGCTGGAACTAAGAGCACGTCATCATAGGTGAGTGCTTCGAACAAAAATTTGGAAGAATCGAGCGCCATAGCAAATAATTTACGAGTGATTATTTGCGGGGCAAAAGTAAAGGGTTGAGCCGTAAGAAACTAATTTTATTTTGCTTCAAATTCTGCCATTCTTCCTGCATCGGTTTGCGCTCTTCACAAAAGCACTCAAAGTATTCGAATTAAAAGTTAATTTAGTTTGTAAACGCCTTCATACTTTAAAGATTAACAATCATGAAAAAACTTCTCTTCATTTTATTGTTGGCGACATCATCTTTAATAGCTCAGAACAAAAGTGAGCTAATTGTAAGTGGCCTTCAACAGCCGGTCGAAATCATTCGCGATGAGTTTGGCGTGAACCACATTTATGCAAAGAACGAACATGATCTGTTTTTTGCACAAGGCTATTGTGCTGCCAAAGACAGACTCTTTCAATTTGAAATGTGGCGCAGGCAAGCTACCGGCACCATGTCTGAATTATTGGGAGCTAAAGAACTGCTGCGCGATCAAGGCGCTCGCTTGTTTCGCTTTCGGGGAGATTTAAAAAAGGAATTGAATCATTATCATCCACATGGCGCTGCCATTATTCAGGCATTTACGGATGGCGTTAACAGTTACATAGCCACAACCGAAACCAATCCGGAATTACTGCCAATCGAATTTACATTACTCAAAACAAAACCAGAGCGATGGACGGCAGACGTTGTTATTTCCAGACATCAGGGGTTGCTGGGAAACATCGGTGAAGAAATTCAGTTTGGCCGATGGGTAGCTGCGATGGGCGAAGAAAAAGTGAAAGAGCTAGTTGTATTCGAGCCGGGTAATCCCAATTTGAAATTAGATCCTGCCATTGATGCTAATTTATTAAGCAAGCCTGTTACAGAATTATACGATGCATTTCGCAAGCCGCTTGTATTCAGTCCCGCGGATATTTCCATTTCGGCTAATTTAAATTGGAACGAATATGAAAGTTTAGCTTCCGCAGATGAGCAAGCTTACCGCCATTTGATGGCCACTGAGCGAGCAACCATTGGAAGTAACAACTGGATTGTGAGTCCATCATTTTCTAAGAGTGGATTCTCTTTGCTAGCCAACGATCCTCATCGTGCGATTGCAGCACCATCATTGCGCTACATGGTTCATTTGAATGCACCCGGTTGGAACGTGATCGGTGGAGGCGAGCCTACTATTCCGGGAGTTTCTATCGGGCACAATGAGTATGGTGCGTGGGGTCTCACCATTTTTGATATCGATGCCGAAGATTTGTACGCGTATCAGTTAAATCCGCAAAATCAAAACCAATACAAATATCAAGACAAGTGGGAAGATATGCGAATAATCAAAGACACGATTCGTGTAAAAGATGGTGCTCCCGTTTATGTAGAGCACCGCTACACACGCCACGGCCCGGTGACGTACTTCGACAAGGAAAATAATACAGCTTACGCCATGCGCTGTGGTTGGATGGAGATAGGCAGTGCACCGTATCTTTCCAGTTTGCGAATGGATCAGGCTACTACTTGGCAGGAGTTTAGGAAAGCATGCTCGTTCAACCATATCCCCGGAGAGAATATGATCTGGGCCGATAAAAAAGGAAACATTGGGTGGCAAGCTGCGGGCGTAGCACCTATTCGAAAAAATTGGGATGGGCTTGTTCCGGTACCGGGAGATGGTCGCTACGAGTGGAGCGGATATTTACCAATTCAATCGTTGCCTTCGGTGTACAATCCATCAAAGGGTTTTTGGGCTACAGCTAATGAGAATTTGATTCCCAACAACTATGCTCATCGTGATGCGGTAGGATGGACATGGGCGGATCCCTATCGCGGTGATCGCATCCGTGAAGTGCTGGGCTCCGGCAAAAAGTTTGAGTTGAAAGACATGATGCAATTGCAATTTGATTATGTGTCTATTCCGGCTCGCACACTCGTGCCCATGCTCAAAAATCTTTCTGCCACATCGCCACAAGCCGAACAAGCGCGACAGCTTTTATTGAAATGGAATTTTGAAATGACAGCTACTTCCATTGAGGCTGGAATTTATGCGGCTTGGGAGAAGCGAATCACTGAAGATGTTCTTGCATTGTCAGTGCCGGAGCAAATGAAAAGTTCAGTCAAATATATTCCGCTGGCGCGAATCATAGAGTGGATTCAACAGGCCAATCCTGTTTTTGGTAGCGATGGATCCGCAGGACGAGATCAGTTTTTACGATCAACGTTGGAGAAGGCAATTCAGGATTTGAATGTGAAATTGGGTGATGACATGACCAAGTGGAACTACGGACAATCCGCTTATCACCACGTGCTAATTAAACATCCATTGAGCAATGCGGTGAATCCGGAGATTCGGAAAAAACTCGAAGTAGGACCACTACCTCGCGGAGGAAACGGAGCAACACCGGGCATGACGACCAACAGCGACAATCAGACTTCGGGTGCTAGTTTTCGAATAGCTGTGGATTTGGCTGATTGGGATCAAACTATGTTTACCAATACACCCGGCCAAAGTGGAGATGTGAACAGTCCGTTTTATAAAAATCTATTTGAACGTTGGGCTACCGATCAGCATTTTCCGGTTTACTTTTCGCGCAGCAAAATCGAAAAGGCGATGAGCGAAAAATGGATTTTAAAGCCCACTCGTTAAATCTTTAAACAACTCAGGCGCATACCAAACTACTGCACCGTAGCCTGCAAAACGAATGACGCGTGTAATGCAAATCAGCAAGAAGTATTTAAAGTTTAGATTCACCGAGCCAGCCAACATACAAGTAGCAGAGAAGGGAACAGGAGTAACCGCACCCACAAAAACGAGGTAGCCGCCATACGTTTTGAGTTTGCCCTCGTATTGTTTCAAATATTTCTCACGAATGCGCTCTTGATAAAATTTTGTTTTGGAAAATACTTTGCCAATGTAGTATCCTAAAATACCGGCAGCATAAGAGATTAGTGTGAGGATGGTGAGGTTAACAATGAAACCACTTAAGTCGATGTTATCCAAAATCCAGATCATCATAAAGATTTCGGGTGGCAAGATGCCAAACACAATTTCGGACAAGGTATAGATTCCATACAAGATGCCCGGATTGGCTCGTATGGTTACAATGTGCTCTTTAAAGTTTTGCTGGATGTAACTTTCCATTAAAACGAATATGACGATGATTACAGCAAACCATGCCAAACCTTTAAATAAATTACGGAAGAGAAAACTCGACCGTGTTTCTTCTTTTTCTTCTGTTTGCTTCATACTAGTTTAAAATCGGATGCCGTTTGAAGGGCTTTGTTTCATCAAATAGTTTGCGATAGGTGATATGGGTTTTTGAAACAAAGCCGCCTACTTGTTCTACCACATTAATCATTTTCGGATTGAAATCGCCAATCCAATTCATTTCATAATCTACATAGCGCTTATAAATTTCTTGCCACAAGTCCTTGGCTGCAGTAATCATGGCGCCATCAGCGCCTTTGCCTTGATGCTCGGGTACTACGCCAAACAAAATACCAAATGCTTTAGTGTTGAGTTTGCGCCATTGATACCAAACGAAGACCAACTTGCCGTACCAGTTTAAATTTCCGTTTACATGTTTAAAAATCTGATTGATTTCCGGCAGTGACAAAAAAAACGAAATTGGTTCGCCTTTATAAAACCCGAAGAAGAGTAGTTTCTCATCTAAGATTGGTTTCATCTGTTTTACGATCAATGCAGCTTGTTGCGAAGTAATCTCCGGATTTTCTGCGCGATTCGCCCATGCTTTATTATATACAGTACGAAGATATTCGCCCAGATTTTTGATTTCATCTTTTCGCAAATGCCTGAACTCATAGCCTTCTTCTTGCGCGATCATTTCTGCTTTGCGCGCCAGCTTA
The DNA here is from genome assembly GCA_044228465.1 of Cyclobacteriaceae bacterium. Taxonomy (GTDB): domain Bacteria; phylum Bacteroidota; class Bacteroidia; order Cytophagales; family Cyclobacteriaceae; genus ELB16-189. The sequence continues at coordinate 28,227 of JBGAUU010000043.1, forward strand.
GGCGATAGCGGATCTTGAATTTTGCGCGCAAAAGTAAATTGATTGAAATAAGTTTTGAAACCGTACTCTTCAAAGAAAGTTTTGTAAAAGGGAGGATTATAGTTGCACTGATAATTTGGTTCACGATCAAATCCATCCACCAGCAAACCCCACCAGCGATCGCGGCTGCCAAAATTGATAGGTCCATCCATGGCTTGCATACCTTTTTGCTGCAACCACTTTTTGCATTGATCGAACAACAGAAAGGCCGCTTCTTTATTTTCGATGCATTCAAAGAAACCCATGCCACCGGTCGGCTGTTCATTTCCTTTGTTCACCGTCTTTTGATCGATGAATGCAGCTACTCTTCCAATGGTCGTTCCCTTTTCATCTTTTAAAATCCAGCGAATTACTTCTCCGTGACGAAAGGTTTTGTTTTTCTCCGGATCAAAAACACTTTCAATGTCTTTATCCAACGGACGAATCCAACGTGGGGAATTTTTATAAAGCCGAATCGGCAAGCGCAAAAATTCTTTTTTATCGGATGTACTTACAACTTCGTGCAGAGTCATGAATGAAAGAGCTAATTGTTAACTGCTAAGGTATGATTGGGCAGCTTCAATTCAAAAGATGTGCCTTTGCCAATTTCGCTGGTGACTTTTAAAATCCCACCCAACTTATCCACTGCATTTTTTACTATGTACAAGCCAAGACCTGAACCATCGGACTGCTCGCTGGCACGATAAAACATATCAAATATCTTATTCAGATTCACCTTGCTGATCCCGATTCCGTTGTCTTCAAACAAAATAGTTGCCCGATCGGAGGCCATCTTGATGGAAATACGGATATGTGAATCGGTTTTTGTGAAATCGCGGTATTTGATGGCATTGGAAATAAGGTTTCTGAAGATTTCGCCCATGCGCCACGGGTCACTGTAAAATTCCTTTCCGTCAATAGTGATTTCGCGCACAATTTCGTTGGCTCCTTTGAGGTAGTTCAAGTCAGCGAAAGTTTTGTCAATCAATTCCTGCAAGTTTATTTTTTCAACTTTCAGTTCCAGCTTCAGATTTTTAGAATGGCTCAATACATCGCTGATGAAATGATCGAGTTGTTTTACTTTTTGCCCGATACGCTGAATGTAATCTTCCAGATTGTCGGTGTTGCCCTTCAAGCTGGCAAGATTCACTAAGCCTAAAACAGAGGAGAGCGGTGCCCGTAAATCGTGCGATACTTTGTACACAAAATTATCCAGTTCGATATTCCGAACTTTCAATTCTTCTTCTACTCGTTTTTGCTCTGTAATGTCCACATACACACCAAAAATGGAAATGGTTTTGTTTTCGAGGGGCACAGGTACTCCGTAAATAATTACCGAAAGGGCATTTCTGTTTTTGTGTAATCTTTTTGATTCAATTTTAATGACTTGCTCGCTGGAAATAATGGTGTTGAGATCGTTGCCTTCCGTCTCTAACTCAGGAGGTACGATAAATTCATTCAAACTTTTTCCGGCCAAATCTTCACTGGTGTACCCAAACATTTTTTCAAAACCGTCATTCACCTGCACCACCTTACCGGTGTCGTCTAGCATTACCAATCCAAAAGGAGAACTTCTGAACAACTGAGAGAAGAGCGTTTCGGTTTTGCGTTTGGCCATTTGCGCCTCACGCTCTTCGGTGGTGTCTTTGATAATAATTTGAATGGCCGGTTTCCCGCGGAAGTTTAGTTGATGAGCTGAAACATCAACCATGATCTCTTTACCATCCAGTCGAACATACTTTTGTTCAATAGTCGGCACAGTTTTGCCATCCATCAATTGTCGTATTCGTTCCAGTGATTTCGAAACAGATTCCGGGTGTACGAAATGCAATGCAGGCTTTCCAATGATATCATCAACTGTATTCGCCCCCATCATTTTAGCGACTGATTTATTGGCAAACACTAATTGGTTGTCCTGATAGATAACAATCCCAAGCGGCAAAGTTTCGATCAATTCGCGATAGCGACCTTCGGCTTCTACCGCAATTTGTTCTTGTGTCTTTCGATTTTCGAAATCTTGTAAAGTGCCCACCGTTCGGAGTGCGTTGCCCTGAACATCGAATTCAACCACTTGACCCCGCTCCATTACCCACCGCCAATGACCATTTTTCAATTGAAATCGGTAGACTACTTCATAATACTCCGTTTCTTTAGCCAGATGCTTTTCTATGATCGCCACATAATTAGGTCGATCTTCCGGGTGAATGAAATCTTCGCAGTGGCAAAACATTTCTTCCAATTCTTCTTTCGGATACCCGATAATGTCGGCCCACTCTTGATTGATAACCGTTACGTTCGTTTTGTAGTTGTAATCCCACACACCCATTTCCGAACCAAGTAGCGCCAAATCTAATCGTTGTTTGTTTTCACGATTGATGCGCTCCATTTCTTTTTGATTGGTTTGGTCGGTGAAAAGCCCTACCCACACAACGCGCCCGTCTTCCATTCGGGTAGGGGTGCCAAGTGCTTGTACCCATTTGCATTTTCCGGTAGGGGTCACAATTCTGCCTTCCCATTGAAAAGCCTCCGCGTTTGTTAGCCATCGATGAAAATCGGTAAGAAAGGCGGGTCGATCTTCTTCGTGCACGTACGAATCAATCGGGTGGACGCCACTCAAAAGAATTTTGCTGTCTGTTTCAAAAATGTTTTCGCAAAACGGACTGAAATAGGTAAAGTCTCGATCGCCATTGGGAAAAAGTGTGTATTCAAAAACAGCAGCTTGCAGTTTGCCAATGATTTGGCTGTGGTGCTCAAGTGGTGGTAGCGACTGTTTCATGTAATTTCAAAGATAATTCAAGCGAGGCATAGTATTAACCACACGTAATAAAAAAGGTCAAATTGCACAATAAATTAGCGATTGGTTTGAATGTGTTTTACCTGATCCACGTTCCATTCAATTACTAATCCTTTGGCAATGCCATCGGCCACCTTCTTGCCATATAAAAGTTCTACCAAGTAAAGTGCAGCATCATACGATTTAGCACCACCGGTCGAAGTGATTGACCTTCGGTCGTGCACAAAGCTTACGTTTTCATGCACTTTCAATTTTGGATAGGCTCGTTTAAACTTCGCAATATCTCCCGGAAAGGTAGTGCACTCATAAGTGTCGAGAAGTGTGGCTTCGGCCAGTACGAAGGCGCCATCACACAACGAAAAAGTGTAGAGCGCCTGCTTACCTGTCTCTGTCACAAATGCCAGTAGCCTTTCATTTTCTAAGTCGGTGTCCATACTGTGCGCTGCACTAGGAACCACCAAAATGTCAATAGCCGGATAATTGCCATTGAAGCCGAAATCGGGAATAAGTTTTAACCCTTCAAAGGTGGTAATCGTGTCGCGCTGGGGCGCGATGGTGAACACTTCAATGGCATTGGATGTATGAAAACGAGTATGTTGAAATACATCCATCGGTGCAATTAGTTCTGAATTGTAAACTCCATCGACAACCAAAAAAGCAGCACGTAAGGGTTTGGTCGGATTGACGGGTGCTGCCAAGGGTGTCTTGCTTTCTTTTTCACCATCCTGGCAAGAGATCGCCCAACCGAAAATCAAACTCATCAAGAAAATCCGCATCTGAATTTTGTTAATTTCAAACAATCAAAACCAAAGCAATGGGTAAAGAAACTCAAAAAAAGCCTGACACTAAAATAAAGCAACCGATCATTAAGAAGTTTAAAGGTCTTTTAGAAGATCCTGGTCTTTCTGTAGACGCGGCATTCATTTCATTTCCATATGATGTGCAAAAACTTTTTGGAACGCGCGGACAAGTAAAGGTAAAAGTTACTTTTGATGGGTATCCATATCGAGGCATTCTTTCGATTATGGGCGGAGGCAAACACGCTATTTTGGTTCGGAAAGATGTGCGCCAGGCCATTGCAAAGAATATTGGGGATACAGTAAATGTAATAGTAGAACAAGACTTGGAAGAGCGTGTGGTTGATTTGCCCACTGCGTTGCACGACTTGTTGAAGAAGAACCCTAAAGCAAAAGCTTTTTTTGATTCGCTATCGTTTACCAATCGCAAGGAATATGCCGTATGGATTGCATCGGCAAAGAAAGAAGAAACTTTGCTTAAACGACTGGAGGCCACCTTGTCGAAACTATTAGCCGGAAAGAAAAACCCATCTGAAAAATAAACATCGGAGAGAATGAATTATCTTTCGGTTGAATTTTCAAATACAAAAGCATGAATCGGATCATTACATTACTTTTTTGTTTCGCCAGTGTTACGGCTTTTGCACAAGTACAAACCGGCAAGGCTTCTTTCTATGCCGATAAATTTGAAGGCAAACCTACTGCCAGCGGTGAGCGCTATAAGGCTTCCAAAATGACAGCCGCACATCGCACGCTGCCGTTTGGAACCAAAGTGCGAGTAACCAACTTAGCGAATAATGAATCGGTTATTGTAGTGATCAACGATCGTGGCCCTTACGTGGAAGGTAGAATCATTGACTTATCAAAAGCGGCTGCTGAGAAATTGCACTTTTTTAATCAAGGTACAGCCGATGTAAAATTAGAAATTGTAGATGCTACTGATGGAACAGGAGACACACAACCTGTGCCGGTAGATCATGTGATGGTAGATGAAAAAGAAATCTATGATTTTAATATCAGTCGCGTTACACCCAAAGGATTTGGTGTGCAACTGGGCACCTATCAGGAGTTGGTGAATGTGATGAAGATTGTCGACAACCTGAAAGGAACTTACAAAAAACGTGTAGCTGTTCAGGTAAAGATTGTATCAGGCGTGAAATACTACAGCATTATGCTTACAGGTTTTTCGAAGCGCGAAAAAGCACAATCTATGCTCGATGAACTGCGCAAAAAGTTTCCGGATGTTTTTGTGGTTGACTACAGCAAATAGGGGTATTATAAAATAATTCGAAAGCATTTGTAACAATTCAATCAATCGGAAGTCTAGTAGCTGCCAATTGATTATGAAAAAAATTATTCCCGCTTTCGCGATGGCCTTTCGTGCAATGAAAGGGCAGGTTTTCCAAACATTTCTTTCCATATTAGGAATGATTATTGGGGTAGCTGCATTGGTTGGCATACTCTGCCTGATTGACGGCATGGAGAAATTTGCCAAAGACCAGATTACACAAACCACTTCGCTCAATTCAATTTTAGTTTCATCGAAAGCCACTCGAAGCGAAAATGGTGTGGTGGTTAAGAAAGACACCTTCGCGTATCTTACGCCTAAGCAATTTGAAAAATTGCAGCATGATCTTTCCGATCAAGCCAAGATGATGTTGCTTTCAACTCAATCAGCAGAAGTCGTTCACCCAGCAACGTCCAAAAAAATGTTAAGCGTGTGGTACGGTGCTACGCCTTCGATGGATGATCAAGCGAAATCTAAATTGCTAGCCGGTCGATTGCTCAATCAAGAGGATATTCAATCAGCGCGGAGAGTAGCTCTAGTGAATAAAACATTTGCTAATTTGTTTTCACCTGCTGATTCAGCTGCTGCCTTGATCGGGAAAAAATTGGAGGTGCAGGGAGAAAATTATGAAGTAATTGGTGTGATTAACTTATCAGCTAAGAGCCCTGAGGTTTTTGTGCCAATCAGTTTATTCACAGCTACTGATTTTAAAAACTATCCACCATCATTGAATATTGAGGTAAACGAAATAGATCAGGTCAATCCTGTAAAGGAAAAAATAAATGATTGGTTAAAGAAAGAGTATGGAGTAAAGCGTGCCGACTTTGATATTGCTACAAATGGATTTCGAGTTGAGCAAGCCGAGCGTGGCTTCCGATTGTTTCGAGTCATTATGGGTTTGATTGTAGGCATTTCTGTGTTGGTGGGTGGTGTCGGTGTCATGAATGTAATGTTGATCTCCGTGACGCAGCGCACCACTGAAATAGGCGTACGCAAAGCATTGGGAGCTAAACGTCAGGATATTGTTTTTCAATTTTTGGCCGAGTCGATTTCTATTTCAGCCTTCGGTAGTTTGTGCGGATTGATTTTGGGGGTGTTGGGAACGATGGCTACCATTCCGATTATTCGCGCGATTACTAAAGTTCCTTTTCAGGCTTCATATACTTGGAACACCATTGCAATGGTTTCGCTTATTGCGATTGTAGTGGGAATTGTTTTCGGAACGTACCCCGCTTTACGCGCTTCACGATTAGATCCGGTGGAAGCGATTCGGAGAGAGCAATAATTATTTCATTTCAGCGATCCATTGACGCACGAGTTCGACTCCTTCTTCGTGCACTAATTTTCTTCCGAGCTCCGGCATCATGATTCCGGGGTGTGTGGACTCGATGCGGTATTGCAAAATCGATTCTTCCGGTTTGCCGGGAACAATGCCAAACAATCGTCCACCGGAACCTTTGCCGGCAGCAACGGGTGCTTTGCCAATTCCGAGTTGTGTGCTGGCGTTTACCGATGCGAGTAAATGTAGCCCGCTTGTTTTTGCCGGGCCATCTGACCGATGACAATGCGCGCAATTGATTTCGAGCCAGGCACGTGCGCGTTGATCGATTGACTCATTTTTATTTTCGTAGGAAGCGAGAAGTGGAATGTTTTTGAGATCGGGCAAGCCTTCCAACACATTGGCGCGTTGCCACGCCAATAGTTGATTGCTGGAAGCATCATGACTATTCAGTTGTCGCGCACTGGGCCCGATGTGAGTCTTCGCAGAAAGCGATTGTTGACGGACTGCACGCCACCGATAGCGCCTTCCTGTTGTTGTTCGCCTTCGTTTAGAGCAGCTACCATTTCGTAGCTGACAATGCTCTACACCCACCGTGCGATTGTCGGTGATGGTGTTGTCATAAAATCCACATTGTGTGTGGCGAGAATCATTACTCCTGTGCCGGGTGGAATACTGTACATTTCTTTTTGCGCAAAGTTTTCGTGGTTGTTGTCGTGAATGTTGTTTTTTGTATGCTTTGGCAGTATGGCCGTAGCGAGTGAGTCCGGGCAGATCGAAGATGAGAGCAAACCGCCTGTGTTTTTCGAGGCGTTGTTGTAGATTTCTACCCACTTAGAATTTTCGGCTTCAATGCCCGCTACATTCCAGTAGGCTTTGTTGTTGCGAATGATGACTGAATCGGATTGGCCTACATAAATGCCGGCATCCGAAGAGCCCATGGCGATACACTCTTCGATAGTACGCGTGCACAAAACGGGGTAGAGTGCATGGCTTGCATTTTCTGTTTGGACCTTCGGCCCAAGCCGAGCAATTCTGCGAAAGGTGATTCCGTGTGTGTCGTTTACTTTGAGGTTATCGCCTTTAGCATCTTCGATGGAGAAATCTTCGAGTACAATATTTTGTCCGTTGCTGATATGAAGGCCTTCGGCTCCTTCAGTTTGGTTTTTCCAGCTGAGAATCGTTTTGTCTAACCCTTTGCCTTATGAGGATGTTCTTTTTACCATCGAGCGTAATGCTATTGGTAAACATGAAATGGCCTTCCGGCAGATGAATGGTGTCGCCATCGGCAGCGGTGATGAGTTGCGTCTGCAATGATTTTTCGATGGTTTGCCACGTGACAGGTGGTTGATTGTTGTTGGTGCATTGCATGCGCACCAATGCTACCATTGCAAGTAGAAAGAGCTTCATAGGTTTAAATGAAAATGGAAGCTACTGATTTTTTGACAGAGAACAAACGAGGCGTGATGAACGAATAAGAGCTGATACGCTACGTGCTGGC
>JBGAUU010000044.1:0-34091 GCA_044228465.1 Cyclobacteriaceae bacterium
CCCAAAGTAAGGCGAAGCTCCCAGTTTGATTAACTTCTTTTTCCATCCAACAGCTGATTCGCCCGTAGATGCCATGCGATGAATCGAATGAACCGCGGCTACGCGATCCGCATCATCCATTCCCGACTGGTGCTCATACATGTATTCTTTGCTCTGGCGCAACTCTGTTGAAAATTGCTTCACACGCTCGTCCATGCGCTGGATAGCGAAGAGCAATTTATCTTTAATCGCTTCTAAATAATTTCGTTCTTCCTGTTCCGATTCGTTCATATCAAAAAATCATCATGCATCGCTAAGACACTGAAGGCACTAAGTATCCGAACAAACTTATTTCCCTTTCTCGATACCGGCTTCGAGTAGCAAAGTGAGAAGTGCGAACTTAATTCCATCCGCGCCTTTTTCATTTAACCACCACTCACCCAACGCGTGCTCGTGATCACTCTTTCCTCCGGCTCCAATCGTAACAGCCGGAATACCATGTGCAATCGGCACATTGGCGTTGGTCGATACAATGGCTAATTGTGGCACCACTGAAAAATGACGTACAGCTGCAAATACCTTTTGTACCAAAGGAGATAATGCATCTGTAGCACCCGATGGTCGGTATCCAATTTGTTGCAAGCTCAACTGCAAAGCAGGGCCCTGCTTCACCTTTTGATTGTACTCACTCACCCCTTTATTCATGCTCGCTTTAAAAATCGAATCAATCTTTTTTAGTTGCGATGGACTCTCCGAACGCATATCTACTTCTGCCCATGATTCAAACGGAATAGAGTTGACCGATGTGCCACCACCGGTGCGACCCACATTAAAACTGGTTTTCACTCCGGTAGAAGTAAATTGTGCGGCTGCATCTGAAAAATAATTGATCGCTTTCGCCATGGCATGATGTGGATTACCAATTCCAAATGCGCCCCATGAGTGCCCACCCGGGCCGGTAATGGTTGCCTTGTAGCGAATGGAGCCGAGCGCTCCGTTGATAACTTGATCAATGGCAGTACCATCCAACGCTATCCACGCGTCAATTTTCATTTTACTTTTCTCAACGATGTATTTCACACCTCGCAAATCACCGAGCCCTTCCTCGCCTACCGTTCCAACAAAAAGCACATCGTCTGTTGTTTCAATAGATGCTTTCTCTAAAGCACGTAGCACCGTCAGCATCGCAATCAATCCCCGTGTATCATCCGAAATGCCCGGTGCAAAGAGTGTATCACCTTTTACTTTTACGGTTACATCTGTTCCTTCCGGAAAAACAGTGTCGAGATGTGCATCGAGCACGATCGTGCGTGTACTCTTTTTGCCTATGCGCAAAGCCAACACATTGCCCACCGAGTCAATCCAAACTTTATCGGCTCCGGCAGCTACTAACATTTTACGAAAGTATTCTGCGCGAACTGATTCTTTGAACGGTGGTGCGGGCACTTGATTCAACTCGATATGCTCTTTGCGCGTGGTTGGCTCTAATTCATCGATAATTGCAAAGGCACTTTGTACGAGTGGATTTTTTGTAAGCAGTTGTACTTGCTTTGCATAAGGATCTTCTTTTTGTTTAGACGAAGATTTCTGTGCCAGGCCATCGAGCGTCAGTAAAATGAAAGAGAGTAAAACAAAAACATGCTTATTCATCAGTGGTAAATTATATTTAATGGATTAAAATACTTGGTTGATCTTGGTTTGAAAAGCTAAACAAGTCGCAAATATACTACATCTGCTAAGAGAAGTGTAGCTTGTATAAAGGCAGATGATCGCATCAAAAAAAATATGTACATTCGATTATGAAAAAAATTAGCTCTTCTTTGTTCCATCTGGCAATTGTAGTTCTACTGCTTAGCCTGACACAATGCAAACCCAAAACTTCCGTGGAAACACCCGGTCAGACTCCCGCACTAAAAATTTCGTTGGCGCAATGGTCGATACATCGTGCTATCGAAAAGGGAATATTACGACCAGAAGAGTTTGCATACATCGCCAGATATGATTTTGGTATTTCCGCAATAGAATATGTGAACTCTTTTTATAAAGATCACGCCACCGATACGGCATACTGGAAAATGATGAAGGCCAAGGCCGATTCATTGGGCGTAAAGAGTTTATTAATCATGGTAGATAATGAGGGCGATTTAGGAAACCCAAAAGAAGAAGAGCGAAGCGTAGCGGTTACCAATCATCATAAATGGGTAGACGCTGCCAAAATTTTAGGTTGCCATTCCATACGTGTAAATGCTTTTGGTGACGGATCGAAAGAAGAAGTAAAGGCAGCCATGATTGCTTCGCTGAAAGAGCTCGGAGCCTATGCCGGTTCTAAAAATATTAATGTGCTCATCGAAAACCATGGGCTCTACAGTGCCGATGGCAAATGGGTGGTCGATGTAATTACAACTGTAAATTTACCAAACGTAGGCACGCTGCCGGATTTTGGTAATTGGTGCACAGCCGCTAAGTGGGGAAGTACGGAGCCATCCAAAGATTGCAAGGAAGCATACGACCGTTATCAAGGAGTTGAAGACATGTTGCCATTTGCGAAGGGTGTAAGCGCGAAATCATATCTCTTCGATACACAAGGCAACGAAAAAATAATTGACTACACGCGAATGCTTGAGTTGGTAAAAGACGCAGGTTTCAATGGATATATTGGCATCGAATACGAGGGAGATCAACTCAGCGAAAGTGATGGAATCAAAGCCACCAAAAATCTTGTGGAAAAAACTTGGCAAAATTTGAAACCTTAGTTGTCCGCCCAAATCCGAACACTTCTTTGCATCTGCGTACAGCTCACCGCTTAAATCTATTCGCCTGAGGCGGTTTTTGTATTGGCTCGAAGATTGCATCTCCTGCGATCTGTAAATCAATACAGTTATGAATCGCCTTGTAATTTTTTTTCTCACAGTTTTCTTACTAACCGGCTCAACTGCATTTAGCATTCGTGAGAAGACCGTTGTTTCAGTGCTTGATACAGATGATTCCTATGAATTACGCGCACGCTTCCCTGAATCTAAATTGAAAGAGCTAAAAAAGGCGATTGATAACGCCTTTCAACCGGATGTGCTTTTTGGAAATTCAATACGTGAATACGATGCGCTGCTACTATTGAAGGATGGCACTCTCTTCTCTTTGAAGTTATCCAACGATCGATTGGTGATAAAGCTTAACAAGAAGAAAAATAGCGAAGCTTCATTGGAACGAATGAAGCGAGTTTTCTCCGCTGCGAAAACGGCTATAAAATAAAAATGTTATTGGCTATCGTGGAAATTGATCGATGGGCACGCGTTCTAAAACGGCTTTCAAATCATTCAATTCTACTTTATCACCCGTCATATTGAGAAAGAACCGTCCGCAAATACCAATAAAAATTTGCGATTGATTGGTATGCCGCAAATAAGATTCCCAGCCTTCGCAATCTGCCCTGCTTACCGAACGAAGCACCACCGAATCTGACTCTACCGGATTTATTTTCTTCCATGTGCTCATGGATTGGCGATACATAATTTCGGCATGAGCGAAATCAAACAACAAAAGAGTAATGTATTTATCCTTTTTACGAAATTTTTTTTCGCAGAGCATGTACGTGATTGTTCCTATTTTAATGTGACGAGTTTTAAACTCGTCTGTTGCTTTATAACCATCAATTTCATTGGGTAAGAGTTTTAATATCTCTTCTGATTTTAATTCTTTGATTTGTGCTTGCGCGGCAAACGAAAAGACAATGCTTAAAAACAAAACGTACTTCATACAAATTTTGCGCAAGCTAATTGCTTTTTACTTACAATCTGTATTAAGAAAATGTGAAGAACTTACGTCTCCGTAAACATCTTCCTTGTACGAAACATTCTTTTGAAAGTTCTATTTATCAACAAATAAAACAGTAGGATTATGCCATCACTCCACCATTCTCTTCCTGCGGAATACAAAAAGAAAATTGACTGCCTTGCCCTAAGTTTGATTGAAGTGAGATGTGACCGTTCAATTGATCAACCATTTCCTTTACAATAAACAATCCTAAACCTGATCCGGTAGATTGATCGGTAGCACGAAAAAACATATCAAATACTTTTTCTTGCTGTTCAGTGGCAATGCCCATTCCATTATCTGATACACTAATACATACCTTATCCGATTCGCGCTTCACCTTTATTTTGATCCAAGGATCTGCTTGTTGATAGTTGTGATACTTTACCGAATTGGATACGAGATTGGAGAGTATCACCGAAAGACTTCTACGATCGGTGGTGATAAAATCTATTTCACTGAATTCGCGAATTAATTGAATGCGTGAAGCTCCTTCCATATACTTAAGCGCATCGGCAATTTCATTTACCAATTCATGAATAGATACTTGCTCAATCGCCAGTTGATTTTTTGTGCTTCGCGAAAATTCAAGAATATCAAGAATAAACTGATCCAGTTTGGCAATACGTTCGTCTGCCAATGAAAAGTAATATTTTAAATTATCAGATCTTGCATCCATCGCAGCGAGATTCATCAGTCCTTTGATCGAATGAAGTGGAGCTCGTAAATCATGCGATGCGCTGTACAAAATGCGGTCTAGCTTTTCGTTGGTTTTGATTAACTGACTTTCGCGCTTCAACAACAACACCTCAGCGCGATGATTAGAGTGAACAGAAAACAGCAGGCAAATGGAAAGGATAACAATAGATGAAGTGATATTGATGATGGAATTAAATAACGAAGACTGCTCTAACAATCGAATTGAGTTTCCCAAGGGTTGATAGTTGGTTAACTCCAAGATGATTAACGCTAGCAGCGAAATAGATACATAAGCAATGGCCAGTTTCAATTCGCGATAAGGGTGTGCCACTAAAGCAATGCCCATCAGTGCAACGAACAAAATATTTACAGCACACTCGCGCGGAACCCATGAAGCCAGAACAAAAAAAACAATGTTGATGGTAACGAAGAAAAAAGTGCGTGCGTGTTTATGTTTTTTTTGTTCATTCAGATAGTATGTAAATCCGGTCACCATCATGGTGAAAACAACAACAGCTACAATTCCATAATCCCCGCGAAAAAAGTCTGCCACCAGATGAATCAGCAAACCCGCTAAAGAAAGAATGAGTATTTGCGAGAATACGATATTCTTTCGAAGTTCATAACTTAATATCCCCTCTGTTGCACTTAATTTGGACCAATCTGTAGGTCGCAGAAAACTTCTTAGTTTCATGGGGAGGCAGGGGTGTTAGGTTAAGAAAGTTACTAATTAAAAGCCACAATAAAAACCTGCTTTGTCGGCTAGCTTATGAAGTGTATCGACTGATTGAATGTATCTTCGCATCAATTATTCAAATGCTATGGTTATCTTCAAATGGTTGGCTTCTTATTTATTGACTTCACTGGTGTTTTTCGCCATTGACATGGTATGGCTTGGCGTTCTGGCCAAAAACTTATACCGGAAGCATTTATTTGGCCTGCTGGCTGATCAGGTAAACTGGAGTGCCGCAATCATCTTTTATCTACTGTTCATCGTTGGCATTTTTGTCTTTGTTATTCTGCCGGCAGTAGAAAAAAATTCACTCTTCACGGCTGTATGGCTGGGTGCCTTTTTTGGAATTGTTACTTACGCCACCTATGATCTTACCAATCTGGCAACACTAAAAAACTGGCCCTTGCCCATTGTATTTATTGACATTGCTTGGGGAGCAGTGCTCACATCATTAGTAAGCATGGCCGGCTACAGCATACATAAATGGATTTTTGGTAGCTGAGATTTCTAATCATCATGTTTGCTGAAGCGCAGTCGCCCACACACATTACGGCATCTGAGTTAGATGCTTATCTGGAACTCGGATGGTTTCGCATGGGGCAAACTATTTTTACTACACAGTTTATTCATTTTCAATCGGTCATGTATAACACGATTTGGTTGCGTGTTTCATTGGAATCATATCTGGCTGATCGCACGCAGACTAAGTTGTTTAAACAAAATGCTCGATTCACCACGCACATTCAGCCTGCCACCATTACCAATGAAAAAGAAGATTTGTACAACCGATATCGGGAGTCAGTTACTTTTAAACCATCTGAATCATTAGAGCAATTGCTATATGGCCCCAGCGATGAGGCTTCTGTGTTCAATACTTATGAAGTGGCGGTTTATGATGCTGATAAACTTATTGCCGTTGGCTATTTCGATCTGGGGCAAACCAGTGCCGAAGGAATTGTGTCTGTTTACGATCCGGATTATAGAAAATATAGTTTAGGAAAATTCCTTATCTATAAGAAGATGGAGTATTGCAGAGCACTCGGTATGCAGTACTATTATCCCGGGTATTTTGTTCCGGGTTATTCCTTTTTCAACTACAAACTTTCTATTGCCAGCGATTCACTTACATTTTTTTCGCTACCCAACAAGCAATGGATTCCTATTCAGCAATTTGATGAAGCCAAAACTCCATTGATTGTAATGAAGCATCGGCTGCAGGAGGTAAAAACAAATCTTGATTACTTGCAGCAAACTGCTGAGGTGGTCAACTACGAATTTTTTGACGCGAATTTAATCCCTGATTTACGCACAGCCGATCTATTCGATTATCCGGTATTTCTTTATATTCCATCCGTAAATGACAATGGAATTTATCTGGTAATGGTATACGACATCTACGAGTCGCGATACAATGTTTTGGCTTGTATGGGTGTGTGGCAACCACAAAGCAACAATACAGATCCTGCTTTTTTTTCGGAATGTATCCTAAAAATTCTTCAACCTATTTATACCACCATCTCCGCTTCTGAAGCCGCCATTGCTTTACTGACGATAATTAACAGATGATATCTTCTTTTCTTTCTGGAGTGAAAAAATAAAGCGTATTTTAGAAGAACGAATCACACCTCACTTTATGAAAGAACAACCGCCCTCATTCGTACAAAAATTATTTCCCATATTAAATAAAGTCGAAATAGCTTGTATGCTGGCTCTTGCGATTGGATTGGTAGCGAAGTATTTAGATTATCCTTCCAACAGTCTTCTGGTAGTTGCGCTTGGGGGAATGAGTGTTGTGTTTTTCCTAGGTGCCTATCAGCCGCCTAACTTTGTCCAAGAAGAAGATGAAAAATTTGGTATGCCCGAATTGCTACAACTTGTCATTGTCCCTAAAGTACTTGGCATGAGTATGGCGGTAGCTTGTATCGGTATTTTATTTAAACTGATTGGTGTTAATCCGGAAGGATCCGCCCAAATGTTATTGTTGGGTGGCAGCTCATCTGCTATCTCCATTGCTATCATACTGATTGGTCTGGCAACAAACGTAAAACACATTCACTCCGTAGTTCCAAAATTGTATAGAGCGGTGCCCATCGCGGCAGTCGCTCTTTATTTCTTCAGCGTGAATTAAAAAAATATGAAGCTACTCATCTCATTATTATTATCGTGTCCACTCGCTTTGTTTGCACAGAACAATAAACCTCAAGCATTTATTCATGCTAATCTCATCAATGGAAAAGAAAATAAAGTCTATCCGAATGCCATTGTATTTGTGAAAGGCGGAAAAATTGAACGCATCGGAAAAGCGGGCGATGATACTTCTGGTTATGAATTGATTGATTGCGAAGGATACTACTTGTTGCCCGGATTAATTGACGCGCACTCGCATTTAGATAATCTCGCTTCCGCGAAACGTGCTTTAGAAACGGGCGTCACAACGGTGCGTACTGCAGGGGTTGCGGCTTTTCAAGATGTAGCCTTGATGGAGCTCAGTAAATCGGGAAGAATTGCCGGGCCGGATGTAGTACCTGCCGGAATTTATGTGTCGCCCAACTTAGAAGAAACTATTCTTGCCGATACACGCCTAGGTGCATTGATCAATGGTGTGCGTACCGATGATGAGCTAAAATTATTGGTGAACGTAAACATCGACAGAGGGGCAAAGGTGATTAAAACACGCGGCACCGAAAGAGCCGGTCGACCGGAAACAGATCCACGTGAACAAGTTTACACGGAGCAACAGATTCGAGTGATCGTGCAAGAGGCCGCAAAGCGAAATGTGCCGGTGATGATTCATGCGCACGGAGACGAAGGCGCACGCGCAGCTGTTTTAGCTGGAGCCAAAAGTATTGAGCATGGCACTTTCTTGTCCGATGAAACATTGCAACTGATGAAAGAGCGGGAGACTTTTCTGGTGCCCACTTTCATCACCCTAGAAGATTTAACACAACCCGGTGGAGATTATGTAGGGCCAGTGCTGGAATTGCGGGGCAAATTTATGATGCCCCAAGCTGAAAAAGTTTTTAAGAAAGCGCATGCACTCGGTGTAAAAATTTCGACCGGTGCCGACAATGGATATACTGCCAACACCACGAGTCGTATTTCATTGGAGTGTGCGCACTTCGTGCGCATGGGCATGTCGCCCTATGAAGCGATACAAGCAGCTACCTCGCGCAGTGCAGAGTTGCTTGGTCTCGCATCCACTACCGGTCAGATCGAAAAGGGATTTGATGCCGACTTCATTCTTGTGCCCGGAAATCCGCTCGAAGAAATTCGGTATTTACAAGATGTGTTGCTGGTAGTTAGCAACGGACGAGTTGCACTAAAACGAATCCCCTTCGGCAAAAAGTAATTTAATCTGCCCCCTTATGCTTGAAATCAAAAATATATTCTTTGTTTTCAATTGGCACGATCATTCGCAGATACCGTAATCCTTCACCTACCGGTAAAAATATTTTGCCCCGCTTTCGCTGACAAGCTTCAATTTTTCCTTCAGTAAAAATCTCGTTGGTAAGAAAGTAAGAGTCTTCCTGCGCTTGTTGCGTAGATTTTTGTGCGATGTCCGTAGCCGTGAATGCTAACGACACCAAGGCATCGCGTGTGGCTGCGCGCACCACATCTTTTTCGGTTACGTGTGTGCGTGTGCGATCTTTTGCATCTTTGGCTTCATCGTAAATCATCATGCCTACGCTCACCAAAGCAAAAACGGTAGCCACCGTTGCCCGGCTTCGCTCTTTTTGTTCATAAAGCTCCTTCACATCAATTGGCCTGCGCGCAAATTGCTTTCGTTTCAGTCGCCTGTACTTTTCTCCTTCTTCGGTCAGTTCTCGTCTGGGAAAACGCTGATCTGAAAAGTAAAATGAAATTTGTTGGGGCGATAAATAAATTGCTTCCGACCCTTGATTATCAATCTCCAAATCAAAAACATAATGTTGGTATTTGTTTTCGATGTGTTGCAGGTAAATCTTGACATCCGTCTCTTCCAGTCGGGCACGCAATATAGGTGCGGAAGGAGAATGTGATAGTGGCACATACGATGCACATGCCGCCAATAGCAGCAGCGGGGCGATAAAAATGTATTTTTGCATGCTTCTGTTAGAAACAAAGATCATGCAAAACTACTTCGCTGCACATCAAAAATTATTAAGATTACGTTCAAATCATAAAATAAAAATGGTAGGTTAACATAGCTTACAGGAATTTTACGCTACGACACGCACAAAACCGCATGACGAATCCCTTTCAATCTATACCTCATCAATATAAATGGCTGCTTACGGCATTTCTTTTACTGGCAAGCCTGAATGGCCAGGCGCAAGACAGAAAAGAAAGCAAAGTACCGCTTTTCGTATCGCACCTTAGTAAAGAAAATGCTGCTGTAACTAGGCGCAAAGGCGCCCCTCATCATTTTTTCTTAACACGGTTGGTGTGTTTCAACCGAAAATGTCGCGCGTTCATCGGGTGGCGCGATGAGCAACGCAGCAGACGATACGATTATAACAAGGCCGGCAAATTTAATAGCAAGCGAACGCCAGCAATCGACACGATTCGAATAAAGCAAGACAAGCCTATTGCTACCATGCCGCCTAAGGACAAGCCAAAGGCACCACCACCGCCAGTGTCCTCGGATAGCATCATTGTGCTTGGCGAAGTACTTTTTGAAACCAACAGCTACCACTTGCGCGAAGAGATTTATACAACACTCGATTCTATCGCTGTCTTTTTGAAAAAAGAATCGAAGGCTACGGCTTCCATCTCCGGTCATACCGATAACACCGGTAAAGAAGATTTTAATCTGGAGCTCTCCTCGCAGCGTGCCGAAGCAGTGGCTGAGTACTTATTAGATCGAGGTATCAATCCGGAACGCGTTTCATTTATTGGCTTTGGTAGTTCTTTGCCCATCCAACCCAATAGCACACCGGAAGGCAGACGCAAAAACAGGCGTGTGGAAATTTTGATCAAACGTAAAAGCAATTGACCGTGAATTCATTCGTCAGTCAAAAGTTTAAATTCTGGTCGTTCGTATCGATGGTATTGTTGGTGTTTGTGCATGGGTACAATTTGCAGGACCGCTACCTGCAACCATGGACTTTGCCGGGCGAATCTCTTTCAATTTCGAATCCCTATGTTGTTCATTATTTCGGGCTACCTCTATGCTTCGCATGACACAACTCCTAATAAAGATCGAATTGGAAAACGCTTTAAATCTCTGTTAGTACCTTATTTAGTTTGGAGTGCCATCGCTCTGTTGCTGTGCTTTGCATTTGAGTTTAGTGAATTCGGAAAGCGCCAGCTCGAACAAACACACATGCTGCAAATTGATGAGCAGCGCATGTTTTTGCACGAATACCATTGGTATGAAGTGATTGGTCGCTGGCTGTTTTTTCCGGTGGCTTATCAATTGTGGTTTATTCGCGTGCTGTTCATTTACAACTTGGCGTATCCTGCCATTCGTTGGTGTGTGTTGCACGCTTACGCGCGATGGATTTTCTTCACCCTGGCATTTTTATTTTGGTTATCCACCGGAGGATTGATTTTGATTGAAGGAGAAGGACTGCTCTTCTTTTCATTAGGAGTTTGGATTCAGAAAACCCATTTCTCCATTGAAACTCCTGTTAAGTATTTCAAACCTCTTTATTGGGGTATCGCATTTGTAACTATTTCATTAATTAAAACATGGCTGGCGTTTGAAGGTGAATCTTTGATTGGAGGAACTGTATATCCTGTGATTACACTGCTACATAAATTCGTAATCGTCAGCGGACTGATTACTTGTTGGTTTGGATTGGATCGGTTGGTGCATTTATTCATGAATCAAAAATGGTTTGTGTGGCTTACCGCATTTTCGTTTTTCATTTACGCCTTGCATGCTCCGTGGGTAGCCATCTTTATTGATGCGATGTTTGAATGGCTGCAATTCATAGAAGGTTATCGCATGATTGCGTTTGGTCTCTTGCCGCTTCTCGTGATAAGTATTTGTATCTTTATCGGAGCTGCCCTTCGAAAACTAGGCCCGACTGCTTATCAATTCTTAACAGGCGGACGCGGTTTGTAGGTTATATCAGGAAATAATTTAAATTGAAATAAATTTAAACGTTAAATTCAATTCACTATGCAAAATGCTATTAGTTGGTTCGAAATTCCTACAACAGATATTTTACGAGCTACAAATTTTTACGAGCAGATTTTCCAAATAAAATTAGCGCCACTTGATTTGCCCAACATAAAAATGCGCATGTTTCCACTGGATGATATGATGACACAAGTAGGTGGAGCATTGGTAGACAGTGGTGGTTTTCATAAACCTTCGGCCACCGATGGACCACTTATCTATTTGAATGCAAATCCAGATGTGCAACTCGTTTTAGATCGGGTAGAGAACGCTGGAGGTAAAATACTCATGCCAAAAACCGAAATCTCTCCGGAGTATGGATTTATGGCACTGCTTCAGGATACCGAAGGCAATCGAATTGCATTGCATTCTGTTCCTGTGGCCAAGTAACTAGTGCTGATTTTTAATGAGCCCTTCTGTTTCACACCACTATTCCGAATTTGTATTTACTACCTCGCGCAGCAGCGGGCCGGGTGGGCAAAATGTAAATAAGGTCAATACTAAAGTCACACTTTCATGGAATATTCCTGAGTCAGCATTATCCGATGAAGAGAAAAATGTGATTCTCGAAAAACTGACATCATTCATTACCAAAGAAGGCGTGTTGATGCTGACTTCGCAAGAGAAGCGATCGCAATTGCAGAACAAAGAAGAAGTGATTAAAAAGCTCGAAAAGCTATTACTAAAAGCCTTTGCCAAGAAAAAAGTACGCAAGCCCTCCAAGCCCAGCAAGGCTGCCATGCAAAAGCGAATCATCGAAAAAAAGAAAGCCGGAGAAAAGAAGAAATGGCGCCAGAAGGGATTTGATGACTAGCCGTTTGTTGATACAGCCGGCCACCTTATATTTGCGCAAATTTTTCATTTATGAGACTCGGGCAGTTGTCGCGAAAATTGGGTGTTAGCACTCCGGAAATCATTCAGTTTCTGGCTTCCAAACAAATTACCATCAGCGAAGATTCGAATGCTAAGATTGAAGATATACACGCCCATTGGGTAACTGAAAAGTTTGCTCCGCACTTGATTGCTTCAGTAGAAGAAGTGATGGCCGAAGAAAAAAAAGAAGCCGAATCGCCAGATGAAGCCATTACAGTAACTGAGTCCGCCACTGCGGAGATTAGTGATGAGGCACCTGCTTTGCCGGAATTGATCAAAGCACCTAAGATTGAGTTGGCCGGATTGAAGGTGTTAGGCAAAATTGAAATCCCTGAGAAAAAGAAAAAGACAGAAGAAAACACTGAAGCTCGTCCGGAAGAAAAGGATAGAAAACCCCGAAGCGAGAGAACCCGGCCTCAACACGAATACCAAGAGCGCCCACGAAAAAATCCGGTAGCGCTGCAACGTGAGCGTGAACAGCGCGAAGCCGAACAAAAAAGAAAAGAATTGCTGGCTAAAGAAAAAGAGAAAAAAACCAACCACTATTACAATCGCGTAAAGCCAGTGGTTCCCACAAAGAAAGTCAGAAAAGAAGAAGAGTTGATAGAAGTTGCAGACATTCCTGTTGAAAAAATGCCAACCACGCTCTGGGGAAAATTTATGCGGTGGTTAAATACCTAAGCATCTAACCACCGCATGATCATTTAATTTTTCTTAGCGGGTCGCTTGTACTTCACCGGAGGTGCAGGCTCAGGTTTCATTTCTACAGCCTGCGTTTTCAATAACTTCAGTGCCTCTTCCACGGCCTTTTCCAATTGCGGATCGCGACCTTTGATCACATCGGCTGGAGATTGATCCACTTGAATATCAGGCGAAATTCCAACTCCTTCCACCGCCCACTGGCCGTTCACATCATAAAAACCTCCTCGCGGTGCCACCATACGTCCACCATCTACAAAAGGAGGCGTGTCCCAAGTGCCTACCAAGCCGCCCCACGTTTTCGTGCCAACGAGTGTACCGATTTTCATTTTGTTGAATAGATACGGTAGTAAATCACCACCTGATCCGGCACGCTCGTTAATCAGCATCACTTTCGGCCCGTAGATGGCAGCATGCGGCACACGGAATGGCAAGTGCTCTTCGGTGCGCGAGTTAAAATATCCTTGCAGATCGCGCGCCATAATGTCGACCATATAATCGGCTGCGGAACCACCACCATTGTTACGCTCGTCAATAATGGCTCCTTTCTTTTCTTGTTGTGCAAAGTAGTAGCGGTTGAAAGAAGTGTAACCCGGATTGCCTGTGTTGGGCACGTATACATACGCCAACTGACCTTTGGACAATTCATTTACCTTTCTGCGATTACCTTCTACCCAATCAATGTTACGCAGTTGATTTTCGCTTTCTACCGGAACTACTGTGACGATGCGCGCACCTTCCGCAGAAGGCTTGCTGTTCACTTTAATTTTTGTTTGCCGATTGGCGGTTGCTTCGAAATACTTGTACAGATTCACTGAAGTTGAAATCGGCTGACCATTTATTTCTAATATATAATCACCCGCATTGATATTGACACCCGGCTCGCGTAGCGGAGCTTTCAGTTCCGGATTCCAGCTTTCGCCCAAATACGTTTTCTTAAATCGGTAGTAGCCATTTTCAACTTCGAAATCTGCGCCAAGCAAACCGACCGGCACATTATCGATGTTTGGAAAATCTCCGCCACTGGTGTAAGAGTGACCTACGGCTACTTCGCCACCCAAAATATCCACCACATAATTTAAATCGGAGCGATGACGTACATGTTCAATCCACGGGCTGTACCATTTGTATACATCGCTCCACGGTGCACCGTGTACATTATTCACATATAAAAAGTCGCGTTGATAGCGCCAGCCTTCGCGGAAGATTTGTTTCCACTCTTCCATCGGATTGATTTTTAATTTCATAGATGCAGCTGATTCTAACTTTCCATCGCCCACTTTTTTATTTGAATCGCTTGTACCTAATATTCCCCAGGTGGCATTGCTGCGGTAGAGCAATGATTTGCGATCGTGTGAGATGGCTACGTCATTTACCGGAGTGAGATACACTTCTGTTTTTCGCTCTTTAAAATTGTAGCGATGCAGCGTTTGACCTTGTTGGTTGGGCACAATCTCTGAATAAAACACATAACCATCCGGAGCCGGATAAAGTGCAGCATAGTTTCGCTGCGGCACATCTACTGCCAACATACGATTCGCCAATCCGTCCATATCAATTTTCACGATAGGCGTTGCATCTTTCTTCGCTTCGTCTTTTACTTTTTCTTTTTCATCATCGCTGCGCGGTGCGAGCGGAGAAGCATCGTCTTTATTTAACACCAGCAAATACAATGCACGAGTGATGGGACGATCATACGAACTCATATCTAACCAACCGGAGTTCAATGCGTAGTTCGTGCTCGCCAAAATGTAAAGGTATTTTCCGGTTGCATCCCACACAGGTGAAATGACATCGGCCATGCCATCGGTGAGTTGAAGGTTTTGATTGGTCTCTACATTAAATACTTTGATTGCCTTGTGGTGATTGTCTTGAATTTTTGGATACGCAATCCATTTGCTATCGGGCGACCACACAGGATTCAGCGTGCGATTTGGGTGAGCGTAGCGTTCGTTATCCACTTTTTTGGTGATGCCGCTATTCACATCCGTATACCACAACACATAGTCGGTATCGGTAAATGCAATGTATTTGCCATCAGGCGACCATGTGGGCTTGAAAAAGAATGTAGGTTTTGAAATCGCAATTGCCTTGGGTTTTTCTAATCCTTCCTGATCACCAATCATTAATTGATATTCTCCGCTGGCATCGCTAAACCACGCTATCTTCTTTCCATCAGGCGACCACACCGGTGAACGATCAGCTGCAGCCGGCTGACGTGTAATATTTCGCCAGTCACCTTTCTCTTTAGGTGCTGTAAAGATTTCACCTCTGTATTCAAACAATGCTCGTTGGCCGGTAGGTGATAAAGAAGCATTCACTAATGAAGCTGGCTTGATATCTTCCCATCGTTCGCGCGCCCAATGGAAATCGCCCCGCACATTTACCACTACACGCTTGGTTGTTCCGTTGGCCGGATTTAAAATATTTAAGTATCCACCTTGTTCATATACGATCACCCCTCCACCGGCATCTAAACTTTTTGCATCAAAATCAGTATGAAATGTTTGCTGTTTCAATTCATTGGTGGCAGGATTATACGACCACACATTGTTGGCATAATCGCGCTCGGATAAAAAGTAAACCACATTATTTAACCAAACCGGATCAGTGTGTCGCTCGTTGTCAGTTTGTGGCGTCATCTTCAATGAATAATTTTTCAGGTCTACAATCCAGATTGGTTTCGCCTGTCCTCCGCGGTAGTTTCTCCACTCCGGGTCCCAAAATCCAATTTGCTGATAAGCGATGTACTTGCCGTCTTCTGAAATCTCTCCGGCTACGGCACGTGGAATAGTCAAAACCTCTTCCATGCCACCGGTGCGCTTGATGGAATAAATTTTAGATTCTTGGGTGGGCACAGCTTCGCGTGAAGACGCAAACAAAATAGATTCTCCATCTGGAGTCCAACCGGTAACGTTATCCGCACCCGGATGCCAAGTCAATCTTTCGGGTTGACCACCTTCGCTGGGGATGATATACACATCGGTGTTGCCATCGTATTGTCCGGTAAAGGCAATGTATTTTCCATCGGGTGAAAAGTGTGGTAAACTTTCTTGCCCTTCATTACTCGTGAGGCGTCTGGCCTCTCCTCCATCCTTACCAACAATCCATAAGTCGTTGGCATAAACAAAGGCAATGTGGGTCTGACTGATGGTGGGTTGCCTGAGCAACATGGTGCCTTGCGCCCATGTATAACCGCCTGCAAGGATTAGTATAAAAAGAATAAACAGTTTTTTCATATGGGGTTGATTTATGGATGAATATAAGTAGGGAAAAAATAAAAAACCCTACCGCTTGCGTAAAGGGTAGGGCTTTCAAGTAAGAATGTAGAATTTAATCTAACGCATTCAAGGTAGTCCAATACCGATAGGCTACAATGGCCTTCTCGAATTTACTCAACTTGGTTAATCTTTAGCTGAAATTTCCCCTCAGCTGCAGCCTTCATAAATTTTCGGAAATAGTTTTCTACCGGAAAGACAATGAGGGCAATGAATACCTGAATAAAAAACTCTAGTACAGGCGAACTTCGTATTTCAATAGCTGTACTGATCGCTGTTTGTAAAAATTGAATGAAAATAATAACCGTTAATAATGACAACACTTCGCTCACGGTACGATACTTCTCGTTGGCCACACTCAATTTAACAGACAGAAGCATGAGTATGCCAAAAAAACCAAACTCAAGCGCATAAAACCACCAGCGCTTCCAATAAGGGGGTAAAATCTCAAAAGGAATCAATTCAATTTTTGACTCGTTGCCCAACACATCGCGCGATTGCATAGCCAACTCGTAGTCGCCCGGTGGCAGATAGGGAAAGTTGGCAATATGATTTGAATTTGACCAACTCGTCCAGCCATTCGTTAATCCTTTCACTTGATAACGGTATTGCATAGCTTGGCTACTGATGTAGTCGGGCTGAATAAATTCAAAAGCTAATTCATTTTCCGGCTGATCCATCGTCACGCGCTTTCCTTTAATTAAATTGATTTGCTGTCCACGCACCTGACGCAAGAGTAATGGGAAGTGCGAATCGTCTCCGGAAATCTGACCGTTGTTGAATTTATATAGTTCGTTATTCGCAGTAATGATCCACAAACTTTGTGCGTTCTCATCAGGTGCTAAAAAGCGCAAATTGGGGAAGAGGCCGAGCCACTGCAACTTCAACGATCGCAATCGTGTATCTACCGTTCGCCATTGCACGCCATCATTAAACCAAAAATATCCGGCAGATGCAAAGTAACGATGCGGACCAGGCAGCGAGTCGTAACGCACAAATGAGTTTTTGTGATCGAATCGTTTAAACTCCCCTGATGCTGCCAGATAAACTTCATTCCCATAAGCTACACCCACCATTTCGTCTAATGAAGAATTGGAGATAGAAAATGATGTGGCATCTGTGATTTTTCCGTCTATGGTTTCAATGCGATAAGCTTTCGTGCTTCCGCACATCCAAATATTTTGCAAGTTATCTTCAAAAGCATAGCTAATATGATCATTGAGTGTATCCAGCAAATGGGTTTCATTCCAATTGATGCCATTGGGAACAAATGTTTTTATCTGATTGTGATAAGTGCCTACGAGTAGTTGTTGCAGCGAGGTAGAAAAGAAAATCGTTTTTACCGGTGTTGCCGCAATTGACTTTACCTTATCAACCTGCACTTCAAATACACCACCCAGACCCGCAGCGATCAACTTACCATTCACTTCGATCAGTTGAATTACTTTTCCTTCAATGCCGGGCACTTTTTTATAGGCGTATCCCACCGGCTTTACCACTTTTGTTTCGAATGCCGGAGTTGACGCAGCGGAAGATTCGCCTGAGCGCTTTCGCAAAAAGCCAAAACGACTCCTGCGTTGCTGATTGGTTTGCACCGTGAGCGATGAGCGTGATGCAGATGACTCGTCTTTGGCAAGTAAATACAAGCCCACGGTTGTGCCAACATATATTTTACCTTGTATAGATTGTATGCAGAGCAAATTCCCATTCAGGCCGGGAAAGTGATTGAACGATCGAAATGGTAACGTAGGGGCGATGCGGGTAAAACCGTATTCGTGCGCTACCCACACACCACCATTCTGGTCGGCCATCAAAGCAAATACTTCATTATCCGGAAGGCCGGTACTAAAATCCAAATGATCGATGGTGGTTCCGGTGGTTACATCAATCAGCAACACGCCACCCAACAAAGTGCCCAGTGCAATTTGTTTTTCATTCATCCATACGCCAAACTCCAATGTGTTTTGGCGTAAGTAGGCAGCATCTTGCAGCGCGAGCAATTCAGGGCTTGATTTTCCTTTCATCAGGTAAACCGATCCGGCCTCTGTGCCCATTAATATATCACCGGTTTTCTTTTGTGTAGTTGCAAAAACTATTTCCTCTTCCACAGGGAGTGTTACTGCTGTTTTCACCAATTGGTTTTTACGCACTTGCAACAATTGTTGAAACCCGGATTTTACAAATACGCTGTCACGTACTTCAATCAAACCATGAAATGATTTTGTGCTGTCGGCTTTGATCTCGATTTCTACCTTATCAGCCGAAAGAATAAATAATGAAGATTCGCTGACCGCATATAATTTATCTGCTGCCACCAAGCTTGAAAATATGGCAGGCTTGGCAAATACCGGTTGAAATACTTTTTCACTTCCCTGCTGCACTATTTTTCCAAAACCAAAAACACCTCCTACATATAATTGATTTTGCAGAAGACACAATGTGTACACTGCACCGGGCGTGGTAATAAGGTGCCAGTTTTTGCCATCAAATTCCAAAACGCCACGCTTGTTGGTAAAATAAATTAAGCCGTTGGCATCTTGCACCATGCCCATGCTTCGGTAATCGATGCGCTCATCGCGAGGCGAGTAATGTGTAAGAAATGAATTGCCAACTTGTGCGGTCAAAAGTGAGCTAAAGTGCATCAACAGGAGCACCAGAAATACACGAGAGATCATTGGGAAAAATTTTCTTAAAAATAATGATTTGCTAGCTTATCCGACTCCAATTAACTGCCGCCTTCTTAATCGATTCAATTTGTTGCAAAATCACACGATTATCCGGCTGTTGGAGCTGCGGGTCTTTTTCTAAAACGGTTTGAGCTACTTCGCGAGCCTGCTGAAGTAGTTCGCCATCTTTACCCAAGTCTGCAATCAGCAAATCCAGCGCGCCACTCTGTTGTGTGCCCATCAAATCGCCAGGACCGCGTAATTTCAAATCCGTCTCAGCGATCTCAAATCCATTGTTGGTTCGCACCATCGTCTCGATGCGCGTCTTCGATTCTGCACTCAGTTTGTGATCTGTCATTAAAATACAATACGATTGCTCGGCTCCGCGCCCCACGCGTCCGCGCAACTGGTGTAATTGCGAGAGCCCAAATCGCTGGGCACTTTCAATCACCATCACCGAGGCGTTGGGCACATCCACGCCTACTTCAATTACTGTAGTAGCGACCATAATCTTCGTTTCTCCTTTTACAAAACGTGCCATCTCGTAATCTTTGGCTTCGGGTTTCATTTGCCCATGCACAATGCTGATGGGCACATCAGGGAATGCACGCGCGATACTTTCGTATCCGTCCATCAGGTGCTTCAGATCGAGTTTCTCAGATTCTTCTATGAGCGGATACACAATGTAAATCTGACGCCCGGCATCTAGCTGCGTTTTGATAAATCCATTTACCTGCAAGCGATGCGAATCAAAACGATGGGTAGTTTTAATGGGCTTGCGGCCTTTCGGCAATTCATCAATTACCGAAATTTCAAGATCACCATAGAGTGTCATGGCAAGCGTGCGAGGAATTGGTGTAGCTGTCATCACCAATACATGCGGGTAGAAATCGGCATTTTTCTGCCATAGCTTAGAGCGCTGAGCAACGCCAAATCGATGCTGCTCATCAATAATGGCAAGCCCTAGTTTTTTAAACTTCACTTCTTCTTCCAGCAAGGCGTGCGTGCCGATTAAAATCCGCAATGTGCCATCTTGCAATTGTTCGTGAATGGGTTTGCGCGCACTTTTCTTTACCGAACCAGTAAGTAGTGCAATAGGAATCCCCATTTTGTCAGCATATTTTTTCAGGTTGGCATAATGTTGTTGTGCTAATATTTCGGTGGGAGCCATGAGAGCGGCTTGTGCATCGCCACCGATGGCAAGTAAAATAGAAATAAACGCTACGATGGTTTTGCCGCTACCCACATCGCCTTGCAAAAGGCGATTCATTTGCTTGCCCGACTTCATATCGGTATAAATTTCGCGCACTACTTTTTTCTGGGCATTGGTCAGATCGAACGGCAAATGTTCTTTGTAAAATTGAGTGAGGATGGCGGTGTCGCTAAACACCATTCCTTTGAACTTGCCTTGTCGAACGAGCTTTAACTTAATCAGCTGCAGCTGAACGAAAAATAGTTCTTCAAACTTTAATCTGCGCTGGGCGCTGAGCAGCCACTCGTTGTTGCGCGGGAAATGAATGTTGATGATCGCTTCTTTTTTGCCAATCAACTTTTGTTGTTGAACGATTGAGACGGGCAAGGTTTCGCGGATGTGCGCGATGGCGGCCTTCAATAAATCTTGCTGCAACTTGATGATAAATTTATTGTCGATGTAGCGGTTGCGCAGTTTATCGGTGAGCGGGTAAACCGGTTGCAGATAGCCACCTTTTTCACTCTTTTCGGTGAGCACATCTATTTCCGGATGCGCCATCGATAGCTTACTGCCATAGCGCGAAGGTTTGCCAAACACAACATAATCTACATTGGGTTTCACTTTTTGCATTACCCAATTAATGCCTTGAAACCAAACGAGCTCAATCTCGCCTTCGCCATCCGTAAAGTAAGCTACCAGCCTCCGCTTAAATTTATCGCCAATCAATTCGATGTCGGTAATTTTTCCTTTTACCTGAATGAATGGCATCAGTTCGTTTACTTCCCGTAGAGAATAAAAACGAGTGCGGTCTTCGTAGCGAAAGGGATAATGTTGAATTAAATCGCCAAAAGTGAAAAGCTTCAGTTCTTTTTGAAGCAAAGCAGCACGCTGCGGCCCTACGCCTTTTAAGAATTCCAGTGAAGTATCGAAGAAAGACATTTTAATTTGGCAGTGTGCAAATTAAGATATTGTTATTCACTAAAAAGTGAGTTATTCGACAACAATCTACTTTTGTGATGTACTGTTAAAACATCTATTCGTTGAGGGGTAAAGATTTCACTTTATCCGCCTTACTCATTGAAGCAGCAAATCCAACTGTGTAGCTTTTTTTTGCATGGAAAATCCATGATTATGTTTTCCGAAACTAGATGTATCAAAGTTACAAACTAGGGCTTCAACAATAGTCCGTCTATTTTCAATACTACCACCATTATGATAGAAGTGGTCTTTTGTTACAATATTAAATTTGCCCCAAAATTTCTTAATCATTTCATTATCTCTCCAATCATTATGATGCCAAGTTGATAGTACAAACTTCGCTTTTGTTTCCTTTAATAAGTTGAACAATAATTCCTCATCACGCTCAGTCCAACCGTTATAATAATCAACATTTCGGCCATAGTAAGGAGGATCACAATAGATAATATCTTCTGATGATGCTAAAGGGATAATATCAGCAAACGATTTATTATGGAAAATCCAGTCGGGTTCGGGTTGAATAATTTGAGAAACAGACGCAACCTGATTTGTTATCTTAGTCGTATAAGCCTGTGAAAATCTGTCTGGCTTTTTACAAAACGGAATATTCCAATTTCCCTTACTTCCAAATCGCATCATTCCATTAAAACCAGCACGTGAAAGAAAAATGAAGTCGTATGGAGAATACTCTCCGCTGTTAAATCGTGCTCTAACTTTTAAGTAATGTTCGTATCCATCCCTAGGAGCTTTCCGGAGTAATTCTCCTTCCTTTTCAAGATAATTCTTCATTAATGGTGCTGTGATAAGTTTCTGTTGCACACTTCGATAGAAATTTATTATATGAGGGTTTGTGTCATTAAGAATAGCTTTCTTGTATCCACAATTAAATGCTACAACACCAGTTCCTAGAAATGGCTCTATCCATTTGCCTCTTACTTTAGGAGCTAGTTCCATAATCCATGGAACTAATTTAGTTTTTATGCCTTGACTTTTTATAGGAGGAACAATTACCCTCATTTGATTTTCTTTTTTGAGGTTCTTGCAATTATCTTATTCCAAAGATGAGTCTTACCTTTAAACTCTAAGAAGTCCTTTAAAGTTGTAATCTTTACAGCCTCGCCATTTTTTACCATTGTTGCCGAGCCGTGATTTATCCAATATTCATCAAACCATTCTTCACCTAACTTGCTGAATATTCCATTTTCATTTTTTAGATCAGCTATATCAACGACTGAACCAATGTTGGCCGTGTTTCCAGAACCTTGCTTATCACTGGCAATCTTCCACTTTTCTGCAGCAAAAAAGTCGAAGTCCTTAATTACTGATGTTATTGATTTAAGATTCTTAACAGTCGTGATTTTACGTTGACCTACTTTCTTGTTTGGACTGTCACCCTTTTCTTGAAGATCTTGAACTTGAAAAATTTCAGTTTCACCAAATGATTCGCTGATATCCGCTCGGGTATAAATTACGCCTAGGCAATAATGTCCAGTATACTGATTGTAAGGAAATTGGATATTCTTATCCTTGTCCCGCTCTTTGAAATATCCTCCGTGACTTCCCAGAGTGAAGCCCGCAGTCTTGCTATTTCTTCTAAAGGTTGTTTTGATGTCAATAGCAAACTTTACGCTCTCGTTTTTCTTGTTTACGAAAGTAAGGTCTGGATACCAGTTTTGCTTTTCTGCAAGTACTATGTGAAACCCTATATTTTCCGCAAACTGCAATAGCTGAGGGAATATATGTATCTCAAGGATTTTGGAGACAATTTTGGTATCTGATGAAATTGTATAAATATTCTTATAAACGTCAATGAAACCTTTTACTGTCCAGTCTCCTGTTTCAGTAGAAACGTACTTTTCTAACTTAGCCGCAAATTTGTCGAGCTCTTTCTTAAAATCAGCTTTGTATTTCTTTTTTTGAGTCAAAGTCATGTTTCAAATGTACTTAATATTGACGCAGAAATAACCCATTCGAAGAATCTCTCGGTTTGAATTTTAGCATAGAAGAGAGAATCTTTGGCAATAAAACTGGCAATGTTCTCAATATCCTCGAGCGACTGAGGTGTCCAATTTACTTCAGTAGCCATTGACTAAGTTTCGCTCGGGCATCGGCAGTTGAAAGAATCTGATCAGCTTTTGATTGCTCTATGCCTGATTCAATTTTTTGCAAAAGAATCAGTCGCTCGAAAAGCTCATCTATTGAAAAGGTGTCCGGAATATCCTTTATCGTTTCAATCAATTTTTCCTTTGAGATCGGTGACATTGATCAAATTTACAAAAAACTAATAGTAATAATTGCGAATTTTCAATTAACGAATCATCGAATTAGCTAATCACCGAATCACCGAATTACCCTTCCTCCACTCCAGCGTATTGATCAGGTGCATCACTTCTTTCTTCATGAAGTCGATGGCCGGAGCGAGAGAGTCGTTTTGAACCTTGGTGTTAAAGTACAATGCACCACGCAAAAAGTTTTTCGAAGAATCGGTCATGGTGAATTGAAATTGACTCGGTACTTCGCCACTGATCTCTGCAATTAAGGCTGTTTTGCCAAGCGGTGTTACCACCTTTACCTCGTCAATACCATACGCTTTGATTTGTTGCTTGCTGGTGAGGTTATATGCATCGTCTAGAAATTC
Source organism: Cyclobacteriaceae bacterium (assembly GCA_044228465.1). Taxonomy (GTDB): domain Bacteria; phylum Bacteroidota; class Bacteroidia; order Cytophagales; family Cyclobacteriaceae; genus ELB16-189. The sequence goes on from JBGAUU010000044.1 coordinate 23,655, forward strand.
TTTTAATAACTCATCCTTGTTCAGCAATTGCTTGTACGTAATGTGAATGTTTGCTTTTAAAGTTGGGTAATAGATTTCCACCCAATGCTTTTCGTTTATCCACGAAGTGTCGCGTAACAGTTTAGCCGAAGTAGAATATTCAAATTGATATGGCAGACTATCCGGCAAAGGTTGATATTTAGTTTCCGGTAATATGAGACGATTGTAGCCCTTTGGCTTCGGTTGATAGTTGGTAGTACAACTCATCGTGAGCCAGCCCATCGCGGCAATGAATAGCACCGCATAGTTAATCTTCACTTTTCTCGCTTTCATCGGCCATGTTTACGCGCACGCGATTAATTTTCTTTTGATCGGCCGTGAGGATGGTGAAGGTAAACCGATCATATCGAATCTGTTCTCCTACTTTCGGCAGTGAGCCATGCAATTCTAAAATCAAACCTCCCACCGATTCGCTCTCGCCTTTTACCTCATCAAAAATGGTTGCCTCCACATCCAACGCTTTGCACATATCATGCACGAGCGTCTTTCCTTCAAATACAAAAGTGCGGTCGTCAATTTTTTGGTAGCCTAAATTGACTTCATCAAATTCATCGTTGATCTCGCCTATAATTTCTTCAATCAAATCTTCGAGCGTTACTAAGCCTGAAGTGCCTCCATATTCATCTACCACCACCGCCATGTGCACGCGTTTGCTCTGAAAATCTTTGAGCAGCGAGTCGAGCTTTTTTGTTTCGGGTACAAAGTAGCCGGGGCGAAGAAGTTTTTGCCATTTGAAATTCTCGTTCTCTTCTAAGTATGGAAGTAAATCTTTGATGTAGAGAATTCCTTCTACATGATCGAGTGTTTCTTTGTAAACCGGAATGCGCGAAAAGCCCGATTTATTCACCTGCTCCATCAATTCCTTGAAATTCAAATCGACATCTACAGCCGAAATATCCATACGCGATTTCATGACACGCTTCACCGCCAAGGTGCCAAAATTCACAATGCTTTTCAGAATGTCTTTTTCTTCAGCGGTGGTCTCATTGTTTTCGGTAGTAAGATCTAATGCCTGGTTCAATTCATCTACCGTGGTGCTGTAACCTTTCTTTTCAATTCTACGCTCAATAACACTGCTCATGCTGAGCAACAAATAAGAAATAGGTCGCCACACGTTTTCCAATAACAACCATGTGCCACCCATACGTCTCGCAAACGTCCAGTTGTGGCGGGTGGCATATACTTTCGGAATGATTTCACCAAAGAAAGTGATGGCAAACGTAGCCCCGAAAGTCACTAAACCTACAATGGTTTCAGTGGGCTTGCGAGTACCCGCCATTTCCCACATTAAAAAGGTAGAGATGGTAACCACACCCACATTCACAAAGTTATTCATGATGAGAATGGTGGCTAACAATAGGCGCGGCTTCTTGAGCAACTGCACAATATTTTTATCTGCCGGTTCATCGGATTCGCGGCAACGCTCAAAGTCATCTGCTTTTAGTGAAAAGAAAGCTACTTCTGAGGCCGAAATCATGGCCGACATAAAAAGTAAAATGGCAATCGCAATAAAACTAATCGTGTAGAAGTAGTTGAACTCGAAAAGTACTTCCGACACTATAAATCCCAGCGACATGAATAAATGATCCGTTTCCAATGATAAACTATTAAGCTGATCTAAAAGGGTAGATCATCCGTAGCGTGGGGAGCGGCACCAAAATCACCCGGGGCTGCCTGACTTGCCGGTGCTGATGAAGCCGATCTTTCATAATTATTGCCTCCACCTGGTTTGCTGCCCAACAATGTCATATTATCACCAACAATTTCGGTAGTGTAACGCGTGACACCTTCTTTTTCCCAACTGCGTGTGCGCAACTTTCCTTCAATGTAAACCTGATCGCCCTTGTGCAGATATTTGGCAGCAATATCCGCCAAGCCGCGCCATAACACCACGTTGTGCCATTCAGTAATTTCTTTACGCTCGCCTGTGGTTTTATCTTTATAAGTTTCGCTGGTAGCCATGGTAAAGTTGGCTACGGTAGCTCCGTTTTCCAGATTTCTTACTTCCGGGTCTTTTCCTAACCTACCTACGAGAATAACTTTGTTTACGCCTGACATATTTCTGTACTACTTTTAGTTGGACTGCAAAAATACCAAAAAATCAGGGAAGCAGTGAGGATAATTGAAATGGCGGTTTTTGGCGTTATTCTTAGATTTCGATCCATTTTTGAGTGTTCACTCGCTACTCTTGAAATACTTTTCAATTACAATCGGCTTTGGATTTTGGTCTACCTCTTTTTTCGAATAAGCCTTCAGACTGAGTTGCGTTGCTATCTGCAAAAATTCTTTTTCAAAATGAATGTGCACCGGAATGATGTGAATAAATAATTGTTGATGTGAAAGTATATGCTTTATTGGTGCCGGAAGTTTAACAGGCAAGTGAGAAGTAATCTGGGCAATTCCTTCCTTTTGTAAACCAGCAGAATTAGTCGGTCGCTTTTTCTCAATCAAGTAAAAATCGTACAGACCTTTCCAAATGTCTTTGGCGATACGTTGCTTCATCAAGCGTTTGTTTTTAAACCGAAAGTCGAAGTAATAGAAATACCGCTTTTTGATTTTTGTCTTTTTGGATTTGATGGGCAGCACGTTTTGAAGTTCGTGTTTTCGAGCCACGCATGCGCTTGAAAAAATACACTCATCGCATTTAGGATTTTGTGGCACGCAATGCAGCGCGCCAAACTCCATCATCGCCTGATTGAATAAATTTGGATCTTTTGCGGGCACCAATTGATTGGCCTTTTCAAAAAAATATTTTTTTCCTTCTGTACTAGCCGTGTCTATTTCAATACCAAACACGCGTGCAAGCACTCGATACACATTACCATCAACTACTGCTACGGATTCTTTAAAAGCAATGGAGGCGATCGCTGCAGCGGTATAAGGACCTACGCCCGGCAGTTTTTGAAGTTCGTTAAAGTTGTTTGGAAAAACACTACCATAACTTTCAACAATTTGTTTTGCACATGTGTGCAAATTGCGGGCACGCGAATAATAACCAAGCCCCTGCCACAAGCGCAACACACTTTGTTGTGGTGCCGCTGCCAATTTTGCTACGGTTGGGTAGGCGTCCACAAAACGTTGGTAGTAAGGAAGCCCTTGGGCTACGCGTGTTTGTTGCAGAATAATCTCCGATAACCAAATTTTATAGGGATCTGTCGTTTCACGCCAGGGCAACGGTCTTTTGTGTTCCAAATACCAACGAATAATTTTTTGTGTGAAAGCCGATGCTTGAATCATAGATTAATAACAAAGTAAACCAAGAAATGGCCTTCTGCATGCACATGGAATAAGATTGTGCTTCACAACTACCCGAATAATTATTAAAATATTGAAAGTAAAAAAACCGCTTTCAACCAAAGCAATCAACTCTTTGGCGTGTTTTGTGGCGTTCACATGATTGATAGTCAGTAAATTAATTTTGGAATTGAACGAACTGCTTATAAATTTGCCATCCCAAAAAAATTCAGAACTAAAACTCTACTCTTGTGACGAAAGCTGACGTAATCAATCAAATTGCTGATAAAACCGGAATCGATAAAGCAGATGTATCGGCATCTGTTGAAGCATTCTTCAACATTGTGAAAAGCAACATGGCTTCCGGACACAATATATATGTGCGCGGATTTGGTAGCTTCATCAACAAAAAGAGAAAGAAAAAAATTGCGCGCAACATTTCACGCAACACCGCCATTGTAATTGACGAACATTACATTCCCAGCTTTAAGCCTGCCAAAATTTTTGTGAACAAGATCAAGAATAGCGATAAGGTGAAGCAGATGGCCGAGAGCATGGCGCATGACGAGACCAACGAGATGGAAGAAAACGGTTAATTGTTTAGGCGATTTGCTTTTATAAGCCTTTCGCACCGCTACCACTTATGCTGAAAACTCGCCTCATCCTAATTTTCGTCAGTGCCCTTATCATCTGGCTTATTTTTATGCTGCCCAAAGCGGTAGTAGAAAACGAAAATCAATTAGCGGCTACGGATTCAGTAAAAGCGGGCAAAACAATCCCCTCCAAAGGCCACAGCGATGTACCTGTTGCTTTAAGCAACGCTATCAAAAGCTTGAGAACCCAATACTTACAGGGTTCACCGAATCAAAAAAATGCTATCTTTGCCGACTCTTTGCGAAGCCTCTACACGCAAGCGGGTCAGTTTGACAGTGCTGCATGGTATGCCGAGCAATCAGCAACGTTCTTTAAAACAACCGAAAGTTTCCTGAAGGCTGGAAACAGCTATTATGAAGCTTACACCTTCTCCATGGGGCCTGAAAAGCAACAGGCCATGGCTTTAAAAGCTCAGGAGTTTTTGGGAAAAGCAATCGAAGCCAATCCTAAAAACTACGAATCAAGGGTAAAAATGGCCATGACGTACTTGAGTTCATCTCCGATGCAGGGAATCCAAAAGATAAGAGAAGTACTTGCCGAAGATCCCCAAAACGAGTTTGCACTATATAATTTGGGCATGCTCTCCATGCAGTCGGGGCAATATGATCGTGCCATTGAAAGACTGAATGATCTGATTGAAGTGAACCCCAATCATGTGCAAGGTCAGCTCTTGTTAGGTGTAGCCTATATGAATGCCGGAAACAAGGAAAAGGCGAAAGCCCAATTTGAAAAAGTAAAAAAGCTAGATAATGATCCCGCAGTTCAATCTACTGCAGATTCTTATCTACAAGAGTTAAAAGTAAAATAAATGTTAAACCATCGCTCGTCACTCTCCGAAAGAGAGATTCTGCACAAAGCAGAACGATGAGCCTAAACCAAAAAGCATTATGCCAAGTGGTAAGAAAAGAAAGAAGCACAAAATGGCTACTCACAAACGTAAAAAGCGTTTGAGAAAAAACCGTCATAAGAAAAAATAGTAAGTAGAAGCCCAGCGCTTCCTCTTATGCAAAGGGCGTTGAATTATTTCAGCGCCCTTTCAACAGTATTAGTCCTATTATTTTTCAACATCCAATTTTTTAAGTTTTGAGTAACGAGCTAATTATTAGTGCTACTCAGGACGGATGTCGCATAGCCCTTTTAAAGGACAAGCAACTTGCCGAGTTTCATGAAGAAACCAATGGAAGCAAGTTTGTAGTTGGTGATATTTATTTAGGCACTGTAAAAAAAATAGTGCCGGGCCTCAACGCTGCATTTATAGACATTGGTTATGAGAAAGACGCCTTTCTTCATTACCTCGATTTAGGTGCGCAGTTTGGGTCTCTTCAGAAATTCACCAAGCTTGTTCGTTCGAAGAAAATCACCGGTGGGAAACTGGATAAGTTTCAACTGGAGAAAGATATTGACAAGCATGGCAAAATAGGCCAGCAGCTTGCCAAAAATCTTCTCATTCCGGTGCAAGTGGTGAAAGAGCCCATTTCTACCAAAGGGCCGCGACTTTCGTGCGAGTTATCCCTAGCCGGGCGATACCTGGTTTTGGTTCCCTTCTCATCCGGGGTGAGCATTTCAAAACGGATTGCCAGCAGTGAAGAACGAAAGCGTTTACAGCGTCTCATTCAATCTATCAAACCCGAGAATTTTGGTGTGATTATCCGCACCGTTGCCGAAGGCAAAGAAGTAGCTGAGCTCGACAAAGACATGCGCAGCTTGGTGAAAATGTGGGAAGATGGCATTGCCCGCATGGTGGATGGCAACCCGCGCGATAAAATTATCGGAGAACTCAACAAAACTTCTTCCATCCTACGCGATGTGTTAAACGAATCGTTTGACAACGTAATGGTAGACGACAAGAAGATCTACGATGAGGTAAAAAGCTACATTCACAACATCGCTCCCGATAAGGAGAAAATTGTAAAACTCTACACCGGCAAAGCCAAGATTTTCGAGCACTTTGGTGTTGAAAAGCAAATCAAATCCGCCTTCGGCCAAACGGTGAGTTTGAAAGGTGGCGGCTATTTGATCATTGAGCACACCGAAGCACTTCATGTCATTGACGTCAACAGTGGCAATAAATCCAATCGTGAGGAAAGTCAGGAAACCACAGCACTTTCTGTAAACCTGGAAGCAGCCAAAGAAGTGGCGCGTCAATTTCGCTTGCGCGATATGGGTGGCATTATTGTAGTAGACTTTATTGACATGCGTGGCATCGACAATAAAAAGCTCATCTACAACAAGGTGAAGGAAGAGATGGAAAGCGATAAGGCAAAGCATACGATTCTGCCCCTTTCCAAATTTGGGTTAATGCAAATTACACGCGAGCGCGTGCGCCCGCAAATGAATATTGCCACCAAAGAAGTGTGCCCCACCTGCAATGGCAGTGGCAAGATTGAAGCTTCCATTTTGGTGACGGATAAAATTGAAGAGCATGTACGCTATCTGTTCGATAATCAGAACGAGAAGAAGCTCGTGCTGGCGCTGCATCCATTCTTGTATGCCTACTACACCAAGGGCTTCATTTCGAAGCGTATGAAGTGGTATTTCAAATACAAGCGCTCGGTAGAATTGATCAAAGATTCTTCATTAGCCATTACGGAATACAAGTTCCTAAATCCGGATGGTGAAGAAATTGAGTTAGCTCAAGAGAAAAGTACTCCGGCTTTGGCGGGAGATTGATTAAAGGCCAAGAAATTTATTTGAAGCCCTCTCCACCGGAGGGCTTCTTTTTTATAACCCATCAACCAATATTCGTTTTCGCGTATTATTTTTACAAAAACCGATTTTCATTCTTGAAGCGCACTATTTTTAGTTTAGTTTTCTTGTTACGGATTGGGGTGTCGTTTGGTCAAACAGGAAACTCTTGCACAGCGCCATATCTTTTAGTCAACAAAATCAAAGTAGAGCATTTCAGTCCTCCGGCTATTGATGAAAAATTTCACGATCGTGTTATTGAAGAATTTGCAGAACTACTTGATCCGGACGGATTGTATTTTCTAGCGGGTGACCTAAAAGAAATAAATTCAACTCCTCTTTACTTGAACGATCCGGTTAAAAGCAGTAGCTGCGAATTTATTGACAAGGCAACCGAATTGTATCAAAAAAGGTTAGCGGATGCATCACGAATTGTTTCTCTCAAAACTGCCAAACCATTTGACTATTCTAAAAAAGACAGTTTGTATTTTTCTGGTAATGAAACCACCGAGCCCGAAACTACCGTTAGTGATTTAGAGAAGCACTGGGAAATTTGGCTGAAGGCATCTACGCTTTCGCGGATGGCGCAAACAACAGATGGCATGACTGCAAAAGACTGGATGGCAGTAGAAAAAGTAGCACGCGAAAAAGTACGTGATAAAACATTGGCCAAGCATAACCGATTATTGCGAGGCAATATTTCAACCAGAGAAATTGTAATAAATGCACTTCTCAAATCCATTGCGCTTTCGTTTGATCCTCACACAAATTTCTTTACACAAAGCGAAATTAAAGATTTTCAAAGTTCACTCTCATCGGCAGCATATTCATTCGGACTTGACCTTGAAGAAAATGACATGGGCGAACCGGTTGTGGATAGGTTAGCGCCAGGCGGTCCAGCGTGGAACAGTAATTTAATCAATCAGGGAGACGCCATAGTATCTGTGGCTTTGTCAAATGAAGAGGTTTTAAATCCGCTCGACTTTGACAATAATGAGTTGGAAGAAAAGATTAATTCTTCTGACAAGCTTTCCGCGACTTTTACATTTAAGAAAGCAGATGGCACTTCGGTTGAAGTACAGTTGCAAAAAGAAAAACGCGAATCCGTAGAAACCAATGTGCAAAGCCTTTTACTGAAAGGTGAAAAATCCATTGGTTATATATCTCTACCAGGTTTCTATTCTGATTGGGGTGGCGAAGGGCAAAGTTGCGCGAATGACGTTGCAAAGGAAATTATTAAACTAAAAAAAGAAAATATTGAAGGGCTCATCATCGACTTACGATTTAATGGAGGTGGGTCTACAAGAGAGGCTATTGAATTGGCCGGAATATTTATTGATATAGGCCCTATCGCACTTTCAAAATTAAAGGATGGTCAAATCATCTCTTTAAAGGACATTCACAAAGGCTTTGTTTACGATGGGCCACTTGTCATCTTAATTAATGGATTCAGTGCTTCTGCATCTGAAATTACAACAGCTGCACTGCAAGATTACAACAGAGCATTTGTGGTAGGCAGCCCTTCTTACGGAAAGGCCACGTCTCAAAGTGTTTTTCCGGTAATTCAAGAAAAAGATACCCTCGGATTTGCTAAAATTACAATATCAAAAGCGTATCGCATTACCGGTAAAAGCCACCAACGCAAAGGTGTGCAACCGGATTTTTACCTTCCTGATTTCTATAACATTTTGGAAATCAGTGAGCGAAACAGTCGCCATGCTTTACCCAGTGATTCAGTAATTAAGAAAGTGTATTATACTCCCCAGCAAAAGTCCCCTTTAGATACTTTAAAAAAGTTAAGCGAAACGCGTCTTAAAAATTCGTCTTGGTTCAAGCATCTTCAAGATTTTCAAAATTTTTACGAGGCACCTCATTCATTAGAAATTAACGCATACATTCAACATTATCTTGCCTCTCAAGCGCATGTCGAGCAGCTTGACGAAACAAAAAATACAGACCACAAACCTTTGTATAGGGTCATACAAAATAAATTTGATGGTGCCTTACTGGGATTAGATGAAAATCGAAATCAGGCTAGTCAAGAGTTACTAAAAGAAATTGAACGAAGTGCGTATATTGAAGAGGCATTTCAGATAATACTAAATCATCTTTCACTAACAAAACCATAATTTCACCATGCGTGCCGTTTTCATTTTTGTATTCACTTTCATCTCATTTATTTATCAATCTCATGCTCAAAATCTGACGGTTGCTACAGAATACCTTGGCTATGTAAATGAACAATGCAAATTGATTTCAAATGATATGATGGCCTACACAAGTGCGGCTTCGCATAACAAAAGTGCCCGTAAGGTTGAAAAAAAACGATTGGAGTTGATGCAAACGATCAAGCAAGCCATCATGAATATGCGAAAGCTGAAACCATTCAATGGAGATCCTGCTTTGCGCGATTCAGCACTACTCTACTTTCAAACTACATCCGCTTTGCTCAATGAAGATTATGCAAAGATTGTAGATATGGAAGAAGTTGCTGAGCAATCGTATAATGCCATGGAAGCTTTTTTGTTGGCAAAAGAAAAGGCCGGAGATCGCACCGACCAAGCCTACCAGATTTTTGATAAAGAATTTGACGCTTTTGCCATTCGTAACAAAATTCAGTTGGTACAATCTTCATCCAAACTGTCGAAGAAATTGGAAGAGACTAATGCTATTTTCAAATACTACAATCAAGTTTATTTGATCTTTTTCAAAAGCTACAAAGACGAAGCCTACTGGATGGATGCGCTAAAAAAGGAAGATGTAAATGCATTAGAACAGACCAAAAATGCATTAGCGGCAAGTAGTGCAGAAGGACTAAAAAAAATGAGTGCCATTTCTACCTTCAATGACGATAAGAGTTTAAAGGTTGCATGCGAACGAATACTTGAATTTTATGCTTATGAATCAACCAAAAGCGCTGATTTAGCAGACCTCTATTTAAAGAAAGACAATTTCGAAAAGAGTAAAAAAGCAATTGAATCTAAAAAGCCTGCCGACCGAACTCAACAAGACATCGATGCCTTCAATAAATTAGTGGCTGACTTTAATGCTTCAGTTGCCAAGTTTAATCAGGTAAATGCTGAGCTAAACAAAAAAAGAAGCGAAGCATTAGCAGCTTGGAATAAAGCGTCAGACAACTTTCTGGACAATCACGTGCCCACGCACCGATAATATTCTCTGACAACCTGACACTTTTGCCTTTTGGAACAATCCTTGCCTAGGGAATGACTATTCATTCTAACCCAAAATTTGAACCATTATGGCAGAAAAAGGTACTATCTCGATCCATACCGAGAATATTTTTCCGATCATTAAGAAATTTCTTTACTCCGACCACGAAATCTTTTTGCGTGAATTGGTGAGTAATGCCGTAGATGCCACTCAAAAATTAAAGAAACTGGCGGCATTAGGTGAATTCAATGGCGAGCTTGGCGATCTGAAAATTGAAGTGAGCTTCGATAAAGACGCAAAAACCATTACGGTAAGCGACAAAGGCCTTGGCATGACCGCCGAGGAAATCAAAAAATACATTAACCAAATTGCGTTCTCCGGAGCTGCTGAATTCGTAGAGAAATTCAAAGATAAAACCGATGCGAAAGACATCATTGGAAAGTTTGGTCTCGGCTTCTATTCGGCCTTCATGGTTGCCGATAAAGTGGAGGTTGTTTCCAAATCGTTTAAAGAAGGTAGCGAAGCGGCACGTTGGATATGTGATGGCTCCACCGAATTTGAGTTAACCGAGGCTTCCAAAGAAACACGCGGCACTGATGTCATTCTGCATGTAAACAAAGATTCGGAAGAGTTTTTAGAAGAATTCCGATTGAA
>JBGAUU010000045.1:0-33253 GCA_044228465.1 Cyclobacteriaceae bacterium
GTATTCAAAATTTGCCGGTAAATTTTTGCTTAGACAGAGCCGGTTTTGCAGGTGCGGATGGTCCGACTCACCATGGCGCGTATGACATCGCTTACTTCCGTTGTGTACCTAATATTATTGTGGCTTCGCCCATGAACGAATCGGAGTTGCGCAACTTAATGTACACCGCACAACTTCCCCGCAAAGGGCAGGCATTTTCGATTCGCTATCCACGCGGACAAGGTGTGATGCCCAACTGGAGAAGTCCTTTTGAAGAAATTCAGATTGGAACCGGAAGAAAAATTAAAGAAGGGCAGGATGTGGCCATTCTTACCATTGGCCATATCGGGAACTATGCCGTAGAAGTTTGTGAGAGACTGGAAAAACAAGGCATTTCCATCGGGCATTACGATATGCGTTTTGTAAAACCTTTGGATGAAGCGCTTTTACACGAAGTGTTCTCAAATTACACTAAGATCATTACCGTAGAGGACGGCTGTATTCAGGGCGGTATGGGAAGCGCTATTTTAGAATTCATGGCCGATCATCAATACAATGCCTGGATCAAACGCTTGGGCATTCCGGATCAGGTGATTGAGCATGGCGAGCAATCGGAGTTACACATTCCGGATCAGGTGATTGAGCATGGCGAGCAATCGGAGTTACACAAAGAATGCGGATTTGACGCAGACGCTATCGAACAAACCGTTTTGATGATGCTTGAAAACGCGAAGGCATTGGTTCATTAATGAGCAGTTTGTATTCTAAGAAATTAGGTTCCGGCCCTCCCATTATTTTACTACACGGTTTTTGTGAAACCCATCAGATTTGGGATGGATTTGCAGAATCTTTAGCTGCTGATTTCTCCGTTGTGAGTTTTGATTTGCCCGGTTTCGGCAAAAGCCAATTAATCAAGCCGCTTACGATTGAAGAAGTTGCCTTTCGCATCGTTCAGGAAATAGAGGCCATGAAATGGGAGCGGTGTGTGGTGGTAGGTCATTCGTTGGGCGGCTATGTGGCTTTAGCGATGCAAGCGGCCAAACCTGATTTGTTTGCCGGAATCGTACTGTTTCATTCTACGCTATTTGCGGACACAGAAGAAAAGAAGGCCAATCGCAATAAAACCATTGAATTTGTTAAAAATTATGGAGTTGCGCCTTTTGTAGACACATTCGTACCCAACCTCTTCCATCAAAAAGATCATCCTTCTGTCCCGGAAATTCATAAAATGGCCATGCAAACGCCATTGGAAACGCTGATCAATTATTCAGAGGCTATGCGCGATCGCCCTGCACGCAATCAAATTGAGGGCTATGATTTATTGATTCTGGCGGGCCGGTTTGATGCAATTATTCCTCTTTCGGTTTCTGAACAGATGTCCACATTATCAGACCGAACAACGCTAAAAGTGCTCCCATCGAGTGGCCATATGGGCATGTTGGAAGACCGCGAAAAATCCCTCGATTCAATCAGAGCCTTTGCTTTGGCAGTGCTTGTTTAAACTTAACGATTAATTATTCTCTTTTTCTGGATTTTTTGATGCGGATTTTAGTGTTTTGGCTATATTTGGAATCGATAACATCGTAAACCCCTAAAGTTTAAACCTATGACTTCACCTTTAGACCCGATTGAAGATCCTACGAAATACGATGATTGGAATAATCTCGCTGCCAATCTCGGTTATGTTTTTTGGGCAATTGGCATTTTAGTGGCTGTTGGTTACTTCATTCGCCTCTCTACCACAGCAGGTAATAAAAACAAATACGATTTCATCAACAAGCATGAAATCAAGTTTTTGTGGATTGCCTCAATCATAATTGTTATAGGTCTTTGCCTTTACGGTAACTCCAATATTGAAAAAATGAGCCCTGTTTTGTTCTTTGTGAGGGGCTTTTTAACAATAGCTGTGGGTTTAGTTATCGCAATGATTTTGCAAAACCTACTTAAGTTTTACTATCCATTCTTTATTGAAAAGCGCTTGAAAGTTTTGCGCTACAAGCCACGGATTTCTCCTAAAACCGGCAAACCAATGAAGTTGCTGAGCGAAGAAGAAGAAGACGCGTACTTGGATGAAGGTATGCAGGCCGAAGAAAATGTGTTTTCAGTTGACTACGATGTGTGGAAAGACGAAGAAACCGGCTTTATTCAAATTGAAAAGTATGCGGGTCACTTGCATGCTATCCAATGCCCTGAGTGTAACTATCAAACTTTCAAAGTAGTAAAAGAGGAGATCACTAAAACGCCTACAGCTACTGAAGAAGGAGAGATCATTAAACACTACTTGTGCGGATACTGCGGTTACAAAGCAAAGAAAATTGTAGTGTTGAAGCAGCAAGCTAAATCGCAAGACACTGTAGCTGCTTAAGCCCGAAAATATTTAAACCAAAAAGAGGCTTCTGATCGAAGCCTCTTTTTTTTGGTCTTAACTTTCAAATTCGGGTAGCTTAATCTGATCCGAATAAAACTTCATGCGCGTGTGCGCCCGATCTAAAGGAGCAATTCGCTCAATAATGGTTTGTTTGTGGTTGATAAATACTTCCACATATTCATCCCCCAATAAATATAAATTCACTTTATGCTTGTAATAGCGAATGGCCATAACAAAGTGGGCATGCTCATAGAGTAAGGAAATTTTCTTTTCCAGCGGGTAGTTGGCCAACTCACTCCACGAAATCATCTTTGGTTACTTCGTTGCTTCTAAAATTGATTTTTCGATGATATCACAGCAATCATGAATCTGCTCTTCGGTAATTACCAGTGGAGGAGCCAATCGAATAATATTACCATGCGTTGGTTTTGCCAGAAGTCCATTCTCTGCAAACTTCAAACAGATGTTCCAGGCTGTTTCGCTATCCGGTGTGTCGTTGATGACAATCGCATTCAATAAACCTTTGCCCCGCACCAATTTCACCATGTTCGTTTTTTGCATGAAAGCTGTCATGCGGTTGCGAAATACTTTTCCAAGGCGTTCCGCATTTTCTGCCAGCTTCTCATCCTCAATTACACGCAGCGCTTCCATCACCACCGCTGCCGCTAACGGGTTGCCGCCAAAGGTCGATCCATGCTCGCCCGGTTTGATCACCAGCATGATGTCATCATCGGCCAACACCAAAGAGATGGGCAACACGCCCCCGGATAGTGCTTTGCCTAGAATTAATAAATCGGGACGAACATTTTCGTGAGACGATGCCAGCATTTTACCCGTGCGGGCAATACCAGTTTGAATTTCGTCCATCATCAGCAACACGTTGTGCTGCTTGCATAATTTTTCTGCTGCTTTTAAATAACCTTCATGCGGAACATACACTCCGGCTTCACCTTGAATCGGTTCAATCCACAGTCCGCATACATTCGGATTGGCCAATGCTTTTTCCAGAGCTGCTACATTGTCATACTCTACAATTTCGAAGCCCGGCATAAACGGGCCAAAACCTTTTTGTGAGGAAGGATCCGTAGAAGCACTAATAATAGTAGTAGTGCGACCGTGAAAGTTTTTCTTGACCGCTACAATCACCGCCTGATTTTCAGGAATTCCTTTTTTGGTATAACCCCACTTGCGCGCCAGTTTGATAGCCGTTTCATTGGCTTCGGCACCGCTGTTCATAAATAAGGCTTTATTGTAACCAAACAATTCACATACAAACTTTTCGGCTACACCGAGTTTGTCATTATAAAATGCGCGAGAAGTAAGCGTTAGTTCTTTTGCCTGATCGATCAGCGCTTGAATGATTCGCGGATGGCAATGGCCTTGATTGACGGCACTGTAGGCTGATAAAAAATCAAAATAGCGTTTGCCTTCTACATCCCATAGAAAAACGCCTTCGCCCTTGCTTAGTACCACCGGTAGCGGATGGTAATTGTGTGCTCCAAATTTTTCTTCTAAAGCAATGGCTTCTTGGCTGGTAGTAATGGTATCGATCATAAATGGTAAAATACTCGTGTTGGTAAAGGTACTCAAACCGCCTGAATTTTATAATGTAAACCTTGGTGCATGAAGCTAACCGAAATGCTCTAAATTTGCACACCGAAACATACGTATGGAATTGGACCAGGAAAATTTGAGGCGTTTTTTCGAGAAGTTGCGCAGCATTGGTTTGTTGGAGCGAATTTTCGGTTGGAGAAAAATAATTTCGCAATTAGTGGATGCCAATGGCGAATTGCAAAAATTGATTACGAAAGCAGAATCATTAAAAACCGAAAACAATAGATTAGAAAGTACGCTTACGGTAGAAAAAGTAGCCACCTCTAATTTACAACAAACCATTAGCCGCCTCGAAGCAGAAAATGTGCGGCTAAGTAGCGCTAGCGATCACTTATCAAAAGAAAAAGAAGAGCGATTAAAAGAACTTACTACGTTATCAGAAGCGAACAAAAATTATTTGCGGAGAGGTACCGAGCTATCGAATGAACTGGTGGCGGCTAAGAATAACTTAGAGCATTTGGGTCAAGAAGCGAAGCGAATGAAGGAACAGCTTACGCAGTTTCAGAGTTTGGAAGAGCATCGTAAAAGCGACTACGAAAAGTCGATGGCTGCACTCAACCAGATTCAACAAAAAATTCAGAAAGATCGCGAAGCAGAAATTGAAATCAGAAACCGCACCGAAATTGAGCGATTGAAAAGATTGAAAGAAACGTGGACGGCTCACGAAGAAAACGTGAAGGGACGAATAAAAGCCATCTGCAATCGGCATGGCATTGACTACATCGATAAAGTGCCATTCAAAGGGAGCCCGGATAACACCATCAAGATCAAAGATGAATTTATCATTTTCGATGCAAAGAGTCCTGCCAGTGATGACTTGTCCAATTTCCCATCGTATATCAAAAATCAAACAGACAGCATCAGTAAATACGTAAAGGAAGAAGGCGTGCGCAGAGAATTGTTTTTGGTGGTTCCTACCAACACACTCGATGCGCTTGGTCAATATGAATATAAGTTGCCCGATTACACGGTGTTTGTAATATCTATTGATTCGCTCGAACCTATCATCTTGTCGTTGAAGAAAATTGAAGACTACGACTTTGTGGATCAGTTGAGCCCGGAGGAGCGCGAAAATATTTGTCGCGTGATCGGCAAATTCGTACACCTCTCAAAAAGAAGAATTCAAATTGATGGATTCTTTGCAAAACAGTTTTTTGAGTTGGTCTATCGAAGTGAAGCTGATTTGCCAAAAGATATCTTAGATAAGGTAGTGGAATTTGAGAAATCAGAGAAGTTGAATCCGCCTATTGAAAAGCGCGCTAAGCAAATCAACCTGAAAGAATTGGAATTGGAAAACGATAAAATTAATAGTGAAGCAAACCAGAAGGGAATTGTTACCCACGATTCATTGTTAATGAAGGAGATCAACAAGCTTCCTTTGTATACCACGCAGGTTGAAAACCCAAAGAATAAGGATCAGGCAGGATTATTCGAATTTTAATAGTGCAGAAACGGATGAAAGTAACAGCAGACAATAAACTCAAAAAGCTGATTGTTGTGGGCGATCGGGTTTTGATCCGCCCGGCTAAAGAATCGGATAAAACAGAAAGTGGCCTCTATTTACCACCGAGTGTTCAGGAGAAAGAAAAAATTCAACGCGGTTATGTAATCAAGGCCGGGCCGGGCTATCCCTTACCACTTCCTGCCGATGAAGACGACTCATGGAAGGGCCGTGAAGAACAAGTGAAATACCTTCCTTTGCAAGCGCAAGAAGGCGACTTGGCAATTTATTTGCAAAAAGGAGCCATCGAGGTAATGTATGAAGCAGAGAAATACTTCATTGTGCCACAAGCATCGATCTTAATGTTGGAGCGCGAAGAGGACCTGATTTAGTATGGCAGGACTTTCATTTGCATCACTTCGTGCAGGCAGAAAATATTACCTGATCAATTATGGCGATCGCTATGAGTTTGAATTGGAAACAGTACTTTCCAATGATGACTTTCGGGTGAAGGATTTGCATACCCTTGAGCGCTATACCATTAGCGATCTGCTCAAGTTTGGGAAGGGAAAAGATTTTGAGATACGAGAGCTACGCGAATAATTTTCTGAATAGATCGAAGATGTCCCCTACCTTTTTTAGCTTGCCCTCATGTACTTAGAGTATTTTGGTTATTTAGCCTCCATTTTAATTGGATTACTATTAGGGTTATTGGGAGGTGGCGGCTCGATCATGTCAATCCCCATTCTGGTTTACCTTTTTCAAATCGATGCAGTTACAGCATCGGCTTATTCTCTTTTTATTGTAGGCACCACCAGCTTTGCCGGAGCCGTGCCCAAATACCGCGATCACCTCGTAAATATCCGCACAGGATTTTTGTTTGGCATACCATCTATCATCACAATATTTATTACCCGAAAATTTATCGTTCCGGCCATTCCGGACGTGCTCTTTCAATGGCATGAATTCGTATTTACCAAACGACTCCTGCTTTTGGGCATCTTTGCGATTTTGATGGTGTTGGCTTCCGTACCGATGATTAAGGGGCGAAGAGACATTCAACCCAGAAGGAAAGAATTCCAAACTCAATTGATCATCATTGAAGGCACGCTGATTGGTTTCTTAACCGGCTTAGTCGGTGCAGGTGGAGGCTTCTTGATTATTCCGGCATTGGTACTACTCACCGGATTGCCCATGAAAACAGCAGCCGGAACGTCACTCTTTATTATTGCTATCAATTCACTGACTGGCTTTTTAGGAGACGCTCTTAATACGAAGATGGACTGGCAATTTTTATTAACCATTACGGCTATAGCCATTGTGGGCGTTCACATTGGAAACGTGCTTTCGCGAAAAATCCCAGGAATTAAGCTAAAAAAGGCGTTTGGCTGGTTCACTTTGGCAATGGGATGCTGGATTTTGGTCCGCGAAACCATCCTAAAACCTTAACACAACCAACAAATTTCCTACCTCAACCGAAACCTTTTGGTTTTACTTTACGATTATTAATAGTAATACTATTATATTTGATTGTAAAATCATCAAAATGGCTACACTTGCTTTTAAACTAAACGAGCATTTATACCTCCGCGATCCCCAGCATACCCAGCTGGGTCAAAACATCATTCAAAAAAGCGTAGAAATGATCGATCGACTCGGATTCGAGCAATTTACTTTTAAGAAACTGGCGGAAGAGATCAGTTCAACAGAAGCTTCTATCTATCGCTATTTCGAAAACAAGCACAAGCTATTGGTCTACCTGATTTCCTGGTATTGGCACTGGATTGAGTATCGAATCGACATTTCTACAGGTTCGCTTCAAAACCCGCAAGAAAAGTTGCGTGCCTGCTTGCGCGTGCTGGCCGATGAAAAAAAGTACGATGCCGCATTTGAATTTGTAAATGAGGAAGCCTTGCACCGCATTGTAGTAGCTGAGCTCGACAAAACGTATCAGACCAAAGGCGTTGATGATTACAATAAAGAAGGCCTGTTTGGAGGTTTTAAATCAGTTTGCCGCAAGATTACGGCAGTGATTTTAGAGGTCAACCCTTCTTATCCGTTTGCCGCTGCGTTGGTCAGCACCATTTTGGTGAGCAGCAACCAGCAGTTATTTTTTTCAGAGCATTTGCCATCTTTAACAAACATTGGAACCGGCTCGGAGCGGTACGATAAACTTTATAAGTTTATGGAAAACGTAGTGTTTAATGCCATTCAATCTTAACCCATGTTGAACAACAATCAAATCCATCGGTGTTTGCGCGAAGTGGCAGTTGCCACGCATCATAGCTTCAACTTAGAAGATTTGCGCCATGTGGAAGCCAACCAGCGTTGGTATAATAATGATGAGTTTGTTGAATTTAAAAGAGATTTGACCGAAGCCGGTAACAAGATTCGCATTCTGTTGATGGAGAATCAACTGGATGAAAAAACCTTCTTTGATTTTTTTGAAGAGCAGTCGGCACCTGTATTAACTTTTTTTGCGGATGGAACAGAAATGTATCCGGCCTTGCTAGTGCCCGGCAAAAAAGATTTGAAGGTAGTTTGTATTAAAAAAGAAGAGACTACAACTGTTGCTTTCGATCGAAGTCAGTTATTGAAAAATGAAAAAGGTGAGATTACTTTCTTTGCCATCTTCTCCTATGAAAGTCCGGTGAGCATAGCATCCGAAGAAGGAATTAAACCAACACCCGCTCGCAGATTATTCCAGCTTTTAAAAACGGAGAAGAAAGAAATCTTCTACATTTTATTTTACGCATTAGTAGTAGGTTTGATCAGTTTGATTGTGCCGCTCGGCATTCAGACTACGGTAGAATTGATTTCAGGAGGAGTGATCTTCAGTTCCGTTTACCTGATGATCGGATTGGTCATTGTGGGTGTTATTCTGAGTGGCGCATTGCAAATGGTGCAAATTAGTTTGGTAGAGTTTCTGCAACGAAGAATTTTCACGAAAGCTGCCTTTGAATTTGCCTTCCGCATTCCGCGCATTCGATTAGAAGCGTTGCAAAAGAGTTACGCACCGGAGTTGATCAATCGCTTTTTTGACGTCATGACGATTCAGAAAGGATTGCCCAAATTGCTCATTGATTTATCATCTTCAGCTATTCAGATTTTGTTTGGGTTGTTACTTATCTCATTGTATCACCCTTTCTTTGTCTTTTTTGGGTTAGTATTGCTTTCATCGCTTACGCTGATTTTCTATTACACCGGGCCGCGCGGATTGAACTCTTCCATTCAGGAATCTAAATACAAATACAAAGTAGCACAGTGGCTGGAGGAACTCGGAAGAGCTATTCATTCATTTAAGTTGGCCGGAAACACCGAGCTGCCGATTCGCAAAACCGACTACAACGTAAATAGCTATTTAAAAAACCGGAAGATTCATTTTAATGTGTTGCTGTTGCAATACGCGTGTATTGTACTATTCAAGGCTTTGATCATTGGCGGCTTGTTGATTATGGGTACACTGCTCGTAGTCGATCGCCAAATTACATTGGGTCAATTGGTAGCCTCTGAAATTGTAATCATTTTGATTTTGAATGCAGTTGAAAAGATCATCATGTACATGGATGTGGTATATGATTTATTAACTGCGGTAGATAAAGTAGCGCATGTTACCGATTTGCCCATCGAGCGCACGGGTGGCTTCGACTTCCCAAAATTGAATGATGAAGGTTTTTCCGTGCGATTAAAAGACCTGAAGTATAAATACACCGATTCATCGTCTTATGCTTTGGCGGGAGTTGATCTGGAAATCAAAGGCGGTGAAAAGATTTGTTTGACGGGTACAACCAATTCGGGAAAATCTACTTTGGTGAATATCATTTCCGGATTGTACGGCAACTACGAAGGAGTAGCTACCATCAATCAATATTCCCTTCGCGATTTAGACCTTACGCATCTGCATGATTATGTAGCAAAAAATATTTCGCGCGAAGATTTATTTGATGGCACCGTATTAGAAAACGTGACTGTTGGTAAGCCAACCGAAACGGTAGAAGATGCACTAGACGCATTGAAAGAAGTGGGCATTTTAGATCAGGTACACGCCATGCCCGAAGGCATCAGCACGCCTTTGCTGAGCGGAGGCATCGGCCTTTCCAATTCATTTTGTTACAAACTGATTTTGGCGCGTTGCTTGGCGGAGAAACCCCGACTACTCATCTTGAAAGATTTTTTTCAAGTCCTTTCCAAGAAAGAGAAAATGGAATTGTTAACTACATTGAATCATCCTGCGGTGAAACGCACCATTATCTATGTTTCCAACGACCCATTAATTATGAGTAGCTGCGATCGCGTGGTTGTGTTGGATCAGGGCCGCGTAAAATCCATTGGCACAATGGAGGAGTTATTGAAGAATGAACAATTAAAAGGAATTTTAGACTAAACCGATATGCTCAACATTTCATCTGGATCGGTCAAAGAGAAAATGCCGCAAGAGAAATTATACTCATTGCGATCGCTGGAAACACCACTAGCCGGTAAGCTGCTGGCGAAGTGGCTGCTAGCCATGCTCATTTTGTTTTTTATCATTTTGTTTTTGCCCTGGCAGCAAAACATTCGCGGTAAAGGAAAAGTAACTGCACTATCGCCAAGCAATCGTCCGCAAACAGTTGAAACAACCATTGCAGGTAGAATTCAAGTATGGAAAATAAAAGAAGGTCAATTTGTAGATAAGCTCGATACCATTGCGATCATCAGTGAGGTGAAGGAAAAATATTTTGATCCGCAAATGCTTACACGATTACAGCAAGTAATTACTGCAAAAGTGCAAAGCTTACAATCTAAAGATCAGAAAGCAAAAGCTTTGCAACGACAGATTCGCGCACTCGAAGATGGTATGCGCACCAAAATGGATCAGTCGAAAGCCAAGTTGGAAGCAGAGCGCGTGCGCTTCAACAACTTTAAAAATCAGTATGAGCGAAGCAAAAAGCTTTTTGAGGCAGGCAATATTACGCTTACTAAATTTCAGGATATCGAGTACAAGTACCAAGGCAGTGAAGCTGACTTTGTAAATGCAGAGATTGAAATAGAACGTGTGCAAGCCGAGTACCTCGACAAAATCAACAAGGCAGAATCGGATTTGAACAACACGCTTTCAGAGCAATTTGATACACAAGCTGATTTGGCAAAACTGCGCAATGAGTTGAGCAACATGGAAATTCGCAGCCAACAATATTTTATTCTTGCACCCCAAGCGGGCTATGTAGTGAAAGCCACGCAGGCGGGTATTGGAGAAACCATCAAAGAGGGAGATCCTGTCTGTACAATTATGCCACAATCCGAAGATGTAGCAGTGGAAATGCATGTGAAAGCAATGGATGTTCCGTTGATTAGCCGAGGCAGAAAAGTTCGGATTGAGTTTGATGGATTTCCTGCGTTGCAGTTTAGCGGATGGCCCAGTATTTCTGTAGGAACATTTGGAGGAACTGTAGAAGTGATTGATTATGTCAATTCAAAACCCGGTGAGTTTCGCATTTTAGTGATACCGGATAAAACAGATGTGGCATGGCCAAAGCAAGTACGGATGGGTTCAGGCATTAAAGGTTGGGTGATGCTGGACGATGTGAGTGTGTGGTATGAACTGTGGCGTCAGTTGAATGGCTTCCCTCCAAGCTTATATCAAGAGCCGGTGGATGAAGATGCGAAATCAAAAACTAAAGAATCGAAGGAAGCAGAATAACCAATGAGCAAAAAAATCCTTTCTTGTTTGTTTCTTTCATTGGCAATTGCCGGCCACGCACAAATCTCGCTTGATTCTGTTTTTGTGTTGCCCGATTCTATCAAGCCTTTTTCAGTGGATGGAATGTATGCGGCTATGTTAGAATATCATCCTGTGGTGAAGCAGGCATACTTATTAAATGAAACTGCCCGACAAGAAATTCGTATGGCGCGTGGTGCGTTCGATCCGAAAGTGCAAGCGGATTTGAATATCAAAGAATTTAAAGACAAAGAATACTATAATAAATTCAAAACCTCGCTCAGCATTCCTACCTGGTTTCCGCTCGATCCGAAAATTGGTTTTGAGCGAAACACTGGGCAGTTTCTCGATCCGGAAGATATTGTAGGAGGTGCTACAGACAACAGCCAGTTGACCACCGGTGTTTCTCTTCCGCTTGGCCGTGGATTATTTACAGACGACAGGCGTGCTGCGCTAAAGCAAGCAAAGTTGTTTACCAAAATGGCGGAGGCGGAGCAAATCAAATTGGTGAACAAGATTTTGCTGGAAGCAGCCAAAGATTATTGGCAATGGTATTTTGCCTATTATAATTATCGGTTGCTCAGTCGAAGTACCAACATTGCAACTGAAATTTTCAGGCGCGTAAAATTAGATGCCAGCTTAGGCGAAGCCTCGGCTATCGATACCATTCAGGCGAAAATTACCTTGCAGCAACGATTGGTAGAACGACAAGAATCGTATCTGGAGTTTTTGAATACGGGAATTCGTATTTCAAATTATTTATGGGATAATGCCGGATACCCTGTGCAACTTTCAGCAGACGTAGCGCCCATTTTGTTACCCACCGATGCGCAACTCTTATCTACACAAACACTGAATGAGTTGATTTTTCTGGCAAAACAAAACCATCCGGAGTTGGTGAAGCTCCGAACCAAAATTGACCAACTGGAAATCGAGCGCAAGCTGGCATCCGAATACTTGAAGCCGCGACTGGATTTAAATTACAATTTCATTAACCAGCCGTTGATGCCCAATGGAACATTCAATTCCATTTCTATTGCCAAGGACTATAAATTCGGATTGGATTTTTCGATGCCCATTTTATTGCGAAAGGAGCGGGCAAAGCTGGCACTGACCAAAGTGAAAATTCAAAGCACGCAGTGGGAACAATCACAAGCAGAGCGGGAAATTGTAAACCAAATCAATGTGGTTTATAATCAGATTGTAAACACCAGTCAAATACTGGCGCAACAGACGGAGGTAGCTGAAAACTACACTCGGTTGTTGCGTGCTGAATTGATTAACTTAGAGAATGGCGAAAGCGACTTGTTTAAGATTAACGTTCAGCAAGAGAAGCTCATTCTATCGCAATCAAAACTATTGAAGCTGAAAGCAGAATACGAAAAGATGAAAGCAACCATGTATTGGGCTGCCGGTATCCGCAACCTTAATTACACAGCCAAGCCTTAATCAGGGATTCAGAATCGAATCAACAATTTCTTTTGTCACGCGCACAGCCGAATTGAGTGCACCACTTACAGAACCTGCATCGCCACTGAAATCGGTAGCTTCACCGGCAAAGTATAACTTTTTGGAAACAGCGGCTGCCAGATTTTTTCGGTCTTGCAAAGTTGCACCAACCAACGGATAAGAGAAGCCACCTTTTGTATACAAATCAGTCGTCCAATCCTTCACGAGTGAAATAATGTTAGTATCGTTGTTGGCATTATTTAAATCTCGTCTGATGTATTTAGTCCCATCACCATTGTAAATCGCATCCAGCTCTGCCAGCACAGCCAATGTTTTGTCGTAGTCGGAAAGAGCAGAGAGTTCTTGCGCTTTTTGTCCGTAAACCGTGAGCGACATCGTGCGGAAATATTTGCTTCGGTTTACCCCCGAGTTAAAATATTGCGGAATAGTTGTGCCGCCCCAAATGAAACTTGAATCCAAACCCCAGAAATTACTTTTAAAATCCAACACCAATCGCACCGCGGCATCCATTCCAAATTTGCTTATGGCACTAGTGGTAGTCGATGGCAGAGCGGGTGTGAATGTAATTCCCCCTTCTTTTAAAATGGAAAGAGGCACTGTGATGATGATCTTGGTAGCTGTATACGATTTGTTGTTACTGTCAGTAACCGTAATTACGTTGCTGCTCCAATCTATCTTCTTCACCACCGTATTGTATTTTATCTGTGGCAAAATGGCGTTGAAGCGCGATACCAAAATATCTTGCCACGGGTTGGAGAACGTAGTGAGTTGCTTTTGATCGTGTGTAATTAACTTCAGTGATTCTGCCAATCCTTTCGTACCAATTTTATCTGCGTTTGAGCCATAAAAATTTCCTGCTTGTGCATTTAACAATGCTTGTGCGCGGCTGGAGACGTTCGCAGCATTCTTAACAGAAGCAGAAGAGGTGTTATCCGCTAAAGTGGATAGAAAGCTTTGAATTGCGAGGTAATCCACATCAGTTGAAAGATCAGTAGATTTTTTAGCAACGTTTTCTAATATATAGCGGGCCGCAGTAGCGTCAATTTCTTTGGTAGTTATGCCCAGGTCGCTGATGATTTTTCCCCACGAAGAGTTAGAGCCATAGATTACTTCCGCACCCAACTCAATTGGAAAATCTGCCTGAGATGCATTGCTGAAAGTTTGATACTGCACATCGGTTTGGTTGCGCAGCGATCGCACCCGCCCACCCGGTTGAGAAGCTGCTTCTAGCACAGTTACTTTTAATCCTTTAACGCGCAAAATATCGGCAGCATATAAACCGGCAGCACCTGCACCAATCACAATTACATTGCCGCTGTAAGGAACTTCCGGCCCCGGATCGTCCTTTTGGCAGCTAGCAAAAAATCCGGGCATCACCATACCGGCTGTTAAACCGATGCCCAGATGCTCAAGTGCTTTTCTTCTTTTCATTCAATTCGAAAGATAAATAAATTTAACGGGTGTGGGTAGATTCTGCCCTGATTGCATAATAATTGATGGTTTATACTGGCATATTATCTATTTTGGAAAGAAAAAGAGTATGGCATTTTTACCCAATGCAACCACCACGATCAAGAAAGTCTGTGTAATAGGCCCTGAGTGTACCGGCAAAACAGACCTTTCAAAATATTTGGCAGACTACTTTAAAACGGCTTGGGTAGAAGAATATGCGCGCGCATACCTGAATAAACTAGGCAAGCCTTACACGCAGGCTGACCTGACGAAAATTGCGCATGGCCAAGTGCGCATGGAGCAAGAGTGGATGATTGGCGCCAACCGCGTGTTGATTTGCGATACCAACCTGATTGTAATCAAAGTATGGAGCGAGCATAAGTATGGCAATTGCGATCATGAAATTTTAGAGCGCATGCACGAGCAAAAGTATGATCTCTATTTACTCACCAATATTGATGTGCCATGGGAAAACGATCCGCAGCGCGAGCATCCTGATAAGCGCGAGCACTTCCTGGAAATTTATCGCAATGAGCTGGCGCAAACCGGCATCCCCACTGTGGAAATTTCCGGAAATCGCGAGGAGCGAAGAAAAAAAGCCATTGAGGCGGTGCAATCCATCCTCATTTTTTAATTGCTATGAGTAATCCCTACGCAGCGCTGCAAGTCAGAGATTTTCGGTTTTTTGTTTTCGCCCGATTGTTCATTACCCTCGCCATTATGATTCAGGCCGTGGTAGTAGGATGGCAGGTGTATGAAATCACCAAAGATGCACTTTCACTTGGACTGATTGGTTTGGCGGAAGCCATTCCGGCTATCACTGTATCGTTATATGCCGGGCATTTGGCCGATGTGGTAGAGCGCAAGAAAATAATCGTAGTGTGTGTAAGTACATTGGTGGTGTGCTCGGTAGCGCTGCTCTACTTCACCACAAATACCGGAGCATTTATATTGGCCAATGGAGCCTTCCCGATTTACGCAGTCATCTTTGTGAGTGGTATTGCGCGTGGTTTTTTATCACCGGCCAGCTTTTCGTTTATGCCACAATTGATCAGCCGCGATTTATATCAAAATGCCATTGTATGGAATAGCACTTTGTGGGAAGGCGCCTCAGTTGGTGGACCCATCATCGGTGGTTTAGTATATGGATTTTTTGACATCACCGCAGCTTATTCGGTGGATGTAGCCTTGATGTTGCTCGGACTTACCTGCATTGTGCTAATACCCAATCGCGAGTTGCCACCGGTCAGTGAAGAGCAAAGTATTTTTGCGAAGATCAAAGCCGGAATACAATTTGTGTTCAAAAATCAGATTATCCTCAGCGCTATTTCATTGGATCTATTTGCCGTATTGTTTGGTGGAGCCGTAGCACTGTTGCCCATTTTTGCCGATGATATTTTGCACGTGGGCAAAGAAGGGTTGGGTTTCCTCCGATCGGCACAAGGCATTGGTGCGGTGATCATGGCCGTTTACATTACCCGCAATCCCATCCGAAAAAACATTGGCAAAATATTGCTGTGGTGCGTGGCCGGCTTTGGTGTGTGCATGATTGGCTTTGGATTGTCTACCTTCTTTTGGCTGTCGATGGGTTTGTTGATTTTAAGCGGCATGTTTGATTGCGTAAGTGTGATCGTTCGCAGCACGCTTATTCACACCCTCACACCCGAAAACATGAAAGGCCGTGTGTCGGCTGTGAATAGCATCTTCATAGGTTCGTCCAACGAGATTGGTTCTTTCGAATCCGGAGTAGCCGCGCGACTGCTGGGCGTGGTGCCTTCTGTTATCTTCGGTGGACTGATGACACTGGGCGTGGTGGGCATTACGGCTTGGAAAGCGGATAAGCTGAGGGCGTTGGATAAGGTGGGTTAAAAAGGGCTTTTTTTCTCAACAATGGTTTTTTTCGCAAAGGATAATTGATAGTTTTGCAGTCCAATTAAAAGCCTTTGTTCTGACTGCGATGAAAAAGCCCTTTTTGATACAAAAAACCGCCTTTTTAACTCTCTTTTTCGTTGCATTTGCCAGCTTTTTAAGCCCTTCCTTTGCATCTGATTCAGAAACCGAAGGAGGCGAGCCCGCAAAATTCAACCCCAACGAGGTCATCCTTCACCACGTGATTGACGACCACCAATGGCATTTCACCGATCACTTTGTTTTGCCGCTGCCTATCATCGTTTATTCGTCCGAAAAAGGACTGGACATATTCCTTTCTTCTAACTTCTTTGACGAACACCACAACCCCGTAGAATACAACGGATATAAACTCGAGCACAACCACATTTATCTAACCGAAAGCGGAAAGGGTGTTTTTGATCTTTCCATCACCAAAAATGTGGCCATGTTATTTATCAATGCCACATTATTGGTGCTAATCCTGATGGCAGTGGCCAAATCGGCCAAAAACAGAGCCGGCAAGGCACCAAAAGGCATTCAGTCATTCATCGAACCGATTGTCATTTTCGTGCGCGATGAGATTGTGAAGCCAAACATTGGCCACCATTACGAAAAGTTTTTGCCGTATCTGCTTACACTATTTTTCTTTATCCTTTTCGGAAACTTGTTGGGCCTTTTGCCCGGATCGGGTAACCTTACCGGAAACATCGCGGTAACGCTGGTGCTGGCCGTTTTGACCTTTATCATTACCAACTTCAGCGGAAATAAAAATTACTGGTCGCACATCTTCTGGACACCCGGTGTGCCACTTGCATTGCGCCCGATTATTTTACCGGTAGAATTGATCGGACTTTTCACCAAGCCGTTTTCTTTAACCATTCGTTTGTTTGTGGCGATTACCGCAGGCCACATTGTGTTGTTGAGTTTGATCTGCCTCACGTTCATCTTTCAGAGTTATGTGGTAGGTGTGGGCGTTTCCATTGCGGTGATATTTATCAACTTGATTGAACTGTTAGTGGCAGGTATT
Source organism: Cyclobacteriaceae bacterium (assembly GCA_044228465.1). Classification (GTDB taxonomy): domain Bacteria; phylum Bacteroidota; class Bacteroidia; order Cytophagales; family Cyclobacteriaceae; genus ELB16-189. The sequence continues at coordinate 16,940 of JBGAUU010000045.1, forward strand.
CAGGCGTATGTATTTACGCTGTTTACTGCATTGTACATTGGCATGGCCACTGCCGATGACCATCACTAAGATGGGCTGATTTGAATTTTTTGTTTCACTTAAATTTATAAACTATGTTGTTCTCTTTAATTCTTGATGCAAGTTTAGCAGTAATGGGTGCGGGTATCGGAGCTGGTCTTGTTGCAATTGGCGCAGGTATCGGTGTAGGCCGCATTGGAGGTTCTGCTATGGATGCAATTGCACGTCAGCCTGAAGCTTCTGGTAAAATCCAGGGTGCGATGCTGGTAATTGCCGCCCTTGTGGAGGTAGCAGCGCTTTTCGGACTCGTTATCTGTCTTTTGATCGCGAATAAGTAAGCGAAAAAATCAGAAGAACTTGTTTTGGCAATCGGCCTGGCGAGTTCTTCTTTTTAAACTTCAAGAGAAACAAAAAAGTGAGATTGGATTTTTAAAATAATAAGCACATGGATTTATTATCACCCGGCTCAGGACTCATCGTTTGGCAATTTGTCATCTTCGTAGGTTTATTCTTCCTATTGAAGGCGTATGCCTGGAAACCTATTTTGGCTTCTTTGAAAGAACGCGAAGAGTCTATCCAAAACGCGTTGGATTCGGCTGAAAAAGCAAAAGCAGAAATGGCTTCATTGAAGTCTGACAACGAAAAATTATTGAAAGAAGCACGCGAAGAGCGCGATCGCATTTTGCGTGAGGCCCGCGAAGCGGCTAACCGCCTGCACGATGAAGCGCAAACCAGCGCCAAGAAAAATGCCGATCGTATCATCGAAGATGCGAAGGCCATCATCCACACAGAAAAGCAAGCGGCTTTGCGCGATGTAAAAGCACAGGTAGCGTTGTTTTCATTAGAGATTTCTGAAAAGCTGATGAAGAAAAACTTGGCAGACGACAAGCAGCAAAAAGATTTGATCGACACCTACATTAAAGACCTTAAGCTGAACTAAATCATGGCCGATTCACGAGTAGCATCGCGGTACGTAAAATCTCTTTTGGGCCTTGCTGAAGAGCAAGGTGCGTTGGAGTTGGTGAATGCCGATATGCAATTATTTGCCAGTGTGTGTGCGTCCAATAAAGACTTCACACGCATGTTGAAAAGCCCCGTCATTCGCCACGATAAAAAGTTGGCGATTCTCGAAGCCATCTTCCAGGGAAAAGTAAACAAACTCACCATGGCGATCATCTCCATGTTAACGCGCAAGAATCGCGAGCCATTGTTGCCTGCCATTGCCGTGGAGTTTCACAATGCATACAATGTGAATAAGGGTATTCAAAAAGCTTCTGTTTCCACCACATTTGCTTTGGATGCTAAGATGAAGGCCGAAATTGAAGCGCTGGTGAAGAAGATCAGCGGCAAAGCAGATATCGAGTTGCAACAAAAAATCAATCCGGATTTGATTGGTGGTTTTGTGCTGCACGTAGGCGATAAACAAATCGATGCTTCCATCAAGAGCAAGTTGAAAGCATTGAAGACAAAGTTTAGTGAGAACCCTTACATCAAGGAATTTTAATAGATAGTAGAAAATAACGAATCACCATTAACGAATAACCATATCATGGCAGAAATCAGACCCGAAGAAATTTCATCCATATTGCGCGAGCAGTTGTCGCAATCACGCACCGATGCAGAGTTAGAAGAGGTTGGTACCGTTCTAACCGTAGGTGATGGTGTTGCCCGTATCTATGGCCTTACACAGGCGCAGGCGGGTGAGTTAATTCAATTTGAAAATGGCTTACGCGCCATGGTACTTAACCTCGAAGAAGACAACGTGGGTGCGGTACTTTTGGGTGAGTCTAAAGAAATTAAAGAAGGTGATACCGTAAAGCGCACCGGAAAAATTGCCTCTGTAAATGTAGGCGATGGTTTGTTGGGCCGCGTGGTAGATACACTGGCGTCACCCATTGATGGTAAAGGACCGATCACCGGAGATTTGTATGATATGCCATTGGAGCGCAAAGCTCCAGGCGTAATCTTCCGTCAGCCGGTAAACGAGCCGCTTCAAACCGGTATCAAAGCGATTGATGCGATGATTCCAATCGGTCGTGGTCAGCGCGAGTTGATTATTGGCGACCGTCAAACCGGTAAAACCGCTGTGGCGATCGACACCATCATCAACCAAAAAGAATTCTACGAGCAAGGCAAGCCGGTATATTGTATTTATGTGGCCATTGGCCAAAAAGCATCTACCGTTGCGGGCGTAGCAGCTACACTTGAAAAAGCAGGTGCCATGCCATATACCGTGATTGTTTCTGCATCTGCAGCAGATCCTGCTCCGATGCAATTCTTCGCGCCATTCACGGGTGCATCCATCGGTGAGTTCTTCCGCGATACCGGTCGTCCTGCATTGGTAATTTACGATGACCTTTCAAAGCAGGCAGTGGCCTACCGTGAAGTGTCATTGTTGTTGAGAAGACCTCCGGGCCGCGAAGCATATCCTGGTGACGTGTTCTATTTGCACTCACGCTTGCTGGAGAGAGCTGCGAAAGTGATTAACAACGATGAGATCGCAGCGAGAATGAATGACCTTCCTGCATCCATCAAGCATTTGGTGAAAGGTGGAGGTTCATTGACCGCGCTTCCAATCATCGAGACCCAAGCGAATGACGTGTCTGCCTATATTCCAACTAACGTGATTTCGATCACCGATGGTCAGATCTTTTTGGAGACCAACCTTTTCAACTCCGGTATCCGTCCTGCGATCAACGTAGGTATTTCGGTATCACGCGTGGGAGGTTCAGCTCAGATCAAATCCATGAAGAAAGTAGCCGGTACATTAAAGTTGGATCAGGCACAATTCCGCGAATTGGAAGCTTTCGCGAAGTTCGGTTCTGACTTGGATGCTGCTACGAAATTGGTGATTGAGCGTGGACGCAGAAACGTAGAGGTGTTGAAGCAACCACAATATCAACCTGTGCGTGTGGAAGAGCAGGTGGCAATCATCTTAGCTTCTACAAAAGGCTACACCGACAAAGTACCGGTAAACAAGATCAAAGAATTCGAAACAGAGTTCATTGGTTTGTTGAAAGCACAGTATAAATCTGTATTGGATAACTTCCGTGCCGGTAAGTTTGAAGATGCCGATGCGGATACTGTGAAGAAAGTAGCGTTGGAGTTAGCAGGTAAATATTAATTCGTTAATGTTCTAATTCGGCAATTCGGTAATTAACAAATTAACGAATCATCGAATTAACTAATTAGAGAATATGGCCAGTTTAAAAGAAGTAAAGAGTCGCATTACCTCAGTAATGTCTACGCAGCAGATTACCAAAGCCATGAAGATGGTGGCGGCAGCGAAGTTGCGTAAGTCGCAGGATAAAATCCAGCAGATGCGTCCGTTTGCTCAGAAGATGAATGCATTGTTGCAAAATTTATCTTCAGCAGGAACAGATGGCCAGGCGTGGTATAGCCAAATTCGTGAAGAGAAGAAAGTGTTGATCATTGCGGTAACATCTGATCGTGGATTATGCGGTTCGTTCAACAGTTCTGTTTTCAAAGCTGTAGTGCGATTGGTAGAAGAGAAATATTCGAAGCAAGCCAAGCAAGGAAATGTAACCTATCTTCCAATTGGTAAAAAAGCCCTTGAGTTTTTTGAGAAGCGCAACCTTCCAACTAAGACAGACTTCTCTACTTTGTTGCAAACCCTCACGTTTGATTCAGTAGCAAAGGCAGCTGAATTTTCAATGGCATCTTTCCAAAAAGGAGAGTTCGATAAAGTAGAGATTGTGTACAATGAGTTTAAGAACGTGGCTACCCAAATTTTGCGCGTAGAGCAGTTCTTACCCATTTTACCATTGCCGGTTACTGAAACCTCAACTACACAAACGGATTATATCTACCAACCAAATCAGGAAGAGATTTTAGTAGGGTTGATACCGAAGTCATTAAAAGTGCAGTTATACAAAGCCGTGTTAGATTCAAATGCTTCTGAAAACGGAGCGCGTATGACTGCGATGGATAAAGCTACTGACAATGCCGGTGAATTGTTGAAAGAATTAAAGTTAACCTACAACCGCACACGTCAGGCTGCGATTACCAAAGAGATTTTGGAAATTGTGGCTGGAGCCGAAGCGTTGAAGTCTGCGTAAAAAAATAAGAGTTATAAAAGGAAGCCGCTGGTGTAATCACTAGCGGCTTTTTTTGTTGATCTCTTCTATGCACAAAAAAAGCTGCCCTCGCGAGCAGCTTAATCTTTTATCATTGAATAGAACCTTAAGCCACAGAAAGTACAGGGTTCACGGCTTCTTTGGGCTTCTCGCCCAGCATTTTGAGCTGACGAGCATGAGCGGCCACTGCTTCGAAGAATGTTTCTTTTGTCTTATAAGGTAAGCCAAACTCTTTTGTCGTTTGCTCTACGATTTTGGCAATCTCGCGATAGTGAACGTGGCAGATATTTGGAAACAAGTGATGTTCTACTTGATAATTCAAACCTCCTACATACCAAGAGAATAATTTTTCTTTGTGACCAAAGTTGGTGGTGGTGTGCAACTGATGAATAGCCCAGCTATTCTCTAAATTTCCTTCGCCATCGGGCATGGGGTATTCGGTGCCTTCAATCACGTGAGCAGGTTGAAAGATAATGGCAAGGATAAATCCGGCTACATAGTGCATAACCAAAAATCCAATCAGAATTTGCCACCAGGCAAAAGGTAAAATAAGCATGGGAAGCACAAATACATATCCGTAATAAATCACCTTAGTGGTCATCATAATAATCCACTCCATCGTCACAGAGGCTTTTTGTTTTTTCACCAATCCTTCATTGTGATATTTAGTAAGACGATAATAATCTTTAATCACAATCCAAACGAAAGTCATTAAGCCGTAAAAGAACCAGGCGTACAAATGCTGGTATTGATGCATGGGTCTCCACTTGGAGCCTGGTGCCATACGCAATACACCACGCGGACTGATATCTTCATCTACATCGTGCACATTAGTATACGTGTGGTGCAAAACATTGTGTTGAATGCGCCAATTGAATGCATGACCTCCGATAATATTGAGTGATAATCCTAATGCCGTGTTGACCCACGCTTTGTTGGAATAAGCACCATGATTCGCATCGTGCATGATCGATAAACCGATGCCTGCTTTTCCAAAGCCCATAATTACACAAAGCGAGAGCATAATCCAGCCGGATGTAAATCCTCCGAGCATGATGAATGCATACGGAATAAAATAAAGCGAAAACATGAAGAAGGTTTTAACAACCATTTCACTATTCGCAGTGCGATCAATGTTGTTTGTTTTGAAGTACGAGTTCACGCGCTGATTAAGCGTAACAAAGAAGTCTTGTTGCTTGGCGGCAAACTTTAGATTTAAATTTAATGTCATTTTTTGGAATACTAATTTTTTGTGAAAACACTGATCAAGTCTTAGGAGCAGGTTTTCGGGGAATTACTTTCCTTAAAGGTACGCAATGCACACTTCAATAACGCCCGTTCGGGTTACAAAATATGAGAAAGGCTGTTTTTCCTTTTATTTGGCTATAGTTCGGCAATGACTGTTTTGCCACCTTTCGTAATATCGCCCGGTTTGACTAGTATTTTGGCGTTTAGAGGTAAGAAAATATCAACACGTGATCCGAACTTGATAAAACCAAATTCATCGCCTTGTTGTAAGGTTTGACCTTCTTGCACATACCATTTGATGCGCCTCGCTAATGCACCGGCAATTTGACGGAACAAAATCTCTGTACCGTTTTTCATCTTCGCAACAACTGTGGTGCGCTCATTTTCTGTGCTTGACTTAGGATGCCATGCTACTAAATATTTGCCGGGATGATATTTAAAATACGAAATAGAGCCTGCTACCGGCATACGATTCACGTGCACATTGATGGGCGACATGAAGATGGATACTTGCTTGCGTTTTGATTTTAGGTATTCCGTCTCTTCGGTTTCTTCAATCACCACTACTTTGCCATCGGCAGGCGCAATCACATGTGCGTCATTTTTTTGAATTTCAAAAATGGGCAGACGGAAGAACTGTAAAATCAATAAATAGAAAATAATGCTCACCACAATCAACGTATTTTGAACGATAGGCATCGGAAGGAAATACGATACGGCCCAATTGAGCCCGAAAAGAACTATCAGTAAAACAAAGAGAATGGTTTTTCCTTCGCGGTGAATGGTCATGAGGTGAGCTGTTAAAAATTTTGGCACAAAGGTAAGCATTCATGTGCATTGCCCTTCAATTTCTTACTACATTTGTGCAGTTATAAGGGGTGCCTAAAAATCACGGGCTGAGATTATACCCATAGAACCTGATGCCGGTAATGCGGACGAAGGGAGGCAAGCTGCAGAAAGTGTAGCTAAAATAAGTTGGTTCATACCCCTATGAGTCAACGAATTTTAAATTTTCAAACATGTTCAAATTAAAAATGGCAGTCGTTGGCTGCGTGCTTTCGCTACACGCGATGGCGCAATTCAACGTGCGCGGCACCGTGCGTGACGCTAAGTCGAAGGAAGCATTGGTAGGTGCTACCGTGCAAGTAGAAAACCAAAACCGCTATGCGATTACTGATTCGCAAGGATGGTTTGAAATTTCGCGGGTAGCCGCGGGGCAACAAACATTAGTAATTAAGTTTTTGGGTTATCACGAAAAGCAACAAGTGGTTGACGTAACTGCAGATCAGGTAGTGGAGCTTCTTTTAGAGGAGAGCACCGAACTGACGGAAGAAGTAGTTGTGTATGCTACACGCTTAACGGACAAAAGCCCTTCTGCATTTTCCACGATCAATAAAGTGGCATTGCAAAAGCAAAACTTCGGACAAGATTTGCCGATCATTTTAAATTGGTCACCATCACTCGTAACTACCTCCGATGCAGGAACAGGAATTGGATACACGGGCCTTCGCATCCGCGGAAGCGATGCCACCCGTATCAATGTTACGATCAACGGAGTGCCGCTCAATGAAAGTGACGAGCACGGTGTGTTTTGGGTAGATGTTCCTGACATCGCTACATCTACACAAAGTATTCAAGTGCAACGAGGTGTGGGCAATTCTACCAATGGAGCGGGAGCTTTTGGCGCGTCCATTAATTTGCAAACCAACACGCGCAATGATCAACCGTATGCGGATATTATCAACTCAGTAGGTTCGTTTGGAACGCAACGGCACACAATAGGATTTGGTACAGGTTTGAAAAATAATTTTGTGTTTGATGGACGCTTGTCCATGATTAAATCAGATGGATTTATCGATCGCGCCACCTCCGACTTAAAATCGTATTATCTCTCCGCAGGTTATTATGGAAAGAAAACGTTCGTGAAAGCCATTGTATTTGGCGGCAATGAAATTACTTACCAAAGCTGGAATGGTGTTCCGGAATCCCGACTGAATAATGATCTGGCTGCCATGGAAGAGACGGCCATAGCCGAAGGCTGGAATACTGCTCAAAAAAATAATTTGCTCAACTCGAATAGTCGCAAGTTCAACGCATACACCTACAAGAATCAAGTAGATAATTATTCGCAAGATCACTATCAATTGCACGCCTCGCATCGGTTCAACGAAACGATTACGGCCAATGCAGCTTTGCATTACACCTATGGTCGAGGTTTTTATGAGGAGTTTAAATATGATGCTGCCTTCAAAAAATATGGGGTAGATACTTTTCTGATTGGTAACCAAAAAATCGGCTCCAGTGATTTAGTGCGCAGACGTTGGTTGCAAACCAATTTTTATGGCATGACTTATTCTGTCAACTATGAAAAGGATAAAATTCAATCGGTGATCGGTGGTGCACTCAATCGGCACATGGCCGATCGGTTTGGTGAAGTGATTTGGGCGCAGGTCGCCAACTTCCCGAAAGACTATCGGTATTATTTTAATCAAGGCGATAAAACGGATTTTAATATTTTTTGGAAAACGAACTATCAACTCTCAAGTTCGATCAATGCGTTTGTGGATTTGCAATACCGCAAAATAGATTACACAAGCAAAGGCGTGGAGAACGAATTGAATACCTATCGCGTAGATGCGAACTTTCAATTTTTCAATCCGAAGATTGGGATTACTTGCACATTATCCGAAGAACAAAATGTGTATGCCTCTTTCAGTGTTGCTAATCGCGAGCCGATTCGCAGTGATTTTATCAACAACATTGGAACCATAGAACCGAAGCCGGAGACCTTGCGCAACCTCGAAGCCGGATGGCGCTTGCGAAAGAATGCATGGAACCTGACCGTCAATTATTTTTTGATGGATTACACCGATCAATTGGTCAACACAGGTAAATTGAATGATGTTGGTGCGGCTATACGCACGAATGTAGCCAGCAGCTACCGAACGGGAATTGAGGTGGATGCCACCATTCGTTTCAATCATTTGATTTCATGGATGGGGAATATCACCCTCAGTCAGAACAAGATTAAAAACTTTAGCGAAGTGTTGTATGATTATGGTGTGAATTATGATGAATACAATGAAGTCGTTCGCAACTATAAGGATACAGACATTGCCTTTTCTCCAGATGTGGTAGGAGGGTCTGTACTTTTGTTTCACCCCATTCGAAATGTAGAGATAGGGTTGTTAACAAAGTATGTCGGTCAGCAATTCCTCGACAATACCTCCAATAGCAGACGAAAGATCGATGCTTATCTGACTAATGATATTCGTTTGAATTATAGCTGGAAACCGACTTTTATGAAAGAGCTTTCGCTCAGCTTATTGGCCAATAATATTTTCGATGTAGCCTATTCATCGAATGGCTACACGTACGGTTATTTGGGTGGAGGATCGGAAACGAGACAAAATTACTATTACCCGCAGGCCGGCAGAAACTATCTGCTGATGCTCACCTTACGCTTTTAGTAATGTTTAAGCAATGAAAAGCATGCCACAGCAGTGATATAATACTTACTTTTGTGGCATGCGCTTCATATCGATTGCCGACTTATTTCGACTCACCCGGTTTTGGAATCTGGTGATCATCGCTGTAGCGCAATACCTCGCGGCTGCTTTTTTACTCCATCGACACACGGCCGTATTCACAGACTTATCGCTGTTCCTACTCTCTCTTTCTACTGTGTTGATTGCTGCAGCCGGTTATATCATCAACGATTATTACGATATTAAAATAGATTTAATCAACAAGCCCGAGCGTGTCGTTATAGGCAAGTCGATTACCAGACGTTACGCCATTTTTTTTCATACGTTCATTTCGGTCATTGGAATTCTGCTGGGCTTTTGGCTGAGCTGGAAAATAGCAGCGATCAATTTTGTTTGTGTGTTTCTGTTGTGGCTTTACTCGAATCAACTCAAGCGCCAGCCCTTTATCGGCAACTTGTTGGTAGCCATCCTTACTGGATTATCTATTTGGCTGATCAATTGGTTGTATCAGGAGCCGAACACATTTGTGATTATCTATTCGTTGTTCGCATTTTTTATGACACTCATTCGTGAGATTGTTAAAGACATGGAAGACATGAAAGGCGATACTACGTTCGGATGCAGAACATTGCCGATTGTGTGGGGAATTCGCAAAACTAAAATGTTTTTGTACGGCATTCTTTTTGTGTTTTCAGTAGCTGTTACTTTCTTCAACTTCAGTTATGCGTTGGTGCCATTGATCTATTTCATTGTGTTTTTAATCGTGCCCATGGCGTTGCTGACGCTTCGATTGATTCGGGCAGATACGGTAAAAGAATATCATCACCTCAGTCAGTTGTGCAAAGTGATTATGTTACTGGGAGTGATCAGTATGATTTTTGTTTAAGTTAAGAGAATGAAGTTGACCTCACGCCTTGCTTTGTTTGCTTCCGGAAGTGGCTCGAATGCCGAAGTCATGATCCGCCATTTTAAGAATCATCCAAACATTCAAGTGGAGCTTGTACTTACTAACAACGCAACAGCGGGAGTAATTGAACGCGCTCAAAAGTTGGAAGTGCGGACAAAATATTTTACACGCCAGCAATTCCGCGAAAGCGAACCAATTCTGCAAGCGCTACGACAACATGAAATCACCCACATTGTCTTAGCCGGATTTTTGTTACAAATACCCACATCATTGATTCAAGAATATCCTTCTCGAATCATTAACATTCACCCCTCTCTTCTTCCAAAGTTTGGTGGCAAGGGAATGTATGGTATGAAAGTACATGAAGCAGTTAAACAATCCGGTGAAATAGAAACTGGTATTACCATTCACGAGGTCAATGAGCACTATGATGACGGCCGAGTATTGTTTCAGGCAAAGTGTAAGGTAGAAGCAACAGACACACCTGAACAGATTGCACGCAACATTCAGGCATTGGAGCATCATCACTTTCCGCTGGTAATTGAAAAATGGATCGCATCTACGAAATAAAATTTTTATGAAGAAAACACCATTCGTCTTTTTGAGTTTACTGAGTCTAGCAGTAATTTCTTGTCAAACTAAAAAGCAAGTAGAAGAAGCTGTTATCGAAAAAGTAAGCAAAGACTATCGCACACCATACTTTGAAGACAGCGCCCGTGTAAGTAACGTGTTGAAGTATACCAGTGTGGTCGATAGCATTTTTGCCAAATCAGCGAGAGCCAATCACAATCCGGCTATCGCCTATGGTATCGTTATGGATGGTAAACTGATTTACTCGAACACTGTGGGCTACTCGAATGTAGAGAAGAAAATAAAAGCTACGTCACAATCTCGTTTTCGCATTGCATCGATGACGAAAAGTTTTACCGCGATGGCCATTTTGAAACTGCGCGATGAAGGGAAACTTCAGTTGACGCATGCTGCAGCACGCTATATTCCTGAAATGAAGGAACTCAGTTATCCTACCAATGACGGCAGACAAATTACCATCTTCAATTTGCTGACCATGTCGGCAGGTTTTCCCGAAGACAATCCGTGGGGCGATCGCCAACTGGCAGACAGCGATGAAGACCTGTTAAATCTGGTTCAAGCCGGAATTTCTTTTTCAAATAATCCGGGCGCACAATTTGAGTACAGCAATTTAGGCTACGCGTTGTTAGGTAAAATTATAGCCAATGTTTCAGGCGTACCATACCAACAATACATCCGCGAAAATATTCTACTTCCTTTGGAGATGAATAACAGTGACTTTGAGTTTACGGAAATGCCGGCTGATGAAGTGGCGGTGGGTTATCGCTGGGAAGATGAGCAATGGAAACCGGAGGCACTTTTAAAAGACGGATCGTATGCATCGATGGGCGGCATGATTTGTACGATTGATGACTTTGCGAAGTACATGAACTTTTTATTAGCTGCCACACCTGCACGCAATGAAGTGGAGAAAGGCCCGGTGAAGAGAAGCACTGCGCGTGAGATGCAGCAACCTTGGAAATTCAGAGGACTGGCACCCCAGCGAAGAACGCACAGTGGCGAGTTATGCCCCGCCACTGGAAGCTATGGCTATGGCCTCGGCTGGCGTCAGGATTGTCATGGAGTGATTACGGTGTCGCATAGCGGAGGATTGCCCGGCTTTGGCAGTGTACATCAATTGTTTCCTGAACTTGGTTTTGGCGTTGTAGCGTTTAGCAACTTGACCTACGCCAATATGGGTGCGCCTGCATCACATGTGGCGGACACATTGATTGCATTGGCACGACTACAAGAAAGAGTTTTCCCGGTGTCAGTAGCATTGAAAACAAAACAAGAGCAGTTGATGAAAGTATTGCCACAGTGGACAGCCGATTGCGACAGCTTGTTTGCCGAAAATTTCTTTCCTGATAAATCGAAAGATCGTTGGAAGAAAGAAGTGTTGAAACTATTGGAAGAGATAGGAACTGTAACGGATGTAACGCCAATGCGTCCGGAGAATTTATTGCGAGGCACCTTTACCATTCAAGGAGACAAAGGAGCGTTGGAGGTATTCTTTACACTTACTCCGGAAACAAAGCCATTGATTCAGCAGTTGGAAGTTTGGAAGCGGGAGTAATTTTTACCCCGCCACTTCCAATCGGAAGCCTACCCCATGGTAGTTGACAATTTCTACTTTCGGATCTTCTTTGAGATATTTTCGCAGTTTAGAAATAAATACATCGAGGCTACGACCCATGAAGTAGTCGTCATCGCCCCATACGGTAGTTAAAATTTCTTCGCGCTTCATCACACGCTCTTTATTGGAGCAAAGTAGCTTCAAAACTTCGGCTTCTTTTTGTGTGAGCGTTTTGCTGCCGGATGAATGCTTCAAGGTAAGCGTATGCCAATCGAATGTAAATTCTCCTAACTCAAAGCAAGACTCGATGGTGATCGATTTCGTTCTGCGCAGGAAGACTTCAATTCGTAAACACAATTCTTCCATACTAAATGGCTTCACGATATAATCATCACCTCCGGCATGAAACCCATTGATCTTATCTTCCAACATGGATTTGGCTGTGATGAATAAGATCGGTATTTCAGTATTCTTCTCGCGGATAGATTGCGCTAGGCTGAAACCATCTTTCTTCGGCATCATCACATCTAATATGCAGATATCAAATGAGCGATCCAGAAACATCTGTAATCCTTCTTCGCCATTCGTACAGAGAGTAGTTTGGTACCCTTTGTGAATTAGGTTGTCTTTGATCACAAACCCCAAATTTGGGTCATCTTCTACCAATAAGATTTTTGCACTCATGCGTAGGAATAAATTTTATGAGATAGATTCTTTGGGCAACACAATGGTAAACGTACTCCCCATACCCAAGCTACTTTCAACGGATATTTTTCCCTTGTGGGCTTCAACAATTAATTTGACATAGTTAAGGCCTAAACCAAAACCTTTTACATCGTGCAAATTACCTGTAGGCACGCGGTAAAATCGTTGAAAAATTTTTCGTTGATTTTCCGGACTGATGCCCACACCTTTATCGCTTACCAAAATCATAATCTGATCATGTCGATTTTGTGTAGTGATGGCGATGGCCGGAGCAGTTTGTGTATACTTGATGGCATTGTCCAATAGATTATAAATCACATTCGTAAAATGTAATTTGTCTACAAGTGCCGATGCATCTGTGGCTTCTAATTTTAAGTCAATCGAACCCTGACGGCTATTCAAGGACATAGATATATTCGTGACCGCTTCCTGAATGAGTTGATGAAGATTTGCATTTTCTTTTTTCAACCCTACATCATTTTTTTCGAGGCGCGCCATTTGAAGAACGCGTTCTACCTGTTGCTTCAAGCGGCTGCTTTCTGTTTCAATGATCGTGGCGTAATTCAACAATCGCTCCGGGTGTTGAACGATGCTTGGATCTTTCAAAACACTAGTGGAAATAGCAATTGTAGATAGAGGTGTTTTAAATTCATGCGTCATGTTGTTGATGAAGTCCTTTTGAATCTCCGACAACCTCCTTTGTTTTAAAATGACGAACAATGTGTACACGAAAAAGAAAATCACTACTACCATCACAACAGAAGAAAATCCCCAAATCCCCATCTGACTGATCAGATTCGCTTCCAGCTGTGGAAAGCGAACACCAAAATAATAGCCATCCATTTTTAAGGAAGGCAGTTCGCTGATGCTGGTGGGTATTTTATTTTTAGTCGGAGAGATGTAGTTGCCGCCTGTCATACATTGGTCGGCACAGTTGTAAATTCCGTATTGATAATCCGCAGTGATATTTCTTTTATCGAATTCATTTTTAAGAAGAAACCCAAGCAAATTGGAATCAATTGGGCCATTGACCAACACGGTAAAATAATTACTCGATTCCTGATTCACGAGGCTATTAGCAGGGGTAGCCATTTTGTTAACTTCAAAAATCTGTGTGGCTACGTTTTCGAGTGCTTGATTGACATCGGTATTGAATTGATTTTCTTTGAGATCAAAAGCCTTTCGCACCCAATAAATTTGGGTTACAGTGATGCCCACGATACTGACGGCAGCAAGGGCAATGACAATTCGAAGCGTAAGGCGACTCACCTTACAAAGGTAGGCAGTATTTACAGCGGCCTACGAGCGAGAGGCCTAAATTAACAAGCCATTAACATCTTTTGAGGTATTTTTAACACCGAATTACAATTTTAGGCCGGATGTTTGTAGAGTTGAAACGAACGAATTAAGTTTAACCTTTAAAATGAGACAAAAATGAAAAATTTAGTATTGATCGCTGCTTTTGCCTTTGCTACGAGCTTGGCAATGGCACAAGAAAAAGAGCTACGTGGCACCATTACCAAAGATGAGGTAAAAACAGAAGTGGCCGCTTTTACCTGGGATGCATCCTCACATGATTTCGGTAAAATTAAGCAGGGTGTTCCTGTAACACATGAATTCAAATTTACCAACACCGGTAAGTCGCCACTGATTATCGTTAACGCTCAGCCATCATGTGGTTGCACTACTCCTGATTGGACGAAGACTCCTGTGCCTCCGGGCGGAACTGGCTTTATCAAAGCAACTTTCAATGCAGCTTCGGCTGGCCCTTTTAACAAGACTATCACCGTTACTGCCAACACTCAAGAAGGCACTACTTACCTAACCATCAAAGGTGAAGTAATTGTAGCGGAATAATTTTCTAAAGTAGTTTACAGAAGAAAAGTCAGGTGATGCCTGACTTTTTTGTTTTATTTGTTCGGAATAGAAACCAAGCAGAACATGGTGATACGTTTTTTGTTGCCGCTTTTTATTTTCGTAATGAGTAGTGGATTTGCTCAGACCATTTATCTGAAAGGAGGAGTGAATGTATCCAGTTTGGATTATACATCAAATGGAGGTTCGTTATCCGGTTCATCGCAAACCGATTTCCATTTTGGGGTTGGTGTGGCAACCGAAATTGCTAATAAACTGGTCTTTCAGTTTGGTGCCGGATATTCGCGTTTGGCCATTAACCCAGTTTCTACATCTGGATTTTTGCTTGGCTCCGCGGTTTTTAAATACCATCCGGTCAAGGAATTTAATTTCCATTTGGGACCTTATGGAGGTATTCTAATCTCTAATGATCCTTCACCGGCAAGCGATTATGGGATTACACCGGGAGTTGAGTATTACTTTGCAAACAACATAGGTGTAGGAATTTCTTATCTCTATGGATTGGGAGAATCCGCAGCAAAGACCCGAGCCTTCCAATTTAGTCTCATCTATCGATTTAATAGTTTGCAGTTAAAGAATGCCGGCTATTAAATACTAAGCAATCACTTCATCAAAAGCTCTCACAAAATTTTTCATCTCATCGGCAGTCCCAATACTTACGCGGCACCATTCTTTGCCTTGGTAATCCCAAATGCGAATGAGGAATCCTTTCTCATCTAATTGCGATAGAATCTTCTTGCCATCTTTAGGCGCGGGAAACAACACTACGTTAGTCAACGATTTGCCATAGCTTATTTTTTTCTGATCAAGATAGTCCGTCAACACCTTGCGTGAAATCGCATTTTTCTCCCGCGTCAACTTCATAAAATCTTCATCGCCTAAGGTTGCTTTAGCAGCAGCAATGGCGGTTTGACTTGGCGAGATGGTGTCTCCGTATTGTGCAATTTTTTGGAGCGTGTCCGGATGCCCAACTACATATCCAATTCTCAAACCGGCCAAGCCGTAAATTTTCGAGAAAGTTTTAGACACTACAATGTTCCGATTATTCTCCACCATGTTTACCATGGATTTTTGTTGTGCCGGTTCTAAAAATTCCAAGTAAGCCTCATCGGCATACACCAATGTTTTTTTAGATGCCTCCTGGCAAAAGCCACGCACAATCGAATCGCTTACAACTGTTCCAGTTGGATTGTTTGGATTACAAGAAAAAACCAAACGCGTATCGCTTTTGATGGCAGCAGCCAGCGCCTCATAGTTGTGCTCCAACTTATCATTCAAATCAACTTTGTCCCAATTGGCCTTCATTTGCTGCGCATAATTCATCAGCAACGGAAACGTAGGATAAGCCGACAACACGCGTCCACCTTCCAATCCGTATGCAATGCCTGTTTGGCACAATAGCTCACCACTTCCGGCACCCATCAACACATATTTTACATCCACGCCTTCTTTGGCAGCAATCAACTTTTTCAATTCCTCCAACTCATTAAATGCATATCGGTTTCCCTGTGTCAAACTTTCAATCACCGCCTTTTTTGCTTTTTCGGAAGGACCGTATGGATTTTCATTTGAGTTCAGGCGAACTTTTTGATTTCCACCCAATCCCAAATCGAAATACGCCCGCTCCGCTTCACTCATCGGTGCGGCCATCAAATGTTCTGTAAGCGATGAGGCCAGAGTTACACTGGCCGTCAGTGCAAGTGTAGACTTAAACCAATCTCTGCGGGAAAGTACTTTTTTCATAGTGAATGAAGTTTGTAAATCGAAGATAGCAACTTTCTAAGTTTAATCATGGATTATTTATTCAGAGAAGAACTCTCTTTTTTTGGC
>JBGAUU010000046.1:0-33346 GCA_044228465.1 Cyclobacteriaceae bacterium
TGAGACATGGTTGCGGAAATCGAAGTCTTGTTCATAAAATGGGCGGCTGAGGGATGTAAGTTCAGCCGCAAAAACATTTCCAAATCACGTGCCAAACTAAAATCATCGAAATTGATAGTAATTTCAGCGATTTTGAAATTCCGATTTTATAAAATGACGATATAAAACGAAAAGACTAACGAAATAAAACGAAAATCGCCCATTAAGAAGAGATGGCTCACCTTAAAACGAAAGACTATTGAAATAGAAGGAAAACAGGTAAAGATCGCACTAAGTATAGTACGTTATAAAGTGTAACCAGATTGGGTTGTGTACCGCTAATCGCACTCTGCTTCGCTTCGGAAATAGATGTAATACGCTTTATGATGCGATTCTAAGCAAGCTGAATAGAGCTGTTGGATTACGCAATCTTCACCGCATTGCGTATTTCATCCATCAACTTCTCCGTAGCAGATTTGATTTCTTGTAAGATGGCCGGATAGGTTTCGGTGTTGCGCTGTTGCTCGATGTCCAACTCCCATTGGGTGATGCGTTCATGCAATGTCTGCATACCCAGATAGCCGTAGCTGGCCCGCACACGGTGCACGAGGGCTTTTAACTGTGGCCATTGTTTTTGATCAATCAATATTTGCATCGATGCAAAATGCGAAGGGGCTTCGTCAATAAATATTTTCACCACACGCTGCAGTCGCTCCGGATTATGGCCCAGGAGGGTCTTTAAGTTGGTGAGATAGTTTTCATCTTTCACTGCCGGTGGTGCGGCTGCCGTATTTTTTGTAAGCGATTGCAAAATGCTTTCCACCAACGCCATGTTCAATGGCTTTTGTAAAAAGCCGGTCACCGTGGTAGCGTTCATCTTCTGACGGATGGCCTGCTCCGACTCTGCCGATAAAATATAAATTGGAAGGTTGCTATTGATAGCCCGAATTTCAGCTACGCCTTCAGGTGCGTCTTTATCTAAGTGATAATCGAGTAACACTATATCATAGGCTTCCTCTCGCAAATAGGTAAGCAGCTCGGCATAATTTCCGGCTATGGAAAGTTTGCTGCACTTGTCGGCCAGCAATGCTTCTATCACCTGTTGCGTAATCAGGTTGTCTTCGCCTACTAAAATTTTACACATCAGTCAATTGTTTTTGAGCATCTCTCAAACCTCTTCTGGCGCTCCTCAAATCTTTCCTTTCTGTGGAAAAGAGGAGTGGAAGCGGGTAAGAGAGACGCCCTCAACTCAAACATAGTTTTGCGGTTGTAAACCGTGCGCGTTAATTTTTCTTTTCCTTACTTTTTCCTTTCTCCTTCACTTTCGCTTTCACCTTTTGTTTTTCTTTTTCTTTGTTCTCTTTCACTTCTTCTTTCTTCTCTTTAGCCTCTTCTTTTTTCTCTTTCACTTTCTCCTTGGCTTCTTCTTTGTTTTTGGCCGCTTCTTCTTTGGCTTCTTTCTCTTTTTCTTTGGCGTATTGCTCGCCTTCTTTTGCTTTCTCACGCGCTTCGTTTTCGGCTTCTTCTTTTACTTTCTCACCACGCTTCATGGCTTTCTCGGCCGCAGCCTTGGCGGTATCTTTCATCTTCTTGCTTTTCTCTTCGAGCTCTTTCTTTTCTTTCTCTATCTTTTCGCGTCTTCCGCGTTTCTCTTTTTCGAGTGGGTTTTCTTGTGCGAAGGCTGCTTGCATGGCAAAGAGCATGATGACACTCAGGCATATTGTTTTCATGGAATGGGGGGTTAAGTAGTTATTATCTTTGGTGAGTAAAGATAGGTCTGTTTCCAGTATTTTGGGTACGCTACTCGATTGACTCCCTCAAAAACACGTTCAACCTTTCTTTTTGCACGGAGAATGGAGCGAGCGTAGTGCATGGCGAATTGCTGCAAAAGTTCATATGGTATCTGAATCTCCCGGAAAACTACCGCAATCGTTTTTCTGTGCATCGCAACAGATTTAATTACATCGCACACCCCGGTGGTTTTTGAAATTGTACATTTGCTGATCATTAACTATCAACATCATGAATCCAATTCAAATGCTGGGGCTTTCGGCAGGTGCGCTTACCACACTTGCCTTTCTTCCGCAAGTTATTAAGACGTGGAAAAGTCGCTCCGCCAAAGACTTGTCGCTGGGCATGTTCTTATTATTCTGCTTAGGAGTAGCGATGTGGCTGGCGTATGGTATTTTGGTGAACGACATTCCGGTGATTGCGGCTAATTTACTCACCTTGTTGCTGGCCTCTACCCTGCTGTTCTTCAAATTGACATTTAAGGATTGATTTGTGAATCGTTCATCGTTAATAGTTAGTAGTTAATCGCAAATGGTTGCAACTAACCATTACCAGTTAGCAACTAACTTCTACCTACTTCCCATGCGGAAACGATGGCCGCACTTCAATCTTGCTGGGAAGGGTGCGCGGATTCATATTTAATAAATCCAATACGAGTTGGCCCACATCTTCGGGTTGAATTTTCCAACCATCGCTTTCGTTGGGTGTATGTCCGGCAAAATAGGTAGCAACTGATCCGGGCATAATAGTACTCACTTTAATTCCATGTGCGCGTAAGTCGAGCATAACAGCTTGTGTAAATCCAACTAATCCAAACTTGCTGGCGTTATACGCACTGCCGCCTGCAAAAAAGTTTGTTCCGGCCAGGCTGGCAA
The DNA here is from genome assembly GCA_044228465.1 of Cyclobacteriaceae bacterium. Classification (GTDB taxonomy): domain Bacteria; phylum Bacteroidota; class Bacteroidia; order Cytophagales; family Cyclobacteriaceae; genus ELB16-189. Next base: position 2,646 of record JBGAUU010000046.1, read on the forward strand.
TCGTAATAATATACCCTTTGGTTTTCTTTAGTGCCTCAACACTTGCTTTCACACTGTAAAACACTCCGGTCAAATTCGTATCCATCGTTTCATGCCACTGTTCTTCAGTCAATGTTTCAATCGAGCCAAAATGCCCGATGCCGGCATTGGCCACCATTACAGTTAGCTGTCCCCATTTCTCTAAAACCTTTGCAACCGCTGCTTGTTGTTGCGCGAGATTGCGCACATCGGCTACAATACCCAGTGCACTGTCTTTGCGAATAGCATTTAATTGTGCGGCTGCTTCTTCTACTTGTGCCTGATTGCGTCCGGTGATGGCGGCATTCCATCCGGCACGAATCATCACTTCGGCAATTCCATATCCAATTCCTTTGCTTCCTCCAGTTATTAATAATGTCTTCATGGTGCAATCACTTTATTTTTTGTTCGAATGGTGTTGTCAATAAAAGTTTAAAGATGAATAAACAGGCTAATACTATTGCTCTGACTGTCCAATGTTTTGTTAACACGATTTGCCTTCACTTTGTTATTCGTTGGGAAGGATGAGCTGAAAGGAAGTTCCTTTCCGAATCGTTGATAGAAGGGTGATACTGCCGTTCATTTTTTCCAGTGATTCTTTGACAATATACAGCCCCAAGCCGGAACCGGTTGAAACGGTAGTGGCGCGGAAGAACATTTCAAATATCTTCGGCTGCAGCTCCGGGTCAATTCCTATTCCATTATCTTCTACCACCAAGGTAGTTTTACTTGCCTCTTGCGTAGCCGAAATTTTTACATACGAATCTGACTTCGAAACATCAGCGTACTTCATCGCATTGGAAATGAGGTTATTCATCACCACGCGCAAGCGTGCCAAATCTGCCTGCACGAATAATTCAGCATCTACTTCTACTTGAAAACGAATAGGGTGATTTGTTTGAGATACTTTCAACACATCCACAATTTCATCAATTACCTCGCGCAACCGAATTGGCTCTTTCTTTACTTCGGTGCGCGAGTTTCGGGAGTAATCGATAATGTCGCGGATGAATTTATCCATAATCGTTACCCGGCTCTGAATCATATCCACGTACTCCAGCGAGTGTGGATCCAGTCGCTGCAAATTCAATATGCCGGAAATTGAATTGAGTGGTGCGCGCAAATCATGTGAAGCACTGTAAACAAATCGATCTAACTCTACATTGGTCTTTTGTAATTCTTGATTTTGGTGTATCAGTGCTTGCTCTACTTTATAGTTCAATCGCAAGATCATGTAGGTGAGGTACAAATTGATAGCCGAGAAAACGGTGAGGTTCATCATGAACAAAACATGGGTCTGGTATTCATTGAATTTCTGGTACGAAATCAACGATGCCTTTGTAAAGAAAGCGATAGCAAACGCACAAAATGTGAAAAAGGTAAAAGCCATACCCCAGGCACGATCTTCATAACCGAATAAAATCAACGCCACAAACGCTGCGGTAACTTGATGTAAATGAACTCCGGAGGAGAAATCTTGGCTTGCGCTGATATTATATAAGATGATATTGAATAAAAGCAGGCCAATGATTTTGGCCAATTTGAAATAACCCGAGCCGCTGATGATTAATATGATGACACATGCACCAAAAACAGAAATGAAAAGCAAGTGAGTAACCTGTGTGTTGATGAGCCGATCTACTACGTAGTATACAAAGCTCAAAATCATAATCAGCAACACCAGCCGGTTGCCTAATACCGCACGCAGTTCAGCCGATAATCCTTTTTCTTCATCGGGGAACTTCAGAATCTGAAGAAACTTCTTAATCATTCAACTTATCTGCACGAAAGCTAGAAAATCTTTCGTGTATTAAAAACACACTGATGAGGTATGGTGGCACGCCTACTGCAAATGGTAATAGAGTCATTTTTTTAACTAACTTTATCTCATGAGTTTCATCAAAAAAATAGGATTCTTTACCGCTTTCATATTGCCCTTGCTGGTAATTATTGGATACTATGGCGGTGGCTATTGGAATTTATTGACCATTGGTTTTATTTTCGTGCTGATTCCCCTCATTGATCATGGAGTAGGCTTGGATAAACAAAATATACCGAAAGATCAGGTATCCATTATCAGCGAAGAGTGGTTCTATCGCTTCGTTACGTATGTATGGACTTTTGTGCAAGTAGCATTTATAGTATGGGCTTGCTTTGCCGTAGCCAGTGGTCGGCTTTCTTCCGTTGCCGAATGGATTGGATTTGTGGTGGGTGTAGGATTAGTAACCGGAGGAATTGGTATTACGGTTGCACATGAGTTGGGACACAAGAAATCAAAGCTGGAACAATTTTACAGCAAAGTATTATTGATGACGGTCAGCTACATGCACTTTTATATTGAACACAATCGTGGACATCATGTGCAGGTAGCCACACCCGATGATCCGGCAACAGCCCGCTATCAGGAAAGTTTTTATTCCTTTTGGTTTCGTTCGGTGTTTCATGGCTATGCACACGCGTGGCTTCTGGAAAAAGAAAGCTTGCAGCGCAAAAATCTTTCTGTGTGGCATTGGCGCAATGAGATGATTTCGTTTACAATCGCACCCATTTTATTTTGCGGAATAATCACAATAGCAATCAGTCAATGGAGTGGAAGATTCGCTTGGGAAGTACCTGTCTTCTTTATCATACAAAGTATTATTGCCTTTACGCTTTTGGAATTAGTGAATTACATCGAGCATTATGGCATTGTGCGCAAGCAAGATGGCAGCGGAAAATACGAGAGGGTCAATCCGCTGCACTCATGGAATGCAAGTCACCTGATCAGCAATTTCTTTTTGTTTCAATTACAGCGTCATTCTGATCACCACGCCAACGCCATCAAGCGTTATCAGGTATTAAATCATTATGATGAAAGTCCGCAGTTGCCTTATGGCTATCCGACTATGATATTAATTGCACTGGTGCCACCCTTGTGGTATGCGCGCATGCATCCACTATTGCACACGTGGAAAGAAAAAGTATATGAGCCTTCGCAGGCAGCTTAAACTATTAAACAAAATCCATGAAAATAATCAAACGTCTTTTACTCATTGTATTGCTGGCCGTGCTCGGTTATGCCACATATTATCTATCACAAGCGCTACCAATCATTTCAGGCTATGGTGCCAAAAATTTATGTTCATGTGTATTTGTGGCAGGTCGCGATCCGCAGCAAGTGATTGCACAAGAGCTGGGTGGAGCCCTGATCAACTTAGGAACCTTCGAAGCACACATGGATGATTCTTCGGCCACCGGCTCTGTTTTTGGGTTGAGCAAACGCAAAGCCATTTACCGAAAGGGTTTAGGTTGTACGTTGATCTCTGAAATCAATGAAGAGGATTTACGGAAACAAACTATTCCGGTGATTGCAAAACCGGTCGTCAATCAAGATACCATTGCATGGCCTAATGGCAATCGGGTGATCGATTCATTGGTTGGAAGAAATGTTAAACTAAATACAGTAGTCGATGCTGCTTTTGCTGAACCGGATACCGCTCGTCCGGTGAACACACGTGCAGTCATTATCTTGCATCAAGGAAATATCATTGCTGAAAAATATGCACCCGGCTTCGGTGCAAACACAAAGTTGATCGGTTGGAGTATGACCAAAACCATTACCAATGCCATGGTGGGCGTGTTGGTGAAGGAAGGCAAACTCAAAGTATCAGAAGCTGCGCCTGTCAGTGAATGGAAAAATGATGAGCGTTCTAAAATTACGTTGCACAATTTACTGCAAGCGAGTAGCGGTCTGGCATGGGAAGAAATTTATGGAGGCCCAAGCACAGCCACGAATATGTTGTTTAAAAAGAAAGATGCGGGAGCGTATGCTGCACAATCCAAAGCCGAAGTAGCACCCAACACCAAGTGGTATTACAGCAGTGGCACCACCAATATTATTTCGCGCATCACCAAACAAACGATTGGCGATGCCGACTATACGTTGTTTCCCTATCGGGAAGTATTTCATAAACTTGGTGCTTACAGTATGGTAATTGAACCCGATGCTTCCGGCACTTTCGTGGGATCATCTTTCAGTTACGCTACAGCCCGCGATTGGGCGCGGTTTGGGTTACTCTATTTGCAAGATGGTGTTTGGAATGAAGAACAGATCTTACCAAAAGGCTGGGTGCAATATTCCACTACCGCTGCCGATGCCGCGCCACAGGGTGAATACGGAGCGCAAATCTGGTTGAATGCAGGCAACAAAAATAATCCTAACGACAAGCGCTTTCCGGATGTACCGAATGATATGTATTTGATGGACGGCTTCGAAGGACAGTCTGTCATTATGATTCCATCGCGTAATGTAGTGATTGTGCGTCTTGGCCTCAGTCAGAAAAGAGAATTTGATGTAAATGCATTTGTACGCGATGTGTTGAAAGCGCTGGAGTAAAAATATTTTACAGCCACCCATTCGACTTCATCCAATCCGTGGTCTGTGTCTTCACAGACCACTAGTTAAATGATAATGATTTCGGTCTGTGGGGACACAGACCGAGGGAGAGGGTGTTGAAAGCGCTGGAGTAAAAATATTTTATAACTACCCATTCGACTTCATCCAATTTTTTAGTCGGTCGAACCACGCATCATCAGTCGTAGGATTATTCAACCCGAATCCCCCAATCCGTGGTCTGTGTCTTCACTGACCACTAGTTAAATGATAATCATTTCGGTCTGTGCGGACACAGACCGAGGGAGAGGCGCTGGAGTAAAAACATTTTACAACCACCCATTCGACTTCATCCAATTTTTTAATCGGTCGAACCACGCATCATCAGTCGTAGGATTATTCAATCCGAATCCGTGGCCACCGCGCTGGTACAGATGTAGTTCAGCCGTTACTTTGTTTTGCAACAACGCCTCGTAATATCGAACGCTATTGAGGGAACTCACGCCACCATCATCACTAGCGTGCACCAGAAATGCCGATGGTGTTTGCGAAGTTACCTGCTTGTCGGATGAATAGGCATTTCGCTGCGCTGCTGTACTTTCTTTTCCAAGCAATTTCTCGAAAGAACCTCCGTGCGCAATCGCGGGATCAGAGCTAATGACCGGATAAATCAATATCTGAAAATCCGGACGCAGATTAATCTTGGCAGGGTTATCGATTTTAGAATATAGAAATTGCGTAGCGGCTGTACTCGCTAAATGTCCGCCTGCGGAAAAACCGAGAATACCTACTTTCGTAGGATCAATATGAAATTCCGAAGCGCGCTCGCGTACGATTTGCAACGCGCGCTGCGCATCTTGCAGTGGTGAAATCGTAGGGTTGACTTGCAATCTCACATCGGGCAAACGATACTTTAGGACAAATGCGGTCACTCCTATTTCTGTGAATTTCTTAGCTACGTCCGCACCTTCATGTCCTGCAGCTAAAAGCCAATAACCTCCACCCGGGCAGATAACAACTGCAGTGCCATTCGTGATTTTTTTTTCCGGTTGGTAGACGGTAAGAGACGGTTCGGTGACTTCCGTGATACGCAAAATGCCATCCGCACCTACTTCTTGCTTTTCGCGAATGGTAGTATTTGAAATGGAGTTTGGAATTCCGGATGAATATAAAGGAATGGTAGGTTGTGCCATAAGAGCTGAAAGACTAGTGAAACAAAGGAATAAAAAACAAAGCCGAATCATCATAAAGAATTTTGTTTTTGTGAGCGATACGTTTCCTGAGTGATGCGAAAGATAAAAACATCATTATGATTATACACTGTTCTCTTGTCGATGGTCATGCCATTGCGTGTGGCCACTTGAATGGAAGGTGTGTTGGTCACACTGATGATGGAAATCAGCGAAGAAGCCCACTGATTTTCAAAGGCCGTTACTTTACATTGTTGTGCGGCCTCCGATGCAAAGCCTTTTCCGCGGAAAGCAGGCATGAGGGAGTAGGCTATTTCCAATTCGGTGATCTCATCGACAGTTTGAATCACCAACCCGGCATGACCGATGAGTTTCCCGGACGCTTTTTCAATGAGTGCATTCATTCCTCCGCGATTATTTTCGTAACGCCAAAGCTGCTTCTCATACCAGCGAGCGCATTCCAATTCAGGAGTAGTGCGTTCTTCGTTCCAATAACGAAACGATTCAGTATCTTCAAAGAACTGAATCCATTCCGGAGAGTCAGTCAAACGAATCTCACGAAAGTGAATACGCTCTGTTTCAATACCGGTGAGTAAAAAATTCATGAGCCTTTCAACTGTCGTAATTGAAATACATTCCCTTCCGGATCTTTTCCATCGCAAAGATGGAATGGGTAATTATCGAATGCAGTGATCGGTTGCATGCGCACGCCTTGTTGCGTCAATTGATCATGGAATTGTTGCAACGGAATATCGGTTACATCAAAAACCAGTTTTACATTATTGTCCACCTGCTCATTCGGATCATCTCCGAGATACTCTTCCGGAATTTGATGCAAGCCCAGATGACAGGAAGGTGTTTTCAATAAAACCCAAGTCGAATATTCTTCCACCACTTCCAATAGAAAAACATCGCGATAGAATTTTTTCTGTTGTTCAATCCGGTGAACAAAAAGAATAATCGTGCTGAGGGAAAGTTTCATTTTAGTGTTGGTTGATGTGGACCGACATGAAATTGAAGGGAGGTTAGTTTACTATCCACGTAAGTGAGTGGCCAATAAAAGTAATAAATCCATATTTGCTCCTTGGGAAAGATCAGATATTGTCTTCCATCCTTTTGCCATAATTCAATATGCGTAGCGCGGAAAGCAACATAGCTTATTGAGTAAAGTAAAATGAAAGCTGCTATGAATTTGATAAGCTTCGACTTCATCTTTCTAACACTATACGATTCGGGAAAGATAAATCTCCAATTGTTGTATTCGTTGCTCTACCTCTTTCATCACGTTAGCCCTCGCGGCATCTGCTTTGGGTAGCGAAGGATAAATAGCATTTAGCGTCACTATAGATTTTCCCGGAACTTTTCGTTCAATATATACTTGCCATTCTACCGGAACTTCATCGGCCTGCGTCCAGCTAATAAATTCCGGAGATCGGATTTCTTTGAAATGTCCTTGCATCATTTTCACACTTCCAAACCCATGCATGCTGATATGCAGAATTCCACCGGGAGTCGGATTAAAGGCGAGCACATACGAAGATTGATCAGGTGCTGCCCACCATGCTTGAAACGAATTGGATGAAATACACGCATTGAATATTTTTTCCGGTTCGAAAGGCATATCGCGCGTTGCTTTCAATTCTTTGTCCGGTGAATGATCGCGCAAAGCGGTGATGGGATTCTGCACTAAAAAATTCGCTAGCTTCTCAAACTCTTCCGATTGAGTTTTATTCGAAAAGAGAAATCGCTGATTATGAGGAAAAAATAAGACGAGTGATCTGCGAAGTGTGCTTCGTAAATAATAACGCTTCTCTTGCCACTCTACCAGTTCTTCTAAAGGAAGGGTTTGATTAGCTCCAATGACTTTAATGATCTGCAACCTGTTACCTGAAAGCTTGATGCGCTGATAAACCTTTAATGTAGCGTAGAATCCGTAAGAGCTGAGGCCTCCCAAAAAAAACCACACAAACGCAAACGTACTGAAGCCTTCGAAGAAAATGGCAAGACCGCCAATGAAAAGAAAAAAGAAGGTAAGTAAAAAAAAGAGAATGAGACGAAATATCATGTAATTGCTAACTAAATTTTACTCTTCAATTTTCTTTCCGGTAAGCTCTGTTATTTTCGATTCAATTTGCCACCTAATTTGATCCATTGGCTCTTTATATTGATCTGTATCTTCGTTAATGGCCTTGTAGAGTAATTCCAGGCTGGCTATTCTCAGTTCACAGTATTCTCTTAATAACCTATTGCGTGTACGAATCTGTATTGGGAGATCTTTGTCTTTAAAACTATCGATTAGTTTTATGTTTTGCTTCCACGAAGAAATTCCTTTGTCATTGATCTCGGCTAATAACTTTTCTTTAGGTGTGTCGCCAGCCATGTTGTAGACTTCCAAGGCTATCTTTTCCCTTCTGGAGAATTCATTCATTTTCTGATCATACTCTGCAATGGTATTTGGTAGTTTATGATAGATCAAAAAAGATGAGCCGATCGTTACGAGGGCTAACAAGCTCACCGATATCCATGTAAATCGCTCATCTGCTGGCTTCTTTAAACTCGGTAATAAAGCATATCCAAATACAAGTCCGAAAACCAATCCGCCAATATGTGCAGCATTATCAATACCGCCCCTCAGACCATTAATCAAGTTGTAGACAATAAATATGGAAATACTTGGCAACAGTGCTTCACGTGCGCCTTTGTCAATCACCTTCGTAGTCAGCAAAGCAAAGAAAACACCATACAATCCAAAGATGGCACCCGAGGCACCTGCACTAATGGTAAGATCATGCCACCAAAGACTGGCCACACTGGCTGCAATTCCGGTTAGAAGATACACGGAAGCAAAGCGAAGCTTACCCAGTAAGGGTTCTAATAGCACTCCAACATATAACAATGCATACATGTTGAACAAGAGATGCACAATTCCAATATGAAGAAAACAATTCGTTAATAATCTCCACCATCCACCGTCAAGAGTCATTGGTTTAAAATTGGCACCCCAATCCAATAAGCTTTGATTGTCCGGGAGAAATATGTTTACTCCGTCTATGGCCATCAAAACGAAAATCAAAATGTTCGCGTCCAATAACAGCGGAGTAATTGAAAACTCTTCGTTCGGAACAAAAACAGAAAAGAAGTTTTTAATACTATCCTTTGAACTGGCCGGATCTACATTTAAAACACCTTTGTCATCTGTTAAAAACTGTGGCTTTAATAGTTCAAGCTTTGCACCTATTTCTTCAGTTGATAACTTCATTTGTATAGACGCCAAAGCATCCACAAATCCCTCTACATTTCTCTTGTTTTTGCCCAGATCGAATATCTCACTTCCGATGGAAGCACTTTGAATCTTTGCTATATCTCCTTGGACTTTAACTTTGACCTCTGCATTCCAAGAAAAAACTCCGTTATCCGTGTAGGCTAAAATACCTTCATTGCTGATAAAACTTACCTTCCAATTCAAGGCTAAGGCAGTTTCATGTACCAATACTAAAAAGTGCTCTGATGTAAGTTCATTTAATTTGAACTCAAAAATATGTTTGGGTGTAAGTCCTACTGCCATAACTAAATAGTGTTTGGTAATATTTTGTTAAATATAATGATCTCAATCTTTATAAACCCAAGTTCGGAGTGCAAGTAAACCATCTGATACCCTTCGTGCCGTGCGCGGGCCAGCGATTGAATCGGCACCCCGCAGTGGAGCGCTTCGCGCCATGAGGAGTATAGCGAAAAGCGTTCCGATAGCTATCGGAACACCTCGCCTCGAGTGGCAGGCCCCCTCATAAATGGGTTCTAAAATCCAGTTTTTAACGGGTACATTTTTTTCCGTTGGCATAGCTAGATTTCGTATTTTTGCAGCCTAATCTTTATCAATTATGCCAGGAACCGAATTATTTGGAATAGAAGAACGTAAAGAGGTAAACGATGTGCTGGAAACGGGCATCCTTTTTCGCTACAATCATGATGCGCAACGAAACAATATTTGGAAGGCGCGTGAGTTTGAGGCCGAAGTAAGAAAAATCACCGGTGCTAAATTTGCGCACGCGGTATCGAGCGGGTCAACAGCTGTAGCGTGTGCATTGGCTGCTGCCGGCATTGGCGCAGGAGATGAAGTGATTGTGCCACCATTTACCTACATCGCTTCGGTAGAGGCGGTATTGTATGCCGGTGCATTACCGGTTTTTGCTGAAATTGATGAGTCGTTGTGTTTGAGCCCGGAAGGAATTCGTGCAGCCATTACACCTAAGACAAAAGCAATAATGCTGGTGCACATGTGCGGTGGCATGGCGAAGCTGGATGAGATTTTGCAAATCTGTAAAGAGAAAAATATCGTATTGATTGAAGATGCTGGTCAGGCGTTTGGTGCTTCGTATAAAGGCACCTCAGTAGGACTCTTCGGCAAGACGGGCTGCTACTCATTCGACTTCTTTAAAATCGCTACCTGTGGTGAAGGAGGTGTGATGGTGACGAACGATGAACAAGCGTATCACTTTGCGGACAGCTTCTCGGATCACGGACACGACCACGTGGGAAATAACAGAGGCATGGAGAATCATCCGGTGTTAGGATTTAACTACCGCATTGGTGAAATCAATGCTGCGATTGGCTTGGCGCAAACGCGCAAGGTGCCTTTTATTCGCGAGAAGAACCGTGAATACAAAAAATTACTAACGGCTGAGTTATCAAAAATTGAAGGAGTAAGTTTCAGTACGTTGGCAGACCCTTCTGGAGATTCAGCCACGTTCCTCAACATTTTGTTACCTGACACCGAAAGTGCGAAGCGCACGGTAGCTGAGTTTAACAAAGCGGGCGTGGCTGGATTTAACTATTGGTTTACGAACATGTATCACTTCATCAACCAATGGAACCACTTGCGTGATTTGAAATCTTCGGCTCCGCTGGCGATCCATTTGTTAGGTGCTCCGCAAGATTACAACAAGATCAGTTTGCCGAAATCACAAGAAGTGGTAGGCCGATTGATTTCGTTTGGAATCCGCTGCACGTGGAAGGAAGAAGAAGTGAAAGCGCTGGCGCAGAAAATTGGAGGTTGCATTAAAAACGCGTTGGCAACAGTGCCGGCTTAGAATTTCATGGGGATGTCATTGTAATAATGACCCCTTTTTTTAAAGCGTTACGAAAAGGAATTTGAAATAATCTTTCTTAGCAAAATATCCTGAGTGCCTTCGTGGTATAATTTCAGTTACAGTTTAGAAAAATCAGTATGCACAAAAATTTTAAAGGAATCGAGAAGACCGTGTTCGGTCGTGGGAGCTTTAATCAACTAGGAGAAATTGTAGAAGCGCAGCGTCATCAAAATGACCAGTTCATGCTCTATCTGGTGGACAATTATTTCAAAGGCAAAGAACTGGCCAATCGCATTCCTGCGAAAGCGGGCGACATTGTGATGTACATTGACGTGGATCAATATGAACCTACCACACAGCAAATTGATTTGATCCGCGATTCCGTAAAAACTACACGCGGTATTCCGGCTGCAGCCATCGGTATTGGTGGCGGTTCTATCATGGACATCGCGAAGGCGGTATCATTGATGTTTACCAACGAGGGTTCTTCTCAACTGTATCAAGGACTTAACTTAATTAAGAAACCAGGTATTTATCATATTGGTGTTCCTACTATTTCCGGAACCGGTGCCGAAGTTTCCATGACTGCGGTGTTAACCGGACCTGAGAAAAAATTAGGATTGAAGTGCGAGTGGACGGTATTCAATCAAGTGGTGCTCGATCCGGATTTGATTGCATCGGTGCCCCGCAACTGGTGGTTTTACACCGGTATGGATACTTACATTCATTGCATTGAATCAGAAAACGGAACGTTGAACAATGCATACAGTCACGCTTACGCAGAACAATCGCTTAAACTTTGCCGCGAAATTTATTTAGGTGAGAAGAGCGGACAAACAGCCGAGAACGATGACAAACTAATGGTCGCTTCGCTGATGGGTGGATTGAGTTTGACCTATTCGGAAGTAGGTGTTTGCCACGCTTTGTCTTACGGACTTTCTAAAATATTAGGCACACGTCATTGCTATGCCAACTGCCTTGCTTTCAACCACCTCGAAGATTATTATCCGGAAGGTGTGAAAGAATTTAAGACGATGATTGCGAAGCACAAAATTGATTTGCCGCAAGGTCTTGCCAAAGATTGGACGGATGAACAGATCACCGCGATGGCCAAAGTATCGTACAATCTCACACACATGTGGGCACACGCTATCGGACCGGACTGGAAAGATAAAGTGACAGTAGAAAGCATTGAAAAACTGTTTAGGAGACTCTGAGAATTCTAGATTTTAAGTTTTGAATTTTGAATGATCAACATTAAAAATTTAACATTCAAAATTTAACTGTGTTCCGATTCAAACAATTTTCATTGGAAGACGATCGCTGCGCGATGAAGGTCGGTACTGATGCGGTACTTCTCGGGGCGTGGATAAATATTGCTGGTGCGAAACGAATCCTCGATGTCGGCACAGGCTGCGGCATTATTGCATTGATGCTCGCACAACGCACCACATCCGATGTGATGATCGAAGGCATCGAAGTGGAACCGATCGATGCTACGCAAGCACAAGAGAATGCAATCAATTCACCATGGGCAAATCGGGTACACATTCATTCTGTTGCCTTACAAGATTTTAAATCATCGGCAACATATGATTTGATTGTCAGTAACCCTCCTTACTTTATCAATAGTCAGTTGCCACCAACGGCACATCGCGCGCAAGCGAGACATACACAAAATCTTTCTTTTGAAGAATTGATTACACATTCACTTCGGTTATTGAATACCGATGGGCGGCTCGCTGTGGTACTTCCTTTCGAAGAAGGAAATTTATTTCAATCACTAGCAACACGACACAGTCTCTTTCCTACCAGTCGTTTGGCTTTCTATTCACGACAAGGAAAACCACAAGAACGATGGCTGTTGGAATTCTCTAAAATTAAATTGCCGATCAAAGAAGAGCAACTCATTCTGCATGGAGAAGGTGAGAGTTGGTCAAGCGATTATCAAAACCTGACGCGTGCGTTTTACCTTAAGCTGTAAAACCACTCATCAAATTTCCAAAAACTCATTGCCCGAATTCGCGTATTATTACTTTTACTTTTTCAATCTGTGCGCTTCGTTACTTTCTTATTACTCATCACTTCGTTGCAAGTTTCGGCTCAGTTGCCGGGTCTGCATATCAAAAGAGCCACCGCTCCTATTACCGTAGATGGGAATATGGATGAGGCCGATTGGGAGGATGCAGAGGTAGCAACACATTTCAAACAACTTTTCCCTTTTGACTCTTCGTACGCTAAAGTGCAAACCGAAATACGCATGACGTATGACGATCATTTCATCTATATATTTGGAGTGATGCACAATGAAGGTCCGCGCAAGTATGTCACACCTTCTTTGAAAAGAGATTATCGTGGGCCGGGGATTGATGGACTTTCGATTGTGTTGGATACCTATCAGGACAAAACCAATGGTTTTTTATTTGGTGTCAATCCGTATGGTGTGCAGCGCGAAGGATTGATTTCAAATGGCGGAAGCCAGGGAGATGATTTGAATTTAAGTTGGGATAATAAGTGGTACTCGGAAGCGAAAATGTTAGAAGACCGATGGGTGTGTGAGATCGCTATTCCTTTCAAGACCATTCGTTACAAGCACGGGATCGATGAATGGCACGTCAATTTCTATCGGATAGACAGTCATTACAATGAGCAAAGCACTTGGTCACCGATTCCGCGCGTTTATTCGCCTACTACACTCGCCTTTTCGCGCGATTTAAAGTGGGATAAAGCGTTGGGGCATCCGGGGGGAAACATTTCTATTATCCCCTATGTAGCAGCAAAAAATGTAGACAATTTCCAGAGTAGGCTTGCAACTGAGCGATCCATGTCAATTGGTGGAGATGCTAAGATTGCACTAGGACCGGCATTGAACTTGGACGTGACTGTCAATCCCGATTTCTCTCAAGTAGAAGTAGATCAACAAGTAACGAATCTCAGTCGCTTTGAAATCTCCTATCCCGAGAAGAGACAGTTTTTCCTGGAGAACGCTGATTTATTTGGAAGCTTTGGATATGGAAATATACGTCCATTCTTTTCGCGAAGAATTGGACTTCAAGACACATCTAAAAGAAAAGAGAACAAAAATGTTTTTGTTCCAATCTATGCAGGCTTAAGGCTTAGCGGAAAATTGAATAATAATTGGAGGATCGGGCTTCTTTCCATGCAAGCATCTGAAGATAATTCCATTGGGCTAAAATCCACCAATTATACCGTAGCGGCTATTCAGCGAAAAATCTTTGCGCGCTCTAACATTGGTTTGATGCTAATAAATAAGCAGGCTTTTCAAGATGCAACAGGTACGGATTTCACTTTCATGCCCAACAAATACAATCGCATGATTGGCATTGATTATAATCTTGCATCAAAAAATAATAAGTGGAACGGAAAGGCATTTTATCATCAGTCTTTTTCAGAAACTAAAAAAGACAGCGCCTATGCAGCTACGATTGCATTTATCTATAGTGTACCCAAATTAGAAATTGATTTGACTGCACAAACCGTTGGTGCCAATTACGATCCGGAAGTAGGTTACGTTCCGCGAAAGCGATTTAACCGCATTGCTCCGGAGCTATACTATGCGTGGTATCCAAAATCGAAAATCATCAACAATCATGGACCTGGCTTTGATGCTGATTTTATAGGCAACGACTTATATGGAACTACCGATTGGGATTTTAATTTTTGGTACAAGATTTCATTCCAGAGCACAGCCGGATTTTATATGCGCTTACGCAGAGATTATGTTTACCTATTCAGTCCCTTTGATCCATCAGGATCCGAAGGTCTAAAAATTGCGGCAGGAAATGAATTTTACTACAATTCCTTTATTGCCAATTTCCAGTCAAATACACGAAAGCGTTTCTTTTTCTCTCTTCAAACACGATCCGGTCAATACTTTAATGGCCATCGGGCAAATTTGGATGGTAACATCAGCTACCGCTTTCAACCCCGGGCTGTTGTTTCGGTTGACTTTAGTTTAAACAGAATTAGTTTGCCCAGTCCATACAAGTCGGCCGATCTGATTCTCATCAGTCCTAAGTTTGATTTTACCTTTACACGCAAATTGTTCTGGACCACCTTCGTACAATACAACAACCAAAACAATAATATCAATATCAATTCGCGGTTGCAATGGCGTTTCAAACCTGCCTCCGACTTCTTCCTGGTTTACACCGATAATTATTTCGTGGAAGACCAATTCAAGGAAGGTGTTCAATACATGAGCGGGCAGCCGAAATTGCGGGCTTTGGTGGTCAAATTCACTTACTGGATCAATTTGTAGTCAGTTTTTCTCGCTGATTAACAATTACTTAACAAAAAATATAATACATGTTTAAACATATATTATCCAACTTGTGTTATACTTGCAACTCAAATCAAACAAACTATGAAAAAACTAAACATTCTTTTCGTTGCCTTGCTGGTAGCAGGAGCAGCGTCCGCACAAACTTGGTCATTAGACAAGTCGCACGCTAAACTTGGATTCGGAGTAACGCACTTACTCGTTTCTGATGTAGAAGGAGCCTTCAACCAATTCGATGCAAAAATCACTTCATCAAAAGATGATTTCAGTGACGCAGTAATTGAGTTGACTGCAGAAGCTGCTAGCATCAACACGAACAGCGAAGGTCGTGACAAGCACTTGAGAAGCGCTGACTTCTTCGATGCTGAGAAATTTGCTCAAGTTACTTTCAAGAGCAAGTCTTTCACCAAAGTTGAAGGTAAGAAATACAAATTGGTTGGCGATTTAACCATGCACGGTGTAACTAAATCAGTTACGTTGGATGTTATCTTCAACGGAACGACCGTTCACCCTTGGAACAAAAAGACCATTGCCGGTTTCAAAATCTCAGGAACGATCAAACGTTCAGATTTTGCCGTAGGCGGTGGCACACCAACAGCCGTGGTAAGTGATGAAGTAACGATTGCAGCAAACGCAGAATTCGTTAAAGGATAATTCACGAACACAAAAAATGGAAAGCCGGAGAATCTACTTCTCCGGCTTTTACCTTTTCAGAAATGAAATGGCCATTAAGAAGTTCTACACCCTTCTGCATGATAATTCAGGCCATTCCATGTGACCAATAAATATCAATTATTAACACGTGAAAATTGAAGAAGAAATAAAGCAATCCAAGTTTCGTAATGTGCACCACAAATTGGTGATCAATTTGCTTTATACGGCTGCCTGGCTGGAAGATCAAAACAAAAACTTCTTCAAAGAATTTGGCATTACGAATCAACAATTCAACATCCTACGCATTTTACGGGGACAACATCCTGCCAAAATCTCCGGTGCCGAAATTAAAAGCCGGATGATTGATAAGAATTCGGATGTATCGCGCCTACTCGATCGATTGATTGCCAAAAAGCTGGTGATTAAATCGCAATGCCCAAACGATAAGCGCGCAGCCGATGTGATTATTACCGATGAAGGGCTCAAAATCCTCAAAAAGATAGATGGTAAAATGGATCAAACGGATGTCTCCATTTTAAATCTCACCAGTGAGGAGGCTACTCAACTCAGCAACTTGCTCGACAAGAGTCGCGGTTAAATCATTCTAAATCTTCTTCAACTCCTCCTTCACAAAATCCATCAACTCCTTGATGTACGCTTTACTAAAATCAAACTTGATATTAGCAGCCTTATAAATTTCAGGAATCGACTTGGTGTAACCCAATTGCAACGCATTCATGTATCCTTGCAACCCGGCCTTTGGATCGCGCTTATAGTTTCTCCAAACCGCAATGGCACCGAGCTGCGCCATGCCGTATTCGATGTAATAAAATGGCACTTCATACAAATGCAACTGCTTTTGCCAGAGGTAATCTTTGCTCTCTTGCAGTCCACTCCAGTCCGTTACTGTATCGGCAAAACGATCAAAGATTCGATTCCAGTTGGCCTTGCGTTCTTCGGCAGTATGATTCGGATTTTCGTACAACCAATGCTGGTATTGATCGATAGTAGCTACCCAAGGCAGTGTTTCAATAATATCTTCCAACTGCTCGCGCTTGGCGCGCTTTAAATCTTCGTCATTCGGAAAAAAGATTTGCCANAATGTGATTATTACCGATGAAGGGCTCAAAATCCTCAAAAAGATAGATGGTAAAATGGATCAAACGGATGTCTCCATTTTAAATCTCACCAGTGAGGAGGCTACTCAACTCAGCAACTTGCTCGACAAGAGTCGCGGTTAATCCCTGCGAATGTGAGGTTTTACTTACTTTTGTTAAGTTTACGTAACTTAATTCACCATGGCCGCTCAATTCATCACAGACCATTTAGGAAAAAAACAGGGTGTACTACTCTCCATCAAAGAGTATAATAAAATCCTGAAAGACTTAGAGGAATTGGATGACATTCGAGCGTTTGACAACGCTAAGAAAAAAGATAATGGTGTCCGTATCCCTCTCGACATCTACTGGAAAAAGAGAATAGCTAAAAGTCAGTTAAAAAAAGTTAGGCTAAAATAAATCACCTCCCCTATCAACATAGATTGCTACTAAAAACTAGTATAGAGGTTTTGGCTACATAATCAAATAGGATGGCGAAGTACCAAATTAGCTTAACGAAACACGCTTCCAAGCAACTCGATAAACTACCCATAAACATTGCCGAGTTACTTTATAAGGCAATCAGTAAACTTTCACACAACCCAAGGCCAAGCGGGTGTAAAAAGCTAAAAGGGAGAGACGGTTA
This sequence comes from Cyclobacteriaceae bacterium, assembly GCA_044228465.1. GTDB lineage: Bacteria > Bacteroidota > Bacteroidia > Cytophagales > Cyclobacteriaceae > ELB16-189. The sequence continues at coordinate 20,013 of JBGAUU010000046.1, forward strand.
TAGGATACGGATGGGTGATTACCGAATCATATATACAATTGAAGACAACATACTAACTATCGTCATCATTGACATTGACCATCGAAAAGATATCTACCGAAACTAAATCTTCTTCAACTCCTCCTTCACAAAATCCATCAACTCTTTGATGTACGCTTTGCTAAAGTCGAATTTAATATTGGCGGCTTTATAAATCTCAGGAATCGACTTGGTGTAACCCAATTGCAACGCATTCATGTATCCTTGCAACCCGGCCTTCGGATCACGCTTATAGTTTCTCCAAACCGCAATGGCACCCAATTGCGCCATGCCGTATTCAATGTAATAAAACGGTACTTCATACAAGTGCAACTGTTTTTGCCAGAGGTAATCTTTGCCCTCTTGCAGTCCCCTCCAGTCCGTTACTGTATCGGCAAAACGATCAAAGATGCGATTCCAGTTGGCCTTGCGCTCTTCAGCAGTATGATTCGGATTTTCGTACAACCAATGCTGGTATTGATCGATAGTAGCTACCCAAGGCAGTGTTTCAATAATATCTTCCAACTGCTCGCGCTTGGCGCGCTTCAAATCTTCGTCATTCGGAAAAAAGATTTGCCACTGATCCATTGAGATCAACTCCATCGCCATCGAAGCCAACTCCGCTACCTCCATAGGTGGCGATTTGAAATCATTCAGCTCCAAATCTTTCGTTAAGAAGTTATGCACCGCGTGTCCTCCTTCGTGCATGATAGTGGTCATGTCGCGCATGGTGCTGGTGGCATTCATAAAAATAAACGGCACTCCAATTTCGGCCAGCGGGTAGTTGTATCCACCGGGCGCTTTTCCCTTCCGCGATTCCAAATCCAAATGACCCATCTCGCGCATGATCGACAAACACTGACCCAAATAAGGATCTAACTTCGAGAAACACGCAATGGATTTTTCAGTAAGATCTTTGCCATCGCTAAACGCCTTCAAAGCCGGACGACCTTCGGCATCTACAGCCTTATCCCACGGGCGCAATTCATTGACACCTAATTGCTGCTTGCGTTCTTTCGAGAGTTCATTTAGAATCGGCACTACCTCAACCTGAATGGCTTCATGAAAAGCGAAGCAATCAGCAGGCGTATAATCAAAGCGACCATACGCCTTGAACATATAATCGCGGAAGTTTAGGAAGTCTGCATTCAAAGCCACCTGATGACGCAATCCAATCAACTTGGTAAACAACTCATCCAACGCAGACTTGTCTTGCAACCTGCGTGTGGCAATTTTATGATACACCGCCTCGCGCTTCTTACGATCGGTTGATTGCAACAACACGCCCGCTTGCTGCAATGTCATCTCCTGACCATCGATTTCAATCATCATCGCTCCGGAGATGGAAGCATATTTTTGTGTCTCGGTGGTAATCTCAGTCATCAACGGAATGTTAGACTCGCGAAACAACTCCACTTCTTTCTTGAGGTTGCGAATCATCATGTCATAACCCGCTTCATGCTCCAGACTTTTGAGATATGGAGACTCCAACACTTTCTTATTCAACAAGTCTGAATAAGGCGCAGCCTGCGGCTGAATATTTTGCACAAAATCCTGATAGCTCTTGCTGTACTCTTCATTATCTGTAAAGCAAGTCATTCGAATGTAGCGCCAACCCATATCTTCACTCAACACCGACTCCACCTCACTCCGATGCTTCAGCCACGTCTTCAAGCTGGCAGCACTGTCAATTTCCTGATCCAATAACAGATCTAAATAAGGCTTCAGTTCTTCCCACGTTGTCACCACAAAATTCTCCGGCAAAAAATGGCGCACGGGGCGCTTCGGCACATCCATAACATTATTCATGCTTGCTTCAATTTATATCCAAATAAACTTTAAATTTATCAATTCATAAAACCACACGTGTGAAGAAATCAACACATTGTATTTCTTTGGCGGCCTGCAGGCTTTACGCTACAATCCATGCCCCGATGACGCGCGCGCAATGGGGGCATGGGATTTTCGCTGCAATCCCTGGCCGATGCGCTCTACTCCACTCATCCTATTTATTTAGCTAATCTCTATTTATGAAGTTTATATCCATTCTAATACCCGCTTTGCTCCTGATCGGTTGCAATTCAAAAAAAGAAGTTTCGATGTCAGTTGGTATTGAAAAATCAGATGCCGCGCTCGACTCGGTTATTTCTAACACCCTGCAAATTCAAGTGCTCGGCACCGGCTACGAATGGAGCGAAGGGCCGGTGTGGGTTGAATCTCAAAAGATGTTGCTGTTCTCGGATGTTCCAAAAAATACCATCTACAAATGGACTGCCGAAAAAGGAGCCGAAGTGTACCTCACTCCTTCCGGCTACACCGGTACCACACCCCGCGATGGTGAACCCGGATCCAATGGGCTCACGCTTAACGATGAGGGCGATTTAGTTTTGTGCCAGCATGGCGACCGGAGAATTGCCTTGATGAATACATCCACTGCGCAACCCTCACCGGAGTTTACCACCATTGCCGATCGTTACGAAGGCAAGCGTTTCAATAGCCCAAACGATGTGGTGTTCTATAATTACGATTATTACTTTACGGATCCACCCTACGGTCTACCCAAAAACGAAGCCGATTCGTCCAAAGAAATTCCCTTTCAGGGAGTATATCGCGCTACGGCCGATGGCAAAACCATTTTGTTGATTGACTCACTTACGCGTCCCAATGGACTGGCTTTTATGCCCGGAGGAAAAAAATTAATTGTGGCGAATTCCGATCCGGCCAAAGCGCGTTGGTATGAATACACCTTCAACGATTCCATGCAAATCGTGTCGGGTAAAATCTTGTACGATGCTACGGCCAACGCTAAAACAGAAAAAGGACTTCCAGACGGATTGAAGATTGACAGCAAAGGAACTATTTTCGGAACCGGACCCGGTGGTGTGTGGATTTTTAATGCAGACGGCAAATTGCTGGGTAAAATAAAGTTAGAAGAAGCTACTTCCAATTGCGCTTTGTCCACAGACGAAAAGGCGTTATTCGTTACCAATGATATGCATGTGTTAAAAATTCAGTTACGCCCCTAATGGATATTTTACTCACAACACTCGGTTGGATTGGCTCGCTGCTCGTGATCGGTGCTTACGGGCTCAACAGCTACCAAAAAATCACTTCCAATTCGGTGGCGTTTCAGTTAATGAACTTAACTGGCGGAATATTACTCATCGCCAATAGCATTTACAAAGAAGCTTATCCCTTTACATTTATAAATACAGTATGGGTGTTCATCGCGATTGCTTCCCTACTTCGAAACAAAAAATCCGGCACATGAAAAAATTTTACTGGTCGATTGTAGCAGCACTGTGTTTTATTAGTTGTACCCCGAAGCAACCTGATCCATTCCAGGAGCTTGACCTGCTCTTTTCAAAAGAGTTTAAAATAGGTGAACCTGGTGCAGCCATGATCATCTTAAAGGATGAGGAAATTGTTTTTTCCAAAGCTATGGGAACTACAGATGTAAATACCAGAGAGGTAATCACCACCAAAACGCTTTTCAACACTGGCTCTATTTCAAAGACATTTGTTTCTAACACCATTTTGCTGTTGGCTGAAGAAGGAAAACTGTCTTTGAACGATTCGCTTTTCAAGTACTTTCCCGCTTTCAAAAACAAATCGATCGCCCAAAAAGTAAAAATTCATCATCTGCTTACACACACATCGGGGTTACCGGACAACCGAAGAGAATTTTTAGACAGCGTGGCTTTATTGATTGCCAAAGACAAAGAGAACTTCGGGCCTATCCTACTCTGCGATTCATTGCTTTTTGAACCCGGCTCGCGCTTTGAATATTCCAATCCCGCTTTTAATGGCTTAGCACTGATTATCGAACAAGTGATCGGCAAAAAGTGGCAGGAGGTTGTTGCCGAAAAAATATTCAAACCAGCGTCCATGCCCACCAGCAAAATCACGGATGGGCCGTACCCGCAAGAAGGAGTGGCACACGCATATCTCCAAATAAATGGAAAATACATTGAAAAAGACTATGGCGAAGAACCCACGTTTGCCGCTGCCGGCAATGGTGGTATTTGGAGTTCAGCCGAAGAACTTGCCAACTACGAGCTAGCGATTCGCAAATCATTGTTTTTAAATCCGGAGATTTTGAAAAGGTCGAGAACCATCAGCCATTATCGCAATTGGAAAAGTGAGATTCCTGCTTTCATTGGCTATAGTTGGTTCGTAGAAAAATACGACTCCCTGCAAGTGGTGGCACACACCGGCACACAAGGTGGCTTCTATGCCGATTACGTGAGCATACCGGAAAAGAAATTACTGTATGTCATTCTTTGTAATCGTCCTTTCCCGCGCGAAGCCTTTCGTGAGAAAGTGCTCGCTCATTTAAAATCCCAGAATTGGTTATCATCTCTTTAATTCACAAAACGAAATATGAAAAAGTTAATTATCGTACTTGTCACCGTGCTGATCAGTCAATTTGTATTCGCGCAGTCGGGCACACCGCAAGTGAAAGAATTTGAAGCCTATGTAGAAAAAGCACGTCTCGCATGGCAAGTCCCAGGCATGGCGGTGGCCGTGGTGAAAGATGGAAAAGTTATTTCCATGAAAGGATACGGCCAGCGCTCCTTAGGTGCCGATGACAAAGTCGACACGCAAACATTGTTTGCGTGTGCCTCCACCACCAAGGCGATGACAGCCGTGTGCATGGGCATTTTAGTGGATGAAGGAAAAGTGAAATGGGATGATGCCGTTGTCCAATACTTGCCGGAATTTCAACTCTACGATCCGTATGTCACACGCGAATTAAAAATCCGTGATTTGTTTACTCACAACAGCGGTGTTGGCAATACGGATTTCTTCTGGGGTGCCATGACCATTCCGGCCAACGAAATATTACGCAAAATGAAAGAAGTGGAGCCCAGCTATTCATTACGCTCTAGTTTCATTTACCAAAATATTTTTTACTTGGCAGCCGGAAAAGTGATTGAAAAAATCTCGGGTCAAAAATGGGAAGACTTTATCCAAGCGCAAGTATTTGCACCGCTCAAGATGACACGCACCTTTCCTGTTTTAAAAGCCACGCCTATGAACAATGTGGCCAAGCCTCACTACTTGGTGAACGGAACTATAAAAGTAATTACACCCACTACAGCTGATGAAATAGGTCCTGCTGGAAGTGTGAACGCTTCGATTGAAGACATGAGCAAGTGGATGAGCAGCATGCTCGATAGCAGCAAATATGAAGGAGGAAGATTATTAAAAGCTGCTACCTGGAAAGAACTATTTAAGCCGCAAGTAATCGTGCCCGATGATCAGTTTTATCCCACCATGGTACTCACCAAACCTAATTGGACCACCTATGGACTCGGCTGGTTTCAACATGATTACAAAGGAAAGAAAATCAATTTCCATACGGGTAGCTTAGCCGGGCAAATCGCTATTCATGCACAGCTACCGGAAGCGAAGTTGGGCATCTACGTTTTCGGAAATTATGATCATGCCGAAGTTCGCCATGCGTTGGTGTACAAAGCGTTTGATCTGTTTGCATTGGGTGGCAATCGGGATTGGAGCGCAGAGTTTTTAACATTGTATAAAAACATTCAGGCCGGAAATGATAAGGCCGAAAAAGATTTTGAAGCCAAGCGTGTGCTCAATACTTCGCCCAGCAAATCATTGGATGAATATGCGGGTGTTTACAAAGACAACCTGTATGGCGAAATGGAAATTAAAGTGGTGAATGGAAAATTAGAAGTCGTAGCTAATCAACTATTGAGAGCCACATTATCGCATTGGAATTATGACACCTTTCGCGGTCCGTATGATAAAGATTGGTATGGCACAGCGATGGCTACCTTTCAACTCAACGCTTCCGGACAAGTTGAGAAAGTCAATTTTGAAGGAATGGAGTTTAGGAAAGAAAAGAAGTAAGTAGATTAAAAGAGTCAGATAATCGTCTGACTCTTTTTTATTATCCAATCTCTATCACCACATCATCCGTCAGCGGGTGGCCCACACACGTAAGCACGTACCCTTCGGCACGCTCGCTTTTCGATAGGCCTTCTTCTTCATCCAATTTTACTTGACCCGAAAGTGCTTTTCCGCGGCAAGCGGTACACAATCCGCTTTGACAAGAATACGGTAAGTCAATGCCTTTGTCTAGCGCGGTTTCCAAAATGGTACGATTGTGCTCGACCATGATTTTATACTCGTTTCCATCGTAGCGAATGGTCACTTCGCGCGCTTTCTTATCTGAACCTCCGGTTGCTTCTTCTTTCTTCGCTTTATCCAACACACCGGAAACAAAACTCTCTTTGAAAACTTTATCTGAAGGAATAGAATGCTCAGCGAGCAAAGCCTCCACATTCTTCATCATCCCTTCCGGTCCGCACATTAAATAAGTTGTCTTCTCCAATCCCCAATTCGGAATTCGCTCAAACAACTTGGTCAACATTTCTTTGTTCAACAACCCAGAGTAACCCTGCCAATTCATTGGTGCGTTGTCCAATATATGAATGACATGCAAGCGACCTTCGTACGCAGTTTGAAGTTGATCAAAATGATTTTTGAAAATGATACTATCAATATCGCGGTTGCAATAGATCAACGAACAGATGCTGTCCGGTTCTTGATTCAACAATGATTTGATGATCGACATCATCGGTGTAATCCCCGAACCTCCGGCAAATAAAATCAGATGACGTTTGTTCTCTTTTTTGAATTCGGTGGTGAATTGCCCCATCGGCTCCATTACACGCATCTTGGCACCTGCTTTCAAATTATCCGGAAGCCAGTTGGACATCAGTCCTTTGTCAACGCGTTTGACACTTACCACTAAATCTTTATCTACAAAAGGCGAACTGCATAGCGAGTAGGCTCTGCGCACTTCTTTGCCTTGCACTGTGGCGATAAGCGTTAAAAACTGGCCAGACTTATAGTTAATCTTTCCGGTAGCAGGCTGCTCAAAAGCAATGGAAATGGCATCTTTCGTTTCAGCTATGATTTCTTTCACCGTAAGGTCGTAATAATGAGGCCCTGCCGGGGTTTCCTCTTTCTTAGCGCTTTTCTTGAATAAACCGAATGCCATACTTTTTTGGTATTAAAAACCCAAATTTACGGATAAGGTTTGATCTCTAACACTTAATTTTTACAGCTCTTGAGTCGCTAAAAGCTGAAAACGAAACGAAATTACAGATTCAACCAGTAAGTAAACTTGATGACCAATGCCTGGTCGCTCGACTTGGATGTCACAGGCAACTTACTATCCACATAACTATAAACGATAAACAAATCCGAAGCCGGGCGGAAACGCCATTGCAAACGTGTATTCAAATTCAAACTTTCGTAACGCGAATTCGCTTGCAACACGGTTGTTAAAAACAGCTTCGTGCTGAGTGTAAAATCCAGTCGCGGACGAATCAGTAAAAATTCAGCATTGCCAAAATTCTCTCCCATTTGTAAACTGTTGTAATCGGCTGTTAATGATATACTCCCGTAGGGTTGATAGCGGTAACTGAGCGTGCCGCTGTAGCTTTGCCGTTGGCCGGAATAAAATTGTCCACCCGATACTTTCAGGTTGTAGTTGAATACCTTTCTGGTATTCGAGTTGTAATTAATTTGAAATTCGTTCCAATGAAAGGGATCGCCCACCAGTAGTTCAGTTTGTACTTTCGGATAGAGCGGAGAAAAATTTTCCGTCAGGCGTTGATAGATATTTGTTGCGGATATAAAAAAGCTGGACGTATTTAAAAAGTTGATGGAGAAATCAACAGCTAAACTTAAATCCGTTCGAATGGAATCAGGAATAAAGGTGTAGTTGGTTTCAACACCGGATGTCATGGTGGCTATCTTTTTACTTTTGGGATAAGCCGTTCCTTCTACCCGACCAAATCCGCTCCAGTAGCCCGGGTATACGTCTAGCTTCGGAACATAACCTGTTTCGGCTACATAATTTTTACCTACCGTATTGTTGCCGAAAAATACACCGAGGTGACGAACCCGATAACCAAGAAAAGCCCCGGCTGAATAGTTTTTACCGGAGTGAAAATCATCGATAGATTGATGATAATAAAAATCACCAAACCATTTGTTGCTTTTAGTCACCAGATTAAAATCAGCACCAAACACACGATTGTACAAATTGAGCACGGTATCGTTGCCTACCTTCTTGATCAAATCTTTCTGATAAAATCTTCCTGATTGATAACTGCCCAACCCCAACGATTGCTTATCGACAATAAAGAAATCAATATTTGATCGTGAAAAAATTTGCCGCTGCACAATGGCCATCGAATACATTTGATCCGGCAATCCCAACGAAGCCTTTTCTTCGGTGCGCATATTCAGTAACCCTACACGCCAGTTCTTTCCAATCTTTCCACTAATGCGTGCGCCATACAAAATAGGAACTTGCTTCGCGGTGCCTTTCGCATCCAACGCAAGCCCGATCCTTCGGCTAAAGAATGGTCGTGTATCCGGATAACCGGGAGTAGAGAAAAGATCGCTGTTCTCTAAAAAGAATTGCCTGCGTTCCGGAAATTGAAATTCAAATCGCGTTAAGTTGATCACCTGTTGATCCACTTCCACATTTGAGAAATCGGGATTGATCGTCAAATCCAAATTGAGCGATGGGCTCAACGCAACTTTGGCATCGCCTCCGACTGTCATACTTGAGCCTACTGGTTTATTATCTTGAATATTTTGCGAAGCCACCGTGGCCACATATGGAATCACCGAAATATTTGCACCTGCATGTGGAGCTGAGGTTTCCCAATGCAACTTGCCCGAGTAAGCAAATGAAGCCGGTATAAATTGAATGGGAGTTGCAATCCAACTCGAAACCTGATTGCGTTTCACGTCATTTCGCAAAAATGTTACGTTCCACTCTTTGGAAGTGTGACTATACCGAAATGATTTAAGTGGAATGGCCAGCTCGGCTATCCACCGATCGTGGTAGCGTGTGGCATGCGAATACCATTTGTTATCCCAACTGTTGTTAAATGAACCATCACCATCTTGGCCACCGGCAGAAATAATTCCTTCGGACTGCACGCCAAACGGAGTGATCGTGAAATAAAACCCATTGGTGTAATCATTAAATGGGTCGAAATAAATTCCGATGTTATCGTTCCGATCCCAATCAATATCGCGCCTCAGCGATTGCACGATGTCCGGCTTGCTATCGTCATAACACACAAACGACACATACAAAAAGTGCTCATCAAATGTCATGCGTGCCTCCGATTGATAAGTTGGCGGCAGTGAATCGACCGGATAGTTCAAAAAGAAATTAGTAGCTACGGCTGCGTTGTTCCAATCCGTCTCTTCCAGCTTTCCATCCAACTGAATTGTCCCGGTCGCTTTGGCAATTGCCAACCCGGTGCCCGGCTTGTTCTTTTTAATTTGCGCGTATGCTTGGGAGGCGGTCACTCCCCATAAAAGCAAGAAAAAAAGAATGTGTGTAATAATTCGTATCATATACAATCTTCAAAAGTAATTATCAGGATGCATTCGCTAAAACCACTGGTGTAAACGTCCTATCCAATTCATAGTTAGAATTAGGTTGTTAATGGGTTGTTAAAGCTTTTCTGTATCCGTTCGTTGTTCGCTCTTCGGAACATTGTAACTTGGCAAAACTTCTCGCGCTTTTATACATAAAACGAGAGATGGAATCGCAACCCATATGAAAACATCACTAACCTTTTCGATTGGATTAATCACCTTCCTTCTCTCCACTCAAATCATTGTAGCTCAAAAAAATCAATCGATGCAATGGCTTTCAGGCGCGTGGAAAATCGCTACACCCAATGGCTCTGTAGTAGAGCAATGGAAATCAATCAACGATAGTACGATAGCCGGCAAAAGCTACTTTGTCAAATCAAGTGGAGATACCATTCCTCAAGAAACGATCGAGTTACGCCTTCGAAAAGGGCAATGGTCTTATGTGCCTACAGTCAATGGCCAAAACAACAACCAACCCACCACTTTTAGTTTGGTCTTTATTGGCAAGGAAGAATTCATCTGCACCAACCCGGCTCACGACTTCCCGCAGCGCATCGCCTACCGCAGAGTAAAGAATCAGCTCTTCGCATCCATCGAAGGCACTCGAAAAGGCAAATACACCAAGCAAAATTTTGACTTCCAGCTCGAGTAACGAAGCCTCGCCAAGTTGAAAGAAACATAGCTGAAGAATTAATAAATTTTAATACTTTTGCCTGTTCGCATTTAATCTAAACTTGGCTTTATGAGCATCATGAAAGGATTGAGCAAAGGATTCGAGTCTATTATCGAATTTTCCATCTTTGCTTCACGCTGGTTTCAGGCACCCATCTATTTAGGTCTTATCTTCGGCTCCGGCCTTTATGTTTATAAATTCATTGGAGAATTAGTCTTTCTGGCGCTGCGAATTGATGAATTCACCGAAGTTCAAGTCATGCTTTGCGTGCTGGGGTTAATTGATATTTCAATGGTTATGAACCTGCTCATCATCGTAATCATCGGGGGCTATTCGATTTTCACCAGCCGAATCGATTTTGAAGGACAAGAAGATCGCCCGCAATGGATCGACCACCTCGATGCCGACCGACTCAAAGTTAAATTGGCTACTTCTTTGGCCTCCATCTCCGGTGTGCACCTGCTCAAAACCTTCATTGATATTCACTCTGAAACGAACAACACCAAAGGAATTCAATCGCTTCAATATGAAATCATCATTCACATGGTGTTCATTATCTCCGCTTTGATATTGGCATGGATTGCCCGCATACTCGATACCAGAGAAGAAGAACAAATAAAAGCCATTGCTAAGGCCAAAGCACTGACTCCTAAAGACGAGCAATAGCTAACCGCTTCGGCAAAGCGTTTCGTGCTATGGCAAAAGAATATGCACAACATATAAATGCCTTTAACCAAAATCTCACGATCACCGCGCGCCTTCCAAAGGGAATCTCCGTGTTGAACCCATTCAAAGATCCCGTCACGGCTTACCTCAGCCAACGGTTCTATCAGAAATACTATACCGATACACAAACGCGCACACTTATCATCGGCATCAATCCGGGTCGCCTCGGCTCCGGCCTCACCGGTGTGCCCTTCACCGATCCCGTCAACCTGCAAACCTATTGCGGCATTGAAAATAAACTTCCGCAAAAGCACGAACTCTCCTCCGAGTTTATCTATCAAATGATAACTGCTTTCGGAGGCCTCTCCACGTTCTATCAAAAATTCTATTTCAGTTCCATCTCACCGCTCGGCTTCGTCAAAGACGGGAAGAACCTCAACTACTACGATGTCAAAGGCCTTCCAGAAAAACTCATGCCCTTCATCCTCGCCTCATTGCGCGAACAATTAAGCTGGGGCATCAATCGCGAAATAGTTTTCTGTTTAGGCGAAGGAAAAAACTTCGACTTCTTGCGACAACTCAATGCCGAGCATCATTTCTTCCAAAACATCATCCCACTCTCGCACCCGCGCTTCATTATGCAATACAAGCGCCCTCGGCTACAAGAGTACATCAACGATTATCTCGTCAAACTAAACACGGTAAAATAAATTTGGGGGCATGGCCGGCTACCCGCATAAGCCATCGCTGGCCACCGCGCTTTTCGCTGCAAGTCCTCCCCCGCCAGTTGCCTATCGCTTATCGGGGTGCGGGCTTTTCGCTTCAATCGCTTGCCCACGCACGGCACCAAGTGCATCTGATTGGAACGTACATCACTCACTCAATTGATTACCTTTGTCGGTAAATTAGAATTTGTGGAGTCATCCAAAGAGCAACTGCGAAAAACATTGGGCCTGCTACAACTCGAGCGCCAAGCCGACATGGAGTATTACCATCAAAAGGTTTTGCTTCAACCGTTGCACAAGCGCGTCAAAGAAGGAACCACGTGGTATCCGGTTCGATTGGTGAAAGATTACATCGGCACCGGTGAGCGTATCATCATCGAAATCCAACGGCTCACGCAAAAAGATCAACCCCATGCATTTCAAAGTGGCAAACTGATCAGTGTGTTTACCAACGCCTACGGCAATGACGCACAAGAACATCAAAACGGAGTGATCAACTATGTGCGCGATAATCTGATGGTCATCACACTCAATGGCGATGAACTCCCCGATTGGATTGACAGCGGCTCCCTCGGCATCAACGTGCTTTTTGACGAGATGAGCTACCGCGAGATGGAATATGCCGTCAAAAAAGTAATCGAAGCAGAAGATAACCGTGTGGCTGAACTGCGTGAGATGCTCTTGGGAAATGAGCCAATTAAAAATCCGCTAACGGAAAGCCTTTCGGTAAAACTAGAAACACCCGTACTAAATGATAGTCAACTCCGCGCAGCGCACACCATTTTGCAAAGTCGCGACATCGCGTTCATTCACGGTCCACCCGGCACCGGCAAAACCACTACGCTGGTCGAAACCATCCGGCACACCGTAAAAAGTGAAGGACAGGTTTTAGTGTGCGCACCCAGTAATGCTGCAGTCGATTTACTTGTTGACAAACTCAGTGAGCAAGGTTTAAATGTTCTTCGCATTGGCCACCCGGCACGCGTCACCGAGCAATCACTCAGCAAGACCCTTGATGCCCGCATAACCGAACATGAAAACTTTGATGAACTGCGCGCGCTGCGAAAAAAGATGGAGCACACGCGGCAAATGGCCAACAAATTCAAACGCAACTTTGGCCACTTCGAAAAAGCCGAACGCAGAATGTTGCGCGAAGAAGCCAAGCAACTCAAAGCCGATGCCGACATGCTGGAGTTTTACATCACCAACGACTTACTGCAAAAAAGTGATGTCATCTGCTGCACCTTGGTAGGATCATCCCATCCCGTGCTGCGCAGCCGTAAATACAAAGCAGCCTTTATAGACGAAGCCGGTCAGGCGTTGGAGCCTGCGTGCTGGATTCCATTCTTACGTGCCGAACGAATTATTTTCGCAGGCGACCACATGCAATTGCCGCCTACGGTAAAATCCAACGAGGCTGCCAAAAACGGGCTCGCGGAAACGCTCTTTGAAAAAGGAATTAGAAAATTTCCGCAAAAAGCTTCCATGCTGCAAGTGCAATACCGCATGCACGAAAACATCATGCAGTTTTCATCGCGCTACTTTTACAACAACGAGTTAATCGCACACAGCTCCGTCAAATCCGAACTACTTCGTCCTGATCAACAACCAGTAGAGTTTATCGACACAGCCGGTGCCGGCTACAACGAAACACAAGACCCGGAAACACTCAGTCGGTTGAATAAAGATGAAGCCGAGAAACTCATCAGCTTGGTAGAAAAATTAGTAGAAGAAATCGGTGTGGAAGAATGGATCATGCAATCCCTCACACTAGGCATCATCACACCTTACCGCGCCCAAGT
>JBGAUU010000165.1:0-4414 GCA_044228465.1 Cyclobacteriaceae bacterium
GTCGTAATTCGAAAGCGTGATTTGAAACGCTGAATGATTCCTAAGTAAGCGGCCAGCGGACAACCAAACCGGCACCACGTGCGATTGCCCATCAACGGATAAAAGCCTGTCCCCACCACGCCCGCAAAACCCGCTCCAATGAAGGCTCCATAAACTTCGCGCAGCTTGTAACTATCGAAAAACAAAACCCAAGAGTTGTTTGTAAAATAAGTGTACAGCACACCTATCGTCATTACTACGGCAAATACTAACACGCTGTGAATGATCCAGCGCTCGGCCTTCCACGCTTTCACGGATTTATCGGAAAGCTGTCGGTACGGATCGCCCAAAGTTTCTGCTAATCCACCACAACCACATACCCATGAGCAATACCAGCGCTTGCCAAAAAAATAAACGAATATAGGAACGCCTAGTATAATCAACGCAATTCCCCACACCAACATAAAAATTCCGAGACCTCCATTCGCCAGCAATGTGTCCAGCCGGTTGTTAAAGAAAAACGAATAGTCGAGCGGCCAGATATTTTTGAAATCAAAATAAGGTTGATTCAGGCGAATCATGATTTCAGGAATGAGAAATGCAAAGGCCGTTTGAAAAAACATAACCGAGCACGTGCGGAAAATCTGATACTTGCTGTGGCGATAGTGAATAATCATCCGCACTCCCATCACTAAAATGCACAACGTGTAGATGAAACCGTAGAGAAAAAAGCGACCCGCTTCATTGCCGCTAAGCATCTTGCTGACTGGGTCGACCAGCAAAACCCAGTTCGTCATGTACTCCGGATAAAAATACAGCACCCCATAAAATGCAATCAGCCAACTTCCCGTAAGGATGCCGAGCCATTGTACATTTTTCATGGCATTGAAAAAGATGCCATTGTTTTTAATGCCGGGCGCGAGTTGCAGCTTGGGTAAAATGTAAAGCAGCGCACCGGCCACACACAACCCGATGGTGAGCAATAAATAAAGCAACGGATTATTTTTTACCGGACTGACAGATGAAGCTTTAGTGAGTGAATACGTGAGATCTTTGATGGCGTAGCGATCGAATCCAAATTGTGATACAATGCCATATTGACGAATATTGTCTGCTACCTGTTGCAGTTGCGCCCGTTGAGTTGGTTGGCCATCCATCCAGCTTCCATAATCTCTGAATGCCTTTCGTTTGAAAACTGTGGTTTCCTTACTTCCTGCAAAAACAGAATCGACTGATGCAATGGAAAACTTTTCCTGATTGCGAGCAACCAGTTGATCTATCTCTTGTTCTGATATACCCAGCTTCCATAATCTCTGAATGCCTTTCGTTTGAAAACTGTGGTTTCCTTACTTCCTGCAAAAACAGAATCGACTGATGCAATGGAAAACTTTTCCTGATTGCGAGCAACCAGTTGATCTATCTCTTGTTCTGATATACCAAACAAATTTAATTGATGTTGATTCACTCGATCTAACGCTCCATGCAATTCATCTACAAATTTGAAATTGGAAGAGAATTCCTGATTCAACATTGGAGTTGATGCCTCGATTAAGAGTTCCGATTTTTTGAGATCGCTCACTTGCGCGCGAATGACTTCGGGAGTGATCTGATAGCGGGCCCAAAAGAAAGAAAAATTAAAAAGGCCAAAGCCGATGATGAAGAGAGCTAGACCAAGTGATTTGAGTAACTTCATAAATTTCAGTGTGCTAAGACAGCTTTTTGGTTGAACTGAAGCTTGATTTCTTTTTCGTAACGGGTGAAAAACTCCGGATCGAAATTCGCTTCTGCAAAATGGTCCATTACAAAGTCGACTGATTTTTTAGCGCGCAACCACGTATCAAATTTTTCATGGCGCATGCGAATCCCGAAGGTGTTAATGCCGATAAACTCGCGTGTCATCGTATTCCAAATCAAATGCGCACATTTGTTGCCGCTGCTGTGTTCCCAATAAAATTCTGATTCGTGAGGTTTCAATTCGTTGCCCACCTGACCATAGGTTTGATATTCAATGTCAAAAAATTTAGCAGAGTTGAACCACGGGCCGGGTTCGTATTTTGTCTTGGATCCACAGATTGTTTGCGCTACTGCTTCGCCCATCATGCGTCCGGTATACCAGACTTGTTCAATGTTTCTGCGACCCGGCAACTCGTAGGTTCGTTCGGCACAATCTCCCAACGCATACACATCAGGCACATTTGTTTCCAGAAACTCATTAACTAAAATACCGCGCGCGGTAGCGATGCCGGAATCTTTCAAAAAAGAAATATTAGGTGAGACGCCCACCGTGAGTCCTACGAATTGGCATGCAATTTCTTCTCCAGACTTAGTGATAATGGACTGTACACGTCCGTTTGAATCGCCTTTGATTTCTTTCAGTTCAGAATCAAATCGTAAGTCTACGTGATGCGAGCGAATGTGCCGACTGATGAGGTTAGCTTCCTGCAAAGGCAACACGTTGCTCCAAAATGCATTCTCGCGCACGAGAAATGTAACTGAGATATTTCTGGATAAAAGCATTTCGGCCATTTCCACACCGATCAATCCGCCACCTACCAACACGGCATGTTGAATGCCTTTCGTATTCTGTTCCATCAACTCCAGGTCTTGTTTGTGATAAAGACCCTGCACCCCATTCAAATCTTGACCGGGCCATCCAAATTTATTTGGCTTTGCGCCTGATGCAATGATCAGTGTGTCATATTGGATGGCGCCCTTCGTTCGAAGTGTAAGCGATTTAGCTCCAGTGTCTACGCGCTCTACCCAATCAAATACTAAGTCAATTTTATTTTTTTTCCAGAAATTGTCTTCGTAGGGTTTTGTGTGATCGAATTTCAGATGACCCATGTACACATACATGAGTGCGGTGCGCGAAAAGAAATATTCGGATTCACCGGAAATGATGGTGATTTTGTGATTACTTCGTTTGCGAATGTGGCGCGCGGCTGTAATGCCGCTGATGCCGTTTCCAATAATGACGATGTGCTTCATGCTGTTTTCAAAGCTCCGTTATTTTTATTGCACTTGATGTCGTTCAGTTGACATTACCGAGCCTCTCTTAAAGGTAGTTTTAATTCGTCTTTTTAACTAGCCTTTCCATTCATCCGATTTTAAATCAGAAACTATGAATCGTTTTATCTTTTTCCTGTCGATGCTCATCGCATCTTCTTCGTTTGCACAAAATTTTACAGCCGCGGCTGATGTCTTCTTGAAAAAACATGTCACCAACGGATCGGTGGCCTACAGCAAGATCAAACAAAACATGGCAGAGATAGAAAGTCTCTACACACAAATTGGCGAACAAAAATTTGATGGCATGGATGACGCGAACAAAAAGACTTTTTACATCAATGCTTACAATCTGGTCGTAATTTATTGGGTGGCGAAACACTATCCGCTTAAATCTCCGCTGGACGATAGTGGATTCTTTGATCGCGTAAAGCACAAAGTAGCCGGTGAGGAGATGACGTTGAATTCTTTAGAGATAAAAAAATTATTAGCCGTATATAAAGATCCAAGGATTCACTTTGCGTTGGCGTGTGCTGCTAAAAGTTGTCCTCCGCTGGCCAGCTTTGCATACACATCTGCCAATCTTGAAAAGCAGCTCAACGAGCGAACCACATTGGCCATCAATAACCCTACTTGGTTGAAAGTAAATGCCGCGCAGAAGAAAGTAGAACTATCGAAGATTTTTGAATGGTACAAAAAAGATTTCCTGGCTGCCGCCAAAACTGAACTCGATTGGGTAAATCTTTACCGCAAAGAAAAAATCCCAGCCGACTACGCGGTGGGATTTTATGAATACAATTGGGCACTGAATGAGAAGTAGAGCAGTTAGTTAATGGTTATTTGTTAATCGTTAAGGACTAATAACGATTAACTGTTATCGATTATACATCTTCTCGTAATACTCTTGCGCCATGCGGCCGGATTCAAAGAATGGGGATACATCTTTCATCGCCTTCTTTACAATTTTGTTCCATTTTTCGGGTGCATCGTAGTAAGTAGGAATCACTTCTTTTTCCAGCAAGGTCAACAAGTTCTCCGCTTCAATCCGATCGCGCTCTTCGACTGAAAGTTTCTCATCGGCCGTACCAATGATAAATGAATTTTTACCGTGATCGGCAAACTCAGGAACCCATCCATCGGGAATCGAAACATTGACAGATGCATTCATCGCAGCCGTCATCCCTGAAGTGCCCGAAGCTTCATGATACAAACGCGGATTGTTCAACCACACGTCCGATCCTTTTTTCAAATGAGCTGATAGCCACAATTCATAACCGGTTAATACCGTACAATTGGGCAGCGATTTTGTTTTCCAATAAATGTCGTTGAAGATGTTGATGGCATTGTAATCTTCCGGATACGGTTTGCCCGCCCAGATAATTTGGATGGGGTATTTAGTATTGGTGGCGAGTTTTTTGAATCGCTCAAA
>JBGAUU010000047.1:0-32363 GCA_044228465.1 Cyclobacteriaceae bacterium
GGATTAAAAGTAGAACCAAGATATTTATTGGAAGCCCTCTCAACCGGAGGGCTTCTTTTTTATAGCCCTTCATCCAATATTCGTATTCGCGTGTTATTTTTACAAAAACCGATTTCATTCTTGAGGCGCCCCGTATTTACTCTATTTTTTCTGCTATGGATTGGCATTTCGTTTAGTCAAACCGGAAAGTATTGCACCTTACCACATCTTTTAGTAAACAAAATCAAAGCAGAGCATTTTAGTCCTCCGCCTATTGATGAAAAATTTCGCGATCGGGTAATTGAAGAGTTTGTAGAACTAATCGATCCTGACGGCTTGTATTTTCTGGATTCAGATGTAAATGAAATAAAAGCGCTTCCTCTATACCTTCACGACCCGGCTAAAAGCAATAGCTGCGAATTTATTGAGGTAGTTGCAAAAATTTATCAAAAAAGGTTAACAGACGCTATCCGAATAGTTTCTCTCAAAACCGCGAAGCCATTTGATTATTCGAAAAAAGACAGTTTATACTTTTCAGATAAACAAATTTCAGAACACGAGAATTCAGTGAATGATTGGGAAAAGCACTGGGAAATTTGGCTCAAGGCATCTACGCTTTCGCGGATGGCGCAGACGGCTAAGGGTATGACCGTGAAAGACTGGATGGCCGTAGAAAAAGTATCGCGCGAAAAAGAGCGAGATAAAACGTTGGCCAAACTTAATCGATTACTACGCGGCAGCGTTTCATCCCAAGAGTTTGTCGGCAATGCCCTACTCAAATCAATCGCACTCTCGTTTGACCCTCATACCAATTTCTTTACGCAAAGTGAAATTAAAGATTTTGAAAGCTCGCTTTCATCAGCTGCATACTCATTTGGTTTTGATCTTAATGAAAACGCACTGGGAGAAACTATTGTTGAGCGACTGGCTCCGGGCGGGCCGGCCTGGAACAGTCATCTGGTTAACAAAGGAGATGCGATAGTTTCTGTGACTTGGCCGAATGGAGAGGTTTTGAATTCACTCGATTTTGACGATAATGAATTAGAGGAAAAAATTAATTCGGCTGATAAACTTTCAGGAACTTTTACTTTTAAGAAAGCCGATGGCACTTCAGTTGACGTATTGTTGCAAAAAGAAAAACAAAATCCATTGGCTATATTTCTCTACCAGGTTTTTATTCCGATTGGGGTGGCGAAGGTCAAAGTTGCGCGAATGACGTTGCTAAAGAAATTGTTAAACTAAAAAAAGAGAACATTCAAGGGCTCATTCTCGACTTGCGGTTTAATGGAGGCGGATCTATACAAGAGGCTATTGAATTGGCAGGAATATTTATTGACGTGGGGCCAATGGCACTCTCCAAATCAAAAGATGGGCAAATCATTTCTTTAAAGGATATTCACAAGGGCTTTGCTTACGATGGGCCACTCGTTATTTTGATGAATGGGTTTAGTGCCTCAGCCTCTGAAATTACAACAGCAGCATTGCAAGATTATAACAGAGCAATTGTGGTGGGCAGTACTTCTTTTGGAAAAGCTACTGCACAAAGCGTTTTTCCTGTAATTCATGAAAAAGATACCCTGGGCTTTGTAAAAATTACGCTTTCCAAAGCTTACCGAATCACCGGCAAAAGTCACCAACAGAAAGGAGTTCATCCCGATATTTATTTGCCTGACTTCTACAGCATTTTGCAAATTAGTGAGCGCACCAATCGCCATTCCCTACCCAGTGATTCGGTTATAAAGAAAGTGTATTACACTCCGCTGACTAAAGTAGCTATGGATCCTTTGAAAAGACTTAGTGAAGAGCGCCTTGCAAACTCTTCATGGTTCAAACACCTCAGTGATTTCCAAAAGTTCTTCCAGGCTCCTCATTCACTGGAAATCAACGCATACATTCAGCATCACCTAGCATCACAAGAGCATGTCAAACAACTTGATCAAACAGAAAAGGCAAGTGCTAAACCTTTGTATCGCGTCATGCAAAATAAATTTGATGGAGCTTTGCTGGGCTTGGATGAAAATCGAAACCAGACTAGTCAAGAGTTACTCAAAGAAATTGAACGAAGTGCTTATATTGAAGAAGCTTTTCAAATAATACTGAGTCATCTATCACTTACAAAACCATAATTATTTTATGCGCGCTGTTTTCATTTTCGTATTTACATTCATTTCATTTATTCACCAATTACAAGCTCAAAACCTTACAGTTGCAACCGAATATTTAGGTTATGTAGGTGAACAATGCAAATTGATTTCGAGTGATATGATGGCCTACAGCAGTGCAACTTCACATAATAAAAGTGCTCGTAAAGTTGAAAAGAAACGGTTAGAGTTGATGCAAACCATCAAGCAAGCCGTTACTAACATGCGAAAGCTTAGACCATTCAATGGCGACCCTGCTTTGCGTGATTCTGCGCTCGCTTACTTCCAAATTACTTCGGCCCTTCTGAATGAAGACTACGCTAAAATTGTAAACATGGAAGAAATTGCAGAACAATCCTATGATGCAATGGAAGCTTTTATGTTAGCTAAGGAAAAAGCCAACGAACGTGCCGATAAGGCTTATTTAATTTTTGATAAGGAATTTGAGGCCTTCGCAGCAAAAAATAAAATCCGACTGATTGAATCCTCTTCCAAACTTTCCAAAAAAATGGAAGAAGCAAGTGCTGTCTACAAGTACTATAATCGTATTTATCTGATCTTTTTTAAAAGTTATAAAGACGAAGTTTATTGGATGGATGCCTTGAAAAAAGGAGATATCAATGCCATGGAGCAAACCAAAAATGCCTTGTTAGCCAGCAGCACAGAGGGACTAAAAAAAATGAGCCCCATTTCGACATATAATGGTGATAAAACGCTGAAAGTAGCGTGTGAGCGACTCCTTGAGTTTTACAAATACGAAGCAACTAAAAGTGCTGAACTCTCTGACTTCTTTCTGAAGAATGATAATTTTGAGAAAAGTAAAAAGGCTTTAGAATCTAAAAAGCAGGCTGACCGCACCCAACAAGATGTGGATGCTTTTAACAAACTGGTAGCAGACTTTAATGCAGCGGTAACGAAATACAATCAGGTCAATACCGAACTCAACAAAAAGCGTAGTGACGCACTGGATGCCTGGAATAAAGCTGCCGATAATTTTCTGGACAATCATATGCCCACGCATCGCTAATATTTCTCTGACAACCTGACACTTTTGCCTTTTGGAACAATCCTTGTGTAAGGTGGGATTATTCATTCTAACCCAAAATTTGAACCATTATGGCAGAAAAAGGTACTATCTCGATCCATACCGAGAATATTTTTCCCATCATTAAGAAATTCCTCTATTCCGACCACGAAATCTTTTTACGCGAGTTGGTGAGCAATGCCGTAGATGCCACTCAAAAATTAAAAAAACTGGCGGCATTAGGTGAATTCAATGGCGAGCTTGGCGATCTGAAAATTGAAGTGAGCTTTGATAAAGACGCTAAAACCATTACGGTAAGCGACAAAGGTCTTGGCATGACAGCCGAGGAAATCAAAAAATACATTAACCAAATTGCGTTCTCCGGAGCTGCTGAATTCGTAGAGAAATTCAAAGACAAAACCGATGCCAAAGACATCATCGGAAAGTTTGGTCTCGGCTTTTATTCGGCATTCATGGTTTCTGATAAAGTGGAGGTTGTTTCCAAATCATTTAAAGACGGTAGCGAAGCGGCACGTTGGATATGTGATGGCTCCACCGAATTTGAGTTAACCGAGGCTTCCAAAGAAACACGCGGCACTGATGTCATTCTGCATGTAAACAAAGATTCGGAAGAGTTTTTAGAAGAATTCCGATTGAAAGGCATACTGGATAAATACTGCAAATTCTTACCGGTCGAAATTAAGTTCGGTACCAAAAATGAAAGTGTAGAAGATGGTGTTGACAAAGACAACAAGCCTCAGTACAAAACGGTTACTACTGATCGCATCATCAACAACACATCACCGATTTGGGTAAAAGCACCTTTAGAATTAAAAGACGAGGACTACCTTAATTTCTACAAAGAGTTGTATCCATTCACAGAAGATCCACTCTTCTGGATTCACTTGAATGTAGATTATCCATTCAACCTCACAGGCGTTTTGTATTTCCCAAAAATCAAAAACGATTTTGAAATTCAGCGCAACAAAATACAACTCTACTCACGCCAGGTATTCATTACGGACGAGGTGAAAGATGTAGTTCCTGATTTTCTAATGCTATTACATGGTGTGCTCGATTCACCGGATATTCCTTTGAACGTATCCCGCAGTTATTTGCAAAGCGATGCGAATGTGAAGAAGATCAGTTCGCACATCACTAAAAAAGTAGCGGATAAGTTGTTGGACATGTTCAACAAAGACCGCAAGGAGTTCGAAAAGAAATGGGACGACATCAGCGTTTTCGTTCGCTACGGCATGATCAGCGATGAAAAATTCTATGAGAAAGCAAAAGAATTTGCATTGCTCAAAAATGTGGATGGACAATATTTCACATTAAATGAATACGTGGATAAAGTAAAACCAAATCAAACGGATAAAGACGAGCAGGTCATTTATCTCTACACCAACGACAAAGGCAAGCAAGACGCGTTCATTCAAAGTGCAAAAGCCAAAGCATATGATGTGTTGCTGCTCGATGGCGTTTTAGATAGCCACTTTATTGGTCATCTGGAGCAGAAGTTGGAAAAAACACAACTCAAGCGAGTGGATAGCGAAATCATTGATAAGCTGATTGTAAAATCAGATGCCGTTGCCAGCGTATTGAGCAAAGAAGAAGAAGAGCAAGTAAAAGGCATTTTTGAAAAAGCGATTAACAACAAAGCCATGAGCGTGGCGATTGAATCATTGTCACCAGAAGATATGCCGGTAACTATCACCATGAGCGAATGGATGCGCAGAATGAAAGACATGGCTCGCACCGGTGGAGGCGGTGGCATGAGCTTTATGGGAAGCATGCCCGACAACTACAATGTGGCTGTGAATGGTAATCACCCTATTGTGCAACGCATCTTGAAAGCAGAAAGTGAAGATCAAAAAGGCAAACTTGCCAAGCAGGCGTATGACCTCGGTCTACTTTCTCAAAGTATGCTAACTGGTGCAGATCTAACTGCCTTTATCAAGCGCAGCGTGGAGTTAGTTGGCTAATTTGTAAGAGGCTAGAAAATAGAAAAATGGGAGTCGATATTTTTCGACTCCCATTTTTTTAATCCTTTAAAGAAATCGGGACCCCAATTGTAAATTGAAGTACTCTATTTTTAGATTCGTTGTATTCGTTGGTATTGGTAAAACTGTTGCCAAAGCGCACATCCAGTGCAATGCGATTGTAAAGCACCGCACCCACTCCAAATTGAACACCAGCATCGATATTATGATCGAAGGCGACTGAATGAATGTCTTTAGACTTAAAGAATTTAATGTCGCCTGTAGTGCTAGCTAAATTTGTAGTGGTGTTACCATCAAAAATAGTCGATGCCGCTTTGTATTTTCCACCAAGACCAAATGCAATAGAAGGCCCTGCCGAAACGGAAAACTTGAATCGGTCATTTCCAAATTCATATTTGGTCATAAGTGGGAACTCCAAATAATGAATGGTGTACTCCTGATGTGAAGTGATGAAAAATGTCAACTCCGCACTAGAGATTTCGCCTTGCGCATCTACTTTAAATCCTTTTTGTACAAATGATACTTCGGGTTGCAATGAAAGCAGGCCAATTCCTAATCCTTTGAGAGGAATGCTATATGCAACACCCAATGAAAACCCGGACTGTGAACTAAAACTGTTGTCCAGTTGAGCTACGTAGTTGGAAGCACCCCATGTAGAATGGGTGTATCCAATTTTTGGTGTTATGGTTTGTGCAAATGAAAGGGTTGAAACAAAAATGAAGGAAAGAATGGGGAGGATAATTTTTTTCATTTCTTCTAAATGGGTTGTTTAGTTATGTATAACAAGCCCATCCATACGAAGGCGTTTCATGTAGGTTACTCCATCGAAACTAAATTTTTTAGAAACTGTGAATTAATTGAATGTTAACCTTTATTAACCTTAGCAAGAGAAACTTTGCACGCCAGTTGCCGTATATAATTGATTTTTGAAAATCGAATGGTTCAAATCCAAAATATTATTGCGTAACTTTCGTTGATATTCGTTATGCGCAGCATTTCATTTCTCTTACTATTTGTTGTCCTTGGCACTGAACTTTGGGCACAAGGCACTGAGCCTAAAGTGCAAGAGGGTCAATTTACATTTGACACTGACCGTCCATTTACTTTACTCGAATTAGAAAAGGAAGAAGAGCCTATTGTCACCAAAAAGAAAAAACCGAAGAGAAAAGTCTTCTATGGCATCAAAACGAAAAAAGGGTTTGCGAGAAAAGGATACGGGAATAATGTAACGCTCGAGTTATTCTATAAACTAAAGAAGCCGGCAGTACCAAATACATTTGCTCGTGACATTTACTATTACGATTACAAACGTGCTGAAGTAAGACGTGTAGAAAAATTTGATCCTACAAAAGGTGTCCTGCTGCATGGCCCTTACAAAAAAATGATTGGCACAACGGTAGTTGAGGAAGGCATTTTTTACAT
The DNA here is from genome assembly GCA_044228465.1 of Cyclobacteriaceae bacterium. Lineage (GTDB taxonomy): Bacteria > Bacteroidota > Bacteroidia > Cytophagales > Cyclobacteriaceae > ELB16-189. The sequence goes on from JBGAUU010000047.1 coordinate 6,570, forward strand.
GGGCACCAAGCATGGTCGGTGGATGCGCTACAACCAACAAGATCTACTGGAAGACAAAGAAAAATATTACAAAGGCTGGCCCAAAGAATCGCGCATCACCTATTACGATCCGGCTGATAAGAAAAAGATAAAAGAGATTACACCCATTGAATATGGCGAGAAGGAGGGATACTATTACTTGTTGCATGAGAATGGCCAAGTAGCAGTGCGTGGCGAATATCGGTTCAATGTAAAGGTGGGCGATTGGATTGAAAATTATCCCAACGGAAAACGGAAGCGCATCATTACGTATCCTAAAGAACCATTCGAAAAAGACATAAAACCTTATTTGCGTAAAGAGTGGGATGAGAAGGGGAAAGAAATTTATTCCAAATAATTAATAAAACGCATCTTCAATCTGCACGACTTCTGTTTGACCATTGATTTGCCGGATGGCTACAATATCAAACCGAATGTTTCCTTCCCATTTCAACTCATAGATGTATTGATCAGCTCCTTCCAAAATCTTGGCTGCCTTCTTTTCATCTACAAATTCTTCCGGAAACCCAAAGGCATCGGTCGTGCGTAATTTTACTTCTACAAAGACAACGCAATTATCTTTCTTCGCGATGAGGTCAATTTCAGATCGCTTGTAACGATAGTTTCTCGCTAAAATCTGGTACCCCTTCTCAATAAGAAATTGAGCCGCTAAATCTTCGCCCGCTTTCCCTTTTTCGATTTTATCGCTCACAATAAATAATCTACCTTTGAAAATCGAAGTTAAGAACAAAGAATGAAGAAACTAATTGAAGGCTTTACCCTGCAACTAGCCAGTGCACTCAAGATCGGTCAATCCGTAGATTAGTCGAGTCACTGACATTTGGTCGTGTGCCTATACCCATTACGGTTTCGAAAGGCTACAACATTCCTCAGTTTGTGAGTCCACATACTTTGTTCATTGCATGCTCGTACAGTGGCGATACGGAAGAAACACTGGCTGCCATTAACAAAGCCATGTTGAAGCGTGCTCACATCATTTGCATTACCTCGGGCGGCAAAATGCTAGAGTTAGCGAAGGAATACAATCTGTTTTGGATTCAAATTCCGGGTGGCTCGAAAAGCCCGCGTGGCAATTTGGGATACATGATGGTTTCATTGTTGTATGCACTCTATCACACCAACTTGATTGGCGCTGCCTTCATGAAAGAAACAGAGAATGCCATCGAATATTTAAATCGCGGAGAGAAAGCTATCCAGTCGGAGGCTGAGTTGATCGCTAAAAAACTAAAAGGCAAATTTCCAATTATCTATTGCGATGAGCGACTCAAAGCAATGGCACTTCGTTTTCAAAATCAGATCAACGAAAATGCCAAGCAGTTGGCACACGTCAATACCTTTCCGGAAATGAATCACAATGAAATCGTAGGATGGCAGTTTCCGGAAAACATTTTACATCAGGCACAAGTAATTTACCTTTACTCCGACCACGACCATGAGCGCGTAGAGAAGCGAATGGAAATCTGCCGACCGATTTTTGAAAAGAAGTCGAATCCAATTATTGATATTGTGGGCGAGGGAGCTTCGTTATTAGAACAGTACTACTACCTCATTCATCTAACCGATTGGATTTCGTATTACCTCGCGAAAGAAAATGGCGTAGAGGCAAATCCGGTAGAAGCCATCGACTACCTAAAAGAAGAGTTGGGGAAATTGAAATAATGCTTTCCGATTTTGAACGCCAACAGCAATAAACAAACTCATTTCACTGATCTCGGCTTGATGGATTATCAACAAGCGTGGGATTACCAAACCAATTTGTTCAATCAAATCCTTGAAGTAAAAAAGCAAAACCGCGATCTTTCGATTAACGAACAACAAATAACGAATAACTTTTTACTATTCTGCGAACACCCACACGTGTACACACTCGGCAAAAGTGGTGATGAAAAAAATCTGCTGGTTAAAAAAGAAGATCTCCACACGATACAAGCCAGCTATTTCCCAATTAATCGAGGAGGAGATATAACGTATCACGGCCCCGGTCAATTAGTGGTGTACCCCATCATCGACCTTGAAAATTTCTTTACGGATATTCATCAGTACATGCGATTGCTGGAAGAAGCCGTCATCCAAACATTGGCAACATTTCAAATCGCAGCCGGCCGCATACCGGGCTTGACGGGCGTATGGATTGGATTTGACAGCATGAAACACGCACGCAAAATTTGTGCGATGGGTGTAAAGACAAGCCGCTGGGTAACGATGCACGGACTCGCACTGAATGTATCTCCGGATCTATCGTACTTCCATCACATTGTTCCGTGCGGCATCGATGACAAAGCCGTTACCTCCATGGAAAAAGAACTCGGTGCCGCCATCGACATGAACGAAGTGAAGCATACGATGAAAGAAAAAATTACTTCTCTTTTTGAAATGGCGCTCTTACCTTCGTAAGGATGAAGCCGCTGCTTATCTTCGTTTCACTTACCCTCGCTCATGCAGCATTTGCTCAACTCTCCGATGGCAAAAAACAGAAAGGTGTTTGTTGGGTAGGTGGCCGTGATCAGGTTACTGAAAAAGAAATTGCCCAATTAAAAAAGTGTAATGTCAACTGGATTTCGCAAACACCCTTTGCCTTTCAGCGCGATCCGTACACTTCTACTATTAAAACAAATTTCGCTTCTGATCGGGTTTGGTGGGGCGAATCAGATGAAGGTATTGCAGTCACCACAGAACTAGCCCGCAAAGCGGGTATTAAAACTATTTTAAAGCCGCACATCTGGGTAAGCAAGAGTTGGCCCGGTGCAATCTCAATGAAAAGCGACACCGCTTGGCAACGGTGGTTTCGTTTGTACGAAGGCTTTATTCTTCACTATGCAGAACTGGCCGAAAAAAATAAAATCGACATCCTCTGCATTGGCACCGAGTTACATCTTACGCTGCGCGAAAAAGAATGGCGTGCTATCATCGCCAGCATTCGCAAAGTGTACAAAGGCAAATTAACCTATGCTGCTAATTTTCATCAAGAGTATGAACAAGTCATGTTTTGGGATGCGCTCGATTACATCGGCATCCAAGGTTATTTTCCACTTACAAAAAACAAAAACGCATCCTTAACGGAATTGAAAAAAGGATGGGAGGAACCTCTGCGTATCATTGATCGAATCCATAAAAAATACCAGCGACCGGTTTTATTTACCGAGATCGGCTACCGAAGCGATGAGATGGCCGCCATCGAACCTTGGACGTGGCCCGATGACAAAAAATCTATTCCTGTTTCCAACGAAATGCAGGCAAATTGCTATCGTGCATTTTTTGAAATGGTGTGGAATAAGCCCTGGCTGGCGGGGGCTTACTTTTGGAAATGGTATCCACACGGTCCACGCAGAAATGCTTCTATCGATTTTACACCGCAAGGCAAGCCTGCCGAAAAAATTTTAGCGGAGCAATTTCGTGATTAGCCTTTGGCCTCCGCAGCCAGTTGGCGCAATGCAGCCACAAACGCATCCAACTCAGTCGTAGTTGTGTATAAATTTGGAGTAATGCGGCACCCATGCACATTAGCACCATCAATAGCGACTGTGTAAATTTTAAATCGCTTCATCAACACATCCGCCAAGTCACCCGGTTTCATTCCCGCAATGCCCACATTGGCAATGCCACATGAACGTGCCACGGCAGTCGGAGTATTCACAATCACGTTTTTTAAATTTCTAACTTTCTCAGACCAATAGCGTTGCAAAAAACGCAAGCGCGCTTCTTTTCTCTCTGCGCCAATTTGCAAATGAAAATCAATGGCATCGGCAATTGCTAAATCTGTATGCACCGGATGAGTACCCGTATGGTTTAATCGATAAATGTCCTCCGGCTTTTTGCCTTCCTCACCAAACATCGGCCACAATGCGGCAACATTTTCTTTATTCACATACAAAATGCCTGCCCCCAGCGGTACACTCAACCATTTATGCAAACTAGCTCCGTAGTAGTCGCAATGCAAATCAGGAATCGAAAACTGAATGTGCGCAAAGGCATGCGCGCCATCCACCATCACCTTGACACCCTTGCTATGTGCCATGTCGCAAATTTTACGCACCGGCAAAATGTGTCCCGTAATGTTGATCATGTGGCACACCATCAACAACTTGGTTTTAGAAGTAATCGCATTGGCATACAAATTCACGATCTCTTCATCCGAAGCGGGATGATTAGGCACGGAAACTACTTTGAGAACAACACCATGTCGCTTGGCCACTTGCTTAAACATGTCCTGCATAGCACCGTAATCTTGTTCAGCCATAATTGCCTCATCGCCCGCCTTCCAATCTTGCCCCGCAATTACTGTATCCAGCGATTCAGTCGTATTGCGCGTGATGATCAGTTCCTCAGCTGAGCAACCCGCTAGCGTTGCCAGTTTAGCCGCAGACTTCTTCTTGTTATCCCACTGCACTGTGCGCATGTAGTACGAGCCCTGATAATTGACATCACGTACATGCTGCACAAATTTTTCCAACGTAGCCTCAGGCAAAAAGCAGTAGTAGCCATTTTCAAGATTAATATAATCCGGCTTCAACCGATAGCCGCTGCGAATGCCATCCCAGAAAGATTCATCGCCCGCCAACTCGTTGGCGGATTTTCCTTCGAAAGAAGAAAGCCAATTGGCCAGCGATTCGGTTGGAAACAACCCGGTTAATCCCAACGCGGCCGTGTTTTTCAAGAAAGTACGTTTGTTCATACCAACAAGATAAGAATTAGAGTGTGTGAATAAAAGAGAAGTTATGGGGCATGGCCGCTACCAAGCTCGGGTAAAATAGACAAACGAGTAGCGGCCACCGGGCTGTTCGCTCCAAGTCCGGCCACGCATCATGCCAACCCGCTTCGGGCTTTCGCTTCCATCCCTTGCCCGCTTACGCCAGCTTAATCGCCTTCCATAACTATCGCTTGAAAAAATGTAACTTTGTCCAAATCATTGAAATGCAAAAGGCACATCGATAATCTTAGTGCCATTGTGACTTCATGGCGAATTAAATGTTAAACAATAGCGCATAATAGAACTTGAAAAAAGATATTGAAATCCCTCCGGTAAAAAATGTAACGCTAGCCGTTACACGCGAAAAAAATCTTCTGAATCAGGATGAGTGGAAAGTCTACCTGATCAACAACAATGATTTTCCATTAGAAAACACGTTGGTTGCCAGCAAAGGCTATGGCGAAAAAGATGGCGAAACACAGCGCACCTCTACGCTCCGTCATTTTTTAGAAACCGTTCCGGCACGAGGCACCGCTTTGATCGAGCCGATTGACCCCAATGTTTTCCACCTCAATAACGAGTATTGGGTAAGCTACTACGTTGGCCTTCAAATCCACGACAAAAAATTTGTCTTCGTCCCTGATACCATTTGCGAAGCAAACCTTACCTTTATTAAAGAGTTACAGCTGGAAGGCGTTTTGCATTCATAGTTATTACAGCACACTACGAGAAATAACAATTAACAAATGAAAAGACAATTGATAAGGGTAGTGCTATTTATTTTAGTGGGGTTCCTAGCACTATTTATTTTTCGTTTAGTGTATGGATATTCCGAAGTTTCAGATAGAGTCATTCAGAATGGAAATTATGCTGAAGCGTTCAGTCAAGAGTTTTCATCAAAAAAGAATTACGCCAGCGATCGCTATAAATTTCAAAGAGAAGCGACAGCCCAAAATGGAATCAATGAAATCAGCATTGATCAGAAGTATGAAAAGACTGCAATAGTAAAGTCTAAGTCCACTGATTTTGAGAATGATAACAAATTATTGAGAACGACTATCAAAAAATACAATGCCATCATTCAATTCGAACAAAGTTCAGGAAATAAAGGCGCTCGTATATTGGATTTACTATTAGGTGTGCCTCCCGCTCAGTTTGATTCTATTTATCAAGCATTGATAAAGATTGGAAAGGTTTCTGTTAAAGAAATTACCAAGGTGGATAAGACCAGTGAATTCAAAAACTTAAACGCTAAGAAGGCTTCATTAGAAATCACCCGACAATCTTTGCTTGAAGTTAAAAAACAAAGCGGCCGAATAGACGAATATATAAACCTTCAAAACAGAATATTAGAGATTGAACAGGAGTTGCAAGGCTTAGGCGTTTTGCTTGGCGATTTTTCTGAGGAAAATGAATTCTGCACAGTTCGGTTTTCGCTTTCAGAGTCTTATCAAGTTTCTATCAGCACCATGCACCGAATTAAAGTGGCTCTTGAATGGAGCATTCAGTACTACCTGATGTTTCTAGCGATTATTGCTTTTGCGGCTATGTTCGGTTTCTTTGTGCTTCTAATTATTAACAAAACACTCCCCTCCATATTAAGTAAGGTTAACCAATGATATCACCAGCACTTAAAGACATCCTCTTCTTAGATGTCGAAACGGTAGGTTGTGTAGAAAAATATGATCAGCTCGGTGAGCGCCTGAAAGCTCAATGGGCACGCAAGGCTTCTTTCTTTAAACGAGAGGAAGGTCAAACCGATGAAGATCTCTTCTACGAAAAAGCGGGTATTTATGCCGAGTTCGGAAAAATTGTTGTCATCGCCATCGGCAAATACACCGAAAACGAAAAAGGCGAACTGTGTTTGCGCACCAAATACTTTGCCGATCACGATGAAATGAAATTACTAACTGAATTTAAAGCCACACTTGAGAAACAAGATCCCGCCACCAAATTATGCGCGCACAATGGAAAAGAATTTGATTTTCCGTATCTGAGCAGACGCATGTTAGTCAACGGCATTGTGCTGCCTTCCCTACTCGACTTTGCGGGGCGCAGACCTTGGGATGTGCCTCATCTTGATACAATGGAACTCTGGAAGTTTGGCGATTACAAACATTACACCTCACTCGATTTGCTCACCGCTATTTTTCAAATTCCATCCAGCAAAGGAAGCATGGATGGTTCCATGGTCAGCCAAGTGTATTATCAAGAAAAGGATTTAACCAAAATTGCCTCGTATTGCATTGGCGATGTGGTAGCCATTGCGCAGCTCTATTTGAAAATGAAGGGAATTAACTCTGACTTGTTGCTGATCTAAATAAGAAACCAATGAAACCTTGGATCATTATAATCTTATTATCCGTTTGCAGTCTTGCGCAATCTCAAACAGGCGAAGTCCATGGCACAATCCGAGATGCTAAAACAAATGAAGTTTTACCCTACGTTAATGTATTTCTCAATAACACCACGATAGGAACGGCTTCCAATGAAAATGGAGAGTTTTTACTGACAAACATACCGATTGGAACTTACGAGCTTGTCTATTCGTATGTTGGGTATCAATCCGTTCAATCTAAGATTGTGATTCTACCAAATAGTAAGTTGAACAAATCGGTTCTGTTAATTCAATCTGAAACGGAGCTGTCAGAATTGAACATTGTAAGTTCTAGAGACAAGGTTTGGGAAAGCAAGCTAAGAAGATTTAAAAAAGTTTTTTTAGGTGAAGGGGCTTTTGCAAAAAGTTGTACCATTCTAAATCCGGAGGTCTTAGACTTTGTAGATAAGTCGGGTCTTTTAATAGCCACCGCCACTGGAGCGATCCTAATTAAAAATGAAGCACTTGGTTATCGATTGGATTTCTATTTGAAGAAATTTTTAAGCTCTGAAACAGCTTACTCCATTGTAGGAAATTCCCGTTTTTCAGAATTAGAGCCAAAAGATAAAGACCAATACAATCGATGGCTGAAAAATAGGGAGAGCGCATACCTCGGCTCTTTACGCCATTTTTTAAAATCAGTATCCAAAAAAAATATTTCCAGAGAAGGGTTTAAAGTATATGAAGAAAAAGGCAAGCACCGATCCAATAGTTTTGAGGGAGATTTTAATAAAGGTATCATTACTGCGTATGATACTTTAAATATGGCGTCAATTAGTGCTCAATCAGCGGAAACAAAAATGACTTTAAAGGGTAAAATTGAAGTTCATTATGTAAAAGCGTCATCTCGTTTCAATTTCTACCAAGATCAGAGCCACGAAGTTAGTTGGATCGAAGCACGCCAGAATCAAATACGAGTTGACGCAAACGGAGTGCCCATCAATCCCTCTGACATTACCGTCTCCGGTGATATGTTTGCCGATAGAATTTCAAACATGCTGCCCGATAATTATTCAGGGGATAGGCAATTCGCAGATGTCAGTAGCTTGCCAAGCGAAATTAGTGTCAGACGAGAAGCACTACATTTAACAACCGATAAGCCCTATTACTATTTAGGTGAACGAATTTGGTTTAGCGCATTTATAAGTACTCCGTTTTCTAAAAATACTGAAGCAAGCAAAGTCCTCTATGTAGAGCTGCTCGATACAATCAATTCAGTTGTGGCCACCTATTTTGCCAAGATTGACAGTGGCAGAGCCTCAGGCTGTATAAAAATTCCATCATCATTATCTGCTGGAAAATACTTCTTGCGTTCGTATACAAGGTGGATGCAGAACTACGGTGTAGAAACATTGTTTTACAAGCCAATACCAATTCTATCAGAAAATCAAAGAATCGAACCCCAGACAGCTGAAGGAACAAAAATTAATAATTCAATCAAAATTGAACTTGATAAAGACAAATACAGATTAAGAGAAAAAGTACGACTAAAGTTCATTCATGATGATGATTCAAGTCGATCCACGAAAGCTACGCTCGCGATCTCAGTGGTTGATAGTTACCAAGTTTCATGCATTACCGATGAACCCACGATACTAAAGTTATTAAGTAAAGACGAATCCTTCACTGAGCAATCTGACCCCAACACTGGAAATTACAAACTAGAGAAAGGAATTACACTTTCCGGAACATGCTTTCGAAGGGATAAAAAGGCAAACAAAACACCTCTTACTTTAATTCAAGATAAGATAGAAGCGATCTATCAAACAGAAACTGATAAGGACGGAAATTTCTCAATTTCTAACCTATTTTTTTACGATTCAATGAAGTTTGCTTTTCAATTTAAGGGGGATAGGGTTAAGCTGAATCCAATCATTCTACCTGCACTACCATCAAAATTAGGCTACTATACATTTAAAATACTTAATTCAAAAGAAATTTATAAAGCAAGTCAGTTTACTCGATTTGAATCAGATGTTACCTTGTTAGATGAAGTAGAAATTAAAGCAGCCAAAATAGATATTCCTAAAAAGCAAGATGGGCTTTACGGAAAACCAGATTGGTATGTAACAAGCAAAAGCCTTGAGCAAGTTAATCCAAATTTGGCATCAGCTATTGAAATGAAATTTCTGGGACAATTTGTCCTTACCTCAAAAGGTGGTCATTTCTTTTTAGTGTATGCAAGAGGAGCAGGATTAAATGTAAAAGGAGACGAAGAATTCCTGCCAGAGCCAGTTTTATTCATTGATAATATTCAGTTTAATAGTTCAGGAGAAAGTGTTGGAGATCGACTTTATAGTATGAATACAAGTGTAATTGATCATATTGAAGTAAGTGCCATGACTAACTCTCAAATGGGGGCAAATGGTTCAAGTGGCGCGATTTGGGTTTTCACTAAGAAAGATAGCAATATGGATAATTTTAAGTCACTGCCTATTTTAAAAGTGAGAGGTTTTGATCGACAACAAATATTTTTCTCGCCCAATTACGATAATACACTTTCTGATTTTTCCGAAGTTGATTATAGAGCAACTCTTTATTGGAATCCAAAGTTAGAAGTAGACCTATCCAAACATGTTTCAGAGGTTAGCTTTTTTACTTCTGATTTGCCCGGGAAATACAGAGTAACTATTGAAGGGTTAGATAGCGAAGGCGAACCGGTTCGGATAGAAAAATTCTTTGAAGTGGAGGACAAATAAATTGCAATGCCCTCATAGCGCTGTTTTAAAAGGCACTATTTCCTCCTCATGCATATAAACTGAATAATATTCCGTAATTTTATTGTCAAATAGAGAATCGTACGCACATCTTATCCCTCAGCAATCACTTCTTACCCGTATTCATTCTGCTAAGTAAAACGCATAGCGATGCGTATCTTCAACAAGGCAACTTGTTTGTATCACCAAAAAATCAAATCGAATTATTAACCATTTGGGTAATCCAATCGGCCCCCAAAGCATAAGCTATAACCATGAGCAAAAAGAAATTTAAAGAGAAAAAAGAAAAGAAGCAGAAGAAAGAGAAAAGCGGCTTATACAGCTCGTTACTCTCTTTGTTAAACGAATCAGAAAAAGGCTACACGGCCCAACAACTCGCCAAAAAACTTCAAGTCAAGAAAAAATCATTGATTGACGATCTATATCGCTTACTCGAATCATTATTAGAAGATGGCAAAGTAGAACAACTCAGCAGTGGAAATTTCAGAGCGAAGCGCGCATCTGCCGGAAAAGGCGTAGTAGGCATTGTCGATCACGTCAATCCACGATTTGCTTATGTAGCCACAGGAGAGGAAGGATCGAAAGATATCTATGTTCAATCGCGCGATTTAGGTTCTGCCATTCATGGCGACACGGTAAAGGTGACGCTGCTTGGAAAGAAAAATGGCGCCAGCCCCGAAGGCAAAGTAGTGGAAATTGTAAAACGCGGACGCGATCGTTTTGTGGGCCGCATGGAAATTTCCAAGTCGTTTGGATTCATTGTCCCTGATTTTAAAAAAGTGTACAGCGACTTTTTTGTTTACCCAGAGAATTTGAATGGTGCCAAAGCCAACGACAAAGTATTATTTGAAGTGACGAAATGGGCCGAAGGCGATAAAAGTGCCGAAGGCAAAGTGATTGAAATACTGGGCAAAGCAGGTGAGAATAATGCTGAGATTCACTCGATCATGGCCGAGTTTGATTTGCCATTCCGTTTTCCGGAAAGTGTGCTGCGTGAATCAGAAAAAATTCAGGAGGGAATTACAAACGAAGAAGTAAAAGCACGCAGAGATTTTCGCAAAGTGCCCACCTTCACGATCGACCCCGAAGATGCCAAAGATTTTGACGATGCGCTCTCTTTCCAAAAATTACCCAATGGCAATTATGAAATTGGTGTTCATATTGCCGATGTAACCCATTATGTGCGTCCGGGCAATGACTTGGATGCTGATGCGTTCGATCGCGCCACATCAGTTTATTTGGTAGACCGCACGGTACCCATGCTTCCCGAGCGTTTGTCGAATGAGTTGTGTTCGCTTCGCCCTCACGAAGACAAGCTGACCTTTGCAGCTGTTTTTGAAATGGATGCAAAAGGAAAAATTCATAACGAATGGTTTGGTCGCACCATCATTCACTCCGATCATCGGTTTACTTATGAACAAGCACAAGAAGTAATTGAAACCGGCCAAGGAACATTTGCCGAAGAAATCAAAATTCTAAATAGTCTGCATCTCATTCTGCGGAAAGAGCGCTTCCGCAAAGGCGCTGTTAACTTTGAAACCGCTGAGGTGAAATTCAAATTGGATAAAGACGGCAAGCCATTGATGGTGGTGCCTAAAGTGCGGAAAGAGGCACACAAACTTATCGAAGAGTTTATGTTGCTGGCCAATCGCGCGGTGGCTACCTTCATTTTCAAAATGAAGAAGGGCGAAGAGAAAAACACGTTTGTCTATCGCACGCATGATTATCCTAATCCGGAGAAGGTAGCCGACTTCGCTGTGTTTGCGAAGCAGTTCGGGCACAACCTGCAAATTGATGATGCGACCGTTTCGCGTTCACTGAACAAGTTGATGGATGAAATTGAAGGTAAGCCGGAGCAAAACGTACTACAATCACTGGCAGTGCGTGCCATGGCCAAAGCCAAGTACACCACCGAAGCCAAGCAACACTTTGGATTGGCGTTTGACCATTACACACACTTTACTTCTCCCATCCGAAGGTATCCGGATATGATGGTGCATCGTCTGTTGCAACACTACTTGGATGGTGGCAAGTCGGTGAACAAAAAAGAGTTTGAAGAAAAATGTATTCATTCCTCCGAACGCGAAAAGCGTGCTGCTGATGCTGAGCGCGCCAGCATTAAATACAAGCAAGTAGAATTTATGAGTTTGGCTGAACAAAAACCGTACGATGGCATTATTACAGGGGTAACGGAGTTTGGTATTTTCGTGGAGATTGTAGAAACAAAATGCGAGGGTATGGTGCGTATGGCCGACATGAAAGACGACTTCTACGAATTTGATGAGAAAAATTATCGCGCCATCGGGCGCAGACGCAAGAAAGTGTATCGCTTGGGGGATAAGGTGGTCGTGCTCATCAAAAAAACAGACGTAGACAGAAGATTGATTGATTTAACTTTTGAACAATAGAACTGGAAAATAAATAGTAGCATGGTGGAGGCACTTAAAAAACAAGTTGAAAAAGAAATTGCAGGCCAACCTTTTGGCACACAACCCAAATCATTGTACGAGCCGATTCGCTATCTGATGAAGCTAGGCGGCAAGCGTATGCGCCCGCTGCTTGTGCTGATGGCGTATTCGCTTTATAAAAAAGATGCCGAGAAAATCATCAGCTATGCCACCGCGGTAGAAGCATTTCACAACTTTACGTTGATGCATGACGACATCATGGATAGAGCGCCCTTGCGGAGAGGAAAGCCTACCGTACATGAAAAATGGAATGTCAATACCGCCATCCTTTCAGGCGATGTCATGCTGGTGCGTGTGTATGACATGTTCTTGTCACTGCCCGATCATCAACTGAAAAAAGTGCTGCGCGCATTTAACCAATGTGCGGCCGAGGTGTGCGAAGGGCAACAGTGGGATATGGAGTTTGAAACGAAAGCTAAAGTAACCGAAGTGCAGTATATTGAAATGATCCGACTGAAAACAGCTGTGTTGCTGGGTTTCAGTTTAGAGTTAGGCGCTATTCTGGCTGATGCACCGGAAGCTGATCAAATCGCTTTACGCGAATTTGGTGTGCAAATCGGAATTGGTTTCCAATTAAAAGATGATTTGCTAGATGTGTATGCCGATCAGAAAAAATTTGGCAAACAGGTAGGTGGAGATATCCTTGCCAACAAAAAGACTTTCTTGCTAATCAAAGCATTGGAAAAAGTTCGTGGCAAACAAAAGCTAGAACTCAACCAATGGTTATCAGCTAAAAAATTCAATGCCGCCAAAAAAGTAAAAGCAGTTACTCAGATTTACGATGCGTTGAATATTCCAGCCATCACTGAAAAGAAGATTGAAGAATACTATCAACAAGGATTTACCAGTCTTTCAAAAGTTTCGGGCGATACTCAATGGCTCGAAGCCTTTACCAAAGACCTAATTGCACGCCAAACCTAATTACTTTCGTTGGTAGAAAAGTAGTTTGCCTAATTCGCCATCTACTTTTTCACTGACTGTATAATATCCCGATCCATCGCGCGCCCAAGCAATGGCTTCGCCTTGACGTTCCCGATCATAAGGCAACACCTGGGGTGGCTGTTGCAGTAATTTTTCCAAAGGCTCTCCATTTACATTTTTCCAATAATAGATGGCATCATAGTTTTTAATGAGCACTTCTTTTCCATCTGCCGACATATCGGCTGCAACAATGCTTTGAAAATTTAATGTCGCCAGTTTTTCAGCTGTGATTTTTCCTTTTGCAAAAGGATATTTCACGCGATAAAGTCGGATGGAATCTTCTCGCTTTGAAAACAGAAAAAGATCATTGGTAATCGGGTCTGTCATCATGGCTTCCGAATCGCGCTTGCCATCGGGTAACACAATTTGCAACGTATCAAAGTTACTGATCGTCATTTCTGCCGAGGAAAGATCCGTAGGCTCTTCAAAGACATATACCAACTTCACTTCAAATCGGGCATTGTTATCGCCAATATCACCTGCGTAAACGTATGTTTTCGTTGAGTCTTTTCCCCGTCCAATTGCGATCGATTCAAAATCACGATTATCAATGCCCTTTAGCTTACAAACTAGTTTTGTCTGCGCTTTTCGATCAATCAGAAATACTTCAGCCGGATTGCCGCTGTCATTCAACACCCAAAAGTTATTAGGATGTTGTATACTTTCTACCAAACCGGATGCCTCATGCAATTTTTCGCTGAGCGTACCCAGTGATTGTCCTTTCAAGAAAGAATCTGTGGTTGGCGCTTCTTGCTTTTTAGAATGACAACCAAGCGCCACGAAGGCTAGCAAAATCAAAAATCTATACACATTCAAAAATTAAAGTGAGTCAATCAGCGTAATTGAAATAATGGAGTCGCCTACCTGTAAGCGGTGTACTACATCCATACCACGAACTACTTCAGCAAAAATAGTGTACTTCCCATTCAAATGAGGTGTTGGAGAATGGGTGATAAACCACTGCGTGCCCTCCGTATCTTTTCCTGCGGAAGCCATTCCGATGGAACCTTCCTGATATCTGCGTGAAGAAAATTCGGAGCGAATCGAATAATCTTCACTGCCATATCCATCGCCACGGTTGCAACCGGCCTGCGCCACAAAGTTGGGCACTACGCGATGAAAATATTTTCCGTTAAAATAATTTTTGTCAGCCAGTTGCATAAAGTTGGCCACAGGGCCCGGTGCTTCCTCCACCATTAAGCGAATGATCACCTCGCCTTTGCTGGTAGTCAATTTAGCTAATTGATTTTTGTTGATTTTCTTCACCAGCGTCCAGTCAATCGGATGATTGAATTGGTTCTTCAATGGCGATGGCTTGGCTGTTCCTTCAAAGTATGCAATAGCTTCTTCGAGTGGTTGCAGCGCTTCAATATCTTTTGGAAGTGACAACTTCGCTTTGGCTTCCTTCAAAAAGGTGAAGTCTTTTATAATTTCTTTGAATTGAAAAGAGGGTTCCGTCAGCGTAGCAGCAGCAATACCCAACGCTCCGGGATCGCCTTGCTGAATGATTTTTTGAAAAGCTAAGGCAATCGCTGATTTAACTTTTACATCTGCCTCAGGGCGTTGCAGCATATTAGCTAATGCTTGGGTGCCGGTCGATTTCAAAACAAGTGAATTCGTTTGAACCACTTCGCTAGTCACAAATTCTTGTGCAGAAACAACCGGAGATAATGAATTGAGTAATTGCGCTTGTTGATACGGATCTTTCGATGCCTGATATATGGTTTTAATTTCTTGGATAATCTCTTCCGATGGTTTTAAGCTTAACGCAGAATAGTAAAGATTGCTTTGAATGCGTGAGTTGGTTGCTCTTCGGGCTTCATTCAAATATGAGTCATACAATTCGGCCATTGGCTTGATCGCTTCCGAAGCAGCTATCCCCACCGATTCATTATTATCTGAAAGTGCCGAAAGAACCAACTTCTGTGGTTTGATTGAATTCCACGAAGCTAATGCACGCACCGCACTGATTCGCACACGGTAATCCACATCGCGCAAAGCATTGACCAAAACAGGAATTGCTTTTGCGGAGTCCAGTTTTCGTAAGCTGTTCGTTGCTGCCATGCGCACCAACGGAGAAACATCTTTGGTGGAAGCCTCCATCACTAACTGGTCGTCTTTATCAATTTTTATTTTCGGAGTGCGGCTTAAAAAATGCGCTGCACCCAAACGCGTTTGAAACGAAAATGTGGGGTTCAAAAATTGAATGGCTTTTTTTACAATCACTGAATCAGCTAACCCACGTGTGCCCAACTGGTAATAGGTCCACACCAATCCTTCCTGCGTGATGGAGTCTTTCGCTTTAAAGCTTTTAATGGCCGACAAGTCATACAGGCGAATGGTTTTACCCAAGCCTTCCAATACTTCGCGCAGCACGGCACTCTCTTTATCTTGCAAAGCAGGAATGAGTGCGTTGGCAGAAGCTGTGCCGGGTGTTTGCCCGAGTGCAAAGGCTGCAGCCATACGCGCTTCGGCAATTGGATCTTCCAACAACATGTTACCCAATTGCATAGATGCAGCGGAGTCTTGCACCGAAGCTAATGCTTTAGCTGCTTCAATGCGGTAGGTGGCTTCCTTGCTAAGCAAGTAGCGTATTAAACTATCCGTTTGTCTTCTATCTTGAAATTCTGCAATGCGAGCTATGGTAGGATCTGAAAATTTATTCGGAGCCTTAGAGCATCCCCAACAAAAAATAAGGAACAACCCTAGTAGTCGATAATAGGTCATCATTTCGAACTTATAAAACAGTGGGAGAATTAGCTTTTTGTCTGTGTGGCTCGAGCCACTACATCATTAAATTCAATGTCAGCCATTTTGATGGAGTATAATAAAAGGCGCACTTCTTTTACGTGTACGGTGCCATCCGCCTCTGACATTTTATACAAATGAACGAACGCATCAAGCTTTTCGTCATCCGTGCATTTGTTAATCAGCTCAATACCTTTTTGATATATCTCTCGATCCTTAGATTTGCTAACTTGTTCTTTGAATTGAGCAAACACGTCTGCCGGAATGCTCTCTTTTTCACAAATCTTTAATAGTTGTTTTTCTTCACTCTCATCCACTACACCATCAGCACTAATCAACAAATGAACTAAGTAAAGTAAGCCAAGCTGGTAGTCAGTCCGATGCGCCATTGGGGGATTCTTAAAATATGGAATAAATATAGGAGTTATTGAAGAAAGAAAAAACGCTCTTTACTCCTGGGTGCTTAAAGCAATATGTCCATTCAAGACATGATCTGGAAAACAATAAATGCGGATACGTAGGCCAGACCGGTCATGTATGCCAACTGAATCAGCGGCCACCTCCAGCCTTTGGTTTCGCGCTTTACGATGGCTAGGGTGCTCATGCATTGCATGGCAAAGGTGTAGAAAATCAGTAATGACATCCCCACTGCCGGAGTATATCGCGGACCACCCGTCTCCGGATTTATTTCGTTGCGCAATCGCAACTTGATGGTAGGTTGATCTTCGGCACTGCCTATGCTATAGATAGTGGCAATGGTTCCGACAAATACTTCGCGAGCAGCAAAAGAGGTAACGAGCGCAATGCCGATCTTCCAATCAAAACCCAGTGGAGCAATCAAGGGCTCAATGGCTTTTCCTAATTTGCCGGCATACGAATGCTCGAGTTTGTAAGCGGCCACTCGGTTTTGAATCTCTGCCTCCGACCAATTTTCTTGAACTGCTTGTGCTTGCACCACTTTTTTGGCAGCATTCATTTCATCGATAGGGCCATAGCTGGCCAGCACCCAAAGTATAATGGAGATGGCGAGAATGACGCGGCCGGCTTCAAACACAAATGTCTTTGTTTTCTCGATGATGGTAAATCCAACATTCGACCACCGCGGCATGCGATACGTAGGCAACTCCATGATCAAAAAACTACGCTCAGTAGTTTTGATTAAAAACTTCATGCCCCAGGCCGAAAGAATGGCCGCTAAAAATCCCAGCAAATACAAGCCCATCAATACCAGACCTTGATAGTTGAAGAAGCCCCACAACTTTATGTCTGGAACTATGAGCGCCACTAAGATGGTGAACACCGGAAGCCGGGCAGAGCAACTCATAAACGGAGTTACAAAAATGGTGATGAGGCGCTCCTTCCAATTGTCGATCGTGCGCGTGGCCATAATTGCGGGAATAGCGCAAGCCCATCCCGACATCAATGGGACTACACTTTTTCCATTGAGCCCAAACTTGCGCATGATTTTGTCCATCAAAAAAACCACGCGAGCCATATAGCCGCTCTCTTCAAGAATGGCAATGAAGGCAAATAGAATGGCGATCTGCGGAATGAAAATAACAATGCCACCGATGCCTGGTACAATGCCCTGAGACACTAATTCAAAGAACGGTCCTTCTGGTAATTCTTTGGCCAACACATTGCTCAACTGTGCAAACGATGAGTCGATGAAATCCATCGGTATTTGCGCCCACGCAAAAATGGCTTGGAAAATCAAAAACAAAACGGCAAAGAAAATGACGTAGCCGCCCACTTTGTGGGTGAGCACTTTGTCGATACCGTGTGATACGCGCTTCCAATCGCGGTGCGATGGCTTGACGATGGCCTTGTTCAGCAATTCCTGAATAAAGCCATAACGCATAATCGTTTCTGCGCCTTGATACTTATGTGGAAAAAAAGAATGCTCTTTCGCAATGGCTTTGATCTCGTTGCGCTGCTCCGGTTTTAGAAAAATAAGATTGTCGGTTTGCTGCAAAAAATGATATGCTTCATAATCCGTAGCGAGTTGAAACTTCTCGCGGATCACTCCGATTACTTTTTTGATCTCATCACCTATTTGAAAAACCGATTTACGTGAAGCCGTCAGTGGCTCGGCCAGAACTCTTTTCAATTCAAAAATTCCATGACCTTTGCGCGCGTTGATCATCACCACGGGCATATCCAACGATGCTGATAATTTCTTGACATCGATGCTCAATCCCGATTTTGCCGCCAGATCCATCATGTTTAAAGCCACTACTGTGGGAATCTTCAGGTCGATCAATTGCGTAAGGAGCAACAAACAATTTTTTAAGTTCGTAGCATCGGCAATCAATACTACCTTATCGGGATAGAGGTTGTTATGTTGATCAGAGAAAATTTCAGTTACAATTTTTTCATCCAGCGTGCGTGGATATAAGCTGTAGATGCCCGGCAAGTCAATGATTTCTGCTTGCGTGTTATTGTCTAGTTGGCAATAGCCGATTCGTTTGTCAACAGTAACTCCGGGAAAGTTTCCAATTTTTTGATTGAGTCCGGTGAGGTGATTGAATAGCGAAGATTTACCCGCATTGGGTTTACCGGTAAGCGCTATTTTCAGTTTGCCCGGCTCCATTAATTGATAATCGAAATGGTGGCTGCTTCTTCTATGCGCAGAGATAGATCAACATCGGATACACTTACGCAAACCGGATCTCCGAAAGGAGCTGAAAAATTAAACCGAATGGCAGTGCCGGGTAATAATCCCATTTCTAAAAGTTTTAGTCCAATTTGCTCATCGCTGAAGCCTGCTATTACGGCTGTTTCTCCCGGCAACATTTCCGCAACATTTTTGGCCATTCGTTATTTAGACTGATTTTAAATTGTGCGAATATAGAAGGCTCTTATCTGCAAAACAATGATTCGAGTCAGTTTCTATCGATTTCAAAGAAAAATAAACTGTAGTTAATTTGGGCGAAATTTGGAGCCCTTTAGGACTTGCTCGGGATTTGACAGTTTCATGAGTTGAGGTAATGAGGCTGACTTTGGATTCTTCTTGGCAAACTCAGTCACAATCTGCCATCCAATCCACACACCAATTCGACCCGGGCATTGGTCGCCAATTTCGATGGTGGTGGGACGCTCGTCAATGTATTTCTGTTTGATGTTTTTGGCGGTGTTGAAGAAGACTTCGCGCTCCACCAAATGTTTCCAGATGATGTCGGTGTTTTCGCTGGCACCACTGATTTCTTTGGCTGTGTATCCGATAAACACACTATCCGGCACGCATGGCAACATTTGCTTGGCGAAGTAATACGCTTTACCATACGCAATCATGTCAGCCAGCACGGTTTTGTCTTGGGGATTTACGGTGTTAATTCTCCCGTCAATGCCGTACAGTAGCATAGTGGAAGGAACAACAAATTCTTTGGTGTATCTGCGCAACATGTACTCGTACATATTAGGCTGATACTTCGCACCGCGACCTAAAAAATAATCAAGGCCCACAATCACCAGCGAATCGCTGACGAACAGGTCGCTCTCCATGCCGGTAATAACGGTTTCAATTTTAGGGATTTGAATTTCAGGATAATAATATTTGAGATTCGTAAATGCCTGGGTAAACTCTTTCTTTAGTTCGGAGCCATCGCCAAAAACACGCTTCGTTTCCATCAACAACGTATCGAAGGCAGGGTTGGTAAATCTGCGGTACAATTCGTTGATAAAAACTGAATCATCCGGATAGGCTTGGCGGTTGAAAAACACATCACGCATCACCGTATGGCGTGAAAAGAAATCGACTAGTTGCTTTTTAGATTGGAATTGAGGAATGGAATCTTCCAATGATTGAAAGGCTATTTCTACTTTGATGTTAGACGTTTCAGGTTGAAAAGCACATTCTTCTTTTGAATCAGATGAACATTGTGCGAATAAAAAAGGAATACAAAGGATGACGAAAGCAAATTTGTTCATACTCATAAATTCGTAAGAAGCCGCAAAGAAACGCAAATTCCGAAGCAATTGGTATTGCATTTAGCCAAAGAAAACGAAGACTTACCGAAAAGGTGTTATAGCATTCAATTCTACACTTTAAGATTTGCGAAAGTGAAAGTAAAAAGTCGACATTCGTGGTTGAATAAAAAAAATCGTGAGTAAAATAAAACACATCGCCATTGCCGGAAACATTGGGTCGGGTAAAACCACGCTGACGGAAAAACTGGCCAAGCATTACAACTGGACGCCCTTGTTCGAATCAGTAGATCATAATCCGTATCTGCGCGATTTTTATGAAGACATGACACGCTGGGCGTTTCACTTGCAGATTTATTTTCTCAACAGTCGCTTTACGCAAGTGCGGCAAATCCGCGAAAGCGATAAAACCATTATTCAAGACCGTACAATTTACGAGGATGCGCACATCTTCGCTGCCAACCTGCACAAGAGTGGTCACATTAACGAGCGCGATTATCAAAGTTATCTGGACATTTTTAATTCGATGATCAACTTTGTGCAGCCTCCTGATCTTTTGATTTATCTGAAAGCGGATATTCCCAAGCTGGTGCAACAAATCCAAAAGCGTAACCGCGATTTTGAATTCAACATCAAACTGGAATATCTAAAAACGCTCAACGAACACTATGAAAAATGGATAGGCGGTTACAAGCACGGCAAGCTGCTGGTGATTGATGTTAACAAACTCGATTTTGTGGCGAACATTGAAGACTTTTCTCAGATTGTAGGACGAGTAGATTTGGAGTTGAATAGTTTGTTTGGGTAACGTCAGCGTTCCAAATATACAACCACATCCGGACGAATAATCAATGATTCTTCACATAGTTCTCCCATTTCTCTAGCACTTCTTTAAAATCATTGGGCAATTCCGAATCAAACTGTAAAAACTTTTGAGTGGTCGGATGAATAAAGCCCAGCGTTTTCGCATGAAGCGCTTGGCGCGGAATAATTTTAAAGCAGTTGTCGACAAACTGTTTGTATTTCGAAAAGACGGTTCCTTTTAAAACGTCATTTCCTCCATACGTAGCATCATTAAACAACGTGTGGCCGATGTACTTCATGTGTGCTCGTATCTGATGTGTCCGCCCTGTCTCCAACTTACATTCGATCAATGACACATAGCGCAGGTCTTTCAATAATTTATAGTGGGTGATGGCCGTGCGACCAAAATCTCCTTCCGGAAAAGCAGTGGTAATTCTTCTGTCTTTTAAACTGCGACCCACATTTACATTAATAGTCCCTTCCTCCGGATTCGGAACCCCCCACACAATGGCGTTGTAAGTTCGCTCAATGCTGTGATCAAAAAATTGTTTTGCCAGCGAGTTCATCGCCACTTCTGTTTTGGCAATCACCAACAAACCGGATGTGTCCTTATCAATTCGATGCACTAATCCCGGCCGACCGGCATTGTTTTTCATCTCCGGCAAATTCTGAAAATGAAAGGTAAGTGCATTCACTAGCGTGCCACTCCAATTCTGATAAGCCGGATGCACCACCATGCCTGCTTCTTTGTTTACTACAAGCAAGTGTTCATCTTCAAAAACAATATTCAGCGGTATGTTTTCCGGCTTCACATCGGTATCGCGTGGCGGCTCGGGCAACTCAACTGTAATCACATCGTGCGGATGTACTTTGTAATTGGGTTTGATGGTCTTGTCATTTACCTTGACAAAGCCATCGTGGATGCCTGTTTGAATTTTGGAACGAGTCACATTGGGCAAACGATCCATTAAAAATTTGTCGATGCGCAAGAGGCTTTGGCCGGCATCGGCTACAATGCGGTGGTGTTCAAAAAGCTCGTCATCCAGTTCATCGGGTTCTTCGTCTTGCCTCATTCGCTTTCTTTTTCTGTTGGTCGTGGTATTCGTTTAAAATGGCTGCTTCGTTCAAAATGTGACGAACCGCATCTGCCTTTTCGTGTAATTCGGCTAAGCTATGAAAATGAATGGAGCGAATGTACTTTCTGTCTTTTATTTCCAATAGACCTTGCTCATTCGATAACTCATGGCCACGCACTAATCCAATGTAAGCGCCATCAAACTTAGGGCTGAGATAACAGAGCGGTCCGTGGAAATAAAAGAACGGAACCGTGTAGCTGATCTTTTCTTGTACGTGTGGCCCTACATCCAATATCATGCTGCGCAACACACTCATGATTTGAGCTTGTGATTTGGGTCGCTCCGCGATGTATGCTTGAACAGAATCCATTTCTTTGTGAATTGATTTCACAAAGATACTTCGTACTCTGATAGTTGCGTTGGCTATTTCAAATTCGTTTCAAATAGTTTTAAGATGCGCTTGTATTCATCTGTCCAACTGCTGGGCTCTACAAATCCATGATCTTCCATCGGATAAGCGGCCAACTCCCAATTATCTTTGCCCAATTCGATTAATCGCTGGGATAAGCGCACCGCATCCTGAAAATGAACATTGGTATCGACCATGCCATGACAAATCAAAAGATGTCCTTTCAATCCTTGTGCATGATAGAGAGGCGAACTTTTTAAGTACGCTACGCTATCCGCGAACGGCTCGTTGAGAATGTTGGCTGTATAAGGATGATTGTAATGAGCCCAATCGGTTACAGGTCGCAAGGCGGCACCGGCTGCAAAAACATCGGGCGTAGTAAACATTGCCATTAGTGTAATAAAGCCACCATACGAGCCTCCATAAATTCCAATGCGCTTGGGGTCTACTTTATAATTATCAGTTAACCACTTGGCACCATCTACATGATCGGTTAAATCTTTCCCTCCCATGAAGCGGTAGATACCCGTGCGCCAGTCGCGGCCATAACCGGCACTGGCCCGATAGTCGATATCTAATACCGTGTAGCCTTTGTCCACCAATAAATTGTGGAACATGTATTCACGAAAGTAAGAGCTCCACCACTTGTGCGCGTTTTGTAAATAACCGGCACCGTGTACAAATATCACGGCTGCACCATTGGGTTTTGCTGGCGCGTACACGCGTGCATACACATCTCCACCATCGCGGGCTTTGAAAGAAGTGACGAGCGGATCTTTCCAAGCATACGACTTAAACTCAGTAGAAAGTGATTCCGTAATTTGTAGGGGCTTGGCACCGACCTTATTTTCTTGAATGAACAATTCCCAAGGTTTATTACTGTACGAATAGCGATACGCCAGCCATTTTTCGTCCGGAGATAAAGAGACTTCATGCGCGCCAACCATCGAAGTTAGTTTCTCCGCTTTTCCTCCAGCCACCGGCATTTTGTAAAAATGTTTTTCACCGGGGTGCGCCTCGTTGGTAGTGAGGTAAAAATATTTTTTGTCGTTTGATAGTTGAGCTTGTTGCACTTCATATTTGCCCGATGTCAACGCTTGTTTTTTGTTGGTTGTAACATCGACTAGATAAAGATGTGAGTAGCCCGATTCTTCCGAATGAAACCATACGGTTTTGTTGTCGCTTAACCACCCCATGTTGGCACCACCGAAAAACCCTCCGGTGCCGGGACCACCAATCCATGCTTCGTCATGCTGGTGATCGATCAATGTTAATTTCTGTGTTGCCGGATTTAAAGAAACAATCCAACGATCTTTATTGTCTGTGGAGCGAATCGAAAATGCATTCAGCTTTCCATCGTCTGACCAAACTAAACCTTGATAGGTAACAGCCCGCGGAGTTGGTTTGCTCTCTTTCTTTTCTTCTTTGGCAGTTGCATAGTCTTTTTTGTACTCCGGCTGAGTAGTGATACCAGGCAGTTCGTTTGTCTTCACAGTTAATACAGTATCGCGCATTACATCATAAACAAACAACTCCTGACTATTCATGGGCGCTCCTACTTTGGTGCGTGCCGGAATATCTTCGGTAAAGCCAGATTCTGTTACATAATTAGGTACGATGGTCGTTTTTGCGTTGGCATTTTTGGTGAGGCGATAGATCACAAAATTTCCATCCGGACTCAATTGAATGTTATCCAGATTCTTGTCATCAAAATAAATTTCTTTGGGACGTTTCGGGCGATCTGCTTTGCTGCTCGCATCTGAAAGTTTTCGTTCCGTATTGCGTTGCTTTAAAACTTCGAAATAAGCCAGTTGATCTTCGCGAAGCCATTTGTCTTGCTCGGTCTTCTTCGGATCGGATTTTTTAGTTCCTTTTCGGAAGTCGGTGATTTGTGCAAACTCTCCACCGCTAATCGTCCAACTGAACAAATTGCCATTTGAAATGAAAATCACTTTTCGTTCATCACCTGAAAAAGTAGGATTCGATTCACGGTCAATGGTGTTAGTGATTTGCGTGATTCGATTTGATGTGATGTCCAGTAAAAACAAATCACCGGCTTTCTCATACACTTTCTTTGTTCGCGCTTTGGTGTATGTACCGAAAATAGAAGGCAGTTGTCTGCGAATAGATGCATTTACTCTAGCCGGTTTGCCGTCAGGAAGCGTAATTGTGTACAGCGAATCGCCCGGAAATTTTTCGGGATTCCAGTTGAAAAAAAGTTGCTTGCTGTTTTCTGACCAGAACAAGCTGGAAGGGGCAACGCCAATCCATTTCGGATCGCGCATAATTTTTTCTACCGTTAGTTCGCCTAATTGTTGGGAGTAGGCTGAAACACTAATCAGTAGAAGGAATAAAATCCGATTCATAGCATAAAGGTTTAGACTCGTTTAGGTAACGATAGTCGTGTATTTAGGAACGGGGAAATTAACGCAACAGAAGAAGTGCGTATGCCATAATTATATGAATGGCTGATTAGTCTTTCTTCTTGTCTTTTAAGATGTCGTCAATAATGCTGTTGAAAATGGACATGATGAGACTGAATGCCAAAGCCCACCAAAAACCGTTGACGGTAAAACCGGTCACAAAGTAATCGGCTACCAATATAATGATGGCATTGATAACCAGTAAAAAGAGACCGAGCGTCATGACGGTGATCGGAATAGTGAACAAAATTAAAAGCGGCTTGATAATGATGTTGGCAATAGACAGAACCAAAGCGGTTAGCAATGCTGTTTGATAATCGGTGACATCCACCCCCGGTAGCAGATAGGCGGTCGCCAAAACGGCCAAACCATTTAATAAGAAGCGCAGGATAATGTTCATTTCTAAAATTTGATTTCAATTTCCACTTTTATGTGCATTAATCAAACAGTAACTTAGCCGCCTTATGTACGCGATTGTTGATATTGAGACTACGGGAGGCTACGCGGATAACCATCGCATCACAGAAATTGCTATCTATCACCATGATGGCAAACGGATTACCGATAATTTTCGTACACTTTTAAATCCGGGGCGAAAGATTCCGCACTTTATCACCGGCCTTACCGGAATAACTTCTCAAATGGTGGAAGAAGCTCCCACCTTTGAAGAGATGGCCGAAGAAATTCATAGCTGGCTGAAGGATCGGATTTTTGTGGCACACAACGCGCACTTTGATTACAGCTTTCTCAAAAAAGAATTTGATGGTGTCGGCATCAACTGGCAAACAAAAAAGTTATGCACCGTTCGACTGAGCCGGAAAATTATTCCGGGACTTGAATCTTATAGCCTCGGACGACTCGCTGAAAGTCTGGGCGTGCGCATACCCGATCGTCATCGTGCGGGTGGCGATGCGCATGCTACCGCAAAAATATTTTCCATCTTACTCCAGCGTGATGACAGTGGTATCATTGCCAAAGCACTCAAGCGAAATTCGGGTGAAACGATTTTGCCACCCAATCTAAACAAAGAAGATTTTGATAAGCTTCCTGCCAAAGCGGGAGTGTATTATTTTTTAGATGGCCACGGGCAAGTGATTTATGTAGGCAAAGCGGTAAACATTAAAAAGCGTATTGCCGG
>JBGAUU010000048.1:0-32434 GCA_044228465.1 Cyclobacteriaceae bacterium
TGATGGTGTTGCCCACATTTGTTTTCTGAAAGAGATCTCTGTCCACCCGAAGTTTTGTTTGTCCCGGCTCTACGATGAAGTAGCAATTCATCCACGCATCTGATTTTTCTACCACTTTAAATTTACCCAACCACACATAGCCACGCGAAAGCTTAACGGACTCACGCCATTGCAACCAAAGTATCCATGCAAAAAGTGGTAATGCAATGAAACAACAGTAACCAATCAGGCGAATATAATTATCCATTGATGGCGGGATGCCCCGATGATTCTTCAAAATAATCACCGGTCCGATCAACAAAGCCAAAACAGTGAGCACGATCATTTGTCTCCGATTCGTACGAAAGCGTTTTAAGTGCGCCTCGGAACGGTTATGAATCTTGTACTTCTGAAAATGTTGTGGTTCTTCCATGTTCAGCAGATGTTGCGTTTCCCTACCGTAACTCAGTGGTTGTTTTACAAAACTAATTTGCCCAGCCACCACCCAATGCTTGATACACATTAACCATGGCTTGCATTTGCTGCATCTTCGTTTCGATTAACTCAAATTTAGATTCAAGTGCATCGCGCTGCGTAAGCAACACCTCCATATAATCGGCTCTGGCCGAACGGAAAAGACGTGTTGAAATATCAATTGACTCAGTAAGTGCTGCCACCTGTTGTGAGCGCAAGTCATAGCTGTTCTTCATGTTGTTAATATTCGAAAGTTGATTAGCCACTTCAATACACGCACTTAATATGGTTCGCTCATATTGATGCATGGCCTGAATTTGTCGTGCATTGGCATTGTAATACATCGCTTTGATACCATTTCTGTTTATCAAAGGCGTTGTAAGTCCGCCCATGATCGAATACATCATCGACTCCGGTTTACTCAACAAGTATGCCGCATCATATGCTTCAAATCCTATGAGACCTGAAATATTTAATTGTGGATAAAAACTTGCGCGAGCTGATTTCACATCGAGTTTAGCAGCAGCCAATTCCAATTCCGCTTGTCGGATATCCGGGCGGTTTTGCAAAATCTGTGACGGGATACCTGCGTATACTGTTGCCGGTGTCAGCTCCGTAAAACCTTGGGAGTTTCGCTTCACGGGTTGTGGTAAACGCCCCACTAAAAAATTAATTCTGTTTTCCGCTTCTACAATTTCTTGCGCCACGTGAAAGAGACGGCTTTGATTTTTTAATACCTCGGCTTCAAATCGCCTCACAGCCAATTCGGTTACTTTCGCAGCTTGTTTTTCAAGACGCACAATCTCCAATGCATTTTGCTGTATCTCAATATTCTTTTTCAGAATCTCAAGTTGATTGTCAAATGCCATCAGTTCATAGTAGGAATTAGCGATCTCAGCAACCAAATGTGTTACTAAAAAATTCTTACCTTCTTGTGTTGATAAGTAACGCATCATGGCCGACTTCTTGGCATTACGCAATTTTTTCCAGATATCTACCTGCCACGAAAAATTAGCCGCCAACAAAAAATCAGGGAGCGGATCAGGAAACTCCTTACCCGGCTTTATCTCCGTATTTGCATCAACTGCACCTGAGCGTGTGTAGCGCGGAGTTTTTTCCAATCCTACTCCACCTTGCAAATCAATGAAGGGCAAATACTCTCCCTTCCTACCACGCACCTCATTCTTTGCAATATTGATTTCTTGCAATACAATATTTAATTCCTGATTGTTTCGCAATGCTGTATCGATCAGTGCATTCAAGTTAGGATCTTGAAAATAATCTTTCCATTTCACCTTTGCTGAATTCAGTGTATCGGTAGAGTTAACAAATTGCTCCGGCAAATTTTTTCGCTCGGCTCGCGGAGTCATTGATGTTGGGATGGCACAAGCGGCCATTGCCAACGAAAGTGCCACCACGGCACCAGTGGATCTTATGTTATTCATGGCGGTCACTGTCTTTAGATTGTTGATAAGGGTCTACGTGATGCACAAAATCTTCCGTCAACGCATCTTCGTCTTCGTCACGAATCAATTTTTTACCTTCAGCAATTGAACCGAAAATGTAATACAAACCAGGGACGATGATTACGCCAAAGACAGTACCGAACAACATGCCCCCTAATGCAGAAGCACCAATGGTACGGTTACCAATGGCACCAGCTCCGTGTGCTAGAACTAATGGAATCAAACCCGCTATAAAAGCGAACGATGTCATCAAGATGGGGCGGAAGCGCACGCGAGCTCCTTCAATAGCTGCTTCTAGCACCGTTGCTCCTTGCAATTGTTTTTGCACAGCAAACTCCACTATCAACACGGCATTTTTTCCTAGCAAGCCAACTAACATGACAAGCCCGACTTGAGCATAGATGTCATTGGCAAGTCCCATTCCTTTAATGAGTAGAAACGAACCAAACACTCCGGCCGGCAATGAGAACACAACCGCCAATGGAATGATAAAACTTTCATATTGCCCAGCTAACACGAAGTACACGAAGATCAACACGATAATAAAAATATAAACCGCCTCATTTCCTCTCCGCGTTTCGTCATACGACAATGCTGCCCAATCTATATCATATCCATTGGGCAAAGTTTTTGCAACTTCCTTTACCGCATCAATGGCTTCACCACTACTATAACCACGAGACGGCCCTCCACGAATACCAGCTGTATTGTACATGTTGTAGCGGTTGATTTCATTCGCGCCCTGCTTCTTTTTGATTCGCATGAATGCAGAGAATGGAACCATCTCACCCTTATCATTTTTCACCCATAAATTCAACACATCTGAAGGAAGCTTCCTGTACTCGGGCGCTGCTTGCACAAACACTTTGAAGAACCGCTGATATTTAATGAAACCCAATTCATACGTGCTACCCACAAAAACCGAAAGCGTATTCATCGCGTTGCCGATGCTCACTCCTTTTTGCATCGCCAATTGATTGTCGATTTCAATTTCATATTGAGGATAATTTGCACTGAAGAATGTGAACAAGCCGGTAAGCTCTTTACGCTTCTTCAACTTATCCATGAATTCATTTGTCACTTTCTCCAATTGCAGATAATCTCCACTGTTGGTTTTGTCGAGTAACTGCAACGCAAAACCACCGGCTGCACCAAAGCCTGGAACGGCAGGTGGATCGAAGAATTCGATCGTAGCACCCGGAATTGATTTTGCTTTTTCTTCCAGTTCATGAATGATATCACTTACGGTATGTTTGCGCTCCGACCAAGGCTTCAAGTTAATCAAACAAGTTCCGGCATTTGATCCGCGTCCTTCGGTCAGTACTTCATAACCGGCAATGGATGAAACGGACTTCACTCCTTCTACAGTGTTGATTACCGAAACCAATTTATTCGATAAATCATTCGTACGTTCTAGTGTAGAGCCTGGAGGTGTTTGAATAATGGCATACAACATACCTTGGTCTTCACTTGGAATAAAGCCTGTTGGCAAATTATTGGCGATTCCAAAAATTCCTAATGCAAACACAACAAACAACCCTACTGTGACCAACCTGCGATGTGCGATGCGATGCAACAAGCTAACATAGCGCTTAGTGAGCTTTTCGAAAAGAATATTGAAACCTTCAAGGAAACTGTTCAACCAATTTCTTTTTCTTGGCTGGCGATGCGTGTTTTTCAAAATCATGGCACACAGTACTGGTGTAACGGTTAATGCTACAATTCCAGACAACACAATCGAAGAGGCCATGGTAATGGAAAACTGACGATAGAATGTTCCAACCGGGCCTGTCATAAATGAAACCGGAACAAACACTGAAACCATCAATAAAGTAATAGCGATAACTGCACCACTGATTTCTCCAATTACTTTTTTAACTGCGTTGTAGGGAGAGAGGTGTTCTTCTTCCATTTTAGCGTGAACGGCCTCCACTACTACAATGGCATCGTCTACCACAATACCAATAGCCAATACCAAGGCAAAAAGTGTAATCATGTTGATGGTAAGACCAAACAACTGCATGAAAAAGAATGCGCCAATCAACGAGATCGGTACTGCCAATGTCGGAATCAGTGTTGAACGCCAATCACCCAAGAAAATAAACACCACCAACGCCACCAGAATAAACGCATCCCGTAAGGTGTGAATTACATTTTCGATAGAAGCATCCAGGAAATTTGAAACGTCATAACTGATTTCATATTCCATACCGGGAGGAAATGTCTTCTTCAATTCCTCCAGTTTCAGTTTTACCTTGTGAATTACATCACTGGCATTACTGCCATACGTTTGCTTGAGTACCATGGCAGCGGATGGAAGACCATTCATATTGGAATAGATATCATAATATTCGCTACCCAATGCAACTGTTGCTACATCTTTGAGTCGAAGAATTTCTCCATTTGGATTGGCCTTCACGATGACATTCTCGTACTGCTTCGGATCGTTGAAGCGGTCGGAATAAGCAAGCACATATTCAAGCGCTTCGGCTCGCTTGCTATCACCACGACCAATGCGTCCGGGTTTACCGATAATACTCTGGTCGCTCAACGCTTCCATTACTTCGTCCGGAGAAATTTTGTAGGCACGCATCCGATCCGGATTCAACCAAACGCGCATAGCATATTGACGACTACCTAAAATCCTTGCCTGACCAATACCATTAATCCGTTGCAATTCCGGAATCATATTTACACCGGCATAGTTGAACAAGAATTTCATATTGGCATTCTTGTCTGTGCTATACAAGTTGACATACATCAACATACTTGGAATAACGGGCGTAATAATCACACCTTCGCGCTGCACTAATATGGGCAAGCGGTTAGTTACCTGCTGCACACGATTGGAAACTTGCACCAATGCTTGATTAATATCTGTTCCCGGATTAAATACTACTTGAATATTTGCTTCTCCAGCGCTTGTTGCATCAGAGGTCATGTAGCGCATGCCCCATGCTCCGTTGATGGATTGCTCAAGAGGAATAATAACTGATTCTGCCAGTGACTTGGCACTAGCACCCGGGTATGATGCACTCACCATTACTACGGGTGGAGCCACTTCGGGAAATTGTGACGTAGGTAAGGTGTTAATTGCCAACACTCCCACGAATAAAATCACGAGGGAAGTAACGATGGCGAGCACCGGCCTGTGTATGAATTTACTAAACATGTTTCTTCTGTTTAAGTGGTGGCCTTACTTACTCTACGTACACTTTCAGATTTGGAATTACCACTTTCGGGTCGTGGTATTCAAACTCAGCGATCTTTGCTTTGTCATGCACCTTTCTGATTCCTTCCAAAACGATTTGCTCATTCTCGGCAAGTCCTTCTTTCACAATATAGAGATCAGGCATTTCGGCTTCGATCACAATTTCGCGCTGATGAACAATGTGATCTTTATCTACTACGAAAACATATTTCTTCTCCAGCACTTCAAAAGTTGCTTTCTGTGGAATGAGCAATGCATTTTTCAATGGAACAGTCATTTGCACATTTCCTGTTTCACCATGCCGCAACAAACCTTTTGGATTTTTGAAGGTGGCACGAAAAGCGATGTTACCTGTTTCATTGTTGAAGTCAGCCTCAATGGCTTCTACTACTCCTGTTTGGTCAAATAAAATGTTGTTTGCCATCAACAACTTAACTCGCATTACACTGTCTTTCTTCAAATTCATTTTATAGTTGAGATATTCTGCTTCAGGTACATTAAAGTATACCCACATCTTAGAATTATCAGAAAGCGTAGTCAGCAAGTCCCCTTCGTCTACCAGACTACCCAATCGCACTTGGAAGCGATCCATGATGCCGTCAAATGGTGCGCGGATTTGCGTGAAGCCCAAGTGAACCTGAGCGAGTGCCACTTCTGCTTTTGCCTTATCAAATTTTGCTTTCGCCAAGGCTAGTTCATTGGCAGAAACCACATTGCTATCAGCCAATTGCTTTGTGTTAAGGTATTCGATTTCAGCAAACTTGGCTTCCGCTTCAGCTTTTTGTAATTCCGCCTTGTACATCAGCGGCATAATCTGAAACATCAATTGACCTTCTCGCACAAACTTACCTTCATCAACAAAAATGTTTTGAAGATAGCCTCGCTCTAACGCGCGAAGTTCAATGTGCTGAATAGCCCGAATCTGGCATACATAATCACGGATGATCAATGTATCTCTGCGTGACGGGCTGGTGACCATAAATTTTACGTCTTCTTCTTTTTCATCATGATGAGATCCACAAGCTGATGCGATTAGTAAAGCACAAAAACTCGCGAACAGAACTAATTTGTTCATATTAAAATGTATTAAATGTTAAATGCAATTAGAAATAATAGCTGAAAGGCAAATGTTGTAGAATGCGCTGTGTAGGCAGCACTTCGAAACAAAAGAATAAATCAGGAGATACCTTTCAGTACAATCTCACAAGCGGAGAACACGCAACAGTAAAAAGGTAGGCTGTGCGTTTACTGAATGAGTTGTAAACTGATGAGAAGATAGTTCTGCAACTGCATTTAAAAGTAATGCTTTGAAGGAAAGTTGAATTGCGAAGAAAGGAAGATGGCTCTGCTTTTTAAGAGACAACCTTTCGGATTCCTCTTCTTCTTTCTCATCGATCTCAAAGAAAACGGTTTCTACGTTGTTGAGTTTTTTGGCACTTGCCTGGAAGTGGGATTGGAGCTTATTTGAAACTTCAGTATCGCAAGATGCAGAAACAGCTGTGGTAACGGTAAAAAAATAACCTACCACACTCAGTGAAAGAATCGCTAGAAAGTGATATCGTGAAGTTGTTTTCAAGCTTGGTGATGGCTCTTCTTATGATTTAATGAGGCGAATTAGAAACAATTAAATCAGAGTTTTGTATTTAATTATTTAATGGACAACATAAATTATCTTAATACAATGGAATTTATCGATGGTTTAGATCAATCTCTTTTCGGTGAGAAATTGACGCATTACATTGTGATTCTTCCAGAATCTCTGCTTGGCAGTATCAAAATACTTCTTGAATTCAGGGTCATCTTTTATGGTTTCCATCAGCGGATCTTTTTCTAAAAATAAAATAATCCAGTACTGCACATTTTCTTCTTTGGCAAACAATTCAATGTGTTGAACGGCCTTTGCGTGGTTTTTGCTGTATGTATAATAGGCGGATAATCCTAAATGATGATATACCGAACGATCGTTTTCAAAGAAAGTTTTATAATCTTCTGCTAAAGCTCTTGCCTTTTCATGCTCTCCGGCTTTGTCCATGACAAAGGCGATGATTAAATTTTCATGACGATATACATCTAATTGTCGCTTTTCACGAATGCTCAGAAAACGTTTGTAATACTTGTGTGCGCCTTCAAAATCATGCATATAGTATGAAACCTTGGCGATGTCTTGTAAAATATCAAAGCGAGTGGTGTCCTTATTAAATTCATTGAGCAACAAGCTGCGCGTGTTGCCAGCATCGCCTGTTTTAGCAAATAAAATAAACGCTCGAACATATCGTGCAAACGGATTATTGGGGTTATACGCCAGTGACTTGTCCATATACTTGAGCGATTCATCTACAAAACCATTTTGTATCAACGCATTGCTCAACCGCAAATAATTATAGCTAGCCGTAGTGGAATCCAACGCCTCAATATTTAACTGGACACCGCGAAGTGCATATTGCAAATATTTTCCGGTGTCGAGAATGAACATCGCATAGAAATCAGTTAAAAATCCAATGACCTCCGCAGAATTAGGATTGTATTCCAATGCTTTTTCGAGATAGGGAAGCGCCAGCTCATATTCCTTTCGCGATATGTATGACACTGCCTTTGCTACTAAACTTTCGCCAAGTTTAGAATCATAAAGAATTGCCTTATCGGCATACAAGCTAATGTGCTGCGCGTGCTTTCTTCCCGTATGAAATATATCCATATAATAATATGTAATCGCTATTTCCGCGTACGCCATCGCAAATTGCGCATCGTGCTGTGTGGCTTCTGTAAAATACTGAATGGCTTGTCGCTGATGAGTGGAATCTCCTCGCGCTTGAGCAGCTTTTCCTTTTAAAAAAAGATCGTATGCCGCCAGATTTTCCGTTGGCTTTTTGCGAATCCGATTTTCTTCCTCCGGTGTAATGATGGCTTTAATTTCATCTGCTATACTTTTGGCAATTTCCTGCTGCAGTTGAAAGATGTCTTTTGTTTCGCGGTTGTATTGTGCTGACCAAAGGTGGCGATCGCTGTGCGCTTCAATCAACTGAATATTTAATACAATTTTATCTCCAATTTTTTGTCCGCTTCCCTCCACGAAATAACTTACCTTCAATTCTTTTGCCATTTCCGGAATTGACTTGCGCGTATCGCGGTATTTTTCAGATGAAGTTCGACTGATAACTCGAAGGTCCTTGATTTTCTGAAGGCTGCCTAAGGTCGATTCCATCAATCCATTAATTAAATAAACGTTGGTAGAGTCGCTGCTTTCATTTTTGAAGGGCAGCACCGCAATGGATTTCTCCAAAATTTTTTCTGGCCCGAATGGCGTGGCTACATATATATAGAATGCAACCAGCGCAATCACGATGGCCACACCACTTGCTACCCACCACTTGTGATTATTGGAAGCTGGCGGAGGAACCGGTGCAGGCTCTTCGTTCAGATGTTTGTTGATTTCGCCTGGTGGGTAACCATAATATTCGCGAAAGCACTTGATAAAATACGATACACTATTAAAGCCTACCTGATGCGAAACTTCTGAAACGGTAAGTGATGAAGCTCTCAACAATTCCATTGCTCGCTGCAATCGCACCTGATTGATCAATTGGCTGACCGAGAGATCTGCTTCCTTTTTTACTTTCCGTAAAAGGTTCGAACGGCTCATGTTCATAGCATCGGCCAATTCGGAAACCCCGAACTGCTCGTTGGCCAAATTCTGTTGGATAACCGCTATTGCCCGATTTACAAATTCTTGATTGGGTACTGACAACTCAGGCATGAAGCTAATTCTTGAATAATATAAGAGTAACAAAAATACGTTTACCGCTTGGAGTATAAAAACCGATCTCAACGGAATGGCCGTCTAAAAACTCTCTGTTTGGTGCAAAAAACAAGGTTTTGCACGAATTTTTATAAGCCTGCGCCATAGTTTACATCATTTGCGTAAAACTTGATGCACGTTGCCGCATGGGTATTTAGCCCTCCGCATGCTATCCAGCGTTCTTTGCCTCATAAAAATTAACCAACCAATTTTATGAAAACATCAGTCATTCCGTTTACTAAAATCACCACACTGGTAATGCTCGGAGCATTTCTTTTAACCTCGGCATCCTGCCAGGATAAAAAACAAGCCGCCCAAAAAACCAATTCTACTAAATCAGGTGTGAAGCCGCCAACCGTTGATATTCACACCGCGATTGTATCAGGCAATTTGGAAGCGGTGCAACAACATATTGCAGCCGGATCAGATATTAACATCAAAGATCCATTTGGGGGCTCGAGTCCACTGATCAGTGCCACTGTGTTTGGTAAAGAGGATATTGCTAAAGCGTTGATTGATGCAGGCGCTGATTTGAATATACAGAACAATGATGGTTCAACCGCCTTGCATACAGCTGCCTTCTTTTGCCGTCCTGCTTTGGTAAAACTCTTATTGCAGAAAGGGGCAGATAAAACCATCAAGAATAAATTTAATGCTACTCCCTATGAAGGCGTCATTGCGCCATTTAAAGATGTGAAGCCGGTATATGAAATGATGGGAAATGCACTCGGCCCAATGGGTTTAAAACTCGATTTTGCTTACATCGAAAAGACACGCCCCGAAATTGCTGCACTTTTAAAGTAATTGCTAAATAAATACGAGCATGAATCCTACCAACCGAAGATATGATATTGATTGGGTGCGTGTGATCGCCATCGCGCTGCTCCTTATTTACCACACAGCCATCAGCTTTCAGCCTTGGGGAATGATGATTGGTTTCATTTCTTCGCCTACATCATGGGTGTCATTATGGACACCCATGACTCTGCTTAACATTTGGCGAATCCCCTTACTCTTTTTTGTATCGGGTATGGGTGTGTATTTCGCGTTGCAAAATCGTACGTGGAAACAATTGATATGGGAACGTACACAACGAATATTAGTGCCATTCTTGTTTGGTGTATTCTGCATTGTTCCCATTCACCTGTTTATTTTACGTAAGTACTACAACATTGAACCAACTTACATTGCCGATCCGGGGCATCTCTGGTTTCTGGGAAACATTTTTCTTTACGTAATTCTTCTACTCCCGTTATTCTTCTATTTAAAAAAGAATGAAGAAGGAAAATGGGTAAGCATGCTTAAAAGAATAATGAGCACGCCTTTAGGGCTTTTCCCTCTGATGGTTTGCCTCGTGGCAGAAGTTTGGTTTACTCAACCTCGTCCTTATGAAATGTATGTCATGACAAAGCACGGCTTCTTCTTAG
Organism: Cyclobacteriaceae bacterium; assembly: GCA_044228465.1. Taxonomy (GTDB): domain Bacteria; phylum Bacteroidota; class Bacteroidia; order Cytophagales; family Cyclobacteriaceae; genus ELB16-189. The sequence goes on from JBGAUU010000048.1 coordinate 10,354, forward strand.
GATTGATTGCATTCTTCTTCGGCTTTTGTTTCGTGCTGAGTGGGGAAAGTTTTTGGAAAATGGCCATTCGTTGGCGCTGGTTCTTCTTCGCGGCCGGAATTGCTTTATATGTTTTGAGAATCTCAGGAATAACGAATCAAGAAGCTATTCAAACCATGTTATTGCCTACAGAAACAGTTAGTTGGGTATTGACGGTATTATCCTTCAGTCATCTTCATTTAAACCGTCCGGGCAAAGCATTGAATTATCTGAGCGAAGCAGCTTATCCAGTTTATATTCTTCACATGATATTTTTATATACAGCTTCAGCTATTGTTTTTCCTCTGCAAATACCGGTGCAATTTCAATATCTCCTTACGTTGCTACTCACGCTGCTCGGGTGTTTTGGTACCTACGAAATTATTCGCAGAATAAAATACCTGCGCCCATTGTTTGGATTGAAATTCAAATAGAAAGTTAAAGTCTAAAAAATGGTCGTCATTGCAGACGGCCATTTCACTTTTTATCGTTCCTACAAAAAATGCTGTGTTCGTATTACCTCTACCGGATGATAAAAGGCAATCATCGCATAGCGTTCAAAATATTTCTTTTGCAGATGAGCTAAAATTTTCTGGCAGCTTTCTTCAGACACAATTGTTTCAATTTTTACATTCTCTCCTTCCCATTGGTTGTCGCGTACGTCTTTCAATCCCTTTCCGGAAACAGCCGTTGCCGTGTATCCTTTCGCGCCCAGCGAAACAATTTCTTTCTCGATTGAAGAAGCCAATGCTTCTTCTGCGATGATAGTGAGTAATTGCAGATGGTTCATAGTGTTATGGAGTGATGATCAGTTGTGCAATTTGATGATAAAGCGGTAATCCTAGCGTGATGTTGAACGGGAATGTGATGGCCAACGCTGCGGTAAGATAATACGATGGGTTTGCTTCCGGTAACGCTACCCGACAAGCGGCAGGCGCTGCAATGTAAGATGCACTGGAAGCCAACACACCTACGATAGTGGCGCCACCTAAGCTCATGCCTACCAAACTGGCTAGATAAATTCCAATGGTCGCATGAATTATAGGGAAGATGATACCAAAACCCACTAAAAACATTCCGCCTTTTTTAAGGTCCGACAATTTTCTTCCTGCGACCAATCCTGCTTCTAGTAGAAATAATGTAAGCACTCCTTTGAATGGCGCATCAAACAAAGGTGCTACTTGATCCCATCCATTGTCTCCTACAAAAAAACCAATCGTCAAAAATCCGATCAGCAGCAAACTACTTTTTCCCGCCAGCAACTCACGGGCAACTTCTTTGATGGGCACTTGTTCTTGTTGGTTGGAAGGAGCATTGATGCGTGCCAATGAAATACCTATCAGAATTGCAGGAATTTCCATCATCGCGAGCAAGCTCGGCATAAAACCTTCGTACGAAATTTTTAATGTATCATGGAATGCCAATGCCGCACTAAAGGTTACAGCCGAAACAGATCCATAGTGCGCTGCTAATGCTGCCGCATTAGGCACATCAAATTTCCCAACCTTTCGCATAAGTAAATATGTCCACAACGGAATAGAGCAACATAATCCAATCGCCACCAGGGCAGGTTGCCATACTTGCGCAAAATCTGCATGCGAGAGTTTATACCCACCTTTTAAACCAATCGCTATTAGCAAATAAATAGTTAATGATTGGTAAAGCGAGTCGGGAAATTTTAAATCACTTTTGACACGTGAAGCAATGATGCCCAGTAGAAAGGCGAGCACCATGGGTGTGAGAATACTAGTTAGCATATTGATTACAGCTCGGTTAGTTCAAAAATTCTACCTGACCAGTTTGCAAATCATAGAGTGCACCTACAATTTGAATTGATCCTTCGCGGACGCGCTTGGCGAGTACAGGTTCCAGCGCCTTCAATTGTTCCACTTGCATGCGTATGTTCTCACGAATCGATGCATCTAATAAATCATGTGGATGCGTTTTTTTCGCTGCCTCTACAGCCGGTTTGATGGCGTTAATCAGTGTGATGATATGACCGGGCACTTCCGGTAACTTTACGGCAGCATTCACTGCACCGCATTGGGTGTGCCCAAGCACCACTATTAGCTTGGTACCTAAAATTTCCTCCGCAAACTCAACGCTACCCCAGGAGGCATAGGTGGAAACCTGTCCTGCCGTTCGCACAATAAATAAATCACCCAAGCCCTGATCAAAAATAATTTCATTTGGCACGCGCGAGTCCGAGCAACCGATAATTGTGGCAAATGGAAATTGTGCCGAAGCAACTTCTTTGATACGCGAAAAATCCTGACGTGGTTTGGTCGATTGGCCTTGTACAAATCGAAGGTTACCCTCCTTCAATCGCTTTAGCGCTTCTTCCGGTGTTACTTTGCCTTGGCCGAAAATGCTGCCCGCACAAAAAATCAACAGGCTGATCAACATAAGAAATGGTTTCGATAATGTGTTTCTTTGCATAGGATCTTTTTTTAGTCGCGCAAAAATGCGTGTTGTGAAGCATATGTTTTTATTTATATTTATAATGATATACATAATCATATCTTATGAATTACACGCTCAATCAATTGCAGATTTTTCTTAAAATCACACAAACACTTAGTGTCACCAAGGCAGCGGAAGCCTTGCACTTAACGCAACCCGCTGTTTCCATTCAACTCAAAAATTTCCAGGATCAATTTGATATTCCCTTGACAGAAGTAGTGGGGCGGAAAATTTATATTACCGATTTTGGTAAAGAAATTGCCGAAGCGGCACAGCAAATTATCAATCAGGTACAAACGATCAACCACAAAACGCTGCAATTCAAAGGTCAACTTAGCGGGCGCTTAAAACTCTCAGTGGTATCAACCGGAAAATATGTAATGCCTTATTTTCTTTCTGATTTCATCAAACAAAACAGCGGTATTGAATTGCTGATGGACGTAACAAACAAATCGCGGGTAGTGGAAAGTTTAGAAAACAATGAGGTTGACTTTTCGCTGGTATCTATTCTTCCTGACACTCCGGTAGTAGAAAAATTAGATTTATTACAAAACAAATTATATCTGGTGGGCAACTGCGATCGTAAATTTAAAAAAGGGCCTTACTCCAAAGCCTTAATTAAAGAGCTTCCGCTGATTTATCGGGAAAAGGGATCGGGCACACGGCAAACCATGGAATTATTTTTTGAGCGTAATAAAATTGAAGTCACTAAAAAAATGGAACTCACTTCGAACGAAGCCATCAAGCAAGCGATGCTGGCAGGTCTGGGATATTCGATTATGCCACTGATCGGCATAAAAAATGAGTTGCGCGATGGCGATTTACAGATCGTGCCTGTCAATGGCCTGCCAATTAAAACCGTGTGGAGGTTGATATGGCTCAAAGGAAAAAAACACTCTCCGGTGGCTGCCTCTTTCTTAAACTACATCAAAAAAGAAAAAGCCACCATTGTGCAGCGCGAGTTTGATTGGTACGAAAAATATATTGAAGATTAATTTTGCAAGCCTTCGCTTAATTGAAAAAGTTTTTGCAATCGGGCTTCCCCACTGCCATCCATCAACAACACCAAATAATCGCCTTGGTCAATTTTAATAGAGCCTTCCGGGTTTTTCAATAATTTCCGAACTCCGTTTTCCGTTTTCACGAGACCTATTAATACTACGTTGCTTCCTTTCTTCAAATCGAAGAAGGCTTTTTCATAATATGCTCCCCGGAATGGATTGTCCTCGCGCACCAGAATTTGCTTCATATCATACTCATGATCTTCGTGTGCATAGGCTATTAACTCTTCACTGAATAAAGCAACATCCGGCTCGTAGATGTAACTTGCCAGCAGTTTGGAAGAAATTTCGTTTTTAGAAATAGTGTACATAACACCTGCTGCCTGAAAGGTTCCTTTCAGATTTCCGTTGTCTAGCGTAACCACGTAATTCAAATCAGGAAAACGCTTTTTGATATTAATGATATACACTAATTTCTCAGTATCATCATTCAGATTTATGAAAATGATAGAGGCATCTTTAATGTTTGATTTTTCAATCAAGTCGAAATTATTGTAATCAGAATACAATGTGTAAACCTGATTCTCATTATAGTATTCACGAATGATATCGATGTTGGCGCGCTCTTTGGTAATTACCGCCACTTGTCTGCCCGCACCAATTAAATGGCTAATCACCGATTGACCAAAGTCATTCCAACCGATCATAACCACATGGTTTTTAAAGTTGGTTCCTGAAAAACCTAGCATTTTGCTCTCTTGTATTGTATTCATAAAATTGGCGATCTGTCCGATAATAAAACCATAAACCCCTAAACTGGAAATCAAGAAAATAAAACCGATCATGCGGCCCCAATAGGTCACCGGCAACACATCGCCATAACCTACAGTGGTAAGTGTTTCCAACAGATACCACACCGCATCCTGAACATGAACAATTTTCCGATTGGGTGCATCCTCTTCCAGTTTCATCAGTATGAAAAGGAGCATCACATAAAAGAAAATGAGCACACCAACCGAAATAATGGCTCGCTTGGTGTTAAAACGCTTAATTTGGAAACCGGTCATTACCGAAAATTAAGCCAAATATGTGTGAAACTAAAATTTTAGGGATGGTTTAAAGTGCTAATTATCACACTTTTGATGAGCCCTAGTTACATCGGAAATGTCAATAATGCCACGATTGTGCTGCCAGGTGTTGTAGATATAGGTCGCCAGTTCGGCCACTTCCAAATCAGTCAGTGAAAAAACGCCTTTCATCTCTTTATTATAGGCTTTTCCATTCACTACGATCTCTCCGACCTGACCGTATTTCATTAAACATAGCACCTGCTCCACATTTTTTTCCATGTAGTCTGATTGCGCTAGCGGTGGAAAGACTAAACCCAAACCGGTGCCTTCTTTCTGATGGCAATTGCTACAATGCCGTATATACAATTTTTCTCCCTGCACATAATACTGCTGAAATTTAGTATCGCGCGAACTGAAAGATCCACAAGATTCCAACACGATCCAGGTTATCAGAATACTTAAAACAATTCGATACGTAGATGGTAAGCGCATGATAGCTTAGATGCCGTTGGTGCTGCGCAATTTTTTAATTTCTACAATCAGGCGGTTTACATCTTCTTCTTTGGTGCCATCGTATTTTCCACGAATTCTGCCTTTTTTATCAATTAGTAAAAATGCTCCGCTATGAATAAATCCATCGGGCTCGCTTTTATCTTCCATGGCTGTCGCGAAATAGCTCGTTTGAGCAATCTTGTAAATCGAATCTTTGGCGCCCGTTACAAAATGCCAGCGCTTACTTTCCACGCCTAAACGCTCAGCAAAATCGTGTAACAAAGCGACTGTATCATATTCGGGATCGATGGTGTGTGATAGCAAAAGAACATCGGGCATTTCTTTCGTTGCCTCGTACACGCGCACCATCTGAGTTTTCATAATCGGGCAGATGGTGCGGCAAGAGGTAAAGAAAAAATCGGCTATATAAATCTTATCCTGAAAAGTGGCATTCGTAACCAAAGCACTATCCTGATCTACAAATTGGAATGGTGCGATCGTGTGGTAAACTGTATCTGTTCCCACTAAGTCGCGCTGACCAAAAATGGGCAAAGGTTTGTTCTTATTAACACAAGCTCCAAAAAATAAAAGCGATACCGCAGCTAGGAAGTTAAGCGGACGGGTGAATAGTGATCTCATCTCCTTCATGAATTTCATAATGATCAATTGCTAAAACGTTTTGTCCAAAGTAAATTTTATTATCGCGTTTGCGATAGGTAGATAATGTCGCTAACGGTTCTTTTCCTTTCTCTGCATTCTCCTGATTTACGGTAATCAACACACAACGCGCACATGGTTTCACACCTTTAAACCGATTTTTTCCGATTGTAAAGTTAGCCCACGCATCTTCTTCAAATGGCGAACCTCCTGTAAAAACCAAATTAGGCCGGAAACGATTCATTAAAATTGGTTCTGGCAAGCGACTGTTCAAATCATCTAAAGAAGCCTGCCCAATAATTAAAAATGGATAGCCATCGGCCAAGCTGACGTGATCATTTTCATCGCCATAGCGGGGATCAACTTTGCGCCCATGCTCTTCCGGAAAGGCCACCAGCTTACAGTTAAAACCCACTTGCTCTGAAAACCAACAGCTATGTGCTTTGCTTACCTCGTGCACCTGCACCTCATCATCCCACACGCGCGCTGTTATTTTCTCAGGTAAGTATTCATTTTGAAACGACAATCGCAGCGATTTCTCCTGAAAAGAGATGATAAAGCCATCAGTAACAGGCTGAAGCTTGAAAAGGGCTAATTCAGCATTAATTCGCTGAGACATAAAGGTATTTGTCTCATCGATCAACATCCAACGTCTGTCAAAAGCCAATCCCTTGCCCAAAACACGGGATGAGTGCAATCGAATTCCGCCCAAGGATTTGATGGGATAAATCCAAATTTCACTGAGACGATGCGGTTGCATGAACTTTTATGCTAAAATTTGCGCTAACTTAGTGAATAACCAGCTAAAAAGTAATGACTAACACTGCAGCACTTTGGTACTTTGAAAGTGTAAATCTCTATAACACGCTTTGCCCTCACAAAGTAAAAGCGATGGCGGGCAAACATACATTTCTGCAATTCAAACGCGACCAATTCATTTATTTCTTGGAAGATAAAGCCACTCATATTTACATGATTGTGAATGGTCGGGTGAAAATTGGACATTACTTAGATGATGGAAAAGAAATTACTACGGCCATCCTCACCACAGGGGAGATTTTTGGCGAACTGGCTTTGGCCGGAGAAGAAAAGCGTAGAGACTTTGCGCAGGCTATGGAAGATTGCACAATCTGCCCGCTGAGTTTAGATGAAATGAAGGCGCTGATGTATGAAAATCGTGAGCTCAGTTTTAAGATGCTGAAGTTTGTAGGCTTACGCCTAATGAAACTAGAGCGCAAACTAGAACTATTAGTATTCAAAGATGCTCGCACACGTGTAGTAGAGTTTATAAAAGATGCTGCTGCCTGGAAAGGAAAAAAAGTAGGCTACGAAACATTGATTCAAACCAAACTTACACATCAGGATATTGCCTCCCTTACGGGAACATCGAGGCAAACGGTGACTACAATTCTAAATGATTTGAAGGATAAGAATCTGATCAACTTCGATCGCAAGCGAATTTTAATTCGCGATCTGGACGCATTGAAATAATTTTTTCCATTCAAAGGTAATGAGCAGGTAAATCTTTCAATTCATCTACATCGCGCAGCAATGGCAGAATAGAATAAGATAAAGATTGATTTTCGAAATCAGTGATGGTGTGCTGATAAACAGTATCAGTGCTCCAATACTTGTTCTTGAAGAATTCCGGATGAAAGTGATTCATTCCTAATAAATAATATCCACCATCCCGGGCAGGACCAATCACAGCATCACTTATTTCCAATTCCGCATGTGACTGCTTCAAAATTTCAGTCGTCAATTCGAGGCAATCGGTGCCGATAATGCAAATGGATTCGTACCCTGATTTAAATTCTTCCACAAAAGCATTTGCCATTCGTTCACCCAAGTCATTTCCGGATTGCACTTTCTTATCATACAACCCATCCGGCCATAAGTCGCCTTGCTCTATTTGGTGAGAATAATAAACCACTTTATCACAAGGCAAAGCTTGCGACACCTTCAATGTGTGTTCGCACAAAGCGAGGTAGATGGCAAGGGCACGTTCATCTCCTACATCTTTTGCGAGGCGCGTTTTTACTTTTCCTAATTCCGGATTGCGAAAAAAAAGTATTAATCGCTTTTTCATTTATCAGGCGTTTGCGGTTTTGGCTCACGACCTCTCCGAAACGAAGGATTAAATTTTCTACGCTCGCGCCTCAGTAAGATAAATGAGTTTCGGAATAGGTAGAAAACAAAAATGGTTAGCCACGTAAACAACAATGCAAGTAAAATCCAACAGACCTTCTCCCACCTCTTGATGTGCAACCGGGCAATCATATAAATAAATGGAAGCACTAAAAGAGATTTTAAAGCGATCAACCAGATGCTACCCGAAAACAATAAAAATGGAAGCCATTGCATACTATGATCCGATTTGGCCTTTACTCAAATTATAATGATTGCGCCATTCAATCAACGCAAAAATACCAACTAAAACATATTCTGTTATCACAAGTGCAAGTGATTCGTGGTATCCTTCTTCAGAATATCCCACATACGTCAATAGTATCAACGCACTCCAAACAATAGCAAATCGAGAATTTGTAAAAACACTAAATGCAACCAGCGAGCAAACATACCACGGATGCACAACCGTAGAAAACAAGAAATAGATTGTCAACAGTATGAGATAACCCATCCATAGTGTACTCAGCTCCCTCTTAGCACGCTCGCGCCACGCATCATACCCACAATAAAGAAAAATTGCTCCAGATGCATACAATGCTAACTTCCATCCTACCGTTTGAATGATGTTGTAGCCATATTTCCAAAAGCCCCACTCGCGCACGAAGTAATAAATACTGGCATTGAATTCAAATTTCTTGAAGTAGTACCCAATGCTTTCGCGAAAGCCTGTAATAATTTCCAAGTTAAGAAGTGGAAAGAAAAAGAGTAGCGTAAGCAAAAAAGTGAGTGCGTAAAAGATTGACACCCGCTTCCAGCCCATGCGCACCATAAAAAGAGGAAGAAAAATGACAGGAAGTAATTTAGTACAGATAGCGAGACTAAAAAAAAGAGCTGTGAGAATAACTCGGTTGCGAAGTAAAAACCAATAGCTCGCCAACAAAAAGAAAATCATCAACGCCTCAAAGTGCAAGTTACCTGTCAATTCAGCGATAACTAATGGATTGAGCGAATAAATCAATACTGAGGAGCTTGGCAGTTGATGATGAATTAATATTTTTCGCATGAACCAAATACTTCCAAACTCTGCCAGAAAAATAAATAAGCGCATGATGAACACTCCGACCCAAATCACATTACCACCTAATTTGGTTGAAAGCCAGAAAATAAATTGATTGACTGGTGGATAGATAGTAAAATAGTCCGGGCTATTAAGTTGATTGAATAATTCTATCGAAATGCCGTTGGTTGAAACAGATTGCTCGATATAGTAGCGAGGTACATGCGCGAATGGATGATACCCTGCATTCAGTAAATGTCCATCCCAAAGAAATCGATAAAAATCATCAGACAATTTGGGAATCGAAAATAAAAAGCACAACCGAAATACGAAAGATGCGACAATCCAAAAAGTTATCTCATTCTCATAATTCTTTTTACATATCCAGATATAAACCCCAAAAAGAATTGCGAAGGAGGAAAGTAGCTCGATTGTCTGCGCTCGCTCTATAAAAAAAGCCAAACCCACATAGAGTACCACACAGAGCGCAGCGAACAACAGGGAGATGGTTTTTTTATGAACCATGTACAGTCGACCTCATTGAGTAGTAAAATACACTTCCAAAACCCAGTGCCATCATCGCATGAAAGAAGAGTAATCCGTAATCGTTCAATAGGATTCCGACTACAATTCCAAAAATGAAATAAATGCAAAGTATGGCTTCGCCAATCGTTAATCCGTTTATCTTCGTTTGGATGTAGACATTATTCTTCCAGGAATCGGTTCTGTGCTGCACATTAAACTTTGGTGTCCGAACAAAAGGCGTCTTTCGGCCGATCAGTCCTTCTAAAACGGCTAAACCATTGTGCAATGATAATCCCATCGAAACAATTAGAAAACGAGGATAGAGATACCAAAATATTTTTCGTCTATTCAAAGGGTTGAATCGTTTCGTAGCTACCCAATAAAAAAGTGTAATCGATAAAAACCCGGCTAAAAAAATGATACCTAAATTAAAAACCCATTTAATCGTTGGATTGGCTTGCTTAAAATATAACATAGGTATGCTCAACAACCCCGCTATCAGCAAACAAATAAAAACCGAGCTATTGAATAAATGAAAAAAACCGTGAAGCTTGTTCCTCACCGAAAATGGTGATCGCAATACACTGCCAAAATTTTTGCGAGCTGTTTCCGCTGCGCCCTTATTCCACCGATATTGCTGTGACTTAATAGCCGACATGATAATGGGCAACTCTCCTCGCGTTTCTACATCTTCCAGATAATAAAACTTCCAGCCTTTGAGCTGGGCGCGATAGCTCAAATCCAAATCTTCCGTGAGTGTATCAAAACTCCAGCCACCGGCATCGGCTATACATGACTTACGCCACACACCACATGTGCCATTAAAATTGATAAAACTCCCGGCTGCACTGCGCGCACCTTGCTCAATAGAAAAGTGTGCATCCAATCCAAATGCCTGCAATTGTGTCAGCAAGGAATAGTCTTTGTTAATGTGTCCCCACCGTGTTTGCACCACACCAACTCTTTCATTTTGAAAATAAGGCAATGTCCTTTGCAAAAAATCCGGTGACGGAATAAAGTCAGCATCAAAAATGGCAATGAATTCTCCTGCGGCTAATTGAAATCCATGTGCGAGCGCTCCAGCCTTATAGCCTACTCTGTTTTCACGATGAATCAAATGAATCGTTAAATTCAGATGTCGCAGCGATTCGATCTTCTGTAAGATCAACGCGGTGGTCTCATCGGTTGAGTCATCCAGAATTTGAATCTCTAATTTTTCTTTCGGATAATCAAAATGCGTTATTGCATCAATCAAACGCTCTACTACATATTTCTCGTTGTATATCGGCAACTGAATAGTTACCATCGGTCTAGTCGTAAGTAACGGAGCTGAATCTTTTTTCTTGGGAATACGGGTGTAAATCCATGTTAAATGCAATTGACCCATGCTAAATAAAAAAATATAGCCAAGGGTCAGTGCGTAAATTATGATTACAACTACCTGCATGATTTAATTACATGGAACATCGAAGGCTATCACAAGTTTATAAATATCTGAAAATAGTCGTAATAATTTTATAGCCTGCCAGAATAGTGCCTTTCACTGTTCCGGATATTTTTGAAAACCCTATTCGTTTGCGATAACCAACCGGCACTTCTACACAAGCCATTTCCATTTTAGCTGCTTTCAATTGCATCTCCACCGTCCAGCCATACGTTTTGTCTTGCATGTTTAGCTCGATCAGTTTTTTAAATCGAATTGCCCGAAACGGACCTAAGTCGGTAAACTTAACACCATAGAACAATTTTAAAAGTCGCGTAGCCAACCAATTGCCAAAAATTTGTTGTGGTGTCATTGAGCCACTTTCTTTCGTTCCAAGTGCGCGCGATCCAATCACCAGATCAATACCGTCTCGTTCAATGGGAACAATGAGTTTTTTCATTTCGTTTGGATAATCAGAATGATCGGCATCTAAAAACACTACGATGTCAGGTTGCGTATGACTTTTTTGAAGATAGTCGATTCCCTTTAGGCATGCTCTACCATAGCCTGGTACCGGCTCGCGCAGCACAGTAGCACCTTGTTGCAGCGCTACTTGTTCAGTGTTATCGGTTGATGCGTTGTTGACTACAATTATCTCACTCACTAAATCTTTTGGAATTTCCTGAATCACTTGACCCACTCCATTTTCTTCATTGAATGCAGGTATAATTACACAAATCTTGCTTTGAATATCCATCGTTCACAAATATGCTTGTTTCTATGATGGCGTAATAATTTGAAACGAAACAAATTGCCGGTGCAGATCAACTATTTTCGAGCCAAATTAAAAAAGCAACGCCCGTTTCGTTTTGATCGTCAAGGGTTAGTCGACCATTCATTCGCTGTGCGCAGATTGCTGCAGTATAAAGTCCAAGCCCAATTCCATGAGAAAGTTCATGACCGCGCTTAAACATAACAAAAAGGTTTTGGCGCGCCTCGTTCGTTATGGGTTCTCCATTGTTATGAATTGAAATACACCACTGCTGTTGTATTTGCTTTACTTGAATGGTAATGATCAAATTGGGGTGATAGGGATTAAAGTGCAATGCATTTTTCAGAATTTCATACACTATCATTTTTAACAATTCGCGATCGGTATGAATGATTATGTTCGCATCGACACGAAAGTGAATCTTGCTATTATCCATTGGAAACGATTCGAAAACCTGCAGAGCCACTTCTTCAATATTTGTTGGGCTATAGTGAGGCGCTATTGTTTTAACATGATGAACCTTTTGGATTGTTTTCACCATTTGATCCAGGCGCTCTAAGGTAATTTGCATTCGCCCAACATACTCTTTTCCATTTTCTGTGCTTACCTCATAAGTAAGCAATTGCTTCAGTCCCTTCAATGTAGCAATGGGTGCTTGCACATCGTGCGAAGAGTGGTAAAGAAAATTCGCTAGCTGCTCATTCGTTGTCTGCAATTCGGCTGTCCGCTGCTGCACACGCATTTCTAAATCGTGGTTTTGTTCTTCAATAACATCGCTTTGCGTTTTGATTTCTTCGTTTTGCGCTTCAATCTCTTCCTTCTGCTGCAACAACATTTGCTGATCCTCCTCCTGCTTTTTAAATGTTCGCGCAAAATAGTTAAACAATAATAAGCCAAACGGAATAACCAGAAGCATAGAAAGTAATGCGTTTCGCCACAACTCATTTCGTGCGCGCATCGCAAATGATTCAAAGTTTTCATCTGCCTCGAGCAGTGCTACCACCTTGCCTTCTCTATTTCTTACGGGTGCAAATGCCGATAGCCATTGACCGTTTTCGTCATGATAACTATCCAGTGTACCACCAATTTCCCAATCATTCAGCAGCGCATTGGGATAATTTTTATAGGCATGCCGATAGTAGGGCTTGTCGGAAGAGGTGACGATAAATCGAAAAGTACTATCAGCAGGAAAAAATACAATTGTGTAAAGCGGTGTCTCCAACTGGTTAACGTCTTTAATCTTCCGCAGGAGTTGGTGCATCTTTTGATAATCCACGTCCTGATTGGTCGTTTGAATCTGATCCATGTCAGGGTAACGCGTTGCGATAGCGTTATGCATATCGCCATCCAGCAATAAGGCACCTGTTTGCGAAATTGCCATTAGTCGGTGCAACACTTCCATTTTGGATTTGTATAGCGATGTATAATAATGGTTGATGATGAAATAACTCACCAATATTAGTATGCCAACGGAGAGGGTGGCGAGCAATCGGGTATTGCTGCGATGTAAAAGAATGGGGGAACTCAAGATTAAAAAAAGGTATCTGAATACGAAACGTAAATTTCATTGATCGTAGTGATATGATATCCGAGAAAGTGACGCTTTGTCGTGAGTGTGACACAAACGTCTTTCCACTGATGGTAGTGGGATTACTTTCTATAATGCATGTGCAAAGCAATGGCAGCCAATGCCACAAAGGGAAGTGTAGAGGCCACAATTTTAATGTGCATTCCAAGCAGCCCTATCACGAACATAAAGCCAATTAAGATTCCCAGACAGGCAATTCCAAGCACCGTGAGTTTTCGAGAAGGAAAAGTTTGAAAGAGCGTTATTAGTAAAACGATTTGGCCAACCATGGGGAGTAAAGTAAATGGATGCAAAACCGAAATTGGGTCAGTGAGGAGTTTGGATATCACTTCCCATTCTGCTTGCCCTAAAAACTGGTGGCTGTCTTTTCCCCATTCCAGATAGCCAACCAGTGAAGCGAAAACGACCAACCCATTGATAAGCTTGAGTTGCTTCACTTTCGCCCCACTGGTTGACATCGTATTGAATCTATTTGATAAAAATCAGCACCAGTGCAATCACCAAACCTGCAGCAGCAAAGTAGAGTCCTTTTTTAAAAACATCTGTTCCCGGCAAAAACATCCAAAAGGAAGAAACAACAAAAAAGAAAAGTGAAAGGCCAAACAAAATATTTAGAAAAAAAAGCGGCTGCTTCGTGTTGGCTTTATGAAGTTGCGTCATTTTATTGAGTACCAGAGGCAATTCTTTGTTCGTGTAGCTCGCAACTCCCGTTTCTTTGTTGTACGTTCCTTGCGCAAACGAAACGATGGCTCCATCCGTGCCGGTTACTTGTAATTCACGAATTCGCAATGCCTTACCTAGTTCTTCTGCTTCTAGATTAGGCTTTAGCTCTTTCTCTACTTTCTTTTCAACTTTCAAAAAATCGGTATCGCGGAAAATTAAGATGATACCACTGATGGCATAAACCGCCATGATACCTGCCAAAAAAAATCCAAGATAGCGGTGATAGATGCGCATGCTGTTATTCAAATTCATAGAAAAAGAGTTATTGGATTAGCGTTTAAATTGATCAATGTTTTTCAAATTACAAATCAGTGTGAATGATGATGGCGGTGGCGGCCTTTCTGTCGACCACGTCCATGATGACCGCGTCCATAATTACCATGCTTCTTTTTGTTGCCTCTAAAATGGCGATGTTTGCCTTCTCTGCTGGACATAGCAGAAGCAACTTGAGTTTTATCTGTTGGAGGTGGATTTGTTGTTTGTGCGCTTCCGCTGAGTATAATCAAGGATAGCGCTAGAGTGAGAATGGAAAGTTTCATATTTCTTACGTTTTGTCCATTAGACAATGCACTTGATTATCTTATTCCCTCGATTAAAACTATTTTCCAAAATAAATGCGCCCCATGCATCCTCCTTTGCTAAGCACCTTTCCGTACTTCTTTTGCCCACATATCTTTCAGCGTAACGGTGCGGTTGAACACCATCTTTGAAGCGGTGGAATCTTTATCTTTAAAAAAATAACCCGTGCGCATAAACTGAAAGCGATCTCCATCTTTAGCTTCTTTCAATGAGGGCTCTGCAAACACAGTGGTTAATATCTTCAATGACTCCGGATTCAAATGATTCTTGAAATCATCTTCAATGCGGTTCATGTCTTCTGTTACAAAAAGTCGATCGTACAAGCGTACTTCGATTGGCAATGCGTGCGCTACACTTACCCAATGAATAACACCCTTTACGTGAATGCCGGAAGTATCCGATCCGCTCTTGCTCTCGGGCACATACGCGCAACGCAGCTCTGTTACTTTGCCTTCTGCATTTTTGATTACCTCCTCGCACTTAATTATGTAAGCGCTCTTCAAGCGCACCATTTGACCGGGAGCCAATCGGAAATATTTCTTGGGAGGCACTTCCATAAAGTCATCTGCCTCTATGTAGAGTTCGCGGCTGAATGGAATTGTGCGCGATCCGGTTGCTTCATCTTCCGGATTATTTTCACTGGTCAAAGTTTCTTCTTTTCCTTCCGGATAATTAGTGATCACCACTTTGATCGGATCTAGCACCACCATTCTGCGCAACGAAATTTTGTTGAGATGCTCACGCACGCAGAACTCCAATAATCCAATGTCGATCAAGTTTTCGCGTTTGGCAACACCAATCTTGTCACAAAACTCTCGAATGCTTTCCGGAGTGTATCCGCGTCTGCGCACAGCGCTGAGCGTAGGCATACGCGGGTCATCCCAGCCACTTACATGTTTTTCGTTTACTAATTGTAACAGCTTGCGTTTGCTCATCATGGTATACGTCATGTTGAGCCGTGCAAATTCATATTGATGTGATGGATAAATCTCCAGCTTTTCAATACACCAGTCGTACAACTCGCGATGAGGAACAAACTCAAGTGTGCAAATGCTGTGTGTTATTTTTTCGATGGAGTCACTTTGGCCGTGGGCAAAATCATACATTGGGTAAATGCACCACGCATCGCCTGTTCGGTGATGATGTGCATGCTTGATGCGGTAGATTACCGGATCGCGCATGAGCATGTTGGTGTGCGCCATGTCAATTTTGGCACGCAGTACTTTTTCACCATCCTTATATTTACCTGCCTTCATGTCGGTGAAGAGCGTCAGATTTTCCTCGATCGAGCGATCGCGATAGCTATTGTTCGTGCCGGGCTTGGTTGGGGTTCCTTTTTGCGCAGCAATTTCTTCGCTGGTGCTATCATCTACATACGCTAATCCTTTCTTGATCAGCACCACCGCAAAGTCATACAACTGCTGAAAATAATCCGAAGCGTATAATTCATTGGCCCAATGAAAGCCCAGCCAACGCACATCGTCTTTTATGCTTTCTACATATTCTGTTTCTTCTGTCACGGGGTTGGTATCATCGAAACGCAAATTGGTGTAGCCGCCATATTTCTGCGCCAAGCCGAAATTGAGGCAAATGCTTTTGGCATGCCCTAGGTGAAGGTAGCCGTTAGGCTCCGGAGGGAAGCGTGTAGCAATGCTGGTGTATTTGCCATCCCTCAGGTCAGCCTCCACAATCTCTTCTAAGAAATTTAAACTTTTTTCGTCTGCCATAGCCATCGTAAAAGCACAAAGGTAGTCGCGATTTACGAGCGAGAAAAACGCGCAAGATAGATTTGTCAAAAAAGTTATATTACTGCATAATTTGAATGGTTATGATCGTCCCCCTATTGAAGTGCAGCCATGTTCAACGGTCGATTGATTTTTACACGCGCATGCTGGGCTTTACGCTTTGCAGTGATCGGCCTTTGTCCGAACCTGCTTTTTCTATCCTGAAATACGGTGGCCATGAGCTACATCTATCTTCGCATAGTGGCGATGGCAGTTTGGGAAATCGTGTGGCCATTATTGTTGAAAATCTGAATGATATCTATTTGGACGTTTTGGCCAGAGGTTACATAAATAAACGAACTGATTCGCCTGTACATACACAGCCTACTGTTCAAACTTGGGGTACCAAAGAATGGTATGTTGACGATCCGGACGGCCACACCATCCGTTGGGTTCAACGTTTACAAGCTACCGACAACTTATAAACTTTTTAGACAACCGGATTTTTAGAATTTGCTACCATGATTTACATCTCCGCCATTACTATCGCGTTTCTTTTGGCGCTGGTGCTTATTACTAAGCGCAACAGAAGCAAAGCAGATGGAATTTTGGCCATTTGGTTAGTGATTATCGGGACGCATTTGGTCTTGTATTACATCAGCACTACTGTTGATCCCTATTATTATCCTTACTTACTGATTTCATTTCCGTTTCCGTTGTTGCATGGCCCGATGCTATATGTCTACACAGCCTCACTCACTGCCCAGCATTCTTATCTTAAAAAATGGGCATGGTTGCATTTCGGTGTTCCACTGTTTTTCTTTTTGGTACTGGTGCCATTTTATTCATTAACGCATGCCGAGCGACTTGAGGTTTTTGCCAACCATGGCAAGGGTTATGAATGGCTGCTACTTTCCCATAAGATAATCGTCATGGTATCAGGAGTAGTGTATTTGGCTTTATCGATTCTTCTTTTGCAAAAACATAAGGAAGCACTTCGTCAAAATTTTTCTCATGTAGAAAAGATCAATTTGGCTTGGCTGCAATACCTTATCTATGGGTTAGGGTTGGTTTGGCTTGCCGTTTTTTATGGTAATGATCTAATTATTTTTTCATTGGTTGCAGTGTTTGTGCTTTTGCTTGGTTATTTCGGCATCAAACAAGTGGGCATCTTTACACAAACACCAGAACCTGAAACAATAGAAATTGCACAAAATCATGAAGTTACAAATAGTGAGGCATCACCGTCCGGGCGATCTAAGTCAAAATATCTTAAATCAACATTGACGGCCGAAGCGCAAGTGCTCATTCACGAAAACCTTCAAAAGATGATGGATGAGAAAAAGGTTTTTCTAAACCCGGAGTTGACTTTGAGCGAATTGGCAGGTCAACTGGCTGTTCACCCCAACCACTTGTCACAGGTGATCAATTCAATGGAATCAAAAACATTTTACGACTATATCAACGGTAGGCGGATTGAAGAATTTAAAAGAATAGTAGCACTTCCTGCCAACCAAAAGTACACATTGCTGGCATTGGCATTTGAATGTGGGTTTAACTCCAAGACAGCATTTTATCGCAACTTTAAAAATGTAACAGGGCTATCACCCACGATCTATCTGAGCCAAAAACATATACAAATCAAGGCAGGTGAGTAGTTGATCTATAAAATTTCAACTATGCCGAAGTTCCACTTTTCAGGAACACTGATTTTCAGCTAGATACATTTTCCAAATCCAAAAATACGGATTTATCCCCATGTATAAATCGGAACGCTTGACACGCGCGATTGCATTCTCTTTGCAGAAAAAAATGATTTCAATTCGTTCAAAATGGAGTAGGCGGATACTTTACATGCCGCTCCTCTTTCTTATAATGTTGATTGGCATTTACCCGCTACAGTTTTTTCTGGGAACAGGAAAAGTCGGTATTCTAACTATGAAGAGTGATACGCTCTTATCCGATTGGGTATGGAAAACATTTTTTTATATGCACATCTCTTTTGGAGGCATTGCTTTGTTGGTAGGTTGGCTGCAATTCATCCAGGGACTACGCAGTTATTCTATTACATTTCATCGCTTGATCGGAAAGGTGTATGTGTTTTGTGTGTGGCTTAGCGCCATCGGGATAGGCTATATTGGCTTCTTTGCAGAAGGTGGCTATATTGCTTTTTTTGGTTTTATGATCGGAGGCTTGATTTGGGCTTACACTACCGTTAAGGGATTTCTCACAGTTCTAAACGGAAACATACAGTTGCATCAAAAATGGATGATCTATAGTTATGCGATGTGCGTTGGTGCAGTTACTTTACGAATTTGGCTACCTCTGTTTATGGTCACTACCCATGATTTTATTTTTTCATATCAAGTAGTATCATGGTTAGCCTGGGTGCCCAATCTGATGGTTGCGTATTTTATTGCTCAAACTAAAACAAATCCAACTGGCTAAACATGTAACAACAAACATAGATTTTATCCGTAGAACTGATTCAACTAAATAAACTTTAAATTTACTACTAAACATGAAGTACATTTTTACCCCCACTATTATTTTACTCTTTGCTATTAGCTCCTTTGCACAGTCTGAATCCATCACTATAACAAAAGTTTTTGGTGGCTACAAATATTCGCAAGCCAATAAGCCGCTTACAGTTAAGCAACTTGGCTCTGTACTGCAAGCCAACCCGGAAGCTTCAAAATTATTTCAGCAAGCCAAACCAAATGGAACAGCCGCCACCATTTTTGGAGTGGCAGGTGGTTTTTTAGTAGGATGGCCCATCGG
Source organism: Cyclobacteriaceae bacterium (assembly GCA_044228465.1). Lineage (GTDB taxonomy): Bacteria > Bacteroidota > Bacteroidia > Cytophagales > Cyclobacteriaceae > ELB16-189. The sequence goes on from JBGAUU010000048.1 coordinate 29,357, forward strand.
TACAGCTATCGCTGGCGGCAATCCTAGTTGGGAACTGGCCGGTATAGGTGCCGGGTTAATTGTTGTATCAATTCCTTTCAACAATGCGTTCAATAAAAAAACAAAAGAAGCCGTTTCGATCTATAATCAGGGCAATAAAACCAGTTCGGTTAAATTCAATTTCAACTTGTCTGTGCAGCAGGCAGGCATAACCATAAAATTTTAATCCTGCATAAAATTAAGTCAAATTAAAAAAGTTTATCCGTATGACCCTGCGATTATTTGTTGTCTTTAGTTTAGTACTCTCGCTTTTACTTTTGGAATCTTGTGGTACCACCGACTCACCAAAGACTCCTACCGTTTTTGTTGCCGGAAATCAAACCAGCAACTCCGGAAAAACAATAGCTACATATTGGCGCAATGGATCAGCCGTTTCGTTGACCGATGGAAGCAAAGACGCTGTTGCTTATGACATTGCGGCCTCCGGCAATGATGTGTTTGTAGCAGGTGTTGAATATAATGCTTCTACTATTTCTGTAGCAAAAATTTGGAAGAATGGAACTCCAACCAATCTAACCAATGGCACCATTACAGCGGCAGCCAATACAATTACTATTTCCGGTAATGATATTTATGTAGCCGGTTATGAGTACAGCGTGAAAGGTGGATCGTATGCTGTTTATTGGAAAAATGGAACCCGCGTTAATTTAACAGATGGCACCCAATATGCATCTGCCGAAGATATTTTAGTTGTAGGTAATGATGTGTACGTGGCCGGTTATGAAAGAAACAGCAATGGCATTGACGTTGCTAAATATTGGAAAAACGGAACGGGAGTAGAGTTAACAGATGGAACAAAGGCCGCGAATACCTATTCTGTTTTTGTTGCCAATAACGATGTGTATGTAGCTGGTTCAGAGTTAGGAGCAACAGGTAGTATTGCCAAATACTGGAAAAATGGTGCGCCTGTAATTTTACCGAGCGGTATTTTGAACGCAGCAGCCCGCTCTATTTATGTTACCGGAAATGATATTCATGTTTGTGGCGGCAGCAGTGGATCAGTACCCAGCGTATATTGGAAAAACGGAACGATGTCTGACTTAATGGCCGGAGTTGGCAACAGCAACAGCTCGGCCAAAGCGCTCACTGTAGTTGGCAGCGATGTCTATGTGGCGGGAGGAGAATACAATAACAGATTCGTTGCCATTGCTAAATATTGGAAGAATGGGAATTCAGTTAGCTTGACAACCGGTGCGAATGGAGCATTTGCATACTCCGTTTTTGTTCAGCCTTAGTTTTTAAATGGCAGCGAGTTTATTTTCTCGCTGCCTTTACTTCATCCGGTGTTACGGCAACGCCCTTGTTGCCAAATGAGTTGCGTACATAATTCAACACATCGCTGATTTCCTGATCGCTCAAATCGATAGCCGCCATTTCCCCATTGTATTCTACACCGTTTACTTTTATTGGACCGCTCACGCCTTTAACAATTTGGACAATCGATCTTTTTTTATCGGCCATCAGGTAATTGGATTTTGCCAGTGGGGGAAAAACGCCTTCCATGCCCTCGCCTCTTTCCATGTGGCAGCTAACGCAGTTGGTGGTGTAGACTTCTTGCCCGCGGGTCATACTCGCCTTTAAATCAAATGCAGGTTTTTTTTGAAAGGAAACAAAAGTGATGGCAATAGCTGTCAGTAAAAAGAGAGTTTTCATTTAAAAATTTAAAAGTTGATGATTATCCTATTCAATTGCTTTACTATTTTTTTCTACTACGAAGACACAAAGTGCGCAAGCAATTACATCCAAATTTAATTAGCCAATCTTATCCAAACTGAAAGGTAGCCTGCGAATGCGCGTGCCCGTCAAGTCGAAGATGGCATTCGTCAACGCGGGTGTGAATGGCGGCAAGCCCGGCTCACCAACACCTCCGGCTTTTTCTTCATTGTCCATAATGTGCACTTCAATCTCCGGTATATCTTGAATGCGTGGCATTTTGTACGCATCAAAATTTCGCTCCACAGCCTTGCCGTCTTTAAAAGTAGTTTCATGTTTCGTGGCAGCGCCTAACGCCATCACAATACTTCCTTCCACTTGCGCTTTGATTATATCCGGATTGACATACCAACCACAATCCATCACAGCCCACACTTTATCAATTTTTATTTTGCCTTCGGCCGTTTTTGAAACCTTCACTACTTCGCCAACAATGCTCGAGAAACACTCGGTGATGGCCACTCCATAGCCGGTATTTTTTCCGCGCTCCTTCCAACCGCTCACTTGTTCTAATTTATTCATAAGCAACTGGTAGCGTTCACCCAAATGTTGTCTGCGAAAATCGATCGGATCTTTAGCTGCCTGCACAGCCAACTCATCGATAAAACTTTCAAAGGCAAATGCATTGGTCGATGAATACACCGAGCGCCACCACATCACCGGCACAGGTGAATCCAACGGTGAGTCACCAAAACTATAGTGTGGTATCGACTCAAAATATCCTTCTAAAAATCCTTCGGTGTCGCTGCCGTTGTAACTTGTTTTATCAGCACCTGGATTTTGCATGTCCATGTTTTGACCGGAGATTTTCGTTTCAAACGAACCAATGCGTCCGCTGCCCGTCACCGCGCCTTTGCATTGGTACACCATGCCGGGACGGAACGGTCCAATGGTCATGTCATCTTCGCGTGTCCAGATGACCTGCACGGGCGCTTTGATCTCTTTTGAAATCATCACGGCTTCATAGGGATAATCGGTAAAAGCCTTGCGACCGAAACCTCCTCCCAGAAAAGTCATGTTTACAATTACTTTTTCAGGAGGGAGTTTGAAGTGTGAACAAATATTTTGTTGAATCCAATCCGGACCTTGGATAGGTCCCCAGATTTCAATTTTGTCATCGGTAACATGTGCCACACAATTCAGTGGCTCCATGCAGCTATGCGATTCGTAAGGTGTTTCGTAAGTAGCTTCCACTTTCTTTTCCGCTTTCGCGAAAGCGCTTGTGGTGTTACCCATCGTGCGGAAAGAAATCATTTCACCTTTTACCTGCTCGCGCATTTTGGCATATAATTCTTCGGTGCTGTGATGCGGAAAGGCAGTATCATC
>JBGAUU010000049.1:0-31814 GCA_044228465.1 Cyclobacteriaceae bacterium
CTACCTCCCGGGCGAGTGCATCGTTTTTTTACAGAATGGAATGAGCGACTCGTTGCCGCGCGCGTCAATTGTTTTTTGAAACGTTCCGGAATTAAGTCGGTGATTTATGTGAACTCATTTGAATTTTATTATCCCACACTTCAGCACAAACTGAAAGCCCGCATCAGTGCATCCGTTTATCATTGCATCGACCCCATGGTGAAGAAATATACTTTGAAGCATGGCAAGGCACTTCAACAGTTAGCGGCCAGTAATGCAGAAATGATTATCACCACCGCTCCGGCATTGCGCAAGCAATTTACTGAGCGCGGATTTTCTAAGGTTTATCTGGTGCCCAATGGCGCTAACTTTAATTTATTTCATCAAGCTGTGGATGAGCGCTTGCCAATACATCACGCGATTCCTACACGAGGAAAAAAGATCATCGGTTATCTCGGAAATATTGAACGCAGAATTGATTTTCATTTGCTGTTGATATTGGTCGAAGCACTTCCTGATTTTGAATTGGTGATGGCCGGACCCGTTGAAGCTAACTATGTGCCCGTTGCTGTGATGCAGCATCCACGCATTCACTTCATCGGTCCGATTGCTCATGAAGAAGCTCCATCTGTTGTCAAAGGATTTGATGTGGCGATCATTCCATTTCTGGTAGATGAAGTGAGTGAGGGAATTTATCCGTTGAAATTATTTGAATACCTGGCTTCGGGTAAACCGGTTGTCACAACCAACTTTAATCCCGCAGTCTTGAATGAATTGAACCACGTGGTTCATGTGGCATCTACAGCGGAACAATTTACAAATCTCGTTGCACAGGCTTCGATTCCATCCGTGTCCGCTGACCGCGATAAGCGAGTAACCGTTGCACAGGGTAACACCTGGAAAGACCGGGCACACCAATTCGCACAGTATATTCAATTGCATGTAGCTTAAAAAAATTATGAGTCTGAAATCATTCGTCAAGGAAAATCCAATGATTAAGAAATTAGTCTTGTCCATTTTATTCAGAAGGAGACCGTACCAGGCGAAGGTGCGTTGGTTTGTTTGGTGCCTTTTTATTTTTCCAAAATATTTTCGGAGGGGCATCAGTTGGCGCTCACGACTCGACTTAGTGCCATTTAATAAATTTTCTTTAGGATCATATTCACGCATTGAAGATGGCGTGGTGATCAATAACGGCATGGACGATGTAATTATTGAAGATGAAGTTCACACCGGTATCGGTTGTGTTTTGATTGGACCAATTACCTTGCACAAGCACGTAGGGCTTTCGCAGTATGTTCGCATTCTAGGAATGCACCACGGCATCGATCCGGATAAACCGCATCATCACCATCCATCTAGCAAAGCGCCTGTTATTTTAGAAGAAGATGTTTTTGTGGGTACAGGTACTGTGATTATGGGCAAAAAGAATGGAGAACCATTGGTGCTCGGAAAATATTGTCGCATCGGGGCAAACTCAGTTGTCATGACCGATATTCCACCTTATTCCGTGGCGGTGGGAAATCCGGCTAAGGTAGTTCGTATTTGGAATGCCACCTTGAATAAATGGGTTAAGCCTGCTTCTAATAAACCAATCCTATAAGAGAAGATAAGTTTTTTAGGTGTAAGAAAAGCTACTCATTTTGCGATGAGTAGCTTTTTCTTTTGTATGAAAATTATCTTTTGAGCGGATGGAGGAGTCCATTACAACGGAACAAAACCAATAAAAGTTCTTACGAACAGAGCAATTTATTTTCTTTGGCGCTCTTTTTGAATTGAGGGAAGAGACGGATTAAATCGTACCACCATATCAGCGTAAGCGAAATGCCTTGAATAAGTAACTTGGGTTCTCTCCAGAATTTAAGTCTGGATTTCAAGTAGTACCATTGTGTTTTGCAACCTATCTCCCAATAGATATTCTTCCAGGCAGAGCTGGAGCGATGGAGTTGATAGCTGCTTTTGTTTTTATAATAGAGTCTGAATTCACTTTCTAATATACGCATGCGTTTGGCTACTATTTTGAAGGCGTCCACACGAGGCGGGTGATACATGCGCATGTGTTCCGAGAATCCAATCATACCAATCTGCTGAATGCGCCATGCTAAGTCAGCATCTTCATTATGAGGAAACGGAAACAGTTCATCGAAGCCGCCAACTTCCAGCAAAGCGCTTCGCAGGTATGCGGCATTGCATGTCGGCACACTCCGATTTCCGGTTTCATTATCGATTTGATGCGTGAGTGGTGTGATCCGATCGCGATCAGTATACGTACTTCCCTGGATGCCAATCCAATTGGTATTTGAAATAGTTGTATAGATAGATTGCAGCCAATTTGTATCAGGTATACAATCATCATCAGTAAACGCAATCCAGGTGCCACTAGCCAGAGCAATTCCTTTGTTTCGCGCGGCTGCCGGTCCGCCATTGCGTTGCGACACAAAACGAAAAACAAGTGGTGTGGCGGCCGCATAATTCTTCAGCATGTCTTCAGTGCCATCAAAACTGCCATCGTTCACAATAATGACTTCGAATAAGTTTCGTGAATAGGTTTGTGTCTCCAAGCCACGAAGCGTTTGCAGCAATGATTCTTTTCGGTTGAACGTAGATACTACTACGGAAATGAGAGGAGTATGCATATTTTATTTTTTTAAAAAATGATAGGTTGGAAATTGTTGTTTCAATTTTTGGAATACGTTGATATAATGACCGGGTATCAATTCGATCGTATCACGTAAATGAATGCCACAGATTTTTTTAAGTAGGTAGTTTACCTGAATTAAGCCCACGGCTTCCACTAAAAGAAATGCAAGAGGCGCCCCAAACGCGCCAATGGTTTTAATGAAGATGTAAGTGAGGATAATAGTAATAGTGCTATTCACGAAAACGATTTTGAATGTTATCTCAGGTTTGCCCCACGCTGTCATGGCGCTTCCGAATGCAGTTCCAAATGGAGTGATGCACGTAGCGATAAACACATATACCGATAAATAGATCCACGCATGTTGATAAGCCGAACCATTTACTAATTTGAGAAGGGTAGGAGACAAACAAATCCCGACCAACGAAAAGGGGAGTGTGAATGCAAGTAGCAGTGAAATCGATTCGTGAAATTGTTTTCGCGCTTGTTTCAGATAGCCTTTTTGAAAATGCTGCACCAGCGATGGAAAGAGAAGCGATTGAAACGAATTATTCGGCAATAGCGCCACCTGCGCAAATCGCTGCGATAAGCCCAGTAGGGCAGTGTATTGCAACGAAAGCAACGAGCCGGTGATGAATAAACTAATGCGTGTTGACACAGCGGCAGTAGCCTCACGCCCCGCGGCTACAAATCCAAGTTGTTTGATCAGTTGAAATTGTTCGCTGGAAAGTTTGCTACCCATGATTTGCCGAACAGAAACAAATCGAATCAGGTACAAAGCTGCTGCACCGCTGGAAATACCCAGTAGAATTATGATGTAATGGAGTGAAAGATTGAATCGAGCAATGATGATTAAGCCAATAAACTGAATAATTACATTCAAGCCATTGGCTATGAAGATGGGAGCAAGTGTAAGCTTGCCGCGTAAGTAGTAAACCAACCAGCGCATCACGGCATTGGGCAACGAGTAAGCCGGATAATATAACAATAGATACGACCACTTACTCGAACTAAAATAAGCGCACATCAAAATGATGCAACAGATTATGAATTCAACTGACAACATGATACCACTGTTGGTCTTCAAGTGACTTGCATCGGAAGCGTCTTCAGTGTGATTGATTCCTTTGATCAATGCGGATTGCACCAAAGCATCGCGCATGCTGCTGGCCAATGCAAAAATGGCGATGAATAAAAACCACTGCCCGGCTTGTTCCAGCGAATAGAAGCGCGTGATGAAGATCGTGAGCCCAATACCTAACACAAATTCCAACACCATATTGGACAAAGAGAAAATTCGGTTACGAAAGGAAATCATGGTTGTGAGGTTTCAGCTTGATCAAAGTGAATGGCGCGAAAAAGAATGGCGAGCACGAGCCAGAATAAAATACTCATCGGGAAAACACCCACTACTTCTTGTCCCCATTCTACAATCAAAAGGGCAACAATTCCACCAATGATTCCGGCCACAATCGATTTATAATTTGCGTTTTTCATTTTCATCACGGCCTTGCTGCCGTAAATGATCACGCGATAATAGAGGTACAGGAAAAAGAAAAGTCCGATCCAGCCAAGTTCCACAGCTACACGAATTAATCCGCTGTCGGGAGGAAAGTTGGCGAGAAACGTTCCGGGCGAAAATCGTTGACCCCACACACCGGTAGAACCTAAACCACCGCCTATCGGATTATTAACGATCCACGGAAAAATCATGCTGCGGTTTTTAGCGCGCGTCTGATACGAAGCATCAGCGGAAGGTTGAAAGGTAGATTGAATACGCTGAATGTGATAATTATTGCTGGGCATGATAATGATGATTGTCATTGCGATGCCTCCCAGCAACAACATAAAATACATCTTAGGGTTTTTAGAAAGTACCACCCAGACAATTAAAAATATCGGCACGATTACATAAGCCGAGCGCGTGCCTGAGTACACCATTGCTAACCCAGTAATTCCGGTAGCCGCCCACAGACTGACTTTTTTCCAAAAGCTGGTAGCGGCAAACGCGAGTGATAAACAACACACGCACATTAATGCCATGATGATTCCAAATTGAGAAGGCGACCCAATAGAGCCTATGGCACGCCATCTTCCGTAGTTGAAAACGAGATGAATTAAATCATGACTCGCTACATAATTGTATTCCCACGCAAAATATCCGAATGTCGCTTGCCAGATTCCCCATAGCGCGGAGATGATACTGAACGCAATCAGGCAATAAAAAAAACGAAACAGTTTACCGGGCGTATCGAGCGTTTGGTAAGCAATGAAATACAACATCATGTATTCGACCGCAGGACGAACTACATAAAACCAAGCAGTGCGTGAAGGTGCAACCGGATTGAGAAGCTCCATAATATTCATTCCGGCCCACATGACAATCGCAATACTGATCGGTGTACGAAATGCAGACCAGTTGCGATGATATTGCGCACGATAGAGTATGCCGCACATCATCACACCAATAATGGCATCCATAGCAATGCCCATCGGAATATTTTCAAACAAGCGATTGAATACGCTGATGGTAAAAGCGAGCAACAACATTAAGTACAATCCAATATCTGTTCGCCACAAAAGCGCCACACCAATCGGAAGAGCAATGAGAATTACCGGAATGCCTGCAATGGCCTTGAATGTAAATGAATAGACCAGCCAGCTAACTGATAAAGAAACGAAAATCCAAATCAACCATTGCACCAACTCCGGCAGTCGGCCTTCGCCCCGAATGAAGCGATTGGTTTGGTTGGCTGTGGAATAGGTTAGCTCCATTACAGATGATGAGTAGTGTGAATAAACTTTCCTTTGTTTTCGGCACGCACACTTTTGATCGCGTTGAAGAAATTGCAGTAAGCTAATTTGATTAAACTATCGATTGAGCGTGTAGCTTTTAACAAGGCTTGCTCATGCATTAAGAATGCCAGAATAGCGATCAGTAAAACCAACCACGATAAAGAGAACAACGGTAATCCAACGGGCCACTCATTCATATTCCAGTAATAAGCACACTCCGCAAGACATAATATAGGTGAGATGACCACTTGAATGGAGCGTGGCGGACGACACAATGTTACCCAATAGTCTAGTGCAGAAATTCTTCTGTATTGAATGGCCGCACGCAACAAAGTTCCGGCATGATGAATGGCATTATAATATTGTTCACCAAACCAACGAATGCGCTGTGGGTTATGATTTTGAATGGAACTTGTTTTTTCCTCTGTGACAACACAGTGAGGTAAGAAAGTTGCTTTGACTGGACGAGCTTGTGTAAGCAACTGCACCATAAAATTTTTGTCGAAGCCGGGCGCATGTAAATCTAGTTGATGAATACAGCGAATAAATAAATCCGTTTCAATCAGTGCACCGCTTCCGCTGATCTCCATCAGTAGATGCGCTTTTTCTTTAGCACTCCGATAAAGCAAGTCGTTCAGGCGCTCGGACAAGTGATCGAAAAATGCAATGGTAGTAGAAGTAGCGACCGATCTTCTGGCACCTTGAAGAATTTCAAATTGATCGAATTGATAAGGTGTAATCCGATCAAAAAAATCAGGAGCAATCACGTTATCTTTATCAATCAGCATAACGAACTCCGGATGACATGTGCCCCGTATCCGTTGCTCCTCAATCCACTGCGTAATGAAGCGAAGCGCATGTTGATAAGAATTGCCGGAGAGGTGTGAGAAAGATTTTTGAATGGTGATAAAACCTTTGGCACTGGCATAGTGAAAATACCGCTCGTCTGCATCTTGAAGTAACACCAATACTTTGATGTTTCTATTTTGAATGGCTTTCGGCAAGGCGTCCAGCACATCCAAAAAGCGTTCGCTCGGTTTGTAAGCCGGCAGAATCAAAAGTATTTCAGGTGTGTTAGTCGAAACTGTTTTGTAAGACGAGCTTCGATGCGAAAAACCAATCAGTGTCAGGCATAGCCAATACAAACTATAGAAGGTTAGGTAAACAGCCAGACAAGTAAAAAGAATTTGAATTACAATCATTTGAAATCTCGGTTAATAATTTTTTTAAGTGTTTTACGAAGGCTACCGCGCTCTTTCGGAATTTCGCCAACATAGTCTTCCATGTTTTCGATATCTGCTTGAAATAATACCACACCGCGCAACTGTTCTTGACGAGCCACAATTTCTTTTTCGATGCGTTGATCCACTTTGGTATAAAGACGATTGGCACGAACCGTATGCACGATGGCATCACTGTTGGTATACCAAAATGAATAATCGGTACTTAATCCAATGGGCGGTGCCACCACAATCAAAATCGGGTGATGTTCAAGTTGAGTTTGAATCAATTCGCGCACAGCCAATTTATTTTTTTGCAAACTGTGTTGACCTACGAGTTCATGAATCGATTCAAACCCTTCTTTTTGTGCTGAAGTCCAATCAGCATCAATCAATCCAACAGACGTAAATTGATTTTGAAGGCTATCACCCAATTGCTTTGCTAACAAGTGTGTTCCTTCTTCACGTTGATTTGCGCTGATGACAATTACGCGTGTCGGTTTCGATGTAATGCCCTGAACAATTTTCTCGATTTGAATCTGATGGATTAAGTCAATGCCGGCCAGTAAATCCGGACTGGCATTTTCTTTCTGTTTTGGAATAGCACCCAGAATGGGCAAGCTAATCGTGCGTTCTAATTTTTCTACGCTGGTAATGGTTGCATCCAGTAGTTGAATCAGAATGAGCACACCAGCCATGAGCAACGCCATCACAATGCCACCGGCAATGACTAAAATCATTCGCTTCGATGGCTCTGGCGATGTGGGGAGAAAAGGAGGATCAACTACTTCAATCACATTTTCACCCGAACCATATTCCATGGATTGAGTTAAGTTCAGTTTATTCAATAATACGAGGTAGGCGTTTTGTGCGGTGCTGATTTCCTGTTCGTAGGCACCAATGGTCGATTCATAAGGGGCAAAGCGTGCGGAGTATTTTGTAACGCGTTGGATTTCCTCATTGATAATGCGAATCATATCTTCCGAAGTTTCTGATTCCAGATCATACGCCACATAGCGGCTCACCAAATCCAATTGCACTCGACTGGGATCATACGGTGTTTTGCGCGACAGCTCTTGTAGTTTGCTTTGTATTTGCGCTTTGGTGTTTTCAATGTTTTGCTGAACGTTGGTAAGATCGGCTGATGAATTCGTCCCAAATGATTTCTTCAGCATTTCACGATTCATTATTTTCAATTGCTCCTTTAATTGAATGACATCCTGATGCGTGCTGAGGTCTAATGATATTTCATTGCCTTGCTGTACGCTTTTGATTACTTCACTTTTTCCGGTTTTACCGGCTTGGACTCGCGTAAGCAGCGTGGCACGCTGCGCTTCTAATTGCACGAGATAAGTTACAATCGCTTTGGTATGTTCGCCCAGATTGATGATGCTGTTGTCTACTTTATATTTTTCGAGTCGGTCTATTTTTGCATCGAGGTCTGCTTTCGATTGGCGTAAGAGATTTTCAATAATGTCTTTGTGACTTTTTACTTTGTTTTTGGCTAGCGAGCGATTTTCATCTATTAAGGCTTCGATAAAATAATCCGTCAAGGCTTTCGCACGACCCGGAGATGTTTCGTTGATTTCCAATTTGATAAAGTGGCTGTCCATGATTCGATATGCCAATACTAAATCCCGCAATTGCGAGGTGTTGATTCGATGGAATCGTAAGAACTGTAGCATCAGGCTATCCGGAAATTCTTTCGGTTGAAGAAATCCTTTCGTTTTTTCCAATAGCGTAATTCGTTCTAAAACCTTTTCGCGATGAGGTTGCAATATTTCAGCTCTGGCACTAAACACAGTTTTTCCTTTCAGCGCTTTGCGAATCAGTTTCAGTTGAACCAATTCAGCATTTCTTTTGGACTTCAGTAACTCGATGATATTTTGAAAGTAGGTGTGAACCTGATATTGCTTCAGGTCTTCATCACTCAAGCTCATGCCTTTGCTTTCCTGCAGATTTAAAAACAACCTTGACTCCGTTTTAAAACGATCAGGTGTATTCTTAGAGAAGTAATAAATCAACCCCATCGTCATCATCGGGATCACTACCAATTTGATGCGATGCTGCAGGAGCATCCGAAGAATGGAAACAACGACATCCATAGATCAACGATTGTTAGACTGAAAGTTGAAATCGCTTTCGGAGTCAGCTGTAAAGATTTGGATTTGATGCAGCAACTTGCGGGCAGACAGTTGTGCTTTCATCAGCGTTTCTTGCGTGAGCACCAACGAACTTTGATGCAGCAACACTTCTTCCATGCGCGCTTCGCCTCGTTTAAACTTCTCCTCAATCACCGTACAATATTGCTGTTGTGTCTGGTTGGCATCTTGACGTAACTCAACTACCCCCAACGCTTCGAGGTATTGATAAAACAAGCGAAGAACTTCATCGCGCACCTGTCTTCGTTCGTGCTTCACTTTATTCTCAAAACGCACAATGCTTTGTTTGGCCTCGCGGATATAGCTTCCGCGATTGATAAACTTTTCCGGATCGAGACTGAGAGTGAAACCAATGTTAGGTAGTACACCGGCTGTTGTCACACTCTCATTATTCACAGTCGTGGTGGCGATCGAAAGAAAATTGACACCAAAGCGAAATGTGTTCAGCCATTTATTTTTTTCCTGAATCACATTTTCATATTGCTGCGCCAGTTCACCCTCAAAACTTTTTACGTAGTAAGAGTTTTTGATCGCGTTTTCAGTAAGCGAATCCAACGCCTGCTCGTTGGCCAAAAGTGCCTCGATGCGCAACTTTTCTGAACTGATGGCATCGGGGCTATTTAGTTGACCGTAGCCCATCACCGGAAGGATAAAAAAGATAATCAATCGCATTTTTTGACTTTTTGGATGATCAAAATTACCTCGCTGACACGCTGTATTTCCCGATATTAGACCAATGTCTTAGAGCTTTCGATTAATACCTTTCTTTGGCAGACATAAAAAAAGCCCGACCTAATTGGCCGGACTTTCACGTGGGGGGACTGAAAATTACTTCTTGTAGATATAGGTATTCTGCCGGTAACCTGTAAGATTTTTATACCAGTCTTTGTAAGTCAGCCCGCCACTTTGTGCCCAGGTGCTAAACTTTGTATGAGCCTGATTGATCGCTCTGCCTTCTTGTGGATATTCAAAAGGCAATGTAATGTTGATGGCCCATGGCATATTATTCGTGCTTTTATAATAGCGCCCCTCATTCGGGCGGCTGTTATCGGCCATTGTTCCAAATAAGGTAGTGCTTGCTAATGCAGTTGGTGTAAAATCAGCAAGATGAACTTCACGTGCGCGATCTCCATTCACAAAGATGAAGGGATTGTACGGCACGTACCCCAGGTCAGTCATCTTGATAGGTTCGGTGAAGGTAATCACCAAGTTGAGTGATACAGGTGTTACATATGCCTCGGCTACTTTTGTATTGATATAAGCTGCTGTGTTAAAAAGTGAAGAGGTGTTTTCAAAGGGAATAATCACGGCTGTCGGTTGATTTGCTTCCACTCCGTTTGGTAATAAACTAATGCTATTTCGTTGCGGCATGTTTCCGGTAACGGAAGCGATTTTGCTTGGCGCGATCGGCAATTCAATGCCGAATCCATTTTGATAAGATGCACCTACTGCTTTTACAATCAGATTGGCGCGCATTTCAACAACCGCATTGGCCGTGTTGGTAACCAATTGAAAATTATAGTCTACTACCAGATCATTCATATCATAATCACCTTTGTTGGGCCACAAATCTTCAAAAGCGAGTGATCCATAAATGCCTGCTCCGGGTGTGAACACATCAAAGGCTTTGGTAGCATCAGTTGGATATTTGTCGTTTCGGTCAATCACGCCATCAGAATCTGTATCAGTTCCAGACGTTTGTTTGGTATCCACCAGATTGTCGGTAGCAATGGAAGTAAATGGATTGGCGGTGATGTAAAATACAGCATCATTGAAGTCGTTGTCGCCACCGGGACGCGATAGATCTTCCATACCTAACAAAATAATTTCGCGATTGGCATCATGCAGAAGAACTGTTTGCTGGCGATAAGCTGCTGTGGTGTACGTGTTTAAACTTTTGGTCGAATATTTTATTTCCGGTTGCGAAGTGACGGAAGATCCGTTCCATCCATTGGGGATTAAGAACCAACCAATTCCGGTGTTGGCAGGAAAAACTCCCAATGATACTTTGCTACCCGTGGCCAGATTGCCTCCGCTTCCGGGTAGTGACACATTCGGAAAAATAATTTTCATTTCCTGAATATCTGCTACGGTGGTCGGTGGCGAATTTAATGGATAGGTATAATAGCCCAATGCATTGCGATAGCCGGCACCTTCGGTTACAAATGTTACCCACACTTCTGCCAGACTGGTAATTTTTGTATCCGTATCAATAGTAGTTGATAAATATTGTGGATTGTTGGTGGGCACGGGCATGCGCTCCGGTAAAGTGGTGTTAATCATGTCCAATAAATCTTGAGCGATGTAATCATTTACCGGCTCCAGATTATTAGGTACACCGTTGGAATCAAATGAGCTTAAGAATGTAAATCCGTTTGCCTCAATGCGACCTGTAGTAGAGGATGTCTTTTTAGCTTGATACGATTTTCCGCCAATGGTAATAGTCGAGTTGGAATTAGTCGGCAGGATTGTTTCAGTGGGCAAGCTGGGATAATCCGTTCGTACGATCAGCTCTTCGATATAAGCAGGCACTGTATTTTGAAATTGAAATTGCCCTTTTGAATTGGAAATACCAGTCATTAAAGTAACATACTGGTTGTCTAACATAAACCCAACTTCGAGGGGCACACTACGAAGCGGTATATCGTGATTGTCGAGAGTGTTGATTTGAAAAGTTACCGGTTTCGAGGTAGCGAAGCTAAAGTTAGCTAGCGCGATGTCGGTGGCATCGGGCTTCACCTCGTGGGCAATTTCTTTTACGCACGCGGCACAAAGTACCGATAGAGAGAGCAGTAATAATTTTTTCATGCTACTTGGGTTGCTTAGTTTATGTGCCGCAAAGTAGCAGGCACGCCAAGGCGCATGCGATTTGTTCGACAAAGCAGATGCTTCTATCGACTAATCATTTGATTATTTAGATAAAAAGATCAGAGAAAACTAAGTTGGTTCATCAACACATTGCGATAAGAGTCTCCTATCGGAATCAATTTTTTCCCAATGATGATAACCGTTTCCTCTATCGCGTTTATTTTGTCGATGCGCACAATGTGTGAGCGATGCACGCGCACAAACTCATCACTTGGAAGTTTGGCTTCCATTCCTTTCATGGTTCCGTGAACAATATATCGATCTTTTTCCGTAAAGATATTTACATAATCACCGTACGCTTCTACATAATTAATGGCAGAGAGACTCAGGTTGATCAACTGATTATTTGCTTTTACAAACAAGCTGCCATTGACCGGCTTGGCGGTGGAAGCAAACTTACTTTCAATTCGATTCATGGTTTTTAAAAATCGTTCGAGTGAAACAGGCTTTAGTAAAAAATCGGCAACCTCTACTTCAAAAGCATCCAGTGCATATTTCTCTTTCGAAGAAGAGATAATAATTTCAGGTCGCTTGCTAAGTGTGCGAATAAAATCCAAACCGGAAAGTTCGGGCATTTCTACATCCACAAAAATTAAGTCAACTGGATTGGTTTGTAGAAAATAACGAGCCTCTACAGCAGAACTGAAGGAGCCTTTCAATTCCATAGTTGGCACTCGCTTGGTTAATGTTTCCAATGCCAAACGCGACATGTTATCATCATCAATGATGGCGCAGGTTATCATAATACGTTTGTTTTGGTTAGTGATGCAACTCTCTTTTGAATATTTTCTAATCGCACTTCCAGTTCTTCCGGATTAAAAGGCTTTACCAGATAGTCATCCGCTCCGGCACGCAGGGCTACAATGCGATCATTGCTGGTGTCATTTCCGGAGAGAACCAAAATTGGCATGTGGTGCCATTTCGTAGAAGCGCGCAACTCGCGGATAAGCGATAGCCCATCCATGCCGTCCATGGAAATGTCCACCACCATGGCTTGCGGTTCGCTTAGTTTGAGCATTTCCAATGCTTGAGATCCATTTTCTGCCAATAATACTTCGTATTGTTTTTTGAAATAGGCTGCGAGTAATAAACGTAAGGCTGGCTCATCGTCTACCACGAGTAAGTAAGGTTTGGGGATAGAGGTGTTTTTCATTTTATTCTGGATTTTAATGAGGGGATTTCGTTATTCATTACTTCAATCAAAACTTCCGCTTGTGCCAGTAGTTTGGCCATTTCATCGATGTTTTTTCCTTCACGCGAAAGAGTTTCCAGTTGGCCGGTAATTTCTTTTAATTCAGGCACGCCCAAATAAGCTCCTTGCGGTTTGAAGGAGTGAGCTAGTTTCGACAATGAAGCGTAATCTTTAGACACAAAGTTGGATTTTGCCCGAATTAAAAAGTCTACAGATTGCTTTTCGAATAGACTTAACATTTCGGTCGCAAAGGAAGAATCATTGGGAGCAATTTGATTGAGATAGTTTAAGTCAATCAATTTATTTGTAAATGGTGTTTTTCTTTTCGGTTTGGGCTCAACTTTAGTATCCACCGATAATAGTTTGCTGATCTTAGCGTGAAGTTCCTCTACTTTGAATGGCTTCGCGATATACTCGTTCATGCCAATTTCTTTTACACGTTGTTCCGGATCATAGAGCACGGATGCAGTCATGGCCATAATTGGAATGCCGCATACCGGGGAAGGCAAAGTAGAGCGTATCAATCGTGTAGCTTCCAAGCCATCCATGATGGGCATTTGCACATCCAGAATCACTAAGTCAAATGATTTTTTCTGTAACTGCTCTAGCACTTCTACACCATTTTCTACAAGCGTTACGTCTAGATCCCATTTGTTTAATGTATTGCTTACCACCAACTGGTTGATCTTGTTGTCTTCTGCAACCAACACCCGTTTGTTTTTAAATGAACCCAATGCACTAAAGGGACTGGCAGGGAGAAGTAAATCTTCATCTACATTCTCAGCTTGTGTGAAAGGCAAGAGCACTACGAATGAAGAACCCACACCGAGTTCGCTATCTACTAATACATTACCACTCATCAACGATGACAATTCTTTTACGATACTCAACCCTAAACCTGTGCCGCCATACTGAATTGAAATCTGACTATTAGCTTGTGTGAAGCTTTCAAATATGCTGTCCAGTTTTTCTTTCGCAATGCCAATGCCGGTGTCACGAACGGTGAATTCAATTAGATAATCGGTTTCTCTTTTTTGAGCCATGCAGGCTAGCGTTACACTTCCCTTGCTGGTAAATTTGATGGCGTTCGAAATCAGATTTAAGAGAATTTGATTCACACGAACGGAATCGCCAATTAACCAATTAGGAAGTGTAGAGTCCAGAGAGACTAAAAGTTTAATTCCCTTCTGGTTGGCGAGTGGCTTCAAGCCGTCTATCAAAGTGTTGATCAGTGATTTTAAACTGAAAGGCTTATCCACAATCTGAAGTTTGCCGGCTTCAATTTTGGCCAGATCCAGAACATCATTAATCAGTGAGAGTAAATGTTCGCCCGATGCCCGAATACCTTTGATGTATTGATTGTTGGTTGCGCTGAGTTCAGAGGCGGATATCAGATTGGCAAGCCCTAGAACTCCGTTGATAGGGGTGCGCAATTCATGACTCATGTGGGCCAAAAATTCCTGCTTGGCTTTCATGGAAGTCTCTGCTTCTTTCTTAGCGTTTACTAACTCCGTTTCGTTTTGTTTACGAGCCGTGATGTCGTGATACACCCACATATGGCCCTTGTATTGTTCGTCCACATAAATAGGCACATAGTCTCTATCAAACACACGGCCATCTACCAGCTTCAATTCATCGCCGGATACATTTTTGCGCTCAGTGAGCAAGTGATTGATACGAGTAACAAATCCCTCCGGGTCAGCAAAATATCCTTTGCTCTGTTCAGCAGACTGACTGCAATCGGCACCTACCATCATTTCCGGTGAGGCAGGAATTCCAAACATGGAGCAAAACAATTGATTGGTCAAAACAATCTTTCTGTTTTCATCTTCCACCAATACACCGGCATGCATCGTTTGCAATAACCGGCTCAAACGCGCAGAGGTAGATTTGATCAGCGCCTCTTCTTTTTTGCGAAGTGAGATATCGCGAATGATAGCACTGAAAATATATTCGCCATCAATTTTGGTTTCTCCGAACGAAATTTCCAATGGCACTTCGTGTTGATCGCGATGCAAACCGGGCAATTCAAGGCCGATCCAACTATGAAGTTTGCGAGTTCCTGTAGCGACATAATTCGCCATCGCTTTTTCGTGCAACGCACGTAGATAATTCGGAATAATCAAATCGAGTTTGTTGCCTTCGAGCTCCTGCTTCGTATATCCAAAAATTTTCTCAGCAACTTCATTTACAAACAAAATCACACCCGAGCGATCTACGGTGATAACCACATCCGAAATCGTATCAACAATAATGCGTTTAAGCGCTTCTGATTTTTGTAACTCTTTGCGAATAGCTTTGGCTTCGGTAACATTTCGCACCAAGGCCAAACATTCGTCATCGCTCATGTAAACAATGCGAGCTTCAAAAAATAATTGTTGATTCTTATGTTGCGATGTGTGTTCAAAAGTTACAAGCTCTTGCGTAGCAATGGACTTTAGAAAGTTGGCATGATAAATTCCCACCAGCGATTCTTCCAGAATGGATTCAATCGGGCGAACTTTGCCGCTTTTACTAACGACAAAGAGATGGTTGTCTTTTTGACGAATTCGAAAAATAGAATCGGGAATAGCTTTGAGAACAGTTGTTTGAGATTGCTCTTTTTCGCGCAGTTTTTTAATGAGGGTAGTGTTATTAAGTGCCAGTGAGGCATACGAAGCCAGAAATTCAGCTATTTCAAACTCATCGTTTGAAAAAGTGACCGCTGAAATTCGATTGATCACCAACGCGCCCCAACTTTTCTCTCCCTGTTTTAATGGAAACACCATCAATTGTTCCTCGCGCATTTTCACATCCGATGGATAAAGAGAGCGTTTATCCAGATGTGCATTTTCAATACGCTCGGCTATACCTTTTACTAATACATCACCAATGATTCCACTTTCGGTGGGGATACACCAAGCACTTAAATCCGGATTGACGATGCTGGGACCCTGCACGATGATCGGGCACAAGAGTCTTTCTTCCGGCATGGTATAATATACGGCCATGGTATCATACTGCATTAATTTGCAGAGTCCTTCTACCAGGCTTTCAGTTACCGCACTTTCTTCTTGTGCGGCAATCATTTTACGAGAGATATTGAGAATCTCGTGACGTTTGTTAGCAAATAGGGAGTTTGCGTTCATTTGACATTCCCTTCTTGCAAAGCGCGTGCAAGTATCGGCATAAGGCTATGAAATCACTTCGTTAACCGAATGATGCCTCCAATTGGTCGAAAAACCGCAGTTTTCGATAAATGGCCCTTTACATTTGAATGATTGGCAAGAAAACCCTAAGCGCTTCTGTTTCAGATTGGGAATTAAAAATCAAAAATGGGAGCAGTTTAAGTGATTCTGTCTATTTAAAACAACCAATTCAAACAATGGAAATCGCGTTCTATTTATTATGCGCAATTGTAATACACGCCTATGGCGGCTATGCACTCCTAGGAATTTTATGGAAAAGATTTACTAATCTCAAAAAACCATGAGTAGAGAAAAAGTAGCACTGGTAATAGCTTGTTATAATGAGCGATCCATTTTAGAAGAAAAAGTGGCCAACTGCTTGGCATTGAACTACCCAAAAGAAAAACTGGATATTGTTTTTGTTACCGATGGCTCTACCGATGGCTCGGATGAGATGCTGCGACAATATGATCGGCTCTTGGTTTTTCATGAACCGAAGCGTAAAGGAAAGCGAGCTGCCATCGAACGAATTATGCCGCTGATTGGCGCGCCCATCATTGTACTGACGGATGCGAACAGTATGCTCAACAGCGAGGCTCTGATTGAAATTGTGAAACACTATCAAGATCCGAAAGTGGGTGCAGTGGCGGGAGAGAAAAAAGTGATTGCCATGGGAGCGGGAGTAGGTGAGGGAATTTACTGGAGATATGAGTCTCTATTAAAAAAAGCAGACAGCCATCTTTTTTCGGTGGTAGGCGCTGCAGGGGAATTATTTTCCTTCCGAAAAGAATTGTTTGTGCAGTTGCCATCACAAACGATTATCGAAGATTTTGCTTTATCGCTGTCTATAGTAGAGCGCGGTTACAAAGTAGTTTATGAACCCAATGCCTGGGCAGCCGAAAAACCATCTTCCAGCATGGCCGAAGAATGGAATCGAAAGGTGCGGATTTGTGCCGGTGGCTTTCGCGAAATAGTAAATTATGCGAGGTTGTTTAATGCTTTCAAACATCCTTGGCTAAGCTATCTGCTGATCTCTCATCGGGTGTTGCGGTGGGCAGTGGTTCCATTTATACTTCCGCTTTTGTTGTTGGCCACGTATGTGCTGGCTACCACAGGCAATTGGATGTTTCAGCTATTTTTTGTTTTGCAAGTAGCGACCTACATATTGGCTCTGTCAGGTGTGTGGCTCAGACATCGAAGCAAGCTTCCTTTTTTTATTGGTATTCCTTTTCAGTTTGTAATGATGAATGCAGCAGCCTACGTGGGACTGGTTCATTACTATAGAGGTGTCGATCACGGTATTTGGAAAAAAATAAAGCGTGCCGTTTAAACAGCACGCTTTACCATAATTCGATTGATTAAAATTTATCCGTTCATCGAAATAAGGAACTCTTCGTTGTTGCGAGTGCCTTTCATTTTGGATTGTAAGAATTCCATTGCTTCCACTGAGTTCATATCGGCCATGAACTTACGTAAAATCCAAACGCGCTGAAGTTCCTCTTCTTTCATCAACAAATCTTCGCGTCTCGTGCCGGATGCAGGTACATCAATGGCAGGATACACTCTTCGGTTGGAAAGCTTGCGATCCAACTGCAACTCCATGTTACCGGTTCCTTTAAATTCTTCAAAGATAACCTCATCCATTTTAGATCCTGTGTCGATCAATGCAGTTGCTATGATGGTAAGTGAACCACCATTTTCAATTTTACGGGCAGCTCCAAAGAAACGTTTTGGCTTGTGTAACGCGTTCGCATCCACACCACCGGAAAGAATTTTTCCGGATGAAGGAACTACTGTATTGTAAGCACGCGCCAAACGGGTAATAGAATCTAACAAGATCACCACATCATGGCCGCACTCGGTCATACGCTTGGCTTTCTCCAACACAATGCTCGCCACCTTTACGTGACGCTCGGCTTGCTCATCAAAAGTAGATGCAATTACTTCCGCACGAACACTGCGCGCCATGTCAGTTACCTCTTCCGGGCGTTCATCGATCAGTAACACGATCAGGTAAACTTCCGGATGGTTTTCGGCAATGGCGTTGGCGATGTTTTTCAACAATACCGTTTTACCGGTTTTGGGCTGCGCCACGATCATTCCGCGTTGGCCTTTCCCGATAGGCGAGAAAAGATCGAGAATACGTGTGCTCATGTTGTCCGGAGTGGTGCTCAGCTTTAACTTTTGCTCTGGGAAGAGTGGCGTTAAATATTCAAAGGCAACGCGGTCACGAATTTCTTCGGTGGTTTTGCCATTGATGCTGTCTACCTTCAACAAAGCAAAATATTTTTCACCTTCTTTTGGAGGGCGGATTTGGCCGCGCACTGTATCGCCTACTTTCAAACCAAATAACTTGATTTGGGATGGTGATACATAAATATCATCAGGGCTAGCCAGATAATTATAATCAGATGAACGCAAGAAGCCGTAGCCATCTTGCATAATTTCAAGTACACCTTCGTTGGAAACAACGCCATCAAAATCTTTTACCAGATTTTCTTTGCGTGGCTGGTGTTGTTGGTTGGGATGTTGGTTTGGATTTTGATTCGGGTTTTGATTGGGTTGTTGGCGCTCGGGGCGTTCTTCCCGGTTTTCATTTACAATTGCTGGTTGCGCGTTTTCCGAAGCAGCTTCTTCTGCAGGTGCATCAAAGCTGGTCACAGTTGGATCTACTTCAAAGTCGAGGCTCTTTAACATTTCATCGCTCGAAACTTCTTTCTCTTCGGCTGCCGGAGCTGTTGGTGCAGCTGGCGCTACGTTTTCGCGTCTGCGCGGACGCATTTTGCGCTCGGGTTCACCGCCTTCGGCTGTCTTTTTTGCCGCCGGTGCGGATTTGGCTTCAGCCGCAGGTTGAGACTGCTGCCCTAAAATTTTAGAGACGAGTTCTTCTTTGTTGAGTTTCTTGGCATTTTTAATGCCGAGGCCTTCGGCCAATTCCTTAAGCTCGGAAATGAGCTTGTCATTGAGTTCGTCAATTGTGTGCATGCAGAATGAATATGGATAGGTTGGTTAAAGACAAAACTTGAAGTTTTAAACCGCTGCCTGACAGCGAGATCAAAAATTATTTATAATTCGATAAACTAAAGAAGAAAATAAAGAACCAGATTTTATTGAAAGATGGCCCGATAGAGCCTTAATGATGGTGCAAGTATAAAGCAAAATTTGATTAGTATCAAACAGCCGCACTAATTATTGGCTATTTTTGCGCTTTAATCTATAAAGTATGTTGCAGTTACAAGTATTACGCGAAGAACAAGGAAGAATTATTGAAGGATTGGCCAAACGCTATTTTAAAGATGCCGAAACGATCGTGGCAGCGGTGGTCGAAAAAGACAAAGCCAAGCGTTCGTTGCAAACCCAACTGCAAGACGAAGAGACCAAATTGAATGCAGAGTCAAAACGCGTGGGTGAATTGATGAAGGCTGGTAAGCAGGAAGAGGCGACTACCCTTCGTGCTAGCATTGCCCAAGCGAAAGAATCGGCCAAAGAGAATAGCGAGAAGCTAAAAGTCCTCGACAAAGAGCTCACCGACTTACTGTATAAAATTCCCAATGTACCGGCTGCTAAAGTTCCAACCGGACATGGCGCGGACGATAACCTCGTGACTTACGAACATGGTACTATTCCCACATTGCATGAAGGTGCTTTGCCACACTGGGAGTTAATTAAGAAGTACGACATCATTGATTTTGATTTAGGGATCAAAATCGCTGGCGCAGGATTTCCGGTGTACAAAGGCAAAGGAGCCAAGTTGCAACGAGCATTGATTAATTTCTTTTTAAGTGAAGGCGAAAAAGCCGGTTACATCGAAATGCAACCGCCTATCGTTGTGAACGAAGCTTCTGGCTATGGCACCGGTCAGCTTCCCGACAAGGAAGGACAAATGTATTTTGTGAATGAAGACGGTTTGTATCTTATTCCAACAGCCGAAGTGCCTATCACCAACCTATATCGTGATGTGATGGTGAATGAAGAACAACTGCCGATCAAAAATATGGGGTACACTCCATGCTTTCGCAGAGAAGCAGGAAGCTGGGGCGCACACGTGCGTGGACTGAATCGCCTGCATCAATTTGATAAAGTAGAAATTGTGCAGATTACGAAGCCTGAAAATTCTTACACTACTTTAGAAGAAATGAGTTTGCATGTGCAAGGCTTATTGGAAAAATTAGAGTTGCCTTACCGCAAATTATTATTGTGTGGTGGCGATATGGGTTTCAATTCAGCGATGACGTACGACATGGAAGTATTTTCTGCCGCACAGCAGCGCTGGTTAGAAGTTAGCTCCGTTAGTAACTTCGAAACTTTTCAGGCTAACCGATTGAAGTTGCGTTACAAAAACAAAGAAGGTAAAACACAACTGCTGCATACACTCAACGGCAGTGCTTTGGCGCTTCCGCGGATTGTGGCAGCCATTCTGGAAAACAACCAAACTCCGGAAGGAATTAGAATACCCAAAGTGCTCGTGCCTTACACGGGCTTTGAATGCATTCAATAAATTAATATCCAGCTAACATAGAAAGGCTTGTCTCCCGACAGGCCTTTTTATTGTTTAAGCATGAGTGCGAACAAAAAAATATTCCACCGCTTTGCTTTTTTCCTGAAAAATTTATTTTTGCACCTCGAAAATTTTGGATTGAAAATTCTTTCAAGGCCACTTTATTAAATTTTTTATGGATATCAAGATTGAAAACCTATCGAAACGATATGGCCCGCAGCGCGCTGTGGATAATATTTCGTTTGAGGTAAAGACCGGAGAGATCCTCGGATTTCTTGGCCCCAACGGTGCGGGTAAAAGTACCACCATGAAAATGATTACGGGCTACCTTTCTGTAGGCGATGGCTCTATTTTTATTGGTGGAAAAAATGTGCAGGATGCGGGAGATGATGTTAAAAAACACATTGGCTACCTGCAGGAAAATAACCCGCTTTATCTGGATATGCCGGTGATCGAGTACCTCCGCTTTTGTGCCGATTTGCAAGGTGTTGATGCAAGCAAAACCGAAGAGCGTGTCCGTGAAATGGTGCACGTGTGTGGTCTTAATTCAGAGAAGCACAAGAAGATTGGTGAACTTTCGAAAGGTTATCGGCAGCGTGTGGGTTTGGCGCAGGCGCTCATTCACGATCCTGAAATTTTAGTATTGGATGAACCCACTACAGGTCTCGATCCGAATCAGATTGTTGAAATCCGTAAACTGATCCGCGAGATTGGTAAGGAGAAAACAGTAATTCTGAGTACTCACATCTTGCCGGAGGTGGAAGCTACGTGCGATCGCATTCTGATCATTAACAAAGGTCGCATTGTGGCCGATGGCACTTCAGAAACATTGCGCAAGCAAGCTACCGGAACCGAATTACTGAAAGTTCGCATAGAAGATGGTAACGCCAGCGAAATACAGCATGCATTGCAGCAACTGACGAGCGTTGACAAAGTAGAACTAGCCGACATTGCTATGCAGCGATTTGAAATTCAAAGCAAGCCGGGGCAATCTTCTTCGCGTGCGGTTTTCAAATTATGTGCACAGCGAAACTGGGTAATCACCGAGCTCATCCCGCTGGAAACCCGACTGGAAGATGTATTTAGAAACTTAACCATGAATTGATATGCGCGCAGTATGGATCATTGCTAAAAAAGAGTTGGGATCATTTTTCGATTCGCTCATCGCCTACATTCTGTTAGCGCTGTTTCTAGGATTCAGCGGCTTTTTTACCTGGATGTTTGGCAACGATATATTTTTAATTGGGCAGGCCACCTTGCGTGGATTTTTTAATATCGCCTATTGGTCATTGTTCTTTTTTATTCCGGCACTCACCATGCGCTTGTTGGCAGAAGAGCGGAAGCAAGGAACGATTGAGTGGTTGCTGACCAAAGCGGTAACCGACCGTCAGGTAGTGTGGGGAAAATTTTTGGCTACTCTTCTTCTCGTAGCGATTGCTCTGTTGTTTACACTTCCGTATGTTATCACGCTTGCGAACATTGGTAACTTAGATCAGGGCGAGGTAATATGTGGTTATCTTGGCTTGATGCTGATCAGCGCTTCGTACATCAGCATCGGTTTGTATGCGAGTAGCATCACCAACAATCAGATTGTTGCTTTTCTGGCGGCTCTGCTGATTGGTTTGTTTTTTCACATCATTTTTGGCGTGCTCGCAAACAATTTTCAAGGCATAGTAGGGGAGCTCTTCAACATGCTCAGTTTATCTACCCACTTCGAAAGTATTTCGCGGGGCGTACTCGATACACGCGACTTGATTTATTTCATTTCGCTGGTTGCTATCGGTTTATTGCTTGCGGAAGTATCACTTACCAAAAGAAACCTCTCTTAATCGATAAAGATTATGAACAAGAAATTATTTGCCAGTACTGGTTTGTTGATTTTAATCATCGTTGCTTTCAATTTGGTCAGTAACGAGTTTCATGCACGCTTTGATTTAACCGAGGATCACGAATACACACTCAGCGATGCGACAACTGATTTGTTGGATAATCTCGAAGATCCGGTAACGATCAAAGCGTATTTCTCGCAAAATCTTCCTCCGGACATTGCTAAAACACGTCAGGATTTCCAAGAAATGTTAATTGAGTATGCCAATCGATCAGATGGTAAGGTAGTGTATGAATTTATCAACCCCGGTGAAAAAGAATCGATTGAACAAGAAGCGAATAAGAATGGAATTCGAACTCTGATGATCAATGTTCGCGAGAAAGATCAGATGAAGCAACAAAAGGCTTTTATGGGTGCGTTAGTTTTGTTGGGTTCCGATCAAGAAGTGATTCCATTTATTGAACCCGGTGCTGCCATGGAGTATGCATTATCCACGGCCATCAAGAAGTTATCAGTGAAGGAGAAACCGGTCATCGCCTTTTTACAAGGACATGGAGAACCTTCCTTGAATGAGATGATAGAAGCAAAAGAAAATTTAAATATCCTCTACACTACGCAGGAAGTGAAGTTGAGCGATTCCACGGATATTCCGGCCAATGCCAAAACGTTGGTCATCATTCGCCCGACTGACAGCATTCCGGCAACCCATTTTCAGAAGATTGAAAATTTTATTTCCAAAGGCGGACGGGTAATGGTGGCGATCAACCGTGTGGATGGAAATTTTCAATATGCATCCGGCAATGCAGTTAACACAGGTTTGGAAAAATGGCTGCAGGCAAAAGGTGTTGAGGTAGAAGATAATTTTGTGCTCGATACGAAATGTGGCTCTGTCACCATGCAGCAACAGACTTCCTTTGGGATGCTGCAACAACAAATTCAGTTCCCCTACATTCCGGTGGTTGCGCGGTTTGCGAATCATCCAACCGTAAAAGGATTGGAAAGTGTCATTCTGCAATTCGCCAGCTCGATCAAATACACAGGCGATACTACGCGAAGATTTATTCCGTTGGCTTTTTCATCCGAGCAATCGAGTAGCGCCAAGGCTCCTGTTTATTTTGACATTCAAAAGCGCTGGACACAAAACGATTTTCCGGAGAGCGGATTAATCATGGCGGCAGCGGTGGAGGGTAAACTGGCTGGCAGCACGCGTTCCGAGATGGTGGTGATTGGCGATGGAGACTTTCCCATCAATGGTTCGGGTGAGCAGGCGAGAAAATTAAATCCGGATAATGTGAATTTATTGGTCAATGGAATTGATTGGTTGTCGGATGATACCGGATTAATTGAGTTGCGTACGAAAGGTGCGGTATCGCGTCCGATCGCGCAATTGGAAGACACCACAAAAGTAATTCTGAAGTATACCAACTTCTTATTGCCGATTCTATTAGCGATTGGATATGGTATCTATCGTGCGCAACGCAATAAAATGAAGCGCTACCAATGGATGAGTGAAACGTGGTAACTAAAATGACATGATCAAATGAAGAAGCTCAACAACAAAATATTAGTAGGTGTGCTGATCGGTCTGGCCGCCATATTTGTTCTTTCAAAAGTTTTTCGGTCTTCGCGCTTACAGAGCAACATGAAGGCGCAGTTGGTTCAAATCGATACTGCGGTAGTCACCAAATTGACACTAGACGCTGATGCAGCGAATGGAAAACAGATTGAACTGATCCGCGATCAAAAAAAATGGATCGCTAAAATGGACAACCGCACCGCTCCCACCGAACAAGGAGCTGTAAGTAATGCTTTGGCAAGTCTTGTACAAATGAAGCCTTTGCGATTGGTTACACGCAAAAAAGAAAAATGGCAAGAATATAGTGTTGCAGATACGAATACGCATGTAAAAATCTGGGGAGGCGAGGAGCTTTTGGCGGATGTTCACATCGGCAGAATTGGCTACAATCAATCTTCCGATGGGCAGTTTAATCCCGGTAGTGTGTTTAGCTATGTTCGCTTAGCGAATGAAGATGAAGTATATGCAGTGGAAGGTTTTCTACAATCAACATATAATAGGTCGTTCGATGATTGGCGTGACAAAGCGTTCCTGCGATTGAAGAAAGATATGATAACAGAGGTGCGATTTGATTATCCGGCTGACAGTAGTTTTACTATTTCTAAAAAAGACAAGCGCTGGTGGATCAACAACGAAGCTGCCGATTCGTTAAAAGTGAATTCGTTTTTATCGCAGCTAGAGTATAAAAATGCCGCGGCTTTCGCAGATGAATTTACGAATACAGCAAAGGGCGATTTTACGATTTCCATCCAAGGATCATCCGGAGTTTTGGCGACCGTTTCCGCTTGGAAGCGCCCGACAGATTGGGTATTGCAATCTTCTTGGCAACCGTCTATCCATTTCTCTTCCGACAATACAGGACTTGCCAAGTCGTTGTTTGAACCGAGAAAGAATTTTCTTTTGAAAAAATAGAAAAAGGCTGCCTTGTTCAGGCAGCCTTTTTCTTGCTAATCTTTTTTAGTTGCTTTCCACTAAGCTATTTGTTTGCAACAAGTTGCCCAATTGCATGTAATTCAAAAAACCTTCTTGCACTTTGGCTTGGGTTTCGTTAACAGGTACCGAAGTATTCGGCATCATTTTATCAACTGTTACTCGAAGAGGGCGTTCACCTGCAGGTGTGTCGATCAATTGTTTAATCGCATCGGCTACATCTTGTGGTTGATTAGGTACTTCGCCACTCATCATTTGAGTGAACGCATTGTAGAATCCTTGCAAATAAGGTTGCGTTTGTGTGTACTCTGCTGTTACACTTTCATTTTCGCCATGATACGTTTTAGAAAAGATTTCAGTGGGGAAAGCGCCAGGCTGTACAATTACAGAGTCAATTCCTTGGGGAGCTAATTCATAGCGCAGCGTTTCAGCTACGGCTTCAATCGCCCACTTCGATGCAGTGTATGCTCCTGCAAACGGAATGACAATGCGGCCCATGATACTTGAAACTTGCACGAACAATCCGGTGTTGCGTTTGCGCATGGCAGGTAAGAAACCCCGCACTACTCGTAACACGCCAAATACGTTTACTTCGAAAATGTTTTTATAGTCTTGCACGGAGAAACTTTCATCCAAGCCACCGCCATAAATGCCGGCATTGTTTACCACTACATCCACACCGCCTGTTTTTTGATTGATGTAAGCAGCTGCTTTCGATACGGATTCATCGCTGGTTACATCTAACTCTACTACTTCCAGATTTAATTTCTTTTCGCTGGCCCACTGAGTTAACTCATCGGCAAATTTTTTATTTTTTCCGGCAATGCCACGCATGGTAGCAAATACTTGGTGTCCATCTTTTGCTAATGTTTGAACGGTCAACTTTCCAAAACCGGTGCTAGAGCCGGTTACCACAATTGTCTTTTTCATGTTGATATAATTGGTTTATTTTTTTTGTAATGGGAGCATAACCCGAAAAATGTTCGAGCAGTTCATTTTGCTTTGTTAATTTTTTGTGAAGCCACTTCGAAAAATAAATTCTGCATAGATGGAACTTTTTAGCGCGAATAGAACATTCGCTTTCCTTACTGTTTCGATTTTTAAATCATTCACAGTTAATGTACTTTCACCTCTTTACTAATTACCCACATGGCTTCGAAACAAACTTCAGTAATTCAAACCAGTACGATGAGCTTTTTGAAGCGACTCGCCAAGAATAATAACCGCGATTGGTTTGAAAAACATAAAGATGAATACCTGCAATCGCAACAAAACTTGATTTCGTTTGTGGATGCACTGATTGCCGAGATGAATAAGCACGATCAACTGGAGACTCCGAGCGGCAAGAAAAGTCTGTATCGCATTTATAATGATGTTCGCTTTTCGAAAGATAAAACACCTTACAACCCCCGCTTCGCGGGATATTTGAAACGACTTAAACCCGGCCTTCGCGGAGGCTATTATTATTGGATCAAACCCGGAGCTTCACGTATTGCTTGTGGCTTCGCTTATCCCAATGCAGAAGATTTGAATCGCGTGCGCAAAGACATTGTTTATAATTACGAAGATTGGAGAAAATTGCTCAGTCGAAAGACGATTCAATCTGCATTTGGCGAAATGACCGGTGAGCAAGTTAAGACAGCGCCACGCGGATTTGAAAAAGATCATCCTGCGATTGATTTACTACGCTATAAAAATTATTGGTTCGAAGTTTCGTTTACGGATTCGGAAGTGACTTCTCCCCATTTTGTGAAGACAGTTAATCAAAGGTTTAAAAGTATTCGCCCGTTCTTTGATTACATGAGCAGCGTGCTTACTACCAATGAAAATGGTGAGCCGCTTTGATTACGATTGAGCAGCCTTCGGCTTTTGCAAAATAAGTTTACCAAACACCAAGGCCATCAACACCACACCCATTCGTGCAGTAGAAGCAATAAACTCGTGTTCGGTTTCTACCCATCGCATGTAAATGCCAAAGAAAGCCCACATCAAAACCAGCAAAAACACAGGCTCGTGAAAACGAAAAGCGATTACCAATCCCAACCCGGTCGCGATAAGCAACAATACAATGGTCCAGATTTCTTCTGAAAGAAAACCTCCGTGCCAATCAAACGAGAGGAGCAGGGCGGATGTGTTGGCGATCGTAGCCACACAAATCCACGATAAATAAAACACAAAAGGTAGCTTCACAAAAAACCCCTCTGTTTTCTTTTCAAAGGATTGGTTTTGTAACAACAAAAAGATCCGCGTAAGCGAAAACAATAACACGAGCATGACCACCAGTGAAGCGCTCGTCAGTAAGTAGTGCCATACCAGAATCCAGCTTGCATTGGCTACACACGAAACCAAATACCAAAGCGATAATTCTTTAAAGTAAGGTTTGTCTTTGATGCCGAATTGCGCAATCACAAAACCAATCTGTAAAAGATAGAGTACACTCCAAATGGAAAACGTAAATCCGGCCGGTGTAAACAGACTGAGATACATGTCTGAAATTTGGCCCGTATTCATTCCGTTAATCGGCAAGATGTTGGCCATCGCATTCACCGTCAGCACTACGATCAACGCGATGATATTCCCAAAAAGAAGTGTTTTGCGTGCGTTCATAACTGATTATTGACATTAGTAAGAAACTAAATTGCCGACTGATAACCTATCTTTATCTTGTATTAAAAAATTTGTATGCAAAAATTTCAACTAGTTGTGTTGGTAACAATTTTGCTGGGAGCTTGTTCTCCGGCAGAAAAGAAAAAATCGCTGATTGCTTATCCGGTTAGCGAGAAGGGCGCAGAGGTGGATACATTATTTGGTACACCTGTTCCGGATCCGTATCGTTGGATGGAAGATGACACCGCTTCAGCGACTGCTAATTGGGTGAAAGCACAGAATGATGTCACTTTCGGATTTTTGGATAAGATTCCCTACCGTGAAGCGCTGAAGACCCGCTTACAGGCACTTTATAACTATGAGCGGTTGAGCGCTCCGTTTAAAGAAGGCAACTACTATTATTTTTATAAGAATGATGGGTTGCAAAATCAAAGTGTGTTGTATCGCAAAACAGAAGAGAAAGGTGCTGGTGAAGAATTTTTGAATCCCAATCAATTCTCGAAAGATGGCACGACCGCTTTGGCAGGTATTTCCTTTACAAAAGATGGTTCACTGGCAGCCTATCAAATTTCAGAGGGCGGTTCGGATTGGCGCAAAGTAATTGTGATTAGAACCAAGGATAAATCACAAGTGGAAGACACCTTGCGCGATGTGAAATTTAGCGGACTGGCTTGGAAAGGTAATGAAGGATTTTATTACAGCAGTTATGATAAGCCGAAGGGCAGTGAGCTTTCTGCTAAAACACAGTATCATAAATTGTATTATCATAAGATCGGTACACGGCAATCTACTGATCAATTGATCTTTGGAGGAGAAAGCACACCACGCAGATATGTAGGAGCAGGGCTTACGGAAGATGAGCGCTTTTTAATTGTAAATGCCGCCACCAGCACTACCGGCAATGAATTGTATGTGCAGGATTTGAAAGATCCGAAAGGAAAGCTTGTAACCGTAGTAGGAAATTTTGATAACGATCATAATGTGATTGATAACGATGGTTCGCGGTTGATCATTCAAACCAATTTGAATGCACCGAACAATAAAATTGTAGAAGTAGATTTTGCATCACCTGCTGTTGCGAATTGGAAAGATCTGGTTCCTGAAACCGAAAATGCCATGCAAGGCGTTTCCACTGCAGGTAAGAAAATGTTTGTCAATTATCTGAAAGATGCCAAAACATTAATTCAGCAAGTTGACTACAAAGGGAAAGTAGAACGCGAGGTAGAGTTACCCGGTATTGGTTCGGCCAGTGGCTTTGGCGGTAAGATCAACGATCAGGAAGTTTATTATACATTCACTTCGTTTACGTATCCGACTTCTATTTTTAAATACAACATCTCATCCGGAAAATCCGCCCTTTACGAAAAACCAAAAATTGATTTCAATCCGGATGATTACGAAACAAAGCAGGTTTTTTATACCAGCAAAGATGGAGTGAAGGTGCCGATGTTTATTGTGTATAAAAAGGGAACGCAGCTAAATAGAAAAAATGCTACCATGCTTTATGCTTATGGAGGTTTTAGCGTAAGTCTAACACCTTCATTTAGCACATCACGTATTGTGTGGTTAGAGAATGGCGGTATTTATGCGCAACCTAATTTGCGCGGTGGTGGCGAATATGGCGAGAAGTGGCATCAAGCCGGCACCAAAATGAACAAACAAAATGTGTTTGATGATTTTATTGCTGCTGGCGAATATCTGATAAAAGAAAACTACACGTCAAGTCAGTACCTGGCCATCTCAGGCGGATCGAACGGTGGTTTGCTGGTAGGTGCTACCATGGCACAGCGCCCCGACTTGATGAAAGTGGCATTGCCTGCCGTGGGTGTGATGGACATGCTGCGTTATCACAAGTTTACCGCTGGGGCGGGATGGGCGTATGATTACGGAACGGCTGATGATTCAAAAGAAATGTTTGAGTATCTGAAAAAGTATTCACCGGTTCATGCACTGAAACCAAACACGAATTATCCGGCTACGATGGTCACCACAGCTGATCATGATGATCGTGTGGTTCCGGCACACTCTTTTAAGTTTGCGGCCGTGTTACAAGAAAATCACGTAGGCGATAATCCGGTATTGATTCGGATTGAAACGAAATCTGGACACGGCTCTTCGAACTTGACCAAAGCCATTGAAGGCACTGCCGATCAATATGCCTTTACCTGGTATAACATGGGCATCATTCCGCCATTAGCGAAGAAGGATATGTAAAATCCGTCAGTTTGAATTTGATAAAGCGTCTGATTGCGAGGAGTAATCAGACGCTTTTTAGTGATCTCACTTTTTCGCGCTCAGTAAACTAAACTCATCTTTTAAACTAATGCTCATCAGGCTGATGTTGGCGAGTTCGCGTTTGCGAAAGACTACTTTATTCTTTTTAGTAACGGCTGTGATGAAACGACCTTTCACTGTTTCCTGGGTTTTGTAATAACCACCTGAAGGACGGGTGCTTTCATAATAGAGTGCGTACACCGTCACTTTATAATAATTGTCTGTCACTTCCACTTTAAACTTGCCGCTCCATTCACCTTCCCAATACATCTTCGGTGTGTTGATGTAAGAGCGACCGTATTTTTTGCAATTAATAGTGTAGTGTTTGATCTCGCCATTGTAGCCTGCTTCGTTGCGAATGACATTGAATGTAAAAAACTTTGATTTGATCATTTGTACCACAGCTGCCCGCACGCTATCACGGTTGCCGGGTTGCGAGTAGGTGTTGGTCCACACCATATCATCTTCAATGATCTCGAATTGATCATATTTCCCAACTACCTGGGCTCCAACCAGATTTGAATACCCCAGTATCAACACAAAAATCAGCTTCCTCATCTACTCGAATTTCAGGCGATAAAGTAGATTTTAAAGCAATGGCAAGCAAACGGTCATTAGGTTGAAAAATGAGCTTTACTTTTATAAAATTTGGCATTTTTGATGAAAGACAGTTCAAAAAATAGCCTATTTCAAACGAATTCGGTAATTTATTTTGAGAAATGCATTAAAAATCACCCATCTATTCAAATATTTATGAAGTTATTGTTACCTAATCTTAACCCAAAGCTTATGAGAAAGTCTGTTATCTACTTAGTACTGCTGATAGCGGTCAGTGTGCTGGCACTGTTTATTCCAGCCGTCCCCGTGTCTATACCTACAGAAGGAATCAACTCTGGCGATGTTGCCTGGATGTTGACCGCTTCGGCCCTGGTATTATTAATGACTCCCGGGCTGGCCTATTTCTATGGTGGTATGATCGACACCAAAAGCATTATTTCCACCATGTTGCAAAGTTTTATTGCGATGGGCGTGGTGAGCGTGTTGTGGATAGTGGTTGGATTTAGTTTGGCTTTCGGAGATTCCGTTGGTGGTCTTGGTATTATCGGCAACCCTGCTTCCTTCTTCATGTTTCAAAATGTATTGGATGGCAAGCCGTGGTCTCTCGCGCCCACCATTCCATTGGTGTTGTTTGCCTTTTTCCAACTTAAGTTTGCCATCATCACTCCGGCATTGATCACCGGTACATTTGCCGAGCGTGTTAAATTCAAATCCTACATCATCTTTTTAGTTCTGTTTTGCCTTTTCATCTACGCACCGTTGGCGCACATGACATGGCATCCGGAAGGTTTCTTCTTCAAACTTGGATTGCTGGATTTTGCCGGTGGTACTGTTGTACACATGTCGGCAGGTTTTGCTGCCTTAGTAGCTTCTATTTATTTAAGAGATAAAACTGTCGAGAAAAAGGCAATTGCGCCAGCGAACATTCCATTTGTATTGTTGGGCACCGGTTTGTTGTGGTTCGGTTGGTTCGGTTTCAATGCCGGTAGCGCGTTGAGTGCCGGTGCATTAGCGGCTTCTGCTTTTGCTACTACGAATACTGCTTCAGCTGCTGCAGGTTTGTGCTGGGTTTTATTTGATGCAGTCCGCGGAAAGAAACCTTCAGCTCTTGGATTTTGCATTGGTGCCGTTGTGGGGTTAGTAGCGATTACACCTGCTGCCGGTTTCGTTACCATTCCTTCCAGTTTATTTATCGGAACCATTGCCAGCTTAATTAGCAACGTAGTGGTGCATTGGAAATCAAAGACTTCTTTAGAAGATACATTGGATGTTTTCCCTTGCCACGGAGTGGGTGGTGCAGTAGGTATGTTGATGACGGGTTTATTGGCAAACACGGCTGTGAATGCAGCGAATACGACCGGAAACGGATTGTTGTTTGGCGAATTTAACCTGATCAAAATTCACCTGATTGGCTTGGTATTAGCCATTGCCTTTATTGTAATCGGATCATTCATCATCTTAAAGATTACTGATTTGCTTTCACCGATGACGATCAGTCATGAAGAGAAGAAAATTGGTTCT
>JBGAUU010000050.1:0-31169 GCA_044228465.1 Cyclobacteriaceae bacterium
ACCAACATTGGTTTCGTGGGACAACGCGCGGCTTCGGAAGCCGGCCACATCGCAATCATAAAAGTTAGCGCCAATGCCCTTCCAGTACCGCGGACAGTGACGACCAAGCTGACAAAGACTCTGTTCCGCAGACTGGAAAACAAATAACGGGTGACTTACTAATTCAAATTCTCCACGGGGACAAGGGAACATTTTTTACATAACGTGAGAGAAGTATTATATTTCGTTTACTGTAAACCAGTAGAAGATGAAAACAAAAAGTATTTTCGAACGACTACGAGACGGAGAAACGATTAACGCCAACGACCCGGAAGGACATAAACTTCGGGACGCCTCATTTGCAACGAAAAAATTACTTGTGCAAATGAACAATTCATCAAACCCGACAGAAATCAGAGACTTATTAAGCCAAATTACGGGCGGTGAAATTGACAAAACCGTTGATGTATTCACCCCTTTATACATCAATTACGGCAAGCACACCAAAATCGGAAAGAATGTATTTAT
This sequence comes from Cyclobacteriaceae bacterium, assembly GCA_044228465.1. Classification (GTDB taxonomy): domain Bacteria; phylum Bacteroidota; class Bacteroidia; order Cytophagales; family Cyclobacteriaceae; genus ELB16-189. Next base: position 508 of record JBGAUU010000050.1, read on the forward strand.
AAACTTTGACTGCATTTTTTTGGACTTGGGAGGAATTACAATTGAGGACAATGTATTGATTGCACCGAAGGTCAGCCTATTATCGGAAGGACATCCGGCCTCGCCCGAAAACAGACATTCTTTATTAGTTGGACATATCCACATTAAGAAAAATGCTTGGATTGGTGCAGGCGCAATCATTTTGCAAGGTGTCACAATTGGCGAAAATTCAATCGTAGCGGCAGGCGCTGTTGTTTCAACAAATGTTCCAGACAATACAATTGTTGGCGGTATCCCTGCCAAAGTAATTAAAGAGATATAACTCCACCTCAATGAAACATTTGCATTTAATTTACTTGGCTTCAATACTTATAATAGGCACATCATTTAGCGGCAGGGGCCGCATCGAAAACAGTAACGAAATGGCAGAATCGAAAATTAAAATAACAGTTAACGCTAAAACTTTTACAGCTACGCTCTTGGACAACAACTCCGCAAAAGCATTTAAGCAATTATTGCCATTGACAATCAAAATGATTGAGCTGAATGGAAATGAGAAATATTGTGACTTACAAAAAAGTCTCCCGACAAATCCTTCTAACCCAAAGACTATAACAAACGGAGATTTAATGCTGTATGGCTCGGAAACATTAGTGTTATTCTACAAGACCTTCTCGACATCGTACAGCTATACAAAATTGGGACAGATAGATGATACGACAGGCTTGGCATCTGCATTAGGTACTCGGGACACGACAGCTACTTTTGAATTGGATTAGAATTTAATTGAGAGAAGGGCACTGGCGCTAACAAAATGTTTATGCAATGCGGGGGTTTGGTGTTAAATTAAAGTTTATGTTTCAAAATGTGGTTTGGTCATGGGTGACCCACGCTGTTCGACATGTTCCGCAGGGCATGTCGAACTGAAGATAAAAGCAGGTTTGCAACCTGCCTACAACTTTTATTAAGTTTAGGTTTATCTTGCCTAAGATCGGTAAATAGTGTGTTGATCTTAAAAAGTGCTTTTAGAACTTTCAGATGTTTTTGGATAATTCCAACAAACCTTTACGTGTGCCATAGTGGTCACAACAACTGCTGTATAAGTATTCTTCTTCCTTCAATACAATTCCAGCCCTCACAGGGTTAAGGTGAATGTAATTTAATTTGCTTTCATAGAACGTTTGACTTGTAATCTCTTCCCCCTAGCTATCAGTAGTTTAGGTTAGTCAAAACTGCTGTCTTTAGTTTGCAACTAAGGACTTACATTTAGTTATTTTAATTAGATTCAATTTAGCCCTTAGCTATCAGTAGTTTACGTTAGTCAAAACTGCTGTCCTTAGTTTGCAACTAAGGACTTACATTTTAGTTAGTGTAATTATATTCAATTTAGCCAATGTTTTAAAAAATTTACTGATGAATTGTAAACTCATAACAGCAATTGGCTGAGACAGTGCGTCATTGAAGTGTGCAGTTCTTTATTTATCTTTATCATGTTGAACAGGGCGAAGGTTTTTATTTGCCCGCCAACAATAAGCTGAACGTTGTGCGTAATGGCCGTAGGACAAAGAGAAACGAAATATGACAAGATAAGAAGCACTTGATATTTACAAAGAGAGATTTGCCAAATTCAAGAATACCCAGTCAATTCAGTGGAGAATGAATTTGAGTGCATGGACTTTGCTTGTGCTGGCAATTCAAAATAAAGCTCACTTGGTGACTGCGAGTTGCGATTGGCCATGTGTTTCAGTTCCAAGCGTAGCAGTTTCTTTGCTACCTGTAATTCATTTTGTTTTTTGTATCATGATACAGTCATCACTTGAGTTTGACAAGGCGGCTTCTACGCATCTGCTTGACCAGTTGAACGACACGACTTCGACAACTGTAACACTAAAGCAAGACGAAATTAAAAGTCCAATCGGATGGAGAGGGTATATTTGGGTCACCCTTCAGAGTTTAGTGACAATTGTTCTATTTCTTGTTTTTTTAACAACCAAATAGGAAAAGACTTGCTAGGACGAGACGTCCACAACGCAAAACATAGGCTTATTGCAAGCGGGCGGGGCTGAGCGTGATTGAAGTTTGTAGTTCTTTAATTATCTTTATCATGTTGGATAGGGCGCAGGTTTTAATTGCCCGCCAGCAATAAGCTGAACGTTATGCACAATTCCGCGCGGACAGAGTAGCCAAGCTGTTCGATATGTTCCGCAGTGCATGTCCAGCGAAATAAAACCTGGATTGCAACCTGCCTACAACCCCTGTTAAGTTAGGTTCTTCTAACCTGTTGATTATTAACCTGCCTTCATTTCGGAATTAACTTTTGTTAAGTACTTTTATTAGCGCTGAGTATTATTTTTGAATGTGTCTATTCGATGTCAATAGCTGCTGAGCACGTAAGTCAATAATGTACAAAGCACCTTCTCACTCAAACCAACAATGAATTATTTGTGTCAGATAATTCGCTTTACATCGTATTAATGAAGAATAAAAACTTTTAAAGAATGAGAACCGAAGAGATCATTGAAATTGAAAACCAATTAATCGAAGCAATCAAAACGAGTGACGTCAACTCGCTCGACCGCGTGCTGCATGATGATTTGCTTTTTATTGCGCCCAATGGCCAGGTAGTCACCAAAGAAATGGATTTGGCATCGCACCGATCCGGACAAATGCAGGTAGAACAACTCATCGCTCATTTTGAGAGCACCAAAATCATTGGCGACAATGCGATTGTTGTTGTGGTTTATAATACCAAGGGAAAGATGTTAGGGACTTCCATCGAAGGGCAATTTCGTTATATTCGGGTTTGGAAAAAGTTTACGGATGGGCTAAAAGTGATCGCGGGAAGTTGTTTTAGTATTTAGTAGCGGGAATAAATGGAAGTTAATTAGGACGAGTTCCGATTGCTCTTGTATTACCGTTCGATTTAGACTATTTGCTAAATGAGTTGTGGTAATCGAAAGACATCTTTAATTTGACCGAGTGAATAATTCTCTAAACCCATCCAAACCCCATTACGAAATCCTGGACGGGTTGCGTGGTGTGGCTGCCTTGCTGGTAGTGGCATTTCATATTTTTGAAACTCATGCCACAAGCCACGCAGATCAATTTATCAACCATGGCTATCTGGCGGTTGATTTCTTCTTTCTGCTCTCCGGTTTCGTGATCGGCTATGCCTATGATGCACAATGGGTGACTATGCGTATTTCTGATTTTTTCAAAAGGCGACTCATACGCTTACAACCCATGGTAGTAATGGGAATGATTGTAGGTGCAACATGTTTCTACTTTCAAGATTCTATTGTTTGGCCGGAAATACACAATGTGCCGATTTGGAAAATGTTGCTGATCATGCTCGTTGGTTTTACCTTATTACCCGTTCCGCTTTCACTAGATATTCGCGGGTGGACAGAGATGCATCCGTTGAACGGACCGGGATGGTCGTTGTTTTATGAGTACATAGCTAATGTGTTGTATGCACTTTTTGTACGAAAGTTTTCAACTACGCTGCTCACACTATTAGTGGTATTGTCAGCTGCAGCCTTGATTCATCTGGCAGTCACCAATTCGCATGGAGATATAATTGGCGGCTGGTCGCTGACACCCGAGCAAATGCATGTGGGATTTGCACGAGTCATGTTTCCTTTTTTTGCCGGACTATTATTGTTTCGCACAGCTCGCTTAGCGCAGATCAAAAATGCCTTTCTGATATGCAGCATTTTATTGGCGATGGTGCTGTGCATGCCCAGAGTGGGAGGGGCGGATCGCCTTTGGTTGAATGGCATGTACGATGCACTGATGGTGATACTTGTATTTCCACTGATCGTTTTTTTGGGTGCCAGTGGTAAAGTAGAAAACAAAGTAGCTGCACGTGTGTGCAAGTTCTTGGGCGATGTGTCATACCCTATTTACATCACACACTATCCACTCATTTATATTTACACCGGGTGGGTGGCAAACCATAAACTGAAATTGCAACAAGCTTGGCCAATCGGATTGTTGGTATTTGTCGGCAGCATCAGTTTAGCTTATATCTTGTTAAAGTTCTATGACGAGCCTGCTAGGAGGTGGTTGAGGAAGGTAAGTGAGAAATAGTTGGTGGTTTATAAAGTAGGTTGGAAGTAATCGTTGTTCAATGAAAAATTTACTTCCTGAAGATAAACTTGTTTGGACGCAGCGAGAGATTTATAAATCATATTTCTAAAAGATAAAAACCGACACTACTGAATGGTATCGGCTTTTATAAGTTCTGAGCTTACCCTTACTTACTGAGTTGTAACAAAGTAACTCACATTTGTAAATTTTCCTTTCAGGGTCAAAACAGTTCCGGTCGATGATTGAGCTTTTGCACTAATTCATCAATACGTAGCCATGTTGGTATCAATTTCTTTTGCCCATGCCAGGATGCCACCTTTCAAGTTATACAAATTGGTAAAGCCGTGATTTGTTTCCAGCCACTTCACCATGTTTCCACTACGCGCACCGCTGCGGCAGTGAATGATCACTTGCTTATCGCGAGAGATCTTATCAACGTTGTGTGGGATATCACCTTGTGGAATCAGTTCGCCACCGATTTCGCAAATATCAACTTCATGTGGTTCGCGCACATCGATCAATTGAAAATTGGCGCCTTTGTCTTTTAGCTCCTTCAGCTCTTGTACCGTTACTTCTTTCATATATTTTACAGGGTTTGTTTGGACATTGCAAAAATCATCATAATCTATCAATTCACTAATCTTTTTGCGTTCGTTTTTATTGCCAATAGCAATGATATTCGTTTCATTCGATAGCGAATCATATAAAAGCAACTTGCCGGAGAGGGGTGGAGCAAACCCGGAAAGTATTTTGATTGCTTCATTGGCTTGCATACAACCAATGATACCTGCCAACACACCCAACACTCCACCTTCTTCACACGATGGCACTACTCCGGGGGCGGGAGGTTTCGGATACAAGTCGCGATAGGTGACACCACCCTGATAGTTAAACACTGCCACCTGACCTTCATAGCGAAAAATAGAACCGTAGATGAGTGGTTTGTTCAGCAGCACGCTGGCATCATTCAACAGATAGCGAGTTGGAAAATTATCTGTACAGTCAATAATCAGGTCGTAAGGCGATAGCAACTCCAATGCATTTTGTGAATGGATTTGGCTGACAATGCTGCGAAAGTTAATGTTGGCGTTCAGGCGTTGAAGTTTAGCTACTGCCACCTCCGATTTATACAACCCAATTTCGTCCGATGTAAATAAAACCTGTCGTTGTAAATTCGAAAGACCTACCCGATCATTATCAACAATAGCGATGGTGCCAACACCGGCAGCGGTCAAATATTGAAGCACGGGGCATCCGAGGCCACCGGCACCAATCACGATCACGCTGCTATTCTTTAGTTTAGCTTGCGCCTCAGCCCCAAATCCCGGCAAGGAAAAATGACGGCTATAGCGTTCGGTTTCTTCTTGAGTGAAGAGTTGGTGGGAGTTCATTCTTACGAAATTTAAATTTACACATCTGCGGTAAATTTTTTGAACGCAAAACGATTTTTATTGAACTTAAAGATAGAAATTCCGTGTTTTTTGATGACGTTGCGGATTGATTTAGATACTAACCAGAGAACTCGGTGAAAAGGGACGAAGAAAGGAAGTTATTGCAAGAAATCAGGTATGGTGACCCTTTGAAAAGATACGCTGCTTTGAAGCAGTTGTATAATCTCAGTTTTGATTCTGTAAAGAATTATGTGCTTAGAAATAGCGGGACACTCGAGGATGCAAAGGATATTTTTCAGGATGGGGTGACCGCATTTTACTATGAACTGTTAAATGATAAGTTTCGGGAAGAAGCATCATTAAATACATACTTGTTTTCGATTTGTAAGAATTTGTGGTTGCTGAAATTAAGGCGACAGGTCAAGCAATTAATGGTAACAATGGATGGGATAGAAAATATTTCGGATGAGTGGGCTTCGAAAGAGCTGGATGTTTCGAAGGTTAAGGAATTGATCAATAACCTGAAAAAGGATTGTCAAACTTTGTTGATTGGATTTTACTATGAGCAAAAATCGATGCGTGAGTTGATGGAGTTATTTGACTTGGGGAGTGAACAAGTAGCCCGAACAAAGAAGTTGCGCTGTATGAGTAACCTAATTGAACTGGTAAAACAAAAAGGATTAACGTTTGAGAGTTTTCTACGATGAACATGGAAAATAAAATTGATATTTTCGACCGCTATCTGCGAGATGAAATGGCTAGCGATGAGCGAGCTATGTTTGAGCAGCAGCTTCAAAATGATCAAGGCCTGAAAGATGAATTTAATACTTATAAGAAAGATATAGATGTAGTTAAGATAATGGGGCTTCGTGCGGAGCTGAAGAATTTGATGGAGGCTGATCAAAGCCGAGGTAGTATTTTATCCCAATGGTATGTTTGGTTACCTGTGGCTGCTTCGATCATTCTGTTGATTGGTTATTTCTGGTTTTCGCCAGCAACCAGCGATCAGGAATTGTTTATCACTTATTACCAACCATATCCCAACGTAATTACCACTCGCTCTGCTGTTAATCCACTGACAAGCGCCTTGTCGGAATATAGCAATCAGCGCTATCAGCAATCGAATCAATTACTTGCTGACATTACTCCGGCAACAGATACTGTCTATTTCTACCGAGGGCTTGTTTACTTGTCCATGAGTAAGCCTGACAGTGCGGTTTCGTATTTATTAAAATCAACTCCGAGTTCGGTATTTCAGCAGCAAGTTAATTGGTACGCGGCTTTGTCGTACCTATCAAAAGGCGATCGATCCAATGCGGTCAGCTATTTGAAAAAAATTGAAAGCGGTCAATTTAATTTTGACAATGCGCAAAAGCTATTGACTCAAATCAGTCCATTACATTGAGCGATCTTTTCGGGTTTTTCGCTTAATCATCCAATAGGCAGCAGCACTAAAACCAACACATCCTAAGGAGATTAGTATTATAGATGTGAGGCTTAGTCTTTTTACAATGGGCGCATCGCTTCCCAAAATGTAAAACGAATCCCAGTAATAGGGGGCCGAAGTAATATTGTCGGCATCGTTCTTCAGAAATTTCAGTTTGGCCAGGCGAAGTGCTTCACTTTTGGTGAGACCCTCATCAAGCCCCTCATAAAAATACTTCATAATCAACGGAGCAGTGGCGTCAGAAACTTCCCATTTGCTCAAGAGCAAACTATTAACACCTGCGAAAGCAAAAGCCCGTCCAAGACTTATAATGCCATCTCCATTTCGAATTTGTCCATTTCCCGAGTTGCAGGCACTGAGAACGGCTAATTCGGCATTTAGATTAAGATTATAAATTTCATAGGCATGCAGCAATCCATCGTTGATCGTGTCATTTTTAGAAAAGATCAAATTAGAGTAATTAGGTTCTTTTAAATTTAAATCGCCATGCATGGCAAAATGCAAAATTTGGTACTGAGGTGCATTTTGTTTAAAAGCCGTTTCTGTTGCACCCTCTCCAAAAAAATATTCGCCTTCCAGAACTTCCGCGATTTTCTGTAATTCCACGGAGGCTCCGGGAATTTCTACATTCGTATCTCGAAACGAGGAGTAATTTTGGGTGGTTTTGTTTTTCTGTGAAGAAGCAGAGAAGGCTAAGACTTTACCATTGTTGGAATCTACTTTTCGCAATAGCTGATTCTCCGTAGCTGTGTATTGGTAAGTAATGCTTAATTCTTCACCTAAGAAAGAATGAGGGCGATATCCTGGAAGTAATGTGAATTGAACAGACCATAGATTTCCATCCGGCAAAATGATTAAGTGACGAATGCCATCTGATTTGAAAGATGGAAAAAGCATTTTCTTTAGTTCGATAGCATTTAATTTCAATCCATCCGATTGATTCTTAAACAAAGCCTGATTCATGGATGAAATCTGTGTCAGAATTCCTCCACGGTGCACTTGTGCAAAGGCAGTATCTTTGCTAATTAGAATACTATAAATTTTTTCGGGTGTTTCAAAGTAATTAATGATGACATCCGATCGTTTGATATTTTTTAATAACTTATTTAAATCAGACTCAGGTAGTGCATAGCGCAAGGCGAAATAGGATGGATAGTCAGATTCAAATTTTCGCACAAGGTCATCATATTGATTACGCATTAGTAGCAGTGACGAATCCGTTTGGTTTGTAGCTTTATCCATCATTTTAAGATTGATTAATCGCGATAAACTATCGCGTAGGCTTCGCTCCAGTTCTGCTAAAGGTTTGGGTATTAGCTGATGTAGGGCAACCAGCTGATTTAACTGACTGTTAATTTTTAGACCTTTTTTGTACTCTGCGATTTCCCATAATCGCTGTAGATGTTTTTTGCTTTTACTTTTTTCATATAGCGTATAGTATGCCGAAAAAAAACGGTTAAACAACATCTGGATGTCATCCATTAGAAGTTCGTCTTGCAAATGAATATATGTGTAAGCTAATTGCGATTTTGCATTCGAAAAGAGAGATTCTAATTTTGCTTCGTTTTTGGATAGAAGATTCTGTTGTTGAATACATTCTACGCCACCCGCTATTGAATACCAGATTTCATCGAGACTTGAATAGATTGTAACTCCTTCAATATTTATTTTAGGATTGTACCGAATGGCACTATCAAAATAGAGCGATGCCTGTCTAAATTCTTTCTTCGCAAGGCACAGTTCACCAAACAAGTTATACGCCTTGCTTACTTCTGCATGAAGTGCTCCATAGATTTGCTTTTTAAGGACAAAACCATTCTGTAAGTGAAAAGCAGCTTTTGGCCAATCCATTTTTTTCTGATAGCAAGTACCCAGATTAAGATGGACTTTTGCTAGTAATGTATTGTCAGTATAGGCTTTTAATATTTGAAGTGATCGCAGGTAGATGCGTTCGGCTTCATCGTATTTTTGTAGATTGACTAAAGCAATTCCAAGATTGTTAAGGTATTGTGCGCGAAAACCCTCTACCAAATTAAAGAAGGGAGTCTTTTTTACTTGCTCTAGATTGGATATGGCTCTATTAAAATAATAGACGGCACTATCATATTGTTTACTTTCATTCAGCAGGTTTCCTAAATTGTTATAGGTAATGGATAAATCTCTTGCGTAACTAGCTGAATCGCGTTCCATGATTCGCAAAGCCACTTGATAGTGATCAGCAGCTTTTAGAAGATGACGCTTGCTCCAATAAACAAGCCCCAGCGAAATATAGGCTCGTACTTTATCTTTTTCACCGAAAGAAGGGCCGGCTGCTGCCAATAAGGTGAGTGATTTATGATAATTGATTTCGGCATTGTCATAGTCTCCGGCATTCCAATATGTAATGCCGATGTCGATATAGTGACTTGCATATTTTTTGCTACTGATGTTTTTAGATTTCATCAATTCGATCGATTTTTCAATAGCCTGTCGCGCTTTCGAATAATCTGAATTTCTGATCGCCAATGCGCGTACTATTCTGAAATATGTTTCAGAAAGCTCGAGGGCTTCTGATTCATTCAACTCTTTTGGTTTTATGTCTAGGTTAGGAGCGATTGCAATTTGAGCAGAATCCAATTGATTCATCAAGTAATAGGCGGAAGCGATCTTCCGTCTGGATTTGATTTGATGAATCTTAAGTGTTGCTTGTTCAAGACTAAGCTTATAATATTTTTTCGCTTCCTCCGGTTTTCGTTCGGTCAGAGCTGTTTCTCCTTTTAAAAATAGTTGATGGTAAACCAATGTATCGGATTGGCTAACAGCGAATTGTGGAATGAACAACAAAAAAAGAATGAATTGCAATAGAGGAGATGGGGAACGCATAGAGAAGGGTAGAAGAAATGTACTGGTAATTTTAGCAAGTTCTAAACAAATGTCATTCAGCTAAGATAATGACTTTTCATAGGAAAATAAGCCGTTTTCAAGTTTCGGATTTCGAAGTCATACAAAAATAAATTGAAATTGATTTGAGGCGAGATGGAGATAGTCAGGAAAAAAAGAGCGTCAAAGTTGATTACATCAATTCGAAGTTGACAACAAAATATTATTACATACAAATGATCAGGAATTAATACAAAGATAACATCAAGTTCATGTGAAGTAATTGGAATGATTAACCTTCCCCGATGAGATTTCCTTTTTATCGACAATTAGACGAGATGGATTGTGGGCCCACTTGCCTGCAAATGGTGGCCAAGCACTATGGCAGGTATTATTCGTTGCCTGATTTGCGCAATAAGGCATTTCTTACTCGGGAAGGTGTATCACTTTTAAGTATAAGCGATGCGGCTGAATCTATCGGGTTTCGGACATTGGGGGTAAAAGTGTCATTTGAAAAGTTGAGAGATGAAGTGACATTTCCTTGCATTGTTCACTGGAATCAACAGCACTTTATTGTGGTTTATAGGATCAGAAAGGATACTATATATGTCGCGGATCCTGCTATTGGATTGATTACCTATACACAAAAAGAATTTGAAAAATCATGGTATTCTAATTTGCAAAATCGTCAGCAAGAAGGAGTTGTGTTGCTCTTAGAGCCTCTTCCCGCATTTTATGAATATGAATCCGATACTCCCCCCGTCAATCGAAAGAGTTTAAGTTACCTTCTGGGTTATTTGAAGGGCAATCGTGCTTTAATGGTTCAGCTCTTTATTGGATTATTAACAGGAAGTTTAATCCAACTGATCTTGCCATTTTTAACGCAGTCGATTGTGGATGTGGGTATCAATACACAGAATGTTCAATTCGTCTATTTGGTATTGGCAGGGCAGATGATGCTTTTTATTAGCCGAACGGCAGTAGACTTTATCCGAACATGGATACTGCTCCATTTCAGTACACGTATTAATATTTCATTGATCTCTGATTTTCTTTCTAAACTATTTAAACTTCCGCTGTCCTTTTTCGATGGAAAGATGATAGGAGATATTCTGCGAAGGGTAGAAGATCATTCGCGCATTGAGAATTTTTTGAGCTCTTCATCTCTCACTATCCTTTTTTCATTTTTCAATCTGATTGTATTTGGCATTGTATTATTGATTTACAGTGTGCCAATTTTTGCTATTTTTTTTGGTATCAGTTCTCTCTACGTAGTTTATGTCCTTCTTTTTTTAAAGAAACGGGCCGAGCTGGATTACAAGCTCTTCCAGCAGATGAGTGACAACCAGAGTAACCTCATACAAACTGTGCAAGGTATGAGTGAAATAAAGTTAAATAATTGTGAAACACGTAAACGTTGGGAGTGGGAAAAAATTCAGGCCAAGTTATTTCGCATCAGCGTTGCCTCCACCAAACTGAGGCAATACCAGGATGCAGGAAGTCTATTCTTAAATGAGTCAAAAAATATTATTGTTACGGTAATGGCTGCATTGGCCGTTATGAATGGTAGTATGACATTGGGTATGATGTTGGCAGTTCAGTATATCATCGGTCAATTAAATACACCGATTCAGCAATTTATTGAATTCACCCGCGAATTGCAGGATGCAAAAATTAGCCTTGAGCGCATTGGAGAGATTCATGTGATAGATAATGAAGATGCACGATTGCAAAATTTGGAAAGGAATGATTCAACCCCGGGCGGAACCATTATCATGACGAATATTTCATTTCAATACGAGGGGCCCAACTCACCCAAAGTATTGGATGGAATTGATCTTATTATCCCAGCCGGAAAGGTAACGGCCATTGTAGGTGCGAGCGGAAGTGGTAAATCAACGCTCATGAAATTACTGCTCAAGTTTTACCAGCCTACAAGTGGAAGAATCACTGTAAATGGTGAGGATTTAGGACAGATCCACGCGAATCAGTGGCGAAAGAACTGTGGCGCGGTTATGCAAGAAGGCTACATTTTCTCTGATACAATCGCAAATAACATCGCATTGAGTGCTGATCACGTAGACAGAAAAAAGCTGACTCATGCGGTGAAGGTTGCGAATATTCAGGAGCACATCGAATCATTGCCATTGCGATACAATACTAAAATTGGTATGAACGGAAATGGGTTAAGTCAAGGGCAGAAGCAACGTATGTTAATAGCAAGAGCAGTCTATAAAGATCCAGACATTCTATTTTTTGACGAAGCTACCAGCGCGTTGGATGCGAACAATGAGAAAGTCATCATGAAGAATTTAAATGAATATTTAAAAGAAAAGACCGTACTCGTAATAGCCCATCGACTGAGTACCGTAAAAAATGCTGATCAGGTAGTTGTGTTGGAGAAAGGAAAAATTGTAGAGGTTGGCTCACACGAAGCGTTAACCGCTACTCGAGGAAAATATTTTGAATTAGTAAAGAATCAATTGGAGTTAGGGAACTAAAACATTCACAAAAAATGCTATGAGTTTATTGAAATACATTGAACGAGCCAAACGAATGGATGATTTGATCCGGAGAAGAGCGACAGGGGGAGCGGAAGAGTTTGCACAGCGATTGGGTATCTCCAGAAGCCTGCTAATGGAGCATATCAGAGACCTCAAGGAAATGGGTGCCCCGATTCAATTTTGTGAAACCACGAAGACTTATTATTATATAAGAGAGTACCGGTTTTTGTTTGCAAGGAGAGCGGAAATGAGTGAACTGCGGGGCGGAAATAGTTTTAGAAGTATTTTAGGAAAGTCCAGTATGGCTGGACTCACCTTTGATATTTTTATTTCGCAGAGTTGAGAATGCTAGCTTCTTCAAGGATGCCGCGGTTGCTGAAAAGCGAACAGAGTAAGCAAAAAAATAACATTTACTTTTTATGAAAAAGACGTTGAATAACAAATTGAATTTGAAAAGAGAAACATTGAGTTCTCTGAATAAGAATGAAATGGGTGTTTTGAAAGGCGGTAAGACATTTGCTTGCCCTACACAAAGCAGAGGAACTTGCGACTGTCCAACGAATTCTTCAGGACCTACTTTCTGTGGCTGTATCTAAATATGAATTAGTAAATTCAAATGGTGGGTAGCGTATCCACCATTTGTCCTTTAAAAAGAGATTATAGTAGATAGAAGTTTTTAACAGGTGTTATTGCATGATGAATTCCAAGATTCTTAAAATAATTGAATCAATTGATTACAGAATTTGTGTAGAATCAAGGAATGACAGAACAGACCTTCTAAGTGGAGTAGCGGGTCATTCATTGTATTTTATGTATAGATATTTGCAATCGGCCGACCAAAAATATCATAACTATGCAATTGAAAAGCTTGAAGAAACGGTAAAATTGGTAAATGAATATTCATTGTCAAACTCAATTAGTTTAGGATTTCCTCAAGCTGCTCCAATATGGTTAATAGACCAATTTATTAAGACTAACTTGTTAGATGACTGTGAGGCGGAAAATACGAAATTGGTAGTACTAGATTCAATAAAGAATCTATCGGATTTAGAGCTAGATAATAATGTTCATGATTTATTCTATGGTTTTATTGGCGAATGTATTGTGGCAATGGAACATGATTGCGATATGGCTAGACCTTATGTGGATAGAATTGTAAAGTCGCTTAAGAAAAATGCAATAACCGACAACAAAAAGCTTCACTGGCAAACCTTAATGCCTTTTCCAGATACGTTGTCGCAGCAAGTTAAGACAATAAACCTCGGGATTCCACATGGAAGCTGCGGAATAATCTTGTTTTTGCTTAAGTGTTGTGCAGTATATAGCATGCATGATAAATTATTGCCAATCCTCAAACCAGCTGTCAATTGGATAATTGATAAGCTTGAAGAGAGTAGTAATAAAGTTCTCTATATTTATTCTGATAAGCCTAGCGGATTTGGTAAATTAGGTTGGTGTTATGGCGATCTTTCATTAGCGTATACTTTACTACGTTATTCTGAAGAATTTGAAGATGCAGTTAGCAAAAGATGTGCTTATGAGCTAATAAATATCGCGTCATCTAAATCCATTGATCAATCAGGAGTAAAGTATTACGAAAGGTATGGTTATTTCGATCTATGTTTATGTCATGGGACTTCAAGCGTGGCTTATATGTATCAAAAAATGTATAAGGTTACGAATGATAATCGTATAAAAATGTTGGCTGATACTTGGTTAGATTTTACAATAACTAATAGTGGTATTTTTTTCGCTCAATATGATGAGATTAAGGCTCTTGAAAATTCGAAAGTGGAAGTGAATACTTCAATGGAATTTTTAGAAGGACTTGGTGGCGTTGGGTTAGTTTTGACTGCTTTTCTGGACACAAGACAATCTGGGTGGGACAAATTATTGTTATTAGATCGGCCAGGTCGAGATTGAGATCATTTTCAACTCAATGGATGTCCATTCTTTGTATTAAAGAGAAAAAATGTTTAGTGCAAATAAAATTATATTAAGAACTCCGTTCAATCCCTTCTTGCCATCTGAGCTAAACTCTAATTTTGAGTTGGCTTTAAATTCACCTATGTTCTTAGAGGCATTGATACTTAGTTCTCCGAATTTGTATAGCGAGTTTGTTAAGAGTAATGGGTATCTAAGTGAAGATATACGATTATCCTTGTTTAAGTATTTTCTTAGAATGTCTTACCGATGTACCCCTTTCGGAATGTTTGCTGGCATTTCGTTAGGAATAATTGGTAAGGATAATAATGTTCAATTAAGGCGACAGTGTACTTACCAAAAACATTCTCGATTGGATAATCTTTTTTTAAGTGTTTTTATAAAAAAGATTCTTCAAGACGATAGAATGAAGCATTCAATTTTGTGGTTTGCAAATAATACTATTTGTCAAAATGGGGACAGTATAAGATACGTTGATTATCAACTTTCTGATTCCAATAGGTCTCATCAGTTAGCGCGAGTAGAGTTTTCTGACTACCTCGGTGCTATTCTAGAAAAGGCTAAACATGGTGCAGGTATGTCTGAGCTCCGAGATATTCTCTTGTCGGACGAAATAAGTTTGGAGGAAATTCAATCTTATTTGGACAACATAATTGAATCTAAACTTTTGCTTTCTGAGTTTGAATTGATGGTTACAGGTGATGAACCATTTATTACACTGTCAAATCTGTTAACAAAAAATGAGGCAGGCGAAGTTTATTTGAAAACATTAGAATCCTTAACGAATATTTTAAAACAAATTGACTCTGCTGGTCCAGGTGCAAATTTAGCTTTGTACAAGGATGCCTTTAAGATAGTGAGTAACTGGGATGAAACATATGATCCTAAGCTTGCGTTTCAAAGTGACCTTATTAAACCAGTGGAAAGAGCTGAGCTTTCTGTGGAAGTGTGTAATGAATTGCAACGAACTATTGCTTTTCTCGCGAAGTTAAATCCTCCATTGAGACATCCACAGTTAAAGGAATTTACTCAAGAGTTCATAAAGAGATATGAACAGGCAGAAGTTCCTCTCATGCATGTTTTAGACAGTGAATCCGGATTAGGTTATCCCGTAGGGTCTCTTGCTGAATCTGATCAATCCCCATTACTGAAAGGATTAAATTTTGATAGTGCTCTTCAATCTCAAACCTCAGAGTACAAAATCACGAATTTTCACAAAACTTTAATTCAATTGTATCAACGATGCATCGAATCGGGATCTAAGGAGATTGTGGTGGATGAAGAAATGTTTTCGGTGGACACTTATGTTCTTGATCTTAGTTCTTTGCCTGATTCACTTTATTCCATAGGTAGTATATTGACTGACAGAAAGGGATCTAATGATTCTAGTTTTCTAATTGATTATGCAGGAAGTAGTGGGCCGTCAGCTGCGAATTTGATCGGGCGTTTCTGTTATACGGACAATCAAGTGAAAGAGCTGGTCGATCAACTAGTTCAAAAGGAGGCACAACTTCATCCTGAAAGACTGTTTGCGGAAATTGTTCATTTAGCTCAGGCACGAATTGGAAACGTATTAATACGCCCTTCTTTTCGTGAATATGAGATTCCTATATTGACTTTTGCAGGGGTAGATGCAGAACACACCATACCATTGGACGATTTGATGGTTTCGGTCGATCAAGGTAAAATTAAGTTGCGATCGAAAAAGCATAATAAAGAGGTAGTCCCCCGAAATACAAGTGCACACAATTATTCTTTCGATACAATACCCTATTATCATTTTCTGTCCGATTTACAAAGTCAAGAATTGACAAAACGATTAGCTTGGGATTGGGGAGTGTTGCAGGAATTCAGTTTTTTGCCTCGTATCCGTTACGGCAAGTGTATACTAAGTAAAGCTCGGTGGATTTTGCGCGAAGAGAATTTAAAATTACCGCCTAAGCCAACATTTACTGACTTTCATTTAAACTTTCAACAATTTAGCAGCGCAAATCAATTACCGGATTGGATTGTTTTGGCACAAAGTGATAACCAATTGCCCTTGGATCTCAATAATGAAATGTGTTTGAAAATTCTGTGGCAAGAGTTGAAGAGAGCTAAGCGTTTGGAACTGGAAGAATGCCTTTTCCATGCGAACAACCTTTTGGTGCAGGGGCCAGAAGGTGGATTTACAAATGAATTTATTATTCCTTGGACAAAAATGAAAGAGGAGAAGTTGAGTATTTCTCCGATGAAATCAATTCAGCATCAAATATCAAAGCGATTGTTTGCTATAGGTTCTGAATGGTTTTATGTAAAGATCTATTGTGGTGTCAAAACTGCGGATAAAATATTGACTGAGATCCTCGCACCTCTATTGGATAAGTTCGATTCTGAAGGTGAGATTTATCAATGGTTTTTTATCCGATATGCAGACCCCGATTTTCATTTAAGGATTCGTCTAAAGGGAGATCAGAAATTTCATAACAAAGTAATTGTAGCCTTTTCGGAGTCATTAAACGTTTATTTGAAAAACGAGCAGATCTGGAAAGTTCAATGTGATACCTACCAACGGGAATTAGAACGTTATGGGGACGAAAACATTGAAAATTCAGAAGCATTATTCTACCATGACTCTGTGGCTACATTGAAGATATTGAAACTGCTTGACGGAGATGAAGGCGATCAACTAAGATGGCAATTCGCCATAAAAGGAGTGAACGATCTGTTGTCTGATTTTGGCCTTCCTTTAGAGGAGAAAGTTCGTTTAATGGAACTGCTGAGTAGTGGATTTAGTAAAGAATTTAATGCGGAAGATAAGCAGGCTCAAAAGCAATTGAGCGATCACTTTAGAAAATACCGAAAAGAAATTGAATTGGCATTTCAGCCGCAATTGGAAGAAGAGCATGAGTACAGCGAGGTATGGAGCATTTTCAAAGGCCGAAGTGAAGATTGGAGTGATGTAATTCAAAAAATCAAAATTTACGCTCAATCGGAAGGAGCTTCTGTTTCATCATTCAATCTGCTCGAAAGTTATATTCACATGTTTTTAAATCGCTTTATACGTTCCAAGCAACGAGTTCATGAATTAGTGATATACGATTTTCTTTGTCGTTATTATCGCTCGGCCATCGGTCGGAAAAAGAAAACATCCGAAGTTTTAGAATTAATCCAACAGTAGCTATTGAAAATCAGCGTGATTTTATTGCACTTCTCAATTGGTAAAAAAACCGTTCGATTAATCTCAAATCTTCTGTAATGATTTCAGTTGTACCGGACATTTGTTGCTTGAAGGCTAGCGTTTTGTTAAGATTGGTGCGAAGCTGATCGGGTAATTCAATAACTACCCAATATTTATCTTCTCCTGGCATGATTGATATTGATGAAATTTTTCCTTTCAACAAACCAAATTGTTCATATGGATAATTATCTAATCTGATGTTGACTAATTGAGCTTCTTTTACTTTACCCGATCCCTTAATTGGTAACTCAGCTCTGGCTACAATTTGGCCATGGTCCGGAATAATGGAAAACAATGATTTGTTGGTTTGCGTGAACTGCTTATTTTCAAGAAAACCCAAGTAGGATAGAACCCCTTCGCCATTGGCAATAAACAAATAGGTTTCTTTATACTTCGTGATTTGCGCTAACAGTTCATCAGTGGTTTGTTTTACTACCAAATCCAATTTCTGATTTTCTTCTTGATGCTGTAAAGAAAGATCAGAGATTTGTTTGTCTAACAAATTAATTTGGGCGTCATTATTTAAAATGGATGCTTCGGTATTTCGAGCACTTCGTTGTTGTTGCAGCCAGTTGGATTTGGCTTGGTTAAAGTCAAGGGCAGCGGTTACTTTCTGAATAAACAAAATCGAATCGGTAGCAAACTTCTCTTTCGCTAACTTTAACTCTTGCTCAACAATCTTTTGTTGTTTTTGCAGAGAGGCTCCGATTTTTTCATAGGTAGCTTTTTGTTTTTGGATTTGTACAGTTTGCCGAAGGTAGGTATTGTTTTTACGTAAGTTATTCAATGCATTCTGTGCAGTAGTCAATGCGGCAAGTTGTGGTTGTAAATCGCCTAATGAGCCAGGCACTTGGGATGATACAATCTCTTCGCCTTTGGCTAGTTTATCTTCAACAAACCACAATGCTTCCAATGAAGTGTTAGATTGGATGTAGGCGATCAGGTCGCCTTTTTTTACAATATCATTTTCTTTTTTCTGAAGGATCAAAACACCGCTCGTTCGAGTTACTAATGTAACAGGCGGTGGGTTAGTGGTAATTACAACTTTAGCTGTTAGTAGGTCCGGATACTTGATAAACCACGACAACACAAAAATCGAAAGGATGACGAAGAAGATAACCGTGACTCCCCATTTTATGATGTTACTGGGTTGGCGCCCAATAATTTCTTGTACTTCCGGAGTGTGTTCATCTTCGTTTTCTACTTCGTTCATAGGGAGAGTCTTGAGTGGTTAAATTACTTCTAATAACTCAAAGGAGAAATATTTTTAGCTCCTATTTTTTATGAAGTGGGCGAGGCATTTAGGTAGGAATCTTTATTTGAAAATCAATCAGGATACTCCATCTTTGAATCATCAGTAATCAGAATATAAATAAGCATTTATGAGTAAAAGAATCAATTATCCCAGTGGTGCGAAGTGGGAAGATATTGTGGGGTATTCCAGAGCGGTGCAGGTGGGCAATACCATGGAAGTTTCCGGCACGGTAGCTTCGGATGAGAATGGCGTAGTAGGCAAAGGCGATTTCTATTTCCAAACCAAATATGCCATTCAGAAGATTGAAGCCGCGTTGAAGCGTGGTGGATTTGCGTTAACCGATGTGGTGCGCACGCGTATTTTTGTCACCGACATTTCGTATTGGCAGGAAGTAGGGAAGGCGCATGGAGAATTTTTCAAAGACATCAAGCCCGTTACTTCCATGATTGAAATCAAAGCGTTGATCGATCCTGACTTTCTGGTAGAAATTGAAGTGACTGCTGTGAAGGCGGATTGAAGTAGTTTCAGGTTACGGTTACCGGTTGCCGGATATAACCTGCAACTAGCAACCAGTAACTAGTTTCTAAAATCCCTTCAAACTTTCTTCCAGCGACTTAATCTTCGCTTCGGCATCGGCTTTTTTCTTGCGCTCGTTTTCAATTACCTGAGGCGGTGCGCTGCTTACAAATTTTTCATTGGAAAGTTTCTTGTCTACGGAAGCCAAAAAGCCCTTTTGATATTCAATATCTTTCAAGATAGCTTCGCGCTCTTTCGCTGAATCAATTTTGCCTTCCATCGGAATGAAAAACTCGAGTGTGCCCACCAAGAAGCCCGTAGCATTCGCTACCTTCTCGTTCGAGAAAGATAATTCGCTCAGGTTCGCAAGCTTTGTAATCACCGGCAAGAAGATTTGAAGTGATTCTTTGCATTCCGGTTTGGCAATCAGTTTCAATGCTTCTTTCGGTGAGAGTCCTTTGCTGCTACGCGCATTGCGTACTTGCGCGATCACATCAAATGCTACCGCTCCATTCTTCACGATGCTTGCATCACTTGCTTTCGCCTTAGGCCATGCTTCTACGATGATGCACTCTTTCTCTTTGCGATCTTTCAGTTCGTGCCAAAGCTCTTCCGTAATGAATGGCATGAACGGATGCAGCACTTTCAACAATTCTTCAAAGAAGTAAACGGTTTTTTCGTATGTGGCCGAGTCGATCGGTTTTTCAAACTCCGGCTTTACAATTTCTAAATACCACGCACAGAAGTCGGTCCACACTAATTTGTAGGTCGTGTGCAATGCATCTGAAATCCGAAACTTAGAAAAATGATCTTCCAACTCAGTCAACGATTCGTGTAGCTTGGCATCAAACCATTCGATGGCCACTTTGTTTTCTCGGGGCTGCTCTATCTTCGTTACTTCCCAACCTTTCACCAATCGGAATGCATTCCAAATTTTGTTCGAGAAATTTCTGCCTTGCTCGCACAACTTCTCATCAAATAACAAATCGTTTCCGGCTGGTGAACTGAACAACATGCCTGTGCGCACGCCATCCGCTCCGTAGGTTTTGATCAACTCCAACGGATCGGGTGAGTTGCCCAAACTCTTCGACATCTTTCTGCCTTGCTTGTCGCGAACAATACCGGTGAGGTACACATTCTTGAACGGCATCGCACCACGGTATTCATAGCCTGCAATGATCATACGCGCCACCCAGAAGAAAAGAATCTCTGGTGCGGTGATCAAATCATTGGTAGGGTAGTAGTAGTTCAAATCGGCATTGCCTTTGTTTTTACTATCACCAAAGATTGTCGGATCAAACACCGAGATCGGCCACAGCCAACTCGAGAACCAAGTGTCGAGCACGTCTTCGTCTTGGATGAGCTCCTTCACTTGATCATGAGGATACTGTTTGTTGTAAAGCTCCAGCGCTTCATCATGTGTTTTGGCAACTACAAATTGAATTCCACCTTGTCGAGCATACCATGCCGGGATGCGTTGTCCCCACCACAACTGTCGTGAAATACACCAGTCGCGCACATTTTCCATCCAGTGTTTGTAGGTGTTTTTAAACTTCGGTGGAATCAACTGGATGTTGTCGTTCATCACATTTTCCAACGCAGGCTTGGTGATCTCTTTCATACTCACAAACCACTGCAGCGACAAGCGCGGCTCAATCACCGCATCGGTTCTTTCCGAGTGGCCCACATTGCTTTTGTAGTCTTCCACTTTCGCCAAAAAGCCTTTCTCTTCCAACTCCTTACCAATCTTCTTGCGCGCGATAAAGCGGTCTTCGCCCACATAGATTTGTGCCAACTGATTCAGCGTGCCATCGTCATTTAAGATGTCGATTACCTCCAGTCCGTGCTTCTGGCCGAGGGCGTAGTCGTTGGTATCGTGAGCCGGAGTTACCTTCAAGCAACCGGTTCCGAAATCCATCGTAACATACTCATCTTCAATGATTGGTATGGATTTGTTAATTAATGGAATCAATACGCGTTTGCCTTTCAGATGGCGGTAGCGCTCGTCATTCGGGTTGATACAAACGGCCGCATCGGCCATGATGGTCTCGGGACGAACCGTGGCAATCGTCACAAATTCACCGTCACTTCCTTCGATCGGATACTGAATGTAATACAGCTTCGAGTTCACATCCTTGTAGTTCACCTCGTCATCGGACAAGGCAGTCTTGCCCACCGGATCCCAGTTCACCATCCGCATACCGCGGTAGATGTAGCCCTTCTTATATAAGTCGATGAATACGTCAATTACGGCTTCCGTCATGGGCGGATCCATGGTGAAACGGGTGCGCTCCCAATCGCAGGAGGCACCTAACTTTTTGAGTTGCTCCAAGATGATGCCACCGTATTTCTCTTTCCACTCCCACGCATATTTCAGAAACTCTTCGCGGCCAATGTCTGACTTTTTAATGCCCCGTTCTTTTAGCATAGCTACTACTTTTGCTTCTGTAGCGATCGAAGCGTGGTCTGTACCCGGAACCCAGCAAGCCTCTTTGCCTTCCATGCGCGCCTTGCGGATCAACACATCCTGAATGGTATTGTTGAGCATGTGCCCCATGTGCAACACACCTGTTACATTGGGTGGCGGGATTACAATCGTGTAAGGTTCTTTGTTGGTGTTCGGCTCCGAATGGAAGAAGCGATGCTCCATCCAATACTGATACCACTTGTCTTCTACTTCTGCCGGGTTGTATTTAGTTGCCAGTGCCATTTGTCGATTATATAAGTCGGCAAAAATAGGAAAATTTGGCGTGTGTGCGGAAGGTTTTGAGCGTGGTTGGAAAAGATATTGATCGCGAATAATAGTGGTCAGGTTGGGAACTCCGCCTTTTTAAATGTCAATCGCGTACGCGACCTTTGGTATGTTATGAATATCACCGATTGGATTGGATTTATCGGAGTGACCATTTTGCTGGTGGCCTTCTTTTTAAACTTGCGAAACGTCATTGAGAAAAACAGTCTGATTTATAATCTGATGAACGTGATCGGTGCGGCCATTGCGTGTGTGGCATCGATTCTGTTAAACTACATTCCTTTCATTATTCTGGAAGGCTGCTGGACCCTCGTGTCGTTGTATGGATTAGTTAATTATCTTAATACATCTTCAAAAACTCCTTTAACCCTTCTCTTGTGGAGAAGGGAAAGGGATGAGGCAATCAAAAGGAAGGTTTTTGAGGATGCCAAGAAAATCAAAATGATACCTACCGGTCAAACGGATTTGAACGAGCTATTGAAAAGCATGAAGCCCAAGCTCCATGAAGGTCAATTTGTTTTTTGTGTAGTTCAAGATGTTTCAAGTGTAAACCCGAACAGCATTATCATGAACTTTAAGGAAGAAGAAGGAAATACACTGATTATTAAAAAAGAAATTGCCGATCAACTACACCTTTCCTATTCTTTTGTAGCCAGCTGGATTACATTGACGGTCCACTCTTCGCTGGCAGCGGTGGGTTTAACAGCTGCGTTTTCGAAAGCACTCGCAGATGATGGAATCAGTTGTAATGTGGTTGCTGCTTTTTACCACGACCATATTTTTGTCGACCAAAAAGATGCTGAACGTGCCATGACAATCCTGAGTGAATTGTCGGAACGAAGTTGAGCGAAAACGAATCTTCACTAATTACGTTCCTCGGATATAACCCAATCAAAAATGAAGCATACACTACTCGCCCTCCATTTTGTTTTTGTGCTGAGTCTGATCAGCACCGCACAAACCAATGAAAAACCCACAGCACCAGTTTGGACAGAAGCCGACCGAAAGTATTTATTAGATAATTTAAATCGAACGAAGCAAGAGTTATTGGATGAAACGAAAAATCTGACCAAGAAGCAGTGGAACTTTAAAGAGAGCCCCGACCGCTGGAGCATTAATCAGATTGTGGAGCACCTGGCGATTTGGGAATTGCTTTTGATGCGCGAGATATCGGTGGCAATTAATTATGACCCGATTCCAACGTATGAGCATTTTCTTCAAGACAGCCTTTTTGAAAAAGGACCGAAGTCGGCAGATCAAAAAAATGCATTGGATTATACAAAGCCATTTACCTACGCAATTCCTTTGGGTAATAATGAGGGAAAGAATAATGTGACATGGTTATTAACGATGCGCAATGAATCCATTGAATACATAAAGACTACTACCAAGAATTTGCGGGTACATTACATTTGCTTTGGTCCCAATGTACATCAGAATTACATGATGATCTTCGGCCACACCGACCGTCACTTGCGTCAGCTCAGGAAAGTAAAAGCGCATGCGAATTATCCGAAGTAAATTTTTTTAACTCCGCAAGTATCGGGTTTTCACCCTTTGTTGTGCATTTTACTTTTGTTTCATCAAACAATATAGCCGATGAAACAAATCACCCAACCTAGAAGAGCACTATTGTTCCTGGCAGTAGTACTCTTTTCATTCAATTATTTAAATGCACAAAAACAAATGGAAACGAAAACATTCATTCTGATTCACGGATCGTGGCACAGCGCCTGGAACTGGCATAAAGTGACACCACTCTTGGAAAAAATGGGACATCGCGTATTCGCTATCGACTTGCCCGGCATGGGACGTGATAAAACGCCCATAGAAACGGTTACGCTGGAAATGTCGGTGAGCAAAATTTGTAAGCTAATCGATAGCATCGATGGAAAAGTTATTCTGGTAGGACACAGCAAGAATGGAATTGTCATCTCTCAGGCTGCCGAATACCGCCCTGATAAAATTGAGAAATTAATTTACCTGGCCGCGTACCTGATCCCCAACGGCAAAACACAGCGCGAGTATTCGATGCAAGATACGCACGGTGTGTTGAAACCTTACGTTCAGAGGCATGAAGCAACCAACAGCACTACTTTAGAGGCAGAGATTTACAAAGAAGGTCTTTATCACGATTGTGATAATTCGATTACTGAATTGGCAAAAGTATTATTAAGCCACGAGCCGATCGTAACCGGCATGACACCCTTGCAACTAACCGAGCAAAACTTCGGTCGCGTGCCGCGGTATTACATTGAATGTACCGAAGACAAAGCGGTTACGCCTTTCATTCAACAAAAAATGTATACTGAAACACCATGCCGGAAAGTTTACAAAATGCAAACCAGTCACTCGCCTTTCTTTAGTAAACCGGTTGAGTTAGTGAATTTATTTTTGGAGATTGCGAAGGAATAGCAAGTTGATTTTAAAACTTTTTGGTGGGATCACATATCTACACTATTCACCTATATTTGATATATGAAAGAAATATTTCTCGCCCTCTTTCTGATTGTGCCCTTTTATACCTACAGTCAAGATTATGTTGCCGCCCAAGAAAAAGCCCAACAACTGGATAGCTACTTAAAAAGGATAGCAGAGGAAAAAGCATTTTCGGGAGGTGTGGTGGTTATTCAAGGCACCGAAACCATCTTAAAGAAAGGATATGGTTTTGCCAATCGCGAGAAGCGTATAGTCTATTCTTCTTCTACGTTGGGGTCAATTGGAAGTATTACCAAGCTTTTCACCGCCACGGCCATCATGAAATTAGTAGAACAAGGGAAGCTTCATCTTTCTGATCCGCTCGCTCAATTTTTCCCGACAATACCAGCTGATAAAAAAGATATTACCATCCATCAACTGCTCACGCATTCAAGTGGGTTTGTCGAATTTTTAGAAGGTGACCAGGGCGATTTTGAAGTGATAAATACAGATTTTTTTTTGAAACGTGCATTTGCTCAGCCATTGGCCTTTAGGCCCGGCAGCAAAGCGATCTACACCAATGTGGGTATGAGCATTTTGGGAATCATAATAGAGCAGGTGAGCGGAATGGACTACGAATCTTTTTTGAGAAAGCAATTATTTGAACCCAACGGCATTCAAGAAATAGCCTATACTTATCCCAATGCGAGTAGCGATCGCATTGCGATTGGTTATAAAAATGGAAGTGTGTGGGGCACTCATCAGCAGCGCTATGAAAAAGCAGGTGGCGGACCTTACTGGAATTTAAAAGCGAATGGGGGACTCGAAGTTTCATTAGATGATATGGAGCGATGGGTGAATTCATTTACCAAGCATTCCATTCTTTCTGAAAATTCTATCTTTCAGATGTTTTCTAAACAAATAGCTGAAGAGGGATATGGTGGCGAATCCTATTTTGGATATGGCTGCAATATTCTGAAAAGCAGGAGAGGCACTAAAGTGATTGATAATGGTGGAAGCAATGGTGTTTATCATGCGCGCCTCCTACGGTTGCCTGAAGAGAACATGGTATTCTATGTGATCACCAATAACAATGCAGTGAATGCCAACATGATAATGCCTAATCTGACCCAGTTGTATTTTGATGGTAAGATTGAACGCGATTTCACCGCACTGAAATTTGATCATCCGGTGATGAATAAATTGTATGAACTACTTACACAAGGCGACTATTCGCAATTTGAAGCGCAGCTATCCGCACAAAAAATACAAGTAGATGATGATATGCTGTTGCTGGAAGTAGGGCAGAAGCTAACCAACGAAGGGCAAGTGAAACCGGCCATTGCATTGTATCAATATTATACAAAGGCATTCCCGAATATTGTGGTGTGCTGGAATGAACTCGGTGAACTCTACCTCCAAGCAAATGACAAAACAGAAGCGAAGAAATGTTTTGAGCAAGCACTCAAAATCCGCCCCGGTAATCCACGCGCGACTGAAAATTTGAAGAAGCTTAAGTGAAAAATTGTGGCAGATTGAGTGAAAAACGCCCTTGCGGTTGTGGTATGTGAGTAGTAAGGTTTTTTTTGTCGAAATAAATAGGCAAGCTCTTTCCACCTTTCCGATCAACTCTTTTATAATATCATTCGGACAGTGTAATTTGGGATCGCACTAAATCTTTCTCAATGAGTACGCACACCCCCGGTCCTTTTGTGAAAAAAGCCCTATTGTGGCAATCCATTGGCTCAGTTCGGTTAGTCATTGCCTTGTTTACCATTGGTGCAGCAATCATCAAGTTACTTTACAATCATTTTCTTCCCGATCTGATTGATATTGATTTTTTACGTTGGTCGATTATTACTCTGGGTTGTATTTTCTTCTTTACCACATTTATACCTTACAGGCGCAGCGTTATTGTGCCCTACTTTTCTTTTTTTCTTTACAGTCTCACACTGATTTATGTGATTGCCTTTGCGGTTATCAATCATTTTGATCCGAATGCTGTCACCATTTTAATTCTGGTAATAGGAGCGAGTACGATCATTATCAATAGTTTGTTGTATTATGGTATTCAGTCGATGATTATTATAACTACATCAGCCATCGCCTATGTAAGCTTTCCAATCGACAACGCTCATTTAATTGCTTTGCTCAATCTGTTGATTTCACTCGGTGCTTTTGGTATTGTTATTGCCGTGCGACTAAGTCTTATCTCCAGTCTTCAAAACTCGCATGCCAACTTAGAGAAACTGAATGTGTTGGCATTGATTGCCAATAAAGAAGGTGAAATTATTTTTGTCAGTCCATCGGTAAAACAACTGCTCGGCTATGAACCGGCTGAACTAATTAAGGATGGCTGGTGGCGGATAAAAAATTTGGAAGACGGCTGGATTGAGCGAGAGTTTATTTTGAATTATCCCAACATCTTGCCAAAAGAAATAGTCACTATCGAAACGAGTGTGCTTACGAAAGATGGTCAGAAGGTATGGCTCAGTTGGGCCAATTCCATCACACCCAATGGCAACTATATGGGTGTGGCATTGGATGTCACTAAATATAAATTGAATAGCCTGCGTTCATCACCGCTTACAATTGTGCAATGACAAATTAGCTTCAAGTTGATTAACAATCACACGATGACTGCTTCCGTTTTCCGACAATTGAAATGGTTATTCTATTTTGAACGAGGTTATGAACACGAATAATTCTAAATCATCGAGAAATCATTCGTTGGTTTTAATATGCATTGGTTCGGCAATAGCAGTTTTTCTCTTGTTGCCGCTAGAAACAGAAAGTATTTATATCAAGTGGTTTATAGCTATCATATTCGCAGCTATTTCAGTTCGGTTAGTTTTATCTGAATATAAGATTAAGATACTTCGAGCATTGATGTTTGCTCTACTCATGATGATATTTTATTATTTGAAATTTGAACTTAACCTTGATCGTACTTGGGAAACGCGAAGGATTTTATTTGAGCATCGACTTCATTCAAATCGGGCGGTCGTATTGCAAACAATGGAGACAGGAGAGTGGCCCAAAATAAGAGTGATTGATCGGAAAACATTGTTACCTTCTGTTTATTGGAACTTGGAAACTTTCCATTCTATAAAACCAGAATTGGACACTGTAAGATGGAAGAGAACAAATTAATAACTTGCGAACTAAACTAAATTAATAAATGAAGTCCATCGCCATCGTAATCTTACTTATTCCAATCATTTCATTTAGTCAAACGCGATTGATAAAGTGGCAGAAAGAAAAACTTCTTCCCAACAAAGTTTACATGTGGCTCGAACGAATCAAAGGAAAGGAAGCTGTACGGGTGGTAAAAGATTCTACCATCAAAGAAGTGGACGAGCCCACTTTTGTGCGGATCGCTGATAGCGACTTTACAAACGGAATCATCGAAGTAAATGTATTGAGCCGCCTCCTAAAAAATGCACCTGAATTGGCCCGTGGATTTATTGGAATTGCTTTTCGCATCAATACGCAAAACACCGCATTTGAAGGTATGTATATTCGCCCTACCAACGGTAGAGCCGAGAGTCAGCTGAGAAGAAACCGCGCTACACAATATTTTTCTTTTCCCGACTTCAAATTTGATCGTTTGCGCAAAGAAGCACCCGGTGAGTACGAATCCTATACAGACTTAACATTGAATGCGTGGATTCATTTACGGATTGAAGTGAATGGTAAGCAAGCTAAACTATACGTCAACCATAGCCAACAACCTGTTTTAGTAGTAAATGATTTAAAGCTCGGTGCGGATGCCTCAGGAGCTATTGGTTTGTGGGTAGATGTGGGAACAGAAGGTTTTTTTTCTGATTTGAAAGTGACGAAGCAGTAAGATTTTGTGATCGGCAACTCTAAATAAAATTTTATGAGACTCTCTATAACTAGCGTGCTGATCTTCGTTGCCTATTATTCCATCGGCCAGACGCCTTCGCAGAAAAGTAAATTCTTTTATACAGAAGCCACGTATTCGTTAGGTGGAAACGAAGTTTACATCCAAAATAGTCTTCCAAAAGGCGGAGGACGATACACCGACCGTAGGGGTAGAACTTTTTCGTATGTCATTTTTTGGTATCGGGTTGCGAACAAATCCAATAAGACAGTAAAACTTAACATACAAATCCCATCTGATTCGCTGGCTTTTTTTCCTTCAGCTGATCAATACATAAAAGTTTCGATACCTGTAGATACCATGAAACTGGAAAAGGAATCGATGCTTGATTATGGAATTACGAACTTAAAATATTCGCTCGATATAAATTTCTCTCAGTCTACTCAATTCGTGAAAACAATCAAGCCCAATCAAGAAAGTCTTTTTTATATCGCCATGCTTTTTCATAATGCTTCAGGAAGTGCCCGTACAGAATTGGTTTTAAAAGAGCAGAAGCTTTTTTACACTATCAAAGCGGGAGGCGATCAGACTATTATCCCTTGTGGAGAGGTGATATTTCGTAAATAGCATCGGGTTTAATATGGTTGTTGGCCGTAATAAAAACGTTAAATCAAATAATGCAATGAACACCACCGAACAAATTGATAAATACATCCAAAGCCTTCCGGAGGCAAAGCGATTGGAAATGAATGGGCTACACCAACGCATTCAAAAATTATTACCCAAATCGAAAAGGTGGTTTCTGGATGGAAAAGATGACGAAGGCAAAGTAGTGACGAATCCCAACATCGGTTATGGATTACAAACCATGCACTACGCCAATGGTAAAACGAAAGAATTTTATCAGGTTGGGCTTAGCGCCAACACAACCGGAATTTCAGTTTACATTATGGGCTTAGACGACAAAGACTATTTGCCAAAGATGTATGGCAAAAAACTAGGCAAAGCAACCGTTACCGGATATTGCATCAAGTTTAAAAAGATTGGAGATATCGATCTGGCCGTATTAGACGAAGCTATTCGCGATGGAGTATCGCGCACCAAAAAATAGAGTAGCTAATTCTGCACCTGAAACGTAACCGACTTTAGTACTTCGCCATTCACCAATATTTCCAGCTGGTGTTTTCCGGCAATGTGTTTTCGAGTAGTAAAATCCTGAAAGCGTTGCTTTTTTGAAATATGCAGTGACTTACCTGCGGGCAGATCAACTTCTTTCAACTTGAATACTTTCGGACTTAGTGATCCATTCTTTTTTACGTAATGAATCCGGTAATCGATCATCAGCTTTTGAAACGATTTTTTGTGAGAGATAATCTCAAAATCAAATGAGAGGGAATTGCCAATCCTAACTGTTTTTGGTCTGATGCAGAAATTGGCAATCGCCACCTGAACATCTTTGGTGTAATTAAATGCTGCCAGCGATTTCTTATCACCCTGTTTGAACAACGAGCGGCAACCGCGCTTCACAATCCAAGCAGTGTGGGGATGCGCGGTATCCCAACTCTTGACAAGCTTTACAACAAACTCCGGAGAGTCTTTTGAAAAATCATTGATATGGTTGGCAACGGACTTGCGCACATAAAGCGATTCATCTTGTTTTAGATTTTCTAAGATCGGTTTCGTATGCGATGGATTTTTAATGACTTCATCCAACTTAAAAGACCAAGGCAGTCTCGGGCGGCTCCCTTCCGAAGACAACCTGCGCACGTGTTCGTTTTCATCTTCTGACCACCGAAACATTTCCTGTAGGGTTCGCTCAAAATTCATTTTCAGAAACGTGCGAATGGCAAACTCGGAAGAACCAAAGCGGGTAAAATAGTGCAGAGCTTTCAAACTGGTTTTGAAATCGTGTGTTCCAAATTGGCTTACAAAATCAGGGAACACCAGATTGGTATAACCGCCCGGCAGGATCGGAATGACTTCGTTGAGAATCCCAATGGATTTTTGATAATGTGTTGGTAGATACTTTTGTAAAACCACGCTGGTATGGCGCATGCGTTCGTTCAGCGACATCGATGCCAGTGGATTGCATACCTCCATCAGGAAGGGCTTAGCCGGAAAAGGTTTGTAAACAGTGCTTACCGCATCCGCCAACTTTGTGTAGAAGGCACGGTCAAACATTTCTTTGAGTGGTTCCATGGCGGCAAATAAACACACGCCAAGTGACAACTGTATGTCAGCAGTAAAAAAAGATTGGGTTTGAGATGAATAAAAACCTACAAGTACCTAACCACAGAAATTGGCACGGAGACTTGTAGGTTGAATGCTTAGCGAATCATCGGCAAATATTTCTCTCGGTTTTCCCAAATCACCCACAGGTTGATGACCATAA
Organism: Cyclobacteriaceae bacterium; assembly: GCA_044228465.1. GTDB lineage: Bacteria > Bacteroidota > Bacteroidia > Cytophagales > Cyclobacteriaceae > ELB16-189. Next base: position 31,124 of record JBGAUU010000050.1, read on the forward strand.
GAACAACAGCTACCGGCAACGTAGAGCGGTCTACAAAAATATGCGT
>JBGAUU010000051.1:0-30620 GCA_044228465.1 Cyclobacteriaceae bacterium
CTCACTTGTGCATAAGCATCGGTCCAGATTTTTTTTGAGCGAATGTTTTTAAGGAGGAGTTCAGCTTCTTTGGGTTTATTCCAGAAATCTGCTTGGTGGGTAATACGTTCTTCGTCTTGTATTTCTACAATTTTACGGTCGTAGTCAAAGATACCGCCTGAGGGCGGCAACACGGATTTTGAGGTCCTTTAATTGTTCGGAGGTCATTTCGGCAATTATTAAGTCGCAAAGGTAAGAAACAGTAGAGGTTTATAAAACTCTAAATGGGCTAAGAATCTTGCCTTTGTTTAAAGGCATCTGTTTACATTTGAAAATAGAAATGTATCTATCATTATGAAAAGCATTGTAGCCGGCCTCTTATTAATCATTTCAAGTTCAACATGTTTCAGCCAAAAAATTAAAGACATTGATAATAATCTTTACGACACAGTGAGGATCGGAAAACAAACTTGGTTCGCTCAAAATCTAAAAACTACCCACTACAACGATGGCACCGCTATTCCGAAGGTCACCGTTCAAAGTGAATGGGCAGCACTGAAAGCAGCAGGTTATTGCTGGTATAGCAACAATGAAAGTTCTTTCAAAGAAACCTACGGTGCACTTTACAATGGGTATGTAATAAAAACAAATAAGGTTTGTCCGATTGGCTGGCATGTTCCTTCCTCGGGAGAATGGTCTACACTCTTCGAAAACACCGGTGGAGTGAGCGTTGCAGCGGGTAAACTAAAGGATATCGGAACTACGTGGTGGAAAAGCCCTAATAATGGCGCCTCCAATCAATTTGGTTTTACAGCATTACCCAGCGGCCACAGATCAGAAGATGATTTCTTTGGCGAAGGCTTAATTGCACTGTGGTGGAGTTCAACTGAATATGAGCAAAACTTTGCTTGGACAGAGAGTATCCAAAATTCGGAGGTAGGCGTGAATTTAACAGCGGGAAGATCATTTACTTTGGGGCTTTCTGTCAGATGCCTGAAAAATACCGATCAGGTTGTAACAGGGACTGAAAATTCAAATGTTGTTTCTATAAGTGTTTATCCTAATCCTGTAAATGATTATTTACACATCACCACGGCTATCGAAGGCAAAAAATCCATCATGATCCATGCTGCAGCCGGAAATCTAGTAATGAGTACAACTACTTTTGATAATGAAATAGATGTAGATGTAAGGCAATTTTCAGCTGGACTTTATATGGTTGAAATTCAAACACAGACGTCATCACACGTAATTAAGATAGTAAAGAAGTAAGTCTCATCAAATTCGTTCATTCAGCCTATTCGCTGGATTTTATTTGATAATAAACCGACTTATAATCAATCGTGCGAATGGCGGTACCTCGACTAACTCTCTGGTATCTTGGTTTTATCAGTAACATCAAAGTGCCAACACCGGCTGCTCCTAATGCTATTTGGTTGCTCTCATCAAAACCGCTTTTACTGGATCCAAACAATACATTTGCCTGATCAACGGCAATGTAAACTAAGCCTCCGGCTAACATCAATCCGCCAAATCTTTTAAAGAATGTGGAGTGCCGATGTCCACGAAGGCTTACTTTTCTAATTTGTAAAAAAGAAATAGTATCGAGTGCAGAAGTTACCAGCGAAAAATCATTCAGCTCTGCGATATATCCTTCCACTTTCTTTCCATTAGAAAGTTTGAACAAAAAATGGTCGCCTTCGGTGAAGCGTAATTGTACATGATCGCCCTTCAAAAAGACGAGTTGTTTTTGCGCATAACTTGTAATACCTGCGAACAGTATCAAAAAAAATAGAAAGGCTAGTCGATTCATTACATTCTAGGTTTCCAAGGTGTTTCTTCAACCTGAAGTTCGTGTGCCATGCTTCGGCATAAAACGAAGAGGTAATCCGAAAGGCGATTGAGGTATTGGATCACAAGCGGGTCCACCTTTTCATGTTGATTGAGCGCAATAGTTAACCGCTCGGCTCTTCGACAAACAGTGCGCGCCACATGGCCTAATGATACAGATGGATGCCCACCCGGCAGTACAAAAAATTTCATTGGAGGTAATTGCGTATCCATTGCATCAATTTCTTGTTCTAGTCGCGTAATGTCAGAAGGTGCAAGTGCCGGAATTTTCACTTTGGTGTTGCCCGGTTCGGTGGCCAGTATGGAGCCAATAGTAAAGAGACGGTCTTGCACTTCAATAAGAATGGTTTTGCGGCTTTGATTGACTGGCTGATCGCGCACCAGACCCATGTATGAATTTAACTCATCGACTGTTCCGTACGAATCGATGCGTAAATCGGCTTTTGAAACTCGCTTACCGCCAAATAGTGCGGTGGTTCCTTCATCTCCTGTCTTCGTGTAAATTTTCACCGGCTCAGCTATTTAATAAAACAAATGCGCGCACTGTCTGTGGCGGAATAGTGTGTGGTATTGGATACAAAGTACTGGTTTAAAAATCAAAGTTCAAACTGACGGAAGGTGCAACTCCGATAAATCGCTTTTAACAATACCACTACTTTTCGTGCCATAGTAACTTACCTCTATCTCAAAATTTTTTGCGTGGCACGATTAAACTCCACGGGCTGAAGCCCGTGGCTATATATCAGCGGCATCTACGCGTGTGAAACGGGCAAGCGATTGTAGCGGAAAGACTGCCCTATGCGGTAGCGGCATGCAGGCTTGAAGCGAAAAGCGCGGTGGCTTTGCGAAGCTTAGCCATGCCCCAAAATACCGTATCAGCGGTTGTTTAATTGTGACAAACAGTTGCTACTTTTGCCGACAAATTTATATACCATGGATATTCAATTCGTTCCGCTCAATCATGTTCACGAAAAACTTGGCGCTAAGATGGTGCCGTTTGCTGGCTTCAACATGCCGGTGCGCTACTCATCGGATATTGAAGAGCACATGACGGTGCGCAACGGAGTGGGTGTGTTTGACGTGTCGCACATGGGCGAGTTTACACTGAAGGGTGCGAATGCGTTGGACTTAATTCAGCGGGTGACAAGCAATGACGCTAGTAAGTTGATTGATGGACAGGCGCAATACTCTTGTTTGCCAAATGAAACGGGTGGCATTGTGGATGACTTGATTGTGTATAAAGTAAAAGACAACGACTACTTATTGGTAGTGAATGCCTCCAACATTGAGAAGGATTGGAACTGGATTAGCCGCTTTAACACGAAAGGTGTGGAAATGAAAAACATTTCAGACGACATCTGTTTGTTTGCCGTGCAAGGCCCTAAGGCAGTATCGGTTTTGCAAAAGTTGACGGCTACTGATTTGGGTGCAATTAAATATTATCACTTCGCAGTGGGAGAACTAGCGGGTGTGAAGAATGTGATTTTGAGCAACACCGGATACACGGGCGCAGGCGGCTTTGAAGTATATGCGCATAAGGCGGATGCGGAAAAAGTGTGGAATGCGATTTTTGAGGCCGGCAAAGATGAAAACATAAAACCGATTGGCCTAGGTGCACGCGATACGCTGCGCTTGGAGATGGGCTTTTGTTTGTATGGCAATGATATTGATGACACTACTTCGCCTATTGAAGGTGGATTGGGTTGGATAACGAAGTTTACCAAAGAGTTTACGAATTCATCTGCCATTAAAAAGCAGAAAGAAGAAGGTGTAACCCGTAAGTTGGTGGGTTTTAAAATGATTGACAAGGGAATTCCACGCCATGATTATCCGATTAAAGATGCAGCAGGAAATGTGATTGGTAAAGTAACTTCAGGCACGCAATCTCCGATGCTTGGTATTGGCATAGGCCTTGGTTATGTTACCACTGCCAATGCAGGTGTGGGCTCTGAAATCTTTATTGATGTAAGAGGAAGAGCGCTGAAGGCTGTAGTTAGCAAATTGCCGTTGATTGGGTAGTTATGCGGGCAATATCATTTACTATTTCTTTTCTTCTTTCAATAAGCTTTGCTCTTGCACAAGTTGCCGAAGAGCAAAACAACAAGGCCATTGAATTAATGACGGAAGAAAAATATGAAGAAGCGCAAGTGATTCTTGAAAAATTGGTTGCCGACAATCCGAACATTACTTTGTATCGATATAATCTGGCTGTTACACTAACCAATCTGAAAAAGAGAAAAGAAGCTCTACACCATTATCGGATTTTGATAAAAGAGCTGCCCGATGAAGCCGAATATTATTTTCAGGCTGGTGATTTGCTTGAGCAGCAAGATAGCTTGAAGGCAGCTGTGCTGATGTATGATAAAAGTATTAAGCTGGAGCCGGATAATTTTCAGTACTTATTTTACAGGGGCACCAACTATTTAAAGCGCAATCAATTTGAGTTGGCTGTTCAGGATTTTAATAAATCAGTAAAGCTAAATCCTGAGCATAGCAATTCGTTGCACAACCGAGCCATTGCACTTTACAAACTTGGAAAAACACTGGAAGCCTGCAATGATTGGTGTGATGCGTTATTACTAGATAATCCCAACTCGGCCAGTCACCTTCAACGAAATTGTAAGGTAATTCCCAGCAAATGCCTTCTCTCCAAATGAAGATGAGAAGCGTTTGCGTAAGTTTTGGGCAGTGTCAAATGAACCTGCTGGGTATTACAGCACTCCTGACATGTTCAAGTTATCAAATTAACAAATCTTCAAATTGAGTAAATGAAAACAATTGATGTTTGCCTAAGTCCTGAATTAATGCATCTGTATCCGGTGCAAGATAAAACGGTGGTGGTGGTGGATATTCTGCGCGCTACATCATGTATGGTGACGGCCTTTGCGCATGGTGCAGAAAGCATTACGCCCTTTGCCAATCTGGAAGAATGCCGGCAAATGCGTTTGAAGGGCTATGTCACTTCCGGTGAACGGGATGGAAAAAAAGTAGAAGGATTCGATAAAGGCAATTCTCCATTCGAATACATGGGCGAGCAGGTGCGTGGTTTAAAAATTGCATTCACCACAACCAATGGAACACAAGCGATCGAAAAATCGAAAGGTGCGAAAGAGGTTATCATTGGAGCATTTTTGAATTTGAATGCGGTGGCAAAATATTTGCTGTTCAATGAAAACAATGTGCTGGTGGTGTGTGCAGGTTGGAAGGGTAAAGTGAATTTGGAAGATACCTTGTTTGCAGGTGCTTTGGTAGAAAAGCTGAAAGACTATCTGGGGCCGGACTGCGATGCGCCTCTGGCTGCGCAGCATTTATACAACATTGCAAAGAATGACATGGTGAGTTTTCTTAACACATCATCGCATGTGAGGCGTTTGAATAAACTCAATATCCATGACGATCTTAAATTCTGTGTTACGCCTGATCAATATGAAGTATTACCTCGATTGAAGAATGGGGTTCTTCAGTTACGATAACTTCGGATTGTTGATGTGCCGCTGACTGTCGCGGGAGGTTTTCTTTTCCAGATTTTTTTCGAGCGCCTTCGTTAGATCGACTCCGGTTTGATTAGCCAGACAAATCACTACCCACAGAACATCGGCCAGTTCATCGGCCAACTCTTTATTTTTATCCGATTCTTTTTCGGATTGATCGCCATATCGCCTGGCGATGATGCGCGCCACCTCTCCCACTTCTTCGGTGAGAATGGCCATGTTGGTAAGTTCACTGAAGTAGCGAACGCCATATTGTTTGATCCATTCGTCCACTTTTTGCTGAGCTTGTTCGATGGTCATGTTAATAAATTTCTAAAGTTCCAATCTCAGGGTTATCAATAAACTCTTGAATTTTATCTGCCGTGGCTAAAATACGATTCAGAATATTAAGTGTTGAGGTATTTCCTAATCGCAACCAAACTATCTTAGGGGGAAACCCAGACATCATTTGAATGTTCTGAAAATCTACATCAGAAGTTATAATTGTAAAATGATTATCGCGAGCAAAAGAAAATATTGAATGATCGGATTGCTTTCTACCCATTATCAAATGGACGTGCGTGCTTTTAGGAAATTTGGCTTGAATACCCTTAACAATACGAAAAGACAGGTTTTCATCAAAGAGCAATTTCGCCATACCCAATCACATGGTGATGCTTATTTTTCTCTCCCGATCTGCTGAATAAGCTAGACACGCTAACAAATCGTCTTTTTTCAATTGAGGAAAGTCAGCAAGAATTTCATCGAAATCCATGCCTGAAGCTAACCAACCTAACACATCAAAAACAGAAATTCGCGTGCCCTTAATACAAGGTTTACCAAACCGAGTATCGGCATTCACTTCAATATATTCTCGATAGTCCATAATCAAAGTTAGCAAAAAACTCTCAAAATGGTGTTCCACTTAACTACTTGTAAATTTGATTCAACACACCCGCCAAACGAATACCAGCCTGCAACAACCGCAATTTCACCAGATCCATATTTTTGTAAGAATACTTATAACTCAAGTTGCCATCGCCAATGGCATACACTTGTTTACGATGACTGATGGATTCGTTCGCCCAATCACGAACGGACGCCTTCTGCCACGCAGTTAACTCTGCTTTGCTTGGCTCGCCCAATGCTTGCGCTACTTCAGTGTAGCTTAGCTTAGTGTCGTCAATCAAATTGCTATCCCATACAGTATGCAAATTCGTCTCATTGCGAAACCATTTTACTTTTACACTATTACCACCACGATCATCGCAGCAGCCTACATGTAGAGGTTGGTGAATATCGCCAATCAAATGCACAATCATCTTCAAATGTTCGGCTTGTTTTTTCGCATCGAGCTTGCCGGACTTTAATTCTGCAATCAATCGCTCCAATGTCATAATCACATCGCCATTTGGGTTCTTCGGTGATTCATCATAAGTTTTACCAGTTTCAATAGTAACCCAGTGCCAGTCGGCTGTATGGTTGTAGGTGGAGTCGGAACGAATTTCGTCCATCCATGTACTGACAATAGCCAGCGATTGCTGACCTAACAAGGCTTTTAATTTTTTCTTTGCTTTGTTCGATAAGTGCTGCTCTGCGACTAATCCGATGGCGCGATGTCCGGTGACACCCCAACCCAATGCCGGCAATGTGATGATACAAACAAGAGCAGCAAGTAAAATTCGATTCTTCATGGTATGAAAATTAGAAAACAAAAGTAACGCTTAAAGCAAAGAACTATAACAACTTTTTACAATATCATTCTGTTAACTATTTGTGCGGTAAGTTGGCATGGTATTTACCGCTTTTCATGGTATCTTGAGGTATGGAAAAGACGATCAAGCTTTCTGCATTGCTGGTAGCGAATCAGCTTGACATGAAGGGAATAAAAACGTTTTTAGAAGTAAAAGCTGCATCCGAATCTTCTACAGAGTTGTTTTATAGTTTCGGAAACGGCAGGTATCAATATTACTTCAACTACGGAGTAATTGTTTTTGCCGGTCACTCGGAGGAAGAAATCAAAATTGCCGTCAAAGCGATTCTGCCTAACCTGAAAGATCCCAATAACAATTGGCTACGCGATGAACTTCAGGTGAGCAGTCAGGAAGGCGAAATGGAATTTGACTTCAATGAACTGATCGTTGACCGCCTCGATAACAAAGTAATTCGGATTGCCATGTTCAATCTGGCGCAATCTGTGGCGCTGGATTATTATCACAATGTAACCGAAAACCTATTAACAGAAATCAAAGGCTTTGCTCGCGATCTGGAAAAAACCGGCAAGCTCAGCATTAGCCGCAAGGATATGATCAAGTTTATCGGCAAGGCCCTCACTACTCAAAATGATATTGCTGATAACATTTACATTTTCGATGCGCCCGAGCATGTATGGGACGATGAATACCTCGATAAACTTCACAAAGGGCTGATGCGGCATTTTGACTTGCGTGTGCGATTTAGTGAAATTGAATACACGCTTCGGATCATTGAAGATAATTTGAGCGTTTTCCGGGAAATTTCGCACCAGCGAGAAAGCAGCTTGTTGGAATGGATCATCATTGCGCTAATTTTAGTGGAAGTATTTGACTTACTCATCTCAAAATTGTTTTAGGTATGTCTGCACGACAAGCTCTGTTTCTCAACTTCGACATTAAGGCACAACCCGATGATGTGACGTGCGGCCCTACCTGCCTGCATTCTATCTATCAATACTATCGTGATGAAATTTCGCTGAAAGAAGTGGTCAGTGAAGTGAAAAGTTTAAAGTCCGGAGGCACCTTGGCGGTGATGTTAGGCAACCATGCGTTGCAACGAGGTTACCAAGCCAGCATCTACACGTATAACTTAAATGTATTCGATCCCACTTGGTTTTCACTTTCACAATCGAAGATGATCAGTAACCTGAAAAAACAAATGCGCTACAAGTTTCGAAGTAAAAAACTTCAGGTAGCATCGAAAGCGTATATTAAATTCATAGAAGCCGGTGGTGTAGTGCAACAAAAAGAATTGGATGAACATCTGATCAAAGATTATCTGAAAAAAGATATTCCAATACTCACAGGGCTTAGTGCAACCTATCTCTATGGCACGCAACGCGAAATTCCATCGAATAATAAGTTTGATAGCATTAAAGGAGAGCCGGTTGGGCATTTCGTGATTATCAATGGCTACGATGAAACCACTAACAAGGTGTATTTGGCCGACCCGATGAATCCCAATCCGCTGAAAAGTCAATATTATAGCGTTACATTCGATCGATTAATCAACAGTATTATGCTAGGTATTGTAACCTATGACGCCAACCTATTGATCATTGAACCCAAAAAGAAATTAGCTCGTAACTAAACGCAATCGTTAATCACTTCCCCTTCATGCCCAAACTGATTGTAGTTGAAAAACCTGAAACCTGGAAATTCAATCTCGATGATGTAGAGGTGATTACACCTGATATGTATATCTCGATGGAGGCATATCAGTCGGTGAAAAATCTGAAAGTGATTAATTTATGTAAATCGTATCACTACCAAAGTGAGGGCTATTACGTTTCTCTTCTGGCGGAAGCTCGCAGCCACAAAGTATTGCCGGGTGTTTCTACCATTCAGGATTTACGGTTTCCTTCTATTTTGCGTGATGATTCCTTGGATTTTGATGAATTGATTCAGAGCACGTTCAAAAATGAGCCGTACGATCGCATAGACTTTAACATTTATTTTGGAAATACACTTTCCGAAAATCTAAACAAATTGGGGCGGCAATTATTTCAGTTGGTGCAAGCTCCATCCATTCGCGCCTCGTTTTCAAAAAAACACAAATGGGTATTGCATAGTATTAAACCCATCAGCATTAACGAAGTGCCTGTTTCCGATAAGCCTTTGTTGGTAAACGCGCTGGAAAAATATCTTCATCGTAAACGGGACTACAAACCGGATCGCAAAAAATACGATCTAGCCATCTTGGTGAACCCGGAAGATAAAAACCCTCCTTCGGATGACCGTGCTTTAAAGCGCTTTTACAAAGCAGCATTAGAAGCTGGATTCAATACCGAGTTTATCACGAAAAATGACTTCGACCAGCTCATTCAATACGATGCCCTTTTTATCCGTGAAACTACCAACGTCAACCACCATACGTTCCGCTTTGCGAAAAAAGCAGCCTCATTAGGCCTTATTGTGATTGATGACCCGCAATCGATCTTAAAATGCACCAACAAAGTATATCTGCACGAGTTGCTGAGCGCCAATAAAATTCTGACTCCCAAATCTTTTGTAATTACCGAAGACAATTGCGATCAATTGCCGGAACAAATGACTTTTCCATTCATTCTGAAACAACCGGATGGCGCTTTCTCTAAAGGTGTATTTAAAATCGAATCATTGGATGAGTTCAAACGCATTCGCGAAAGCATGTTTGAAAAATCTGATCTCTTGATCGCTCAAGAATTTTTACCCACTCCGTTTGATTGGCGCGTAGGTATTATCGATGGGCAGATTTTGTTCGTGTGCAAATATTTTATGGCCACCAAGCATTGGCAAATTATTAACTGGAATGCCCGTAAAGTCAGTTCGCGAGGTGGCGAAGTGGAAACCATTGCTATTGACAAAGCGCCACCGGAATTACTGAAGACTGCGCTAAAGGCAACTGCATTGATTGGAAAGGGATTGTATGGTGTGGACATGAAAGAAATTGGAGAGAAATTTTACGTCATTGAAATTAATGACAACCCCAACATCGACTCGGGTATTGAAGATAAAATGCTGAAAGACAAATTGTATGACACGATAATGGAAGTATTTTTGACTAAACTCAAAGCGCAAAAATGAATCAACCCTCCCGCATTCATCTTTTTCAGGCATACGGCATCGAGCTGGAATATATGCTGGTAGATAAAGATACATTGGCTGTAAAACCCATCACCGATGAAGTGCTAAAACATGAATTGGGAATGTATGGCAGCGATTTTGAAAATGGAATCGTCACGTGGTCCAATGAATTAGTACTCCATGTGATTGAACTAAAATCAACCAAACCGGAAATTAATTTCAATGCATTGGAAAACGGTTTTGCGGATGATGTGCGAAGAATCAATGCGATTCTGGAAAAGTGGAATGCCATGCTGATGCCTACCGCTGCGCATCCGTTTATGAACCCGCTGACTGAAACGAAACTGTGGCCACACGATAGCAACGAAGTGTATGAATTATACGATACCATCTTCAACACCAAAGGACATGGCTGGTCTAATTTGCAAAGCACGCATTTGAATTTGCCTTTTTATGATGATGAAGAATTTGCCAAGCTGCATGCTGCTGTTCGACTGATCTTGCCATTGCTGCCTGCCTTATGTGCCAGCTCACCGATATTGGACGGAAAACTGACAGGCACCATCGATACCCGGCTAGACTTTTATAAATCCAATCAATCCAAAATTCCTTCCATCACCGGCAAGGTGGTGCCGGAGGCGATTTTTTCGAAACGCAATTATCTCAACACCATCTATGAAAAGATAAAAGCAGATATCGCTCCATACGACAAAGAAAATATTCTCAATCCCATTTGGGTCAATTCACGAGGTGCGATCCCACGTTTTGATCGAGGCTCTATTGAAATCCGAGTGATGGACATACAAGAGTGTCCCTCGGCAGATATGGCAATCATTACGTTGGTCATTGAAACACTCAAATCATTAGTGAATGAGAAATTTATCTCTTTAGATGCCCAGATGAAATTTAAAACCGATAGCCTTGTTCAAATTTTTGATAAGACATCGCGCATCGGGCAAAAAGCATCCATCGATCATTGGGAATACGTGCAAGCATTTGGACACAATGCCAATTGCACGGCTGGTGAACTCTGGAAAAAAATAATAGAAAAACTTTCAGTCGGCAACACTGCGCTTGAAAAATGGAAGCCGGAATTAAATGTCATTCTCAGCGAAGGCACCCTCTCCGACCGCATCATTAAATCGCTAGACCGCGATACCTCAGCCGAGTCGATCAAAAGGATTTACAAGCAGCTAGCCGGCTGTTTGGCTCAGAATAGAATGTTCGTACCCTAATAATTTTTAAAATATTCTGTAACCGAAGCTTGATAGCCAGCGTCAAAGGGGCAAATAAATTAAATACATCATGGACGTAGCAGTATTAGGCACCAGTATTCCCATCGTATTGGGGATTGGCATTTTAGTAGTCATTGTTTATATCCGCAAATTCAATAATATGGAACGCATGGCTATTATTGATAAAGGATTGAGTCCTGACCTATTCAAAAAAGACAGAAGCCCATCCGATTCGTCACTTCGGTTTGCATTTTTGCTAATCGGGTCAGGTGTGGGGTTGCTCTTTGGCTATTGGCTGGACAGGGCGTTTGACATGGAATTGGTTGGATATTTTTCGATGTTATTCATTTTTGGGGGCATCGGGTTGGGACTTGCTTACTTAATTGAAGAGAAGAAGCAGCGTAGTAACAAGGGATTGTAAAGTTTATTTCGATAAAGTCGCACTGTCAAAAAAAGTACCTCGACTGAAAATCAGTCGAGGTGTTTTTTTATCAAGGATTTCCGTACACCCACTCAATGAGGGTTATTGATGCAAGATAGATCAGGGCAATTGAAACGATATTCAATAAAATACCTGCTTTCATCATGTCTTTCACTTTCATGTGCCCGCTGGAAAAAACGATAGCGTTGGGTGGTGTAGCAACCGGAAACATAAACGCCATGCTGGCACCAATCGTCACCGGCATTGCCAAAAGAATAGGATTGACACCTAAGCTGGTAGCAATGCCAAAAACAACCGGAATAAAAATCTGAACTAAAGCCACGTTACTCATCAACTCGGTAATGAAAACGGAAGCCGTGATTAACCCGAATATCAACCACTGTGTTGATGAACTCTGCTCGGCAATCTTCTCTCCCACCAACTGGATGATGCCCGCATTAGAAAGACCTTGCGCCAAACACAATCCCCCTCCAAACAAAAACAAAATACCCCAGGCCATCTTTTCGGTATCACGCCATTCCAGTAAAAATTCAACCTTCTTCCAATTCACCGGCACGATAAACATCATTAAACCACCTGTCATGGCCACATTGGTATCATTCAACATTTCTTTTCCCAATAAAATATTAACGGGCTGTTGAAAGGTCCACAGCAAACAAGTAAGCAAAAAAATGGCCATCACAAATTTCTCTTCTCTGCGCAGCGCTCCTAGTTCTCGTAGTTTATTTTTAATCAAATCATCTGATCCGGCTATTTTGCCAATGCCATTCACAAATAAAATTTTAGTAATGATGATGTAGGTTGCGATGAGCAACAAAACCATCAGTGGAAAGCCCACCAGCATCCATTTCCCAAAATCAAGTTTTTGATGATAAAATTGATCGAGTAGTCCGGCAAAGACTACGTTGGGCGGTGTACCAATGATCGTAGCAATCCCGCCAATACTCGAAGTGTACCCTACCGTCAGTAGCAGACCAATAGCAAAATTGCGCTCACCTTGCGGCAGTTCGTCATTCCGTTGATTTGGATTGCTCTTCAACAAATTGATAACAGAGAGGGCAATAGGCAACATCATCATGGCAGTGGCTGTATTGCTGATCCACATACTGATGAATGCAGAAGCCAACATGAAGCCTAAGATAATTCCATTGCCCGAAGTTCCCGTAATTTTCACGAGGTTGAGCGCAATGCGCTCGTGCAGCCGATGTTTCTCTAATGCAAGAGCGATTAAAAAACCACCCATGAACAAAAACACAATTGGATTGGCATACGGAGCTGCCGCCTCACTCATTTTCATTACGCCCATAAATGGAAATAAGACGAGCGGCAAAAATGCAGTTACTGCAATCGGCACCGCTTCGGTTATCCACCACACAATAATCCACACCGCTAGCGCTATTACTTTGTTCGCATTGGGAGAAATAAAATCTTTGTCGATCGAAAAAAGTAAAACAAAGAAGAGAGCTGGTCCGAGTAGAAAGCCAATTTTTTTAGCAGTAGTATTTTCTTGTTCCATAGCAGATAAAAAAAGAGCGAAGGCTTTTTTCCTTCGCTCTTTACCGTTTATATTTTTAAATCATGATTGCGGAGCACCACCTTCCGATGTTTTGGGGTTAGCCGGCTTCACTACAATAGTGCGTCCATCCAACTCCGTTTCATTCAGTGCCGCAATGGCTTTGTTAGCTTCTTCATCATTCGCCATCTCTACAAACCCAAAACCTTTGGAGCGTCCTGTGTCTCGATCTTTAACAATTTTAGCAGATGTTACCTGACCAAATTGCGCAAAAGCTGCCTCTAAGTCTTCGCGCCTTGTTTTAAAATTTAAACGGGCTACAAAAATGTTCATAGTACAGAAATATGTGTTAAAAATTGATTCTGAGGATGCGTCAAAAAAACATGACACAACTTCTGATAACAAAATAGTAAATTATTCACAATAAATTCAAGTGGATTTTAAGAGCGGCTAATCGATGTTTTCAAGCTGCTTAACCAGCCATCAACTCGCGGGCATTTTCAATCGCCAGCGCGGACGGGTTCGATCCGGCTATCATTTTTGCAATCTCATCTACGCGCTCTGGCTTCGTCAACGAGCGAATCATGCTGACCGTCTTCTTCGAGCTGTCATCTTTGTAAACGAAGTAATGGGTATCTCCCTTCGCAGCAATTTGTGGAAGATGTGTAATGGTGATCAATTGATGGCGCTGTGCCATCTCCTTCATCATCTTTCCCAATTGAATGGCAATCTCACCGGAAATTCCACTATCAATTTCATCCAGAATTAAAGTAGGCAGGGCGGTCTTTTCGGCCATCACATATTTTATGCTAAACATCAATCGCGAAAATTCTCCACCAGATGCAACCTGTGCCAGTGGTCTGGGTTCGACTCCCTTGTTCGCAGTAAACAACAATTCAATGGCATCACCTCCAATGGATGTTGGTGAAACGCTCTGATGTTCCATTTTCAAAACTGCATTAGGAATACCCAAATCTTTCAGCAATTCCACAATCTGTTTGCAAAGTGGATTGAATACTTTCTGTCGTGTTTTGCTTAATTCTTCCGCCTTCGATTTTAATTCAGTCTGTGCTCTTTCAAAAGAGGCTTTCGCTGCGTGCAATGCTTCATCCAGATTACTGGTCTTATCAAACTTTACCTGCAACGATTCTTGCAATGCCAACAATTCTTTCAACTCCTTTACCCGATGTTTTTGCATCAACTGATAGATGGTACTCAACCGGTCTTTCACTTCTTCAATGCGTTCGGCATCAAATTCTATTCCCGATTCTTCACGTTCGGCTTCATCTGCAATGTCATCCAATTCAATACGTACGCTTTCAATGCGTTCGAGTAATTTTTGATAATCTGCTGAGTAGGAAGCAATATTGTTGAGTTGGTTACGTACGGTTGTCAACACCGTGTTCACCGCCAATTCCGATTGGCTTAATTGCTGAACAACGGCTATCAGCTGCGTCTTAATCTCTTCAGCATGTTCCATTACTCTCAACTCGGCCTCCAATCGTTCTTGTTCTCCTTCTTCCAGTCGGGCTTTCACTAATTCATCCAACTGGAATTTTACGTAGTCTGATTCCTGACGCAACTCATCTGATTCTTTCACTAAACTTTCATAGGCTGATTTGGCTTGGGTAAATGTTTTCCAAAGCTGACTATATGAATCCCGAACCTTCTGATTCCCCGCAAAGGCGTCAATCAACTCCAACTGAAATAAATTATTGGCAAGGTCAAGTGTTTCATGTTGCGAATGTACGTCCATCAGCTTGTTGCCTATCTTGCGCATCACATCCAAGGTGACCGGTGTGTCGTTCACAAACGCACGGCTTTTTCCACCGGGGATAATTTCTCTGCGAATAAATGTTTGATCCTGATAATCGAGATCGTTGGTTTCGAAAAGTGATTTCAGGCGATAGGCTGCGATATCAAAAACTCCTTCAACGACACATTTCTCGTTCTCATCCCAGAGTACTTTAGCATCCGCACGATTGCCCAACAGCAAACCCACCGCTCCTAACATAATGGATTTACCCGCACCGGTTTCACCTGTGATTACATTCAACTGCGAAGATGGTTTAATCTCGAGCTGACGAATTAAGGCGTAATTTTTTATGGACAGTTGCAGTAGCATAGTGCGAAGAAAACAAAAATACTAAGGGCAATGGTAAAATCCTTGGCGCCATCAATAACAAAAAATTCAAGTAAATTGATTATTTGGATATGATGCTTTGGTAGATTGTCCGCTTGGGGTCTATGGCGGAAAGAATATCGTATGCCTCTCTGCGGCTGGTCAGGTTGCCTTCAGAAAGTATTTTCGTTAACTCAGTAGATTTTGTATCAAAAAAAGAGATCAGTAAAATAGAACTTGGATAGATTGACCACACCCGCTTCATATTGCGCAGCACCTCCACTATTTTATCACGACTCTGATCGGGTGTTTTTTCAAATGTATCCAATGCCAAGCGGTGGTATGTGTAAATATTTTTCCGCAAATCGGCCATCTGTGGATTATTCATATTTTCTACAAGTGAATAGCGGCTACGTGTGCTGCTGAGGGGATTCCAGCCCGGCTTGTTGGATGCCTGCGCATTATTGGCTACAATCAAAGCCTTCTGCACAAATGGCGTTCCGCCCATTTCACTAAACGAGTCGTAATCCATGGCCAGAATGATGTACGCATAAAAGGCTAACATGGAAGTGAGGTTATTAATATAGGTGTTGTCATTGTATTCCATGGGCTGCGACTCCAAATATTCAAACTCCCAGTCGCGATCGGCAAAATTGAGCAACACGGTTTCGTAATTAGAATTGTAAACCGGGCGCGCCACAGTAATCTGTGCATTGGCGGTGAAAGACCCGATTGAAGGCATTTTGGTGATGTTCAAAAAAATAGAGCAGCTTATTTTCTCATGAACTTTGTACGTGTCGTTGGTCCATTTGCGCGTGTTTAGGAAGGCCGCAAAGGAGCGCTCCATATCTTTAAAAACATTGCGATCGGAAGTTTGAATCTGATCGGCATTGATCACCACCTTGCAATTAAGTTCCTGTGCAGTCGCTGACTGGCTTATCCATTGTATTGCTAAACACAGAAGGAATAAAAATGCACGCATGGTTATCTATTTAGGTAAGGCCTCCACGATGGCTTCAACGATATCCTTAGCTACTTCTTTCTTCGATTTCAAATTAAAGTTTTTCTCTACACCACTTTTATGAATAATGGCCACTTTGTTGGTATCATGCCCAAATCCGGCACCTGGATCGTTGAGCGAGTTGAGCACAATCAGGTCGAAATTTTTGGAAGCGATTTTCTTCAGCGCATTCGCCTTTTCATTTTCAGTTTCCAATGCAAAACCAACCATCAATTGATGGGATTGTTTTTGTTTGCCCAATTCGGCAGCAATGTCGTGTGTTTTGGTAAGCTCTATAATCAGATTCTCGCTTGTCTTTTTTATTTTTTGATCGGCTGTGTGAATGGGCCTGTAATCAGCAACTGCTGCAGCCAATACTGCAATATCCATTTGAGCGAATCGTGCAGTGCATGCTTCATACATTTGTTGGGCAGAAGTAACGCGTGTTACTTTAACCTGCTGCGTAGATGGTGCCAGATGTGTTGGGCCAACCACTAATTCTACCGCTGCACCTTCCTTAGCTAATTGCTCGGCTATGGCAAAGCCCATTTTTCCGCTGGAGTTATTGCCAATAAAACGCACCGGGTCAATTGACTCATGCGTAGGGCCGGCTGTAACCAGCACCCTTTTTCCTTTCAGTTTTTGTGAAGCTGAAAAATGATTCTGCAAGTACGTAATGATTTCCTCCGGCTCAGCCATTCTTCCTTTTCCTTCCAGTCCGCTGGCTAGCTCACCAAAGGTGGGATTGATTTGGTAGTTACCCCAACTTTCTAATTTTTGAATATTCTCTTTCGTGGAAGGATGTTGCAACATATCCAGATCCATAGCCGGTGCAAAAAACACCGGACACCGGGCAGACAAGTAAACAGCCAGTAACAGATTATCGCATTGACCGTGCGCCATTTTTGAAAGCGTGTTGGCGCTGGCCGGAGCAATCACGAGTGCATCTGCCCAAAGACCGAGGTCTACATGATTATTCCACAATCCTTGGTCTCCATTGCTAAATTCGGAAAGAACAGGATTTTTGGATAAGGTGGAAAGCGTAAGAGGTGTGATAAAATCTTTTGATGCCGGGGTCATAATTACCTTTACCTCGGCACCCGCTTTGACAAGCAAACGGACAATCATTGCCGACTTATAGGCAGCAATACTGCCACTTACCCCGACAATGATTTTCTTGCCTGCAAGCATACGGATTACTCTGCTTTGGCAGCCTCCGCACCGGCTTCGCGCATACGATAGCGAAGTTTGCCCTCCAAAAATTCTTCAGTAGCGGTAGTCGTAGACTTAGGCATGCGCTCGTAGAATTTAGAGATTTCGATTTGCTCGCGGTTTTCAAACACTTCTTCCAGATTGTCTACCGTGGTAGCGAAGTCAGCCAATTTATTATTAAGCTCTTCCTTCAGGTTGATGGAAATCTGGCGGGCACGCTTCGAAATGATAACTACCGACTCATACAAGTTTCCTGTAGGAGAATAGATCTTATCTACATCGCGTGTGATGATAGAAGGTTGATTTGCCATGGTTATGATTTTTTAGTTTTTAATTTATTTAATTCATTGAGACTGTCCGAATAATATCTTTCAGCTTCTTTTAGATATTCGCTCTTCGGATAGTTGTCGACCAGTTCTTTGTAGTATTCGACAGTCGCTGTGTATCGCTCCAATTGTTTTGAAATAATACTTTGCTGTGCCAGCTTATATTGAGCTTGTACTTTCAAATAAGTCAATTCCTCCAAGTATTGGGAGTCGGGGAAACTCTTCTGAAAGTTTTCAAATGAAACCACTGCTGCTTGATAATATTTCAGTTTCAAATATTGCTTGGCTCCTTCAAAACCTTTCTTCTCCAATTTTTTTTGCGATGCCGCAATTACTTCGTTGGCTCGGTCTGCAAACTTGCTGGTTGGGTATTGGTTTACGTACGTCTGCATCGCATTCATGGCCTCAATACTGCTTCTCTGATCTAGGTTTTCGGGGGGTGATGCTACGTACAAAGAATAAGCATACATAAAGTAAGCCTCTTCAGCCAATGAGCTTCTTCCGTAATTCTCAAAAAAAGTCTTGAATTGGTTCGATGCCAACAAATAAGTTTTTTCGTAATACTGACAATAGGCTAGGTAAAACTCCACTTTCTCGCCTTCGGGCAAACCACGAACAATTGGAAGAATCTGCTCAAAAAGAATGGCTGTCCGGTAATAGTCCTTTTTGGCATAATAATCCAACCCTGCCTGATACTTCTCGCGCCAATCTTCACTTCTCTCAAGCCGTCTGAAACGGCTGCAAGAAGCGTTAAAAATGACTAAAACGAGCATGGCCACGAATGCGTAGCGCTGTGAATTAGCAAATGGAATTCTTAATCTGTTGAAAATCACGGTTTACCGTTAAAAATAGCCTGCAAATATAAGACACCTACCCAAATTTTCAATTTTCGGGCATACTCAACTGAGATGAATTAAAACGGCAAAAAGTGTCAAACTATTTTCGAACCATCAACTTTCTGGTAAGGATACCATTGTTGTCGAGGTAGAGGGTGTAAAAATAGACGCCCGGCAGCAAGTCATCGACCTCTATTTTTACGCGGGTTTCAGAAGTAGTCAATTCATATTCACCCATATTCTTCCCTAAAATATTGTGAATAACGATTTTAGCCTTTACAGACTCGCTTTGAAGTTTATAATCGATAAAAGCCTGAAATTGAATTGGGTTGGGATATATGTCATACATCGTAATCTCTTTTGACTGAAAGACATATGTGCGGGAGGGGCGCTCTTCCACTACCACCGTCACATTTTTTTCTAGGGCAACTTGTGCATTTCCCTTCGGGAAATATTCAAATTTCAAAGTAGTCTGGGTGGATTGGATGCCGCTTTCAAGCGTATAGTAAAGTTCGAATAGTGTCTCTCCTGGTTCAACACGCTTCGAAAATTCTTCGATCGTGGCGTCCAAGCATTTATTATTAAGACAGAAGTAACCTTTTTGGGTATCTCCTAAATCGCCTTTTACCTTCCGAATCACATAAAACTGGGGTTTATCGGTGTTATTTTTTACCCGAAGTGGAATTCGAACGGTTTGGTTGATGGTCGTTTGAATGTTATCATGCGGGTCAATTGCCTCACCATGCTGCGCACAAACTATCCCCACTGAAAGAACGAAGAAACCAAGCAAAAGCAATTGTTTCAACATAGGGGATATTAATTGATATTGAAAGTAGCAAAAAGTTGTCGGAAATAATCTTCAATGGGCAAAAAAATTATCTGTTGCGCACAATTTCGATGGACGCCATCGCGTTAGGTGGGTTTTCTTTTCACCACCTGCGCCCGAAGTGGTTTCTCCCTGGTGCGCCAGGTAAAGCCTTTTAGCTGTCGATCTTCCTTTTTGAGTTCATGTATTGGTATCAATTGAGCATCGGGTTTCACATAAAAACTCACATTGTTTACCCGGCCCTTTACAAAGTTGATGCGCATATTGCTGCAAATCATCTTATTCATGCCCATGGTCACCATCAACTTCACCAACAAACTGTCGGTTTTAATTATATCTTTTTCCTCCAGGGCAAAATACAGGCTTTCGCCATTGCCCTGCACCAACACGTGATCGATGTTTCGTCCGTTAAAATAGGCTGTCATTTTACGGCCTTTGATCTGGTTAAAATTTTTCATCGAATCTTGCGATACCACAAAGGAATTGGTGATCATGTAAATCTTATCGATTTTCTTATTCTTCAAAGCCACCCGGATGGAGTCTGCAGTCATCTGATTGTCTTCGGTCCATAAAATCGGATCACGGTAGAGATATAAAATAGAATCCGCTGAAACATAGGCCAACGAATCGGCTGAGCCACGGAGATTAGTTTTATAAATTTTCACATGATTGTAAGCCAATAAGCGTTTCTTTTTTGGATTAGGATTCTCAACGGAAATCAAGGTATCTGCAGCCAGAAAAAGGGTGTCGCCATCATCGTCTATTTTAGCCATAAAGGCATGACCGTATACCTTCGAAATACCGGCCTTTCGGTCATAGTATCCGTCATCTCCATACACGGTCAACTTCTCAGTTTTAGAAGTCATGGACACGCGCCCTTTCGAGCGGTAGAATTTCTTGAAATCATCTAAAAAATTCTGATCGCCCCGCATACGATAATTGGGGGTTTCAAAATCTCCGCTTTCGAGCAGGGAAAGCTTTTTGATGGTATTGTAATTACCGCTTTTGTAAATGGCTGTTTTCCCGTCCTTTCCTTTTACACGCGTGGTATCTCTAAAATAAATTACGCGCGTTTTCGAGTTGTATTGAAGCGTGTCAGAGAGAAGAGTATAATCAGCGTTCTCTCCCACCACGTCAGTTTTAAAGGAAGCCACATTGATGGGCACATCGTAGTAGCCTTTTTTGCTGACCAAGGTGTTGGTTGTATCTACCAACTTCCCTCCGTTAAAATAATAAGCCTCATTTTTCACTCGGTCATAATCCAGAAAGTCGGTATACAAGCGCGCGAGACCCAGTTTTACAAACACTACTTTTTTTCGGAGTTTGGCCACTTTCGTATTGCCATCGTAGATAAGGCCCAAAGCCGTAATATCCACCGAATCGCCTTCTGTAATATGTACCCTGCCATAGGCTTCCAGTTGATTTCTGGATCTGAAAAAGTAAGCTGAATCGCAATAAATGGTGGTTGCGTTTTGCTCAAAAACTACGTTGCCGATCAGGCGATCAAAGCGCTCGCCATCTTTCATGCTTCCGTAGGCATTGTCTGCTTTTTTAAGCTGAACGCGTTTTTGTGCCAAAGCCGAACCGGCCATTCCCGTAAGGATTAAAAAAAGAAGAATTGATTTTGAAGCAAAATTCATCCGCTGGTAGTTCATCTTTACATTTGTACGTGCTTCAAAAATTCCAATTGCATATTGCACAATGGTGCAAAACTACCGATAAAATTCTTTTGGCGGTAAGTGGTGGCCTGGATTCCATGGCCATGCTGCATTTGTTTGTGGAGTCGGGGTATAAGGTGGCTGTAGCGCATTGCAATTTTCAACTTCGCGAACAGGAGTCGGACGAAGATGAGCGCTGGCTGAGTGCCTTTTGCGAGAAGCGAAAAATTCCATTTCATAGCAATCGCTTTCACACCAATAATTATGCCATCACCCACGGTGTTTCCATTCAAATGGCCGCTCGGGAATTGCGCTACGAATGGTTTGAACAGTTGCTTGAAGAGCAAGGTTTTGATTGGATTGCCACCGCGCATCATCACAACGACTCCATCGAAACCATTCTTCTGAATCTGGCGAAGGGTACAAGTTTGTATGGGCTTCAAGGTATGGCAGCTGTGAAGGGGCACCTGCTTCGACCCTTGCTCTTTGCCACACGCCAAGAGTTGGAAACGTGGGTAGCCGAAAAGGGAATTGCTTGGCGCGAAGATCAAAGCAATCAGACGGATGATTACCAGCGCAATTTTATTCGTCACCAAATTGTACCTCGCTTTTTAGAAGTCAATTCATCTTTTGAAATAAGTATGACCAAAACTACTTCCAAACTTGCAGGCTCGCTGCTGTTGGTTAATCAGGCGGTCAGTGATTGGAAGAAACGTTATTGGCAAAATACGGGTGATATGGTCCATCTGACCAAAGTAGGATTCAACGAAGAGACCGAAGGTTACAACCTGGCCATTCTCTGGGAAATTCTAAAAGACTACGGTTTTCATTACGATCAGTGCGTTCAAATTTTGGCGGCACGTCATGGCCAGCCAGGAAAGAAGTTTTTAACAACTACGCATTCTTTGACAATAGACCGCGATGTGCTTATTCTTTTGCCTTTGCAAAATTCGTTGACAGATGAGGCACTATTGATTCAAAATAGTCAAACAAAAGCGTTTTACTCAGGGTATACTTTGACCATCCAGCGAAGCGTTAAACCAATAGATATTGATCGAAACAAACAGGTTGCTACGTTGAATGAAGAAATGATCCGGTTTCCGCTTACCTGGCGAAAATGGAAAGAGGGAGATTGGTTTATTCCTTTCGGGATGAAAAACCGGAAGAAAATCAGCGATTTCCTAATCGACACGAAAGTTTCGCTGGTAGAGAAAGAATCGGTGACGGTGCTGGAATCTGGAGGCGAAATAATTTGGGTGGTTGGGCACCGGATTGACGACCGTTTTAAAATCACAGAATCAACGGAACGTGCACTTATTTTTCAGCTGGCGAAAGCTGATAAAAATCAGTAGCCTAATTTTTGTGATTCCCTTTTCTTTTGAAAGTTCGATTGATAACTTCGCGGCCTGATTTTACACCACTAAAAATAAAAACCCTTTATGAAAATCACTGTAGTAGGAGCCGGAAACGTAGGTGCCACCTGTGCCGATGTGCTGGCGTATAAAGAAATTGCCAACGAAATTGTATTGGTAGACATTCGTGAAGGTTTTGCCGAAGGCAAAGCACTTGATATATGGCAAAAAGCACCTATCGATTTATACGATAGCCGCACCGTTGGCTCTACGAACGACTATACCAAAACTGCCAATTCAGATGTGGTGGTGATCACCTCCGGATTGCCGCGCAAGCCCGGAATGACCCGTGACGATTTGATCGGTACGAATGCAGGCATTGTTAAATCCGTAACTGAAAACGTGGTGAAGCACTCGCCAAATGCAATCATAATTGTCGTTTCCAATCCGTTGGATGTAATGACCTATCAAGCGCACATTACTTCAAAGCTACCCAGAACCCGCGTGATGGGTATGGCAGGTATTTTGGATACCGCTCGCTACCGCGCTTTCTTGGCGGAAGCTTTAAATGTTTCTCCGAAAGACATTCAGGCGATGTTATTGGGTGGCCATGGCGATACGATGGTGCCACTTCCACGCTATACAACGGTAGGTGGAATTCCGGTAACGGAGTTGATTGCCAAAGATAAATTGAACGCCATCATCGAGCGCACGAAAGTGGGTGGCGGTGAGTTGGTGAAATTGATGGGCACTTCAGCATGGTATGCACCCGGTTCGGCTGCTGCCCAAATGGTAGAAGCGATTGTGAAAGACCAACGCAGAGTATTGCCGGTATGTATGCAACTCGATGGCGAGTATGGCATTAAAAATTGCTACCTCGGTGTGCCGGTTATTTTAGGCAAGAATGGTATCGAAAAAGTTATTGAGCTCGAATTGAATAGCGAAGAAAGAGCATTACTCGAAACCAGTCGTCAGCATGTACAAGAGGTGATGGACGTGTTGGATAAGTTGGGTAAGTAAGTCCAAACATTAAACAAAATGAAATGCCGGGCGAGAGTCCGGCATTTTTTGTTTAGGCTCGAAGTAAAATTATTATTTCAAAATTAATTTAATCGAAGATCATGCTTTACTTGCCACGTAAAGCACTTCTCTATTCTGCACACCAAATCGTTCTGAAACGGTGGTAGCAAAATGACTTTCTTCGGCTTTTAGGCCGGCACGCTCGATACGTTTTGGATAATCTTTTCCGAATAAACGCACATGGTCGTCCTGGCCAAATACACGCTCGCGCTCGCGGGGGTCGGTAATGGAGTTATCTTCAAAAGTGACATCCGGAATGGGTGCAAAAAACGGCACTTGTAAAATGGCCCAGCCACCCGGCTTGAGCACGCGCCTGATTTCACTCATGGCTTTGATATCGTCTTGCACGTGTTCGAGCACGTGATTGCAGAGCACGACATCAAAATGATTTTCACCAAAGGGAATTTGATGGATGTCCATTTTCACTTTCGCCAAGGGGGAGATTCAATATCGGCTGTGATATAGCCTTCACCATGCTGAGCTTCAAATGGTTTTCATAAAGCAATGCTCGGGTGCTATATGCAACACGTTGAGTTTGGTTTGAAAAATTGGTTTTCTGTTGCAGGTAGAGCCAGATGAGTCGGTGGCGCTCTAAACTGAGGCAACTCGCACAAAGGGCATTAGGCCGTGGGGTGATGCGGCCATACGGCAAAAAACTGGCGGTAGTGGCTTTTGCAAAATGGGGCACTCCACCCGATTGCCGGCATAAAAATGCCGAGTGCTTTTAAACCTACTCCACTAAAAAGCTGAAGGTATTTACGGGGTACGTAGCGGATCAATATTTTTTCGGGAAATCAATTTTTTCATGGGCAGCAAAGATAAGTTTCCGCAGGCGGGTTTCAAGATGACGCGCTAAATTTGGGGCGGGCATCGGCCAGCGATTGTAGCGGAAAGCCCACGCCCAAAGCGTGGCTTGAAGCGAAAAGCGCGATGCCACCTCGCCTCGAGTGGCAGGCCGCCAAAAAACCGGTAATTTTTTAGGGAGACTAAAACTATTTAGGGTAATCCGCCATCTTTATGTTACCAACCCGCTGAATGTGGCCGAAACTCTACTTGACATTGCTATGATGCACTCAGACTCCCTGATCGCAAGGGCCCGCGAAGGGGATAAAACTGCCCAAAGCAAGTTGGTGCAGCTATGGTATAAACGCATTTACAACTTCGGCTACAAGTTTTTCTACGACCACGATTTGGCCATGGAGGTGGCGCAAAAGACTTTCATTAGCATGCACAAAAACATTGCAGGCCTGCAAGAAGAGACACGCTTTAAGTCGTGGTTGTATACCATTGCCGTGAACTACTGCCGGGAAGAGGCGCGCAAGCGAAAGACGAACCGTGCCATATCGCTCAACGACCTGAAACCGGGTGAAGGCGAAGAGAGCTATCGGTGGGAAGAGAGCCACCAGCGGAGAGAGAACCCGGAGCGGCAACTGCGACAATCAGAGTTGTCGGACTTGCTGCAGAGTTGCCTGATGGAATTGAGTGCGGAGCAGCGCGAGGTGGTGATTATGAAAGAGTACGAGGGGTTGAAGTTTAGGGAGATTGCGGAGACGTTGGGCATTTCGGAAAACACGGTGAAATCCAGAATGTATTATGGGTTGGAGGGACTGAAGAAAATTTTGGAGCAGAAGAAGATTACGAAAGAAACAATTGGTTATGAACTATAAACCAGACGAGGGCACGCTGATTTCTTACCTGTATGGTGAGCTGAGTGCCGATGAAGCTGCGAAAGTGCAAGTGTATTTACAAGCTAATCCGGAAGAGCTGAAGAAATGGCAAGCGCTAAGCAATACAAAAGATGTGTTGGTGCACGTGCAAGACAAGGAAGTGATTGCGCCACCGATCTTTATGGACGATACGAAGGTGGTTTCGTTTTGGAATAACAACTATTTCAAAACGGTGATGAGTATTGCGGCTTCAATTCTATTCTTGATGGTAGCCGGCAAACTTTTAGGAACGGAGATCAACTACCAGCAAGGCGAATTGAAAATTAGTTTTGGTGGAAAGAAAGTGCAAACAGAATTGCCTCCTACTCAGCCGCTGCTGACAGAATCGAAAGTTCAGGAAATGATTCAATCTTCGTTAGCTAAAAATAATGAGGTGATAGCCGCGAATTGGACAGAAGATCAGAAACGATTGAGCCAATCGATTCGCCAGAACCTTGCTCAAAACTCGCGGAAGATTGATGAATTGATGAAGACAGCTTCAGATGCTTCGCAAGAGCAAGTGCGTGGCTTTGTGGCAAGCTTGCAATCGGAAAACCTGAAGTTGATGAAAGATTACTTTCAGCTTTCGGCTGCCGATCAGAAAAAATACACCGAAAGCTTATTGGTCGATTTTTCTGAATATCTGAAGGAGCAACGCAAACAAGATCTGATGATTTTACAAACACGCGTGAACAGCATTGAAAAAAACACCGATCAATTTAAACAAGAGACGGAGCAGATATTGGCCAACATTATCTCTACCCCGATGAATAAAAGCAATCGGAATAGTTATTAGTTAATCGTTAACAGAATTACGAATTAGGAACTTAAAAATTGATAATAGTATGAAAAGCAAATTGAGATTGATAGTAATGATGGCAGCGATAACGCTAGCGTCATTCGAGGGCTTTAGCCAGAAGGTAGATGAGGAGCGCATGCAGCGTGACATTGAAGTGGCTGAAAATATTTTAAGTACTTTATTAAAACAACAATATGACAAGCGCTCATTTTTCCCGATTGAAGTGAGTGGAAGTTACCGAGCAGGTTATGGTGTTACATTTACCATGCCGAATATTCAGTCAAACTTTTTCATCAATACATTTGATGGGCCCGGATCCTTCGGTGGATTTGACGGAGATGGAATTACCATTATCGAAACAACGCCTGAAAATGACGCTGCCCAAATTGCAGACGGCCAACGTAAAAATAATCGAGCCATTGTGCGTGGTGGTGCTGCACGGGCTCCATTAGCCAAAAAAGGGAACTCGAAGGTAGATCGTGATAGTGTGAAAGACGAATCCAGCCAGCGTACCATCAAAGCCGCCAAAGACTTTATTGCGGATTATGGTGACCTGATCGGACAATTAGCTACCAACGAACGCATCGTTATTACAAATCGCTCCGAAGGCGACCGTATGTGGTTTGGACANAGGCACGCTGATTTCTTACCTGTATGGTGAGCTGAGTGCCGATGAAGCTGCGAAAGTGCAAGTGTATTTACAAGCTAATCCGGAAGAGCTGAAGAAATGGCAAGCGCTAAGCAATACAAAAGATGTGTTGGCGAATGTGCAAGACAAGGAAGTGATTGCGCCACCGATCTTTATGGACGATACGAAGGTGGTTTCGTTTTGGAATAACAACTATTTCAAAACGGTGATGAGTATTGCGGCTTCAATTCTATTCTTGATGGTGGTCGGTAAACTTTTAGGAACGGAGATCAACTATCAGCAAGGTGAACTGAAAATTAGTTTTGGAGGAAAGAAAGTGCAAACAGAATTGCCTCCTACTCAGCCGCTGCTGACAGAATCGAAAGTGCAGGAAATGATTCAATCTTCGTTAGCCAAAAATAATGAGGTGATAGCCGCGAATTGGACAGAAGATCAGAAACGGTTGAGCCAATCGATTCGCCAGAACTTAGCGCAAAACTCACGCAAGATTGATGAATTGATGAAGACAGCTTCAGATGCTTCGCAAGAGCAAGTGCGCGGATTTGTTGCGAGCCTGCAAACAGAAAACCTGAAGTTGATGAAAGATTACTTTCAGCTTTCGGCTGCCGATCAGAAAAAATACACCGAAAGCTTGTTGGTCGATTTTTCAGAATACCTGAAAGAGCAACGCAAACAAGATCTGATGATTTTGCAAACACGCGTGAACAGTATAGAGAAAAATACCGATCAATTTAAGCAAGAAACGGAGCAGATATTGGCCAACATTATCTCTACCCCGATGAATAAAAGCAATCGGAATAGTTATTAGTTAATCGTTAACAGAATTACGAATTAGGAACTTAAAAATTGATAATAGTATGAAAAGCAGATTGAGATTAATAGTAATGATGGCGGTGATGGCACTGGTGTCATTCGAGGGCTTTAGCCAGAAAGTGGATGAGGAGCGCATGCAGCGTGACATTGAAGTAGCAGAAAATATTCTAAGTACTTTGTTAAAACAACAATATGATAAGCGCTCATTTTTCCCGATTGAAGTGAGTGGAAGTTACCGGGCAGGTTATGGTGTTACGTTTACCATGCCGAATATTCAGTCCAATATTTATTTCAACACGTTTGAAGGACCGGGATCCTTTGGTGGCTTCGATGCGGATGGAATCACCATTATTGAAACAGGTCCGGAAAATGATGCCGCACAGATTGCCGATGGGCAACGTAGGAATAACAGAGCCGTTGTACGGGGCAACGCAGCAACCGCACCGCGAGCTAACAAAGGTAAATCGAAAGTGGATCGTGATAGTATCAAAGACGAATCCAGCCAGCGTACCATCAAAGCCGCCAAAGACTTTATTGCGGATTATGGTGACCTGATCGGACAATTAGCTACCAACGAACGCATCGTTATTACAAATCGCTCCGAAGGCGACCGTATGTGGTTTGGACAATTCGAAAATCAAGGTAACACACTTATTACGGTAGAAGGTTTGAAAAGCGACATTCTTCAATATAAGCAAGGAAAAATGACACGCGAGCAACTGATAGCAAAAATAAAAGTGGTAAACAGTGAGCGCGATACGGAATTGCAACCTGATTTGGAACTGCTGACCAGTATTTTCAATCGACTTTATCGCAGCGATTTATCAAAGACCTACTTCACGCAAGAGAACACGTACTACGAGCGTCTGAAAGATTTTGGTGTGATTTATCACATGCAAGTGTATTCCAGCAATCAATTAGATGCTGACACTTGGGGTATGCCTACCCTTGGCTTGGATGAGATTGGCCAAACTGAGCGTGATAAAAAAGTAAAAGAATTGTATCCGTTGTTTACCAAAAGCATCAAAGAAGATATTTTAGAATACGGCCGCACGCTGCGCAGTCTAAAGGACGAAGAGAATCTGATCTTTGACATTCGGATGACACGCTGCCGCGGATGTGGTATTCCCTCATCGCTTGAGTACACGATCAAGTACAATGTATTAAAAGACTATGCTTCAGGCAAAATCACCAAAGAAGCTGCCCTGGCAAAAATCAGTGAGAAGAAAGGAGAGGAACAATAGGTTTAGGTGAAGGTGACTCTCACGGGCGTTCCTTACAGAAATGTGAGGAGCGCTTTTTTTATGATAAAAATTTCTTCACCTCGTTGAAGAACCGGTGGCGGTCGAGCCAGTAGTTTCTACTATACAATTGGATGAACGGCCATTTCTTTTTTTCCAAAATCATGGGAAGATATGCATGGTTCGCTTTCGCTGAAAGACTTTGATGATAGTTGGAATCATCCGTTAAAATAATTCAATCATGGGAAGATATGCATGGTTCGCTTTCGCTGAAAGACTTTGATGATAGTTGGAATCATCCGTTAAAATAATTCCGGCTAAATCTTTCTCTTTGTGCACCATCAAATCGTGATGTGAAAAATCAGCCGGCTCTAAAACCATAGAGCCTTCTCTGCTCCACTGCTGCACCGCTTGGGTTAAATATTTTGATTTCGTGTTCACAACCTCGCGCACCGGTTGAGAGGTGCGATTCGAACAATTCAGTGCAAACTGCAAGTAAGCCTTCAGTAATTTGGGTCCGGCATTCTTCGTTTCCTCCACGGCCAGTTGCTCCGGCCAAATGCTAGTCACCACCATAATTTTTTCGCGCGCTCTACTCACTGCCACATTCAATCGATTTTCGCCACCAGCCACATTCAGACTTCCAAATTGCGCTGCTACCACTCCACGTTGGTTGGCGGCATATCCCACCGAGAAAATGATGATGTCGCGCTCATCGCCTTGGACGTTTTCAATATTTTTCACGAATAACGAATCGGGAAGTCGGCCTTGACCCAATTGTTTCTCAAGTGTATCTAAAATCAATTCTTGCTGCGGTGCATTAAATGTGATTACACCAATTTGCTTTTGCGGATGCAAGGATATTAACTGCGCTACCAACTTTGCTACTTTAATTGCCTCTTCTTCGTTGCAATTGTTTTCCCAATGACCCTCTACTTTTACGTATTCGATGGCAGACTGATGTTGATTCGCCAAATCAAAATCCGGTAGCATCTGTAGCTGACCTTTGTAAAAATGGGTGTTCGAAAACTGAATCAGCTCATGTGATTGACTTCGGTAATGCCCCTGCAATTGAACCGATGCTAAATACCGGCTCGCCAATTCCAACAACGAGTCGACTTCCGTTTCAGGTTCTTCGCCTTCCTCCTGCCAACGTGTTTGATAAAAATCGCTCGGCTTTAGTTGCTGCGAATCCCCTGCAATAACTACTTGCTTTCCGCGAAAGAGTGCGGGAATGCCACGCTCCGAATAGCACTGCGATGCTTCATCAAAAATAACTAAGTCGAACAACTCACGCATTTGAAACAAAGCCGAAACCGACTCCGGTGATGCCAGCCAACACGGAAGCAACCGAAAAATATCTTCATCAAACTCAGCCAGTACTTTGCGCAGCGGCCACACCTGCCGTTTCTTGGTAACCTGATGCAGCAAGTCGCGGTAGGTTAAGCGGTTGTTCAAACGGTTAAACTCCAAATCTTCGGTGACACGCTCGCGTGCGCGTAGCAACAAAATTTCGTGACAACAACTTTCCTTACGATGGATTAGCTCTTTCAATTCGTTCTCCAACAGCTGAAGCTTGCCGGACGAAGTGATTTTTAATTGGGGATGTTTGGATTCCAAATATTCAATCCATGCTAACGAAATACTATTTCGAAATAAAGACGTTAACTGCTCCTCATCCCAACTTGGA
>JBGAUU010000052.1:0-30937 GCA_044228465.1 Cyclobacteriaceae bacterium
CTGACAGAACAATCCATTCGTGGTTTTTCTCCGGCTACCATCGCAGGTTTTCAATTTCAGGTGAATAAATGGGTCGATGTCATGCCGGGAAGCGGACTATTGACGCTATTTAAAGAGCCCAACATTTTATGATTCCCAACATTTTCATTTACTTTAGCCATTCTTTCTCTCATGGAAATTTCAGTAGATTCGCTCATCCGGCAAAGTATTGATCAACAACGTATTCTTCTGGTCGGAAATCAACGCAAAAAACTAGCTCAATTCATCCGGCATATTCTCTACTTCAATCATAAAGTATTTCACTTTTATTCAGAAGGTCAGTTGACTGAACAAAAAGGAGCACCTGTTCTAATTATAGAAAGTGAAACCCAACTAACAGAATTTCAGCACCACGTTTTGATGCTTACAGCAATCTCCAAAAATCGATTGGCAGAAGTTGCTTCTCTGGCAGACGCAACGCCCAAAGGAGGCATTGTGCTTTATCCGGAAGGTGATGCTAAACTAAAAGCTATTGGTGCGAAAGAACGTGCCGATGTACAGCCTATCCCCTACAAGATCATTCCCCATGAAGTAAAAAACGCAGTGACCACACTGGTTACCAGCACGAACGAAAAATTCCCGCTGCAAATCCATGGCGAGGAGAATATGCTTTTGCTGGCCGCAGCAAAAGAACTGCTCAAGAAAATCGGCATTTCATCCAGTCAGTTTTACAAGGCAGCAGCCACGCTCTCTTAATTTTAGAATACTTTTCCTTTGTCCCCTTTTTATGAAGCTGCACTTAAAAATTCCTCTTTGCTTTTTTGATTTAGAAACTACGGGGATCAATATTTCACAAGACCGTATCATTGAAATTGCGGTTATCAAATTAATGCCTAATGGAGAAACCATTCGCAAAAGCAATTTGATCAACCCCACTATTCCTATTTCGGCTGAATCCACCGCGATCCACGGGATTACGAATGAGGACGTGAAAGACAAACCTGTTTTTAAAGAGGTCGCCAAAGAGTATGTCAAGTTTCTGGAAGGAGCCGATCTGGCCGGATTCAATATTCTGAAGTTTGATATGCCCATGCTGGTAGAAGAATTTCTCCGTGCCGAAGTAGAATTTGACTACAGTCGCAAAAAACTGATTGACGCGCAGCGCATCTTTCATTTAATGGAAAAGAGAACGCTCTCAGCCGCCTATCAATTTTATTGTGGTAAAAGCCTGAGCGATGCCCACTCTGCAGAAGCCGATACACAGGCAACTATGGACGTATTATTAGCACAGGTAGAGCGCTACGAAAATCAACCCGTAACGGATGCACTTGGCAAAAAGATCGGCATGATCACCAACAGTACCGAAGCACTGAGTCAGCTCACTTCATCAGAGTTGGTAGATTTGGCCGGACGGATGATTCGCAATGAACGCGGGGAAGCGGTATTCAACTTTGGAAAGCACAAAGGAAAGTCGGTATTGAAAGTATTTAAAGACGAACCTGCCTATTACGATTGGATGATGAATGGCGACTTCGCACTCGACACCAAAAGGTGGTTAACCAAGATTAAGTTGAGTGTGTTGACGGGCAGATAATCCGTTACAGTCTTAGCGAATTATACCTCTTTCCAAGTATGGTCTGCCAACAATCGCACGGCTGCGACAAAGTTGTAGGGTGATTTTGCACCCCATTCTTTGGGTCCGATCATCGATAAGATGTGCGATCCGTCTGCATTCTCATACAAATAATATAATTGGCCAATCACCGGGCTGAAACTTAATTTCGCCTCGTAGATAAGCATACTTAATTCCTTGCGCTTCTGTATCTCTTTAGCTTGAATAGCTAACAATTCAATCTGTTGACGAATCTGCGTCAGCATCATGTTGGTTTGCTCTTCCATGGCACTGAGCGCCTGATGGCGGATAATACCCGCTTCGTTGGGTTTAATCACGGCTCCAGAAACAGAGGATGAGTAAGGCAACACGCTCATCTGCTTGTGATAGATTTCGGTGTTGGTGGCCACATCACCTTCCGCCCGATGATGCGCTTGGGTGACTTTTAAAAAACCTTTTGGCGTAATATCATGATGCACATGCAATACCAAGCGGTCGTTTTTGAAAAAGCGTGTTTCAAATTGCTGCGAATCGATAACGGTGCATTGAATGAAGTCGGCCAACTCGTTGCCCTTCAACTCTTCCAGTTGACCCGTTGGGTAAACCTGATAACTCGAGTCAAAGGCAATGTCTTCTATGGACACCCAACTCATGTGGATGTACAATTGACGCGTGTTATCCCCTAACTGAATCTTATAAATCCCTGACTTCGGTCGATTGCCAATTTCATACGTTCCCTTTTCGGGGAACAATTGCCAAGAAGCAAGGAAGTTGTACAAGTCTGTCATGCGCAGCAAGGGATTTACTTTTGATCATTGCTGATCAGAAAGCAATTTGTAACGCCCAAACCGTAGTTAAGGTTTATAATACTGCAATGCTTCGGGCATCCATCCGTTCAAATCTTTGATGCGCGTTTCATCGGAAGGGTGTGTAGACATAAATTCAGGTGGCTTCTGGCCATTGCTACCGGCTGTCATGCGCTCCCAAAATTTAGGCGCCTGCTTCGGATCGTAGCCCGCCATCGCCATGAAAATCAATCCGATATGATCTGCCTCTGACTCGTGTGTGCGCGAAAACTTCAGCATACCTAAATTCGCACCCATCCCCACTGCTTCCATAAAAATCTGGCGCGTCATCGTAGGGTTTTGGCCCATAGCCGAACCAAGCGTAGACAAACCAAATTGCTGAAGTAATCCTTGGCTCATGCGCTCACGGCCATGGTTTGCGATAGCGTGCGCCACCTCGTGTCCCATCACCACCGCAATACCTGTTTCATCTTTACAAATAGGAAGAATGGCTGTATAAAATGCCACTTTACCACCCGGCATACACCAAGCATTGACGGTTTTGTCATCTTGAATGAGATTGAACTCCCAGGCAAATCCTGCCAATTGATCGGATGCTCCTTTCTGAGCCATGTATTGCTCAACAGCTTTCTGGATTTTGCTACCAACTCGTTTGATCATGGTCACTTGCTCTTGATTGGTAGAAAGTGGTCCCTTTTTAATCACCTCCTGATATTGTGTAGCAGACATGGTGTTGATTTCTGAACTTGAAACTAAGTCCAGTTGTCGTCTTCCCGTTACCGGAACAGTGGCACAGCCGAAGAACAAAAACAGAAAACCGAAAAGTGCGAGTTTCTTCATCATAGCGTTGAGTTATTTGCTTCGCGTAAAGATAAAACGAAGGCCTGACAAAACATTGTATCCTGAAAAAGGATTTGGCCTGATATTCTTCTAAATTTGCACCAAAAAAAAGCTATGCGGATTTTTGCCATTGGCCGAAACTATGCTGAACACATTCAGGAGTTGAATAATGAGCGCCCCGATGAACCTGTTATTTTTACTAAACCGGATACCGCGGTGTTGCGCAACAATGTACCTTTCTATTATCCATCCTTTTCATCAGATGTACACCACGAGGTAGAATTGGTTTTGCGCGTTTGCAAAGAGGGAAAAAACATTGAAGAGAAATTCGCTTCTAAATATTATGATGCGATTGGCGTGGGCATCGACTTTACTGCGCGCGATATTCAAACAAAGCTGAAAGCAAAGAGCTTGCCTTGGGATATTGCCAAAGGATTTAACGGCTCTGCTCCCATCTCCGATAAGTTTATTCCGGTCGATCAGTTTAAGGATGTGAAGAATATTAACTTCAAACTGGAAGTGGACGGGCAATTAAA
This sequence comes from Cyclobacteriaceae bacterium, assembly GCA_044228465.1. Lineage (GTDB taxonomy): Bacteria > Bacteroidota > Bacteroidia > Cytophagales > Cyclobacteriaceae > ELB16-189. Next base: position 3,774 of record JBGAUU010000052.1, read on the forward strand.
ACAAGAAGGAAACACAGAATTGCTTTTGTTTTCGTTCGACTATATCATCGCTTACTTGTCGAAGTTTTTTACGCTTCGCACAGGTGATTTAATTTTTACCGGCACACCCAAAGGCGTGGGCCCTGTTACGATTGGAAATAAGTTAACTGCCTATATTGAGAATGAGAAGTTGCTGGAGTTTGAAGTTCGTTAGCTATCTGATTGGAGTACTGATTTGTTACTTCCCCGATACGGTACAAGCACAATATAGTTTGCCCAATGAAGTTCCGGTAGGCAACAAAGCGCTTGATTTACCACCTTATCTTTTCCCCATCAACCCCGGTAGCACTAACTTTTTGGCCGGCACCATGGGTGAATTAAGATCCACGCATTTTCATGCGGGTATTGATGTGCGCACCAACAGTATGATTGGCGCACCCGTGCTGGCTACACAGCAAGGGTACATCTCGCGCATCATTGTAGGCGCCTACGGCTACGGTCATGCGGTCATCATCACCCATCCGGATGGAAACTCATCACTCTACGGCCACCTCGACAAATTTAAAGGCCCTATAGCTGCCCATGTTTTAAAAGAGCACTATGCGCGTAAGTCGTTTGACCTCGATTTGAATTTTACGACTGATCAGTTTCCGGTGCAGCGTGGCGATACCATCGGGCTATCCGGAAACACCGGAGGCTCTGCCGGGCCACACTTGCATTTTGAAATTCGCGACAGTAAAAATTTTGCCTTGAATCCGTTAGCATTTGGTTTTACAGAAATCAAAGATGTGCTCCCTCCGTTCGCCATTAAGGTGGCACTCACTACCATGGATATCAATTCGCGTATCAATGATCGCTTTGGTCGGTTTGAATTTAATCTGGTGAAGTCGGGCAACGGGTACATTTTGCCGAATCCTATTTTTGCCAATGGAAAGATCGGCATTGAATTACTTGCACATGATCGTATCGATCGATCGCAGTTTCGCTGTGGTATCAATTACATCGAACTGTTGGCAGATAGTACAAGCATCTTCACCCAAGAAATTAATCAAATCAATTTCGAAGAGAGCTACGACATCACCGCACACATGGATTTTAAGTCGCTGAAAACCCGTGGGCTTCGATTTAATAAACTATATGTATCGGACGGAAATCCGCTGAACTTATTCAAGAATGTAAAAAGTCAAGGCATTGTTTCGGTTCACGATGGCTTGAATAAAATACAAATTCGCTTGCGCGATTTTTCTGGTAATGAAACATCGGTAAAATTTTCTTTGAAGAAAGATCCGTTGACCAATCAGGTTTCATTTTTAGAAACACCAGTCAAGCCCATTGATTTTGATTTACAGGAAAATACGATGATTGTTCATTCAAAAGTTTGTCCGAATAAGAAAACCACCGCACAAGTTTTTTCAAATGGTACGACACAAGAACTAGAGGCTGCTTATTCCGGCTTGACAAAAAACGTATTTCTGCTGGATGTTCGTAAGACTATACCTGATTCCATTCGTACCTGCTCCGGTCAATTACAATTTCAATACAAAGGCAGAATTCCTTCCGGCACAGACTACAATTTTTACAGTGATTGGTTTGACGCTGAATTTAGGAAAGGAAACCTGTATGATTCGATAATGCTCAACACCAACTATGAGTTAATGGGTAAGCAAGAACGATTCACTATCGGAAACTTGCTCACGCCCATGCACCAGAAAATCAAAGTGACCTTGAAACCGAAGCTGTCGTATCCATTGCCGGAAAAAACATCGGCTTATCATCTGGAAGGAAAACGCTACGAATACCTAGGAGGTCAATGGGTGAACGGGAAAATCGAATTTGAAACCCATGAATTAGGTGATTTTACATTGGCGGCTGATACGGTTCCTCCTTCTATCCGTAGAATTTATTGCACCAAAAATTCAGCGCGCTTCCGGATAGGCGATAATCTTTCCGGAATTTCGAGTTTTGAGGCAAACATTAATGGCGAATGGCTGTTAATGATTTACGATTACAAAACGGGTATCATTCAGTCTGAGCGACAAGACAAAACGAAATTGCTAAAAGGGAAATTTGAATTGAAGGTGACAGATCGAGCCGGCAACCAGCGTGTTTATCAGCAAGTGATACTTTGATTTAGTAAGAAGCAAACAACAACAAAATCACATATTCTTATGGCACTTTCAGTAGGAACTAAAGCACCGGCATTCAAAGCTAAAGATCAGGATGGCAACTTCGTTTCACTCGCTGATCTGAAAGGCAAAAAAGTAGTTCTTTATTTTTATCCCAAGGATATGACCCCCGGCTGCACAGCCGAAGCGTGCAGCTTGCGTGATAACTACAAAGCTTTGCAAAAAGCAGGATATGAAGTGTTGGGTATTAGTTCAGATGATGAAAAGCTGCACAAGAAGTTCATCGCGAAAGAAAAGCTTCCCTTCCGCCTGCTGGCCGATACCGACAAGACTGTCCATAACCTTTTTGGAACATGGGTAGAGAAGTCGATGTATGGTAGAAAATACATGGGCACTGCTCGCGTTACTTATATCATTGATGAGAATGGTATCATCAGCGAGGTAATCGAAAAAGTAGATACTAAAAATCATGCAGAGCAAATTTTAGGAGGCGTTAAATCAGAATCAAAACCAGCTAAAGTTGCTCCTGTAAAAGCAGTTAAAAAAGTTGCCAAGAAAGCTGTGAAGAAAACAGCTAAGCCTGCTAAGAAAGCCAAGAAAAAATAGATTAATACTGATTGCTTCGAAGCATGACAAGCGTGCAAGCTTCGATTGCTTCCACACCTGACTCTTCTGCCAGTTTTTCAAACTCAGGGTTTTCAGTTCCAGGATTGAAAATGATTCGTTTGGGTTGTAGGCTCAATAGGTAATCATAATAGGGAGTTTGGTGTTGCGGGCCAATATACATCGTGATTGTATCCACATCCGAAATGGTAGGACGATCATTTATATTCAGAATCGGTTGCCCCATCACCTCGCCTGTTTTAATGCCAATCGGCACAATTGGATGTTTATAGGACGTGAGCATTTCCGCTGCCAGATAAGCATAGCGGGATGTGTTGGTAGTGGCGCCTACAATAACTGTCTTCTTATCCATCCTTTTCGAATTTCAAACCGCTCAAAGATAAACGATTATTCGTTTGTCGCTCCAGTTAAATCGAGAAGAGCCTCACGGATGTTTCTAAATTGAAATCGATAACCTGCTTCTTCTAACCTTCTCGGAACAACGCGCCTGCTTTTGAGGATGAGTTCTGTCTCTGTGCGAATGAGAAAAGCCCCCATCTCTAATAACCACTTGGGAAGCGGCAATCCGAAAGGTACATGTAATGCGCTTCTCAATTCTCGCATCACTTCAGAAATTGGAATAGGCTGTGGCGATGTTACATTGTAGACACCACTCGTCTCCGGATGCTCTATCATAAATTCTACGATACGACAAAAATCCGTTGCGTGTAGCCAGCTGAAAAATTGATTGCCATTCCCTTGCCTACCACCTACACCTAATCGTGCAAGCATCTCCAATGGCTTAAGTGGGCCTCCCTGTTTTCCCAACACAATACCGGTACGTAAAATGATTTTCCTTGTTTGAAGAAGATTATATTGTTCAAAAACAGCTTCCCACTTCTGACAAACATCTACCGAAAAGCCAGAGCCGATTTCTCCAGTGTATTCATCCATCTCACGATCCAACGAATGCCGATAGATTGTGGCAGAAGCAGCATTCATCCAAACTTTGGGAGGTGAAGAACATTGTGTGATCGCTTTTCCTAGCGCATGCGTGGCATCTAATCGCGTTGAATAAATCAGCGACTTATTTTTCTCCGTATATCGGCAATCTACTGACTTTCCATTTAGATTAATGAGAACATCTGCATCCTCCAAGCAATTCGTCCACTCTCCTACGGATTTCCCATCCCAATGAACTAATTTTACCTCATTCTTAGTTTGTGAAACTCCACGTGTCAATACAGTTATATCCCAACTCTTCTTTTTGAATTCTTCTACCAGACTTCTTCCTAAAAAGCCGGTTCCTCCGGCAATCACCATCCTTTTCATAAAACTCGTTATTTGTTAGTAAAAAAAATCCATCCTACAATTAACAAGCGGTACAACACCCAGGTAATTGACATAAAAGATGGGATGCCCAGAATTTTCACTCTATTGCTATGTTCGTAAAACATCCAGGCTACCACACTTAAAAAATACAGTAGAAAGAAGGTAGCCGATTGACAGAACAACCCAATAAGTAATGCTGGTAGTAACAATAAAGCGCCAATCAATGAGACTGTCATCATGTTGCCCAGATAATGAATGAAGCGCTTTGAATGAATACTAAGTACGATTGCACCCTGAAATAAAATCTGCCCACCACAGATTAAAAATTCTCTTCCGAATTCAGTGGTTGGAATGATCGGATATAATAATCTTGAATACGCTGTCAAAACTATTGAAGTCACCAACCAAGTAAAGAGAATGTACAACCACCGATAGGTATAGTTCATAGGAGGAGCACAAGAGTGATCTTCTTCAAATAAAGATCCGGGTGCAATCACTTTTCGGTTGTACGATATGAAGAAATAGAGTTTTTGAATAGACCATCGTATTGCCCTATTTCCCATCATCATATTGATTATTGGGAATCGATGCCCTAGGATAGTTGACAACGAATCGATACCATAATGTACGGTATGATTTGTCCTGTCCACTAAAGCAATTTCTGTTTTGGCTCTGCTCCAATCAACGTTAGAGAACTGATTAAGCGTATGTTCATTGAATGGTGCACGACCATCTTGTTCCAACATGCCTGATTGCACAAAATAGCCCGTGTAAACTTTGCAAAGAGGACATTGCTCGTCATAAATAATCGTATGGTTTGTAAGTGTTTTCATATACTATGTTTCAATATTTTCAAAATATTATGAAAGTTATAGTCAAAAAAATATCAAATCTTCATTAACAGTTTATAAAACCAAGTCTGATCGGATTTGCTGAACTTTTCGATCATTCCATCCACTTTTGAAGAAAAATCATATAAATCGGATGTTAACTTTTTAAACTCTGCCACAGACTTTTTGTTGTCACCAGTTACATCTTGTAAATCGGCTAAAACTTGAATGATCGGTTCGATTTCTCTTCTTCTTCGCTCGCGCGATACCTGCTTGGCCAATTCCCAGACATCTTTCCCTGCTGTAAAAAACTCTTTACGCTCTCCTACTTTGTGTTCTTTCCTCACAATTCCCCAATCCATTAATGCCCGTAAATTCATGTTTACATTTCCCCTTGACATCTGAAGTTCCTCCATAATTTCCTCTGCTGACATAGGTTCAGTAGCCATTAACAACAAAGCGTGAATCTGTGCCATGGCTTTATTGATGCCCCAATTGGAGCCAAGTGTTCCCCAGGCTTTAATAAACTTGTCTTTGGCTTCGTTGTATTCCATACTCCAAATCTACTATAATTTATCTAACGTTCAAATATTTCTGAAAGTTTCGATAATTAAGTTAAAATCTGCTCACTTTGTAATGTTCTCCTTTAAAGTCTCAACAATCACCTTTGCAGCAGCCAAACTCCCACTCAAAGAAGGGTGAAACTGGTCGGGGCCATAGTAGGAATAGTCACCTTTACTTTCAATATACCGTTTCCATTCCAAACCTACCGGGCAAAGAATGGATTGGGTGACAGCGGCAGCCGTTGAATAATTGGCGATCACGCCAGGAAAAGTATGCCAATTGTCTTTAGCGGGCCACACCATAAAAAATACAAGCTTAGCGTTTTGTTTATCACAAAGCTTTTTGATCTTACTGCCATATTTCAACAACATTTCCTTACCATCAAGTTGTGATGAGGGACCTTGTTGCACAACGACAAAATCAAACTTTTCGCTGTTGAATATCTTCTGAAGTCCTCCATCTTGCCAATGATCTTCCAATGAATAGTTGGGATAAGCCAACATACGCGTTGCTACTGAAATGCCATTATTCTTTGCTTCATGAGTTACCAGCAAGGGGAGATCATTCGTATAGGTAAGGCTATTGCCAACGAACAAAACAGCAATGGTAGAATCAGGAGGTATCGAATTTTGCTCTTGCGTTTGGCAAAATAAAGCACGCGGGACAAAGCACAATAAAAAAACAGCAATTGAGAAGAGTCGGAACTTCATAGCTATTCCTTTTTAGTACACGAGCCTTGATAAACGGTTACTCCTGCACTCACCCACGAGTCACCGTAAATGGATGAATAGCATATCGAGATGTTTAGGGATTGCTTTTGTATAGCCAAAAACGCTTTTGATGCCCACTCACTGTCATTGATTTGAAAGAGCCGAAGCGATTTACCGGCCGGGAGTACTCTGTTTTTGATGGTTGATGTAAGATGTGGAAAATAGCAGGTTCCTACTAACTTCAAAAATACCGAATCGATTGATTTTATTTCTTGTCCATTTAACTCGATTTGAATATCATTAATTATGGCAGGACCTATACCATTGTTGGAGATTTCCACAAAGTAAGTTTCTTCATTAAAGCTTGGCAACCACTCTATATACGGCCAAGCAGACGCATGTTGTTGTTGCTGCATGATACGAGCTTGGTAAACGTAAACTGAAACAGTAATGATGTTAATCAGAATGGCAATGATTCCTATCCAGATTCCTGGTTCAAATTTTCGATTAATAACCTTAGACGTTTTAGTTTCTTCCATTCATTATCTTTTCAAGATCGTATCCAGATTAACTAAATTCATTAATCCATCCAGCTCAACAAATTCTTTCAACATCGCAGCATGACCGGAGCCAGCTAACACGATAATGCGATGGTCCGAATCAATGATCTGCTTTTGAATGATGGAATACATGTATAGATTTCTTCGATACCACTCCGCAGTGAGGAATGCTCCGGCATATTCACTTACTGCTCCTGCCCTATTCATTCGTTTGATATACCATGCTTTATCAATCCTCAGGTTCTCCGGTTTATTTAAATCAATTAAAATTTCAGGTATTCTCATTGTCTCTATTTTTTGATTTACAGTTGCGGTCATCATCTTAAAATCATTATCGATTAAACCCAATAAACTGGTTTGATTTGCTTTTTTTATGGCTGAAAAAGCGCTGTCAAAAGGAAACGATGTTTTTGTGTAATCAAAAGCGTGAATCTGTCGAAGTCCTGCCATTTTAGCTACTTTAAATGCTAACTGAAAAATTTCATTGTTGCGATAGAAGTTTAGCTGTCTAGATTTTGAATACCGTCTCGAAATATATTGATCGTACTGATCTGAAAGGTAAACTTGATAGAGTGTATCTAATTTTGCCTGCTCTTCCACAGGCCACTCAACAAATATTTTATCAGGTTTAAATGAAGTGAATTGCTTGCCCATCCATTCAATATCCGTTTGAGCAACAGGGCTATTAATATCAAATGTTTTAGTCTTTACCGCATCCAATCCCGGATTGTTAAAGTGGAAAGTACCCACTAAAAGAAGCTGCTTGTCTGATTGAGCGTACAAGGGATAAATTGATAGAATGAAAACAAATGTGATACCTTGAGAAAGTGGTCGTATCATTTTATATACTACAGCTGCTATATTCATATAATGTGATTAAAATTAATAGTGGGTATTTAAATACTTCATAATCCAATAAATTTTGTCGCCTTCGTTAGCTGGAATTGTTACATCTGGGATGATGCCTGTTCTATTGAAACCACTCCCAGATAAATACTTATTTAGTGTACTTGTTGGGTAACCAAAGTATATATTTTGAGACTCAGATGAAGTCAGTTTAATCACATTTACACTTGTGTAGTCAATTACACCCGCGGTTCGTTCACCAAATATTTTTACCTTATCGTTAACTTGTTTAGAATGAAGGATGAATGATTCTGCAGCACTCATGCAACCATGGTCGGTCAAAATTGACACTGACTCTATCTGGCTATTCAATCTACTAATTTTCTTAACTGGATACAGCGGCCCATCTATTACTTTTCCCAAGTTATTGGAAATACGACTTACCACCGGCCCATATACATTCCTAGAATACTTAGCCTGCTCTTCATAGTATGCTTTAGTATCTTCGGAAGCCAACACGAAACCTTGGGATTCAGGAATATGTTTATCAGCATAAATTCCCAAAAATGAAAAATAGAGGGCATTCCCACCGGTATTGCCTCGTATATCAACAATTAAGTGCGAAGTTGTCTTTAAAACATCCTGATGCTCCTTTAAAATCTTATCAAATAGTTTATTATCCACATTAAAACTTGGTATTGAAAATACAGTAACCTTTCTATCAATCTTTGTTATAGTAGGCAAAGTCACATTCTCTCGATTAATCATACTAAGTTCACGCAGATGGCTTGAACTCCATTTGACCCAATAAATGCCTCCATCTAAAGCGAGTAGAGTTCCGTCCTTATAAATTTGTCCAACTACATAACGTGGTCGATAAGTTGAAGAATAGTATGTCCCTTCAAACTTGCCATCTATATGTTGAAATCGAGCCTTTAAGGTACCTTTAACAACCGAAGTATCTCTCGAATTCTTGATATACGCTAAGTAATTGCTTCCTTGTTTAAGAACAGAATATTCACTTATTCCATCGCCCCAATTTCCGATGAATGGGTCAATATTTGATTGCGACTGTTGTGCAAGTTCCTGCGCCAATTCATTTTCGAGAATTTTTTCAGAAATAATCTGCGTCTTGATAGACAGAAGTTCAGATGCCCCATAACTTGGTCTCTCAAATACAAAAACGTGCCCATCATTGAAGTTCGCTAGAAATTTTTGCAAAAAAGCAACACAATTTTGAGCAGGGATTGACCGCGCATTTTCATTGTAAGTTCGCTTGATCTTCACATACCATTCATCGCCTTTTTCTTGCTTAAGATACACTAATCCCAAGTAATTCGCTTCTAATTTCTGACTTAGCTCTGTAAATACGTTACCACAATCACACGAGGGTTCTTGAGAATAGGCGTCATTTAGAAGTGGTCGAATTAATAAGAAAATAAAGAGATTAATTTTCATACAAACTATTTTTAAGGACTTAAAATTATTGAATAAATTAGTTGGGGTAGGTCAATTACAATTAAGCTTTTAACACAACAGAACTTCATAGGAGAAAAGTAACTGCAAACAATCTGTTAGTCTTGTTTCTGAATTGCTGGTGAATTTTTAAATGATTTACTGAAAATTGCTAAGCAACTTTTTCCAATCTACCCAGTAAATATTTCCGGTTCCATTTAGAGGCTGCTCATAAATTTCCTTTAACCGCTGGTAATCACTTATTCTTCCTTTAAAGAAAGTTGGCAATTGATGACGCTCACTGGTAAAAAACAAACCTCTTCCATCCGGGGATACAAAAGGGCAATAATCCAATTGGGCTGAGTTGATTTCCTTTAGATTAACTGCTGCCTTCCAATGATTCGATGCATCTTTTACACTGATATAAAGGTCGCCACCACCCATGTCATCTTTACGACCATAGGAAGTAAATAAAATGTAACTCTCATCTGGCGCCACAAAGGCGTTGAACTCATACATCTTCGAATTGATGGCTGTATCTAGCGCGACTGGCTTTTGAAACGAACCATTAACAAATGAAGCCAGGTAGATGTCTTCGCGCCCCACTCCTCCTTTATACTGAGCGGTAAAGTATAAATTTCCACTGTTGGTAATGGACGGATAAAATTCATCAGCCGGTGTGTTAATAATGTTTCCCAAATGTTCGGGATTACTCCAGCCTTTTGGTGTTCGCTTCACGCGCCATATATCAAAGTCCTTCACTTCTTTTCCTTGAAGAGGTCGGTTAGAAGAAAAGTACAGCGTATTTCCGTCAGCACTAAAAGCAGGCTCTAAATCACTATAATTACCGGCAAAAGAAGCGACTTGTGGAGCCGACCATTTTCCATTTTTCTTATGACAAAATACGATGGTTTGAAAAGAAGATTTTGGAGTTGAGATCGTAAAATAAATTTCCTGACCATCGGGTGATAGTGCAAAATCGCGCTCGTTGATAAACGTATTGGCTTGCTTTAACTGTACCAGTTCAGGCGCTGCCGGAGGAGATTGAAAAGTAGTAGTTTGAGCGTTTACTTCCGACAGAAGAAGTGTAAAAACAAGCGAACTGAAGAAAATCTTTATCATACTATGTTTTTGAGGATGGTTCTAATGATTACTTAAAAAAACTGAAAATATTTTTGATAACTAATTCCTGTCAACCGAACGGATTTTTTTGTCAACCAATTTTGAGTTCAGGCAGATGAAAACCTTTCATCTCTTGTTTAAATTCTTCATAGTTCGCAACAACCTTTGGTTTGCCTCTGTTGATTTACTTACTTTGAGTTATGCAGCGTTTTCGAAATCACGTATTGTTTTGGGCAGCTTACGTATTATTCAAGACATATCTGAATATTACTGCCGATTGGTCAGGAATTATTCCCGCTTCGATCGATGAAATCGAAAAGTACTTTCACTTGTTTCTAATTCAATTGGTATTGCTCAGTGTAAAAGTGCCGCTGGTGTATGCTTGTTTCAATATTTTAGATCGCTACATCGATGCCCGTTGGAATCTACTAAAAACAATTTTCGTACTGGTTAGCGTTTTCATCATTGGTGTAGTATTGATGACCACCATCAACCATACCATCATTTTACGCTACATTTTACAATACACCAGCGATTCCACATCGTGGTTTAATTTTGCCAGTCTCTTTTATCATTTCTTTACTTTACTATTTGTGACAGGTGCCGCTTGCTCGTTGAAACTGTTGCGCAAGCAATTCCAATCGCGGCTGCGTGAGGTAGAACTAAAAAAAGAAAATACAGAAGCAGAACTAAAATACCTGAAAGGGCAGATCAACCCACATTTTCTGTTTAACACCTTGAATAATATCTATTCGTTGGCACGGAAAAATTCTGAACAAACTGCTGAAGCCGTGATGAAATTATCGAAGCTGATGCGTTTTATGCTCTATGAGTCATCGCACCAGGATATTCTGCTTATGCAAGAAATTAAACTGATTGAAGATCTTATTGAGTTGGAAAAATTACGCTATTCCAATCGTCTTAAAATTCAGTTTGAAACACAAATCGATAATCCTGCCCAGCGAATTGCTCCACTCATCTTGATTCATTTTGTTGAAAATGCTTTTAAGCATGGGGTGAGTGAATCTCGGTTTGATTCGTTCATTATGATTAAGATCAAGTTATTGAATGGTCTATTACAGGCTCGCATCGAAAACAGCGTTGAAGTCCATCGCGCTTCCGTTGAAACCACGAAGATTGGTTTGTCCAATATTCAAAGGCAATTGCAATTACTTTATCCCAAGCACCAATTGAAAATAAAATCAACTGAAAATCTTTTCGCAGTAGAACTAACAATACCATTAATAAGGATATGATTCATTGCCTCATTGTTGAAGACGAGCCGCTTGCAGCTGAAGTATTAACCGACTACATTCGGCAGCTTCCTTATTTAAAATTAGTAAAGGTGTGCCCGGATGCTATCTACGCACTGGAAATACTTCAACAGGAAAAAATTCAATTGTTATTTTTAGATATCCATTTACCCGGCTTAAAAGGGCTGGATTTTCTCAAAAGCTTGCCCAGCCCACCAAGAGTAATTCTGACTACTGCGTTTCATCAATACGCGCTGGAAGGGTATGAACTCAATGTAGTCGACTATCTATTAAAGCCCATCGAGTTTCAACGGTTTCTTAGTGCTGTTAATAAAGTCCAGTCTTCGTTTTCAAACACCCACCACGCTGCGACACTCACCGTTCAATCTGATAAAAAGAAAGTAGTTATTCCGATCGATGAAATCTTGTTTATCGAAAGTCAGAAGGAATACATTAAAATTCAAACGACCACCACGCATCACATCACCAAGTACGCTCTAACGAAGATTGAAGAAGAACTCGACCCTACTCTATTTCTCCGCGTACACCGCTCTTTCATTATTGCCATGCCTAAAGTAAGAGCTTATAGCAGTCATGAAATTGATGTGGGTGGTAAGGCCGTGCCAATTGGAGGAAACTATCGCGAGACTACAAATCAATCTCTCGTAAATTACTTTCAATCCAAATAGATTCGCTCAATTTTTATTTCGATCAGATCATCGAGTTGTTTTGCGAATGATAAATCGCGTACCCAGAACAACGGTGCTCGGTTGAAATGTTTTTGGATTTTCGAGTTGTTCGATCAAAAGTGAAACCGCAGTCTTTCCCATCTCATAAGCGGGTTGAGATACCGTAGTTAAAGAAGGTTCGATGTAATGCGATGTAGGTTCGTTGGTAAAACCGATTAACGAAACATCCTCCGGAATTCTCAAGTTGAATTCTTTTACCACTTGCATAGCTTCAATGGCAATTGGATCATTCAAACAAAAAATAGCATCCGGACGATTGGGTAAACGGAGCAATTTGGCTACTTCTTCTCGTGGAGACCGGTTCAAATTATTACAGTGAACAATGAACGTTTCATCAATGGGCAATCCATGCATCGATAATGCCTGACGATAACCCGCTTCACGCTCTTTGCTTACATATAAACTGCTAAGTCCACCAATAAAAGCAATACGATTGCAACCGGTTTTAATCAAATATTCAACTGCTTGAAACGAAGCCTTATGATCATCGACCACCACTTTCGATACCGGCAAATCCTCCAGCACCCGATCAAACATAACGATCGGAATATCGCGCTCCAATAATTTACTAAGATGTTCTCCGTGATTGGTTTCGTTGGACAATGAAATCAAAATACCATCGGCTCTTGCAGACACCAATTGTTGCAAGTGGTTTTGCTCCATCGAAAAAGACTCAAGTGATTGACTGATCACCACACTGTAATTAAGTGAGGATGCGTACTCCTGAATTCCACTTAATACATTTGAGAAAAAGTGCTTCGAAATTTCGGGCACAACCAAACCTAATGTGCGAGTGCGATGCGTGCGCAAACTTCGAGCTGCATGGTTCGGAGAATAATTTAATTGCTGCGCCATCTCCAACACCCGCTTCTTTGTTTCCGGGCTCACATCTTCGTGGCCATTGAGTGCTCGCGAAACGGTAGACAAGGATACGCGCAATTTACTTGCAATGTCCTTTACAGTAACCTCAGGCGAATTCATATTCTTAGAGACAGTTTGAATCAGTTTGTACCAATTCCAAGTAAGTTACAAATTTTAACTACCAATCACTCTTGCGATATTGAATATTCAAGTACTTAGGGATTTCTTTTTGATTGAAATCGTTTCCATCTACGCAAATTGTTGTCTTCCCACTCAAAAGAGTGTATACATATTTGTTTCCGAAAAATTCCCGCTTGATCACTTTGGCGCGCTTCGCATTCAACATTGGTTTTTCAGAAACCTTCCAGTCTTCCGGACGCGCAATAAAGTATTTGCTTTTTCCCTTGGCGGGGAATAGTCGGGTGGGAACCACACTGTATTTCCCAAACAATCCGGCTACATACTCATTTACGGGCTCTTGATAAATTTGATGCGCTGTTCCCTCCTGAACAATCTGTCCATTTCGTAGTACAATAAACTCATCGCCCCACGGCAGCGTGTCATCCGGATCGTGCGAAACCAACATCATTGAAATTTTGAGTCGCTCCGTAATCTGCTCAATCACTTGTTTTAAAATTGCTTTTAAAATCTGATCTAAGTTTGAAAAGGGCTCATCCAATAAAAAAAGTTGTGGCTTACCAATCAGTAAGCGGCATAATGCAATTCGCTGCTTCTCTCCTCCTGAAAGTTCGTGCGTCTTTCGTTGCAGCAAGTGATCAATCTGACAAATGGTAAATAGTGTTTTTGCTTGTTTGGCACTCAGTTGATTCGCATACGCCAATACCTGTTCTACGCGTAAAAATTTTTGCAACTCAAAATGCTGTGGTAAATACGCAATTTGCGGGTGACCAGGCACGAGCGTTTCTTCTGCACCTCTGATGCGCTCCCGATTGAAAAACATCTCGCCCTCGGTAGGTTGATCAAGGCCGGCAATCATTCGCAACAGCGTGCTTTTTCCGGAGCCGGTCTCTCCGGCTATCACCAACTTTTGATGTTTCTCAAGTTTTAAATGAATGGACTGTAAAACAATTCGATCATCTAGCTTCTTGCTTACGCCTTTTACTTCTAACAACATCATTTCAATTTATTCCAGCGTAAGATAAGTCCGTTTGTAATTTCCTTAAGCTTCTTAATGCTATTAATGGTGGCTTGTGTTGGTTTTGTGTCTGAGCTTTGTACAAGTGCCATTAAGTGCAACCATTTTTCCTGACAACCTACAATGGTTTCCTGATCCATAGGCACTTCGGTGATGCTGCCATACATCACGTCTGGGTTTTCAGGAGCCCCCTCTCCGCGCAAAGCAATCACCATCTCTTTCTTTCCTTTTGCCCACTTGATTTTCTTATCTTTTAGTTCAGCCTCTATTTGTTCGTAAGCTGCTTGCAAGTCATGATACGCCCGATAACAAATCATAGATTGACTGGTTTGCGCACGCAAGTCCACATCGGTGATCGACACACGTGGATCTAGTTTTACTTCCATAGTTTGTTCTTGCGAAACTCCATCTACTACCAGGCGAACTTTGTATTTTCCGGGAGCTACATAAGGTCCAACCGGACCGGATGGCGTATTGTGCCACACCGCTGCGATGCCAAGTTGTCGATTGCTGCCTTTCGGTTCCGGATAGCGCAAATCCCAATAAAACCGATGATGTCCGGCTTGCGTGGAAACCACTTGCGAAGGTCGCAGCCAGTAAGTTGGATGCGGCAACGAAATCGTGTCAATCACTTCTTCTTTGTCTTTGCTGCTAAAGGTGCGAATGGGCAATCCGTTGTTATCCAATATATCGATGTGCACCGACAATGCCGATTCGTTGATCCAATAATCAATGGCCGCTCCTTCTTCCGGATTTTTTCCGGTTGGTTCTTCCGGTGGAAGCGGTGTGTCGCTAAACATATTGTAGCGCACCCGTGTGGCATGTGCTATTGGAAACAAATGAGGCTTCTGTGCTTGTAATGCACTTGCCATGTGACGCAACGGAGTGATGTTATCTAAAATCCAGATGGAGCGACCGTGTGTGCCAATGACTAAATCATCATGATGAATCACCAAATCACGAATGGAAGAAGCCGGCATATTGTTGCGCAGCGATTGCCAGTTTTCTCCATCGTCGATGGAAAAGAATACTTCACGTTCCGTTCCGGCAAACAATAATCCTTTTTGCTTGGGATCTTCGCGCACCACGTTCACCGCACCATTGGCTGGAATGCCGTTCACTATTTCAGTCCACGTAGCGCCACCATCTTTCGTTTTGTAAATGTGCGGACGCAGATCATCTTTGCGCAAGGCATTCACCGAAACATACGCAATATTCAAATGAAAATGACTCGCATCTATTTGCGATATTTTATCCCACGAGGTTAGCGCAGGTGGTGTTAC
Organism: Cyclobacteriaceae bacterium; assembly: GCA_044228465.1. Lineage (GTDB taxonomy): Bacteria > Bacteroidota > Bacteroidia > Cytophagales > Cyclobacteriaceae > ELB16-189. Next base: position 19,203 of record JBGAUU010000052.1, read on the forward strand.
GTCTCTCCAAGTTACACCTCCGTCACCGGTAACGTGAACAAGTCCATCGTCTGTTCCTGCCCAAATGATACTTCGATTCAAGGGAGACCCGCTCACAGAATAAATTACTGCGCGTTGCTTCAAAGTAGCCAGTTGCTCTGTTTTAAAATCACCGATGCTCGCGGGTACTTCGGGTTGCTTGCGCGTTAAATCCGGACTGATGACTTCCCAATGGTCGCCACCATTGACAGACTTCCATAGGACATTGGTAGCAAAAAGTAGATGAGTCTGATCGGCCGGATGAAACAAGATGGGCAATGTGCGCAACATCCGATATTGTCCTGAACGCAATGCTTCGGGGGCTACGTTTTGTGTTTGTCCGGTTTTCTTGTTGAATTTTGTAATGCGCCCGCCATAAATGATATCCGGATTTTTCGGATCTGCTACTACGTATGCATATTCATCGGCACCTACGCCCATCCAATCGCGGAAAGAAATTTGTCCGCCATCGCCACGGCTGCGAATACCAATTGCGCCACTCTCCTGCTGACCGCCATATACCCAATACGGAAATTGATTATCAGTAGAAATATGATACAACTGTGCCGTAGGTTGATTGTACCAGGAGCTCCACGTTTTACCCCCATTCACTGTAATGGTCGCGCCCTGATCGGCTGCAAAAATCATAATGTCCGGTTGCAAAGGATTAATCCAGATACGGTGATAATCATCGCCACCCGGAGCGCCTTTGAAGGAAGTCCAAGTAACACCACCATCCATCGAGCGATAGGAAGCGGTGTTGGCAGAGAATACCACATCGGCATTTTTGGGATGCACTTTCACTTCGGCAAAATCACTTCCGCGTCCAAACACTCTGCGCTCCGTGGATACACGTTTCCAACTTTCACCGGCATCATCGCTGCGATAAATGCCTGATAATTCTTTTGCATCCACCGTAGCATACATGCGTCTCGAGTCGCTGGGTGCAATGCAAAAACCAATACGTCCTAAACCATCGGCAGCGGTTGGTAATCCCGTTGTGATCTTTTTCCAGGTGTTGCCTCCATCGGTCGATTTATGCAAACCGGAGTTGGCACCGGAGAAGGAACCATTTTCCCAGGGGCCTTCGCGGTGCTCCCACAAATCCGCAAAGAGAATCTCTGGGTTGTTGGGATCAAACTCCACTTGAATAGCGCCTGTGTTGTGATCGATATACAATACTTTCTCCCACGTGGTTCCACCATCTTTGGTACGATACACTCCACGCATTTCATTGGCACCATACGGATGACCGAGTACGGCCGCGAAAACAATTTCAGGATTGGTCGGGTGAACTACTACTCTGCCGATTTGCTGTGCATCGGGCAGGCCGATATGTTTCCAACTAACACCTCCATCGGTGGATTTGAACATTCCATCACCAATGGCTAAATCAGGGCGATGCAAACCCTCGCCTGTGCCCACATATACGATAGCAGGATTTGAAGGTGAAACCGCAATGTCACCCACTGATCCGGTAGCTTCCTTGTCAAAGATTGGTTTCCAGGTGCGGCCATAATCGTCTGTTTTCCAAACGCCCCCATTATTCACACCCATATAAAACACATTGGGCTGCGTAGGGATGCCCACCGCTCCCACTGTGCGTCCCGCCCGAAACGGACCAATCACGCGGTGCTTCAAATCGTTATAAAAATGAGAAGGCACTTGCTGCGCATAGACAGACACAGTCAATAAAAAGAAAGCCAGGAATCGAACCATAGTGGGGTAATAAGTTTGACAAAAATTAGGCATTATTTAGGTGCCTCGCAAACTCAATTACATGGTGAACATATTCAATGATACTTGACCAGCTGCAAGAATATCTTTACGAATTTTTTACTTCTTAGAACTCTTCTTACTTCCCGGAAATTCAAATCCGATCCGAATCAGCAATCGGTCCGTGTACGGGCTTTCGCGTTTGGGGTCATACAAGTTGTAGAGTACTTGCGCGTTTGCATTTATTTTCTTTGATATCCTGAAATCCTCCAGAAAAAACAAAATAGGATAGCAAACACTCCACCACTCTTTATCACTGGCTTACCGATGTGTTAACACGTTGCTTTTCGTTATAGTAGTCAATAATCTTACTAAACTTATTTTGCTTTAACCACTTCACAATTTTAGGATCTTCTGATCCAGTAATTTCTTCTAAATTCTTTTTTGTTAAAGCGATAATAGGACCGTCATTACCTAGTTGAATAGCCGCAGCCATTGTTCTATCTGTTACAGGCACACACGCAAATGAATTTAAAGCACCGGAGGCTACTTTAAAATACCAGCAACTATCTGCCGGAATGCCTTTCATTCTACCGAATAATTTACTGTAAGCAATGATCTCTTTTGTTTCACCGGGAAATATTTTGCGTTTGATCTTTTTCTGTTTTTGCAGTACGAACATTTTCTTATTCTCTGCTTCGAACCGTGATTTGAATGTGAATATGGAATCATTCTTGAGAATAACAATTAATTCAAATTTCGAATTGGCAGGACCTCCATAGTTGCCATAGTACATGGGGGTATAAATTGCTTGGTGTGTGGTAATATTACCATACGGTGTACTGAATGTTTGTGGCACATAGTGTACTTGCGCAAAGAGCCCTTGGCTCAAGGCTACAACGACAAGAGTTTGGATGTATTTTATCATAAAGCAAAGGTACGATTTATTGAGTTGGTTGATTTATTTTGGAATGTAATTTGAGCGTTTTTCGCGCATATATAAAAAGCCCAACCAGTCTGCTCGATTAGGCTTTCAATTTTTTTATCGCACGATCTACCGCTTCTTCAACCTCACAATATCCGTGCTAGTTTGGGTATTGAGTGGCACAAGTCAATGACGCTACCGAGCAGAAGACTTGCGCCAGACGAGGTTGCATTACCTCAAGCATTCCATTTATTAGCTTTTACGACTAGCGAATTTGGACAATACTCTCCACAAGCAACAACAACATAAATTCCAGTACTTGATTCAGCATTATCACCGTCAATCATTAGCCTCATGTACGAAGAATCTTGAGCTAAAAACGATTCAATATTAGATTTCCAATTATTTATTTTTATGTGTAAGACCAACTCATTTTCATACACGCTCTTAAATGAACACATCGTTATCATTGCAAGCTCAGATAATTCTCCCAAAACACGGGGTAAAGATCTTGGCTCATTAACTTTCAACAAGCCACCATGCCCTGAAACAATAAAACTTAAAGGATAAAGCCATCTAGGGCCATAGAAGCCTTCCCAACAAATATGAATTCCCTCAACGGTTTTCAGTTTTTGAAAATCTCTCCTACTCTTGCTTCCATGTACAAACAAATAACATACTCTACCATCCTCATTATTTGAAATATTTTTATCCGAAGATAAATCATAAATCATTTTTTCCACCAATTCTTCTGTAGCTTCAAATCCATAATGCAACTGGGTATTTACAACATGTTGATCTCCATGTAATTCGTATAGATTTATCCTTCCCATAATTTATTCAACTATTTTTTTGTTGGTATTGGCGATTTCCGAAAATGGAAGTGTCCATGGTCTGCAACTCTCCAGCTTTTACCAGGAATTTTTACTGCCCTCAAATTTATGTTAATCCACCTTAAATTGTTACTTCCAATCTGTTTTAGATATTTCAAAAACAATGATTGCACGTATGACAACGATGTTCGCACGCTTGACAACATCGTTGGCAGGTGTGCAAATCATGCAACCACTCTTGGTTCGCACCCACATGGCTGCGATAATTTAGTTCGTGTTTTGTCTGATTTCTCATCCGGAATCGGAACCTATCTTAATCCCCCCCATCAAGGCTTATTAATTATCCAATAATCATCATCTTTTACTGCACCTCTTCACCGTTTGTGAAAAGAAGTGCTTTTCGTCTAAAAAAATATTGTTTCGAAGAGCTGATAATTAATTCCGCATCTTTAGTATTTTTTCCGTACAATAACAATACCCCATTTATGGGGTAGGTTTAGCGGTATTAAAATTAGTTTTTCCAATGAATGTTTCCCACACGTTGATCGTTGACGATCATACCATTTTTCGCAAATCACTGATGCGATTGCTCACTACCTTTCAACTGAATCTCCATTTCTATGAGGCCGCCAATGGCGTGGAAGCGCTGGATGTACTGAAAGCGAATCGAATTGACCTTGCTTTGATTGACATTCAAATGCCCAAGATGAATGGCATCGATTTATTGAAACTCGCCAAAGAGAATTTTCCGTCAACCCGCACCATTATCCTGACGCAATTTGATGATCCTTCACTGATCGTTCACTTAATTCAATTAGGAGCGGATGGATTTCTTCTGAAAGAATGTGATCCGGAAGAGTTGGTACTGGCCATCCATCAGGTAATGCACGAGGGTCATTATTTCAATAAACTGGTTTCTGATACACTGGAGTATGCATTGAAGAAAGGAACCAAAGCACTTGCAAATCTGAATATCACGCCACGAGAATATCAATTGGCTGAATTATTGAGAAACGGATTGAGTAACAAAGAAATTGCCGTCTGCCTCAACCTCACTCTTGCTACGGTAGAATCGTACCGCAAGTCGTTAATGGAAAAAACAAAATGCAGCAATTTGGCGGATTTAATAAAACTCCTTTACACAACCGGGCTCGTCAGCAAGTAGCAAGTATAAAATTTGAAAGAACATTAACTCAGTAAAATCATTCAAAGATGCCTTGTGCCGTATAGCGTCACGACACCTCTAAGGTGTCAGACACCTGAAATGTTATATCACTTACTCCACTTCGGCTTTCTTCTTATTACTCAAAAAAATCATTCCGATTACAAAGCAGATTGCAGCCACTACAATCGGATACCACAAGCCTACAAACGGATCGCCCAAGGGTCTTTCAGATGAGATACTCTTCGAATACAACCAGGTAGCAATGAAAGGTGTCAAGCCTCCAAAAATTCCATTGCCAATGTGATAGGGCAACGACATGGATGTGTAGCGGATCCGTGTTGGAAATAACTCTACCAGAAAGGCTGCAATGGGTCCGTAGACCATCGTCACCAATACAATTTGAATAAACACCAGCCCGATCATCCATCCATAATTACTGCCACTCAAAACTACTTCTGTCTTTTTAGAGATAACCTCGCTGTTTTTAGTTTTCTCCACCGCTATACTTTGCGTTTCATCGGTATAGAGGTGCGTATTTTTTATCGTGCGCAAGGTATCGCTTCCTTCCATCGCCATGCTACGCTCAATTTGCTCTTGCGATTTGATTTCTGTTTTTGCCGCCACATTGGTGAGTGCATACATCTTTTCATAGATCGGTCGATACAACACCACCGCCAGCAACATGCCCGTGAGCATAATGAATTTTCTACCTACTTTATCCGACCACGCACCGAATACAATAAAGAGAGGCGTGCCGAGTACCAACGCAATCGCCATGATGTAATTGGATTGTACGTATTCCAGTTGACACGTCTTCTGCAAAAACGAGAGCGCATAAAACTGGCCTGTGTACCACACCACCCCCTGCCCTGCCGTTGCACCAAATAAGGCAATCAATACCAACTTCAGGTTTTCTTTTTTACCAAAACTCTCTTTGATCGGATTGACCGAAATTTTTCCTTCGGACTTTATCTTCGCGAAAAGCGGAGACTCGCTCATGCGCATGCGAATGTAGATGGAGATACCCACAAGCAAAGCGGATAATAAGAAGGGCACTCGCCATCCCCACGAAGTAAATGCATCTACCCCCACCGACTGCCTTACAGCCAGAATAACTCCCAGCGAAACAAACAATCCTAACGTAGCCGTAATCTGAATGAAGCTGGTATAAAATCCTCTGCGGTCGGCAGGAGCATGCTCGGCCACATAGGTTGCAGCGCCTCCATATTCCCCGCCAAGGGCCAACCCTTGCAGCAATCGTAAAATCAAAACCAGTAGCGGAGCAAACAAGCCGATGGTTTCGTAGCCCGGTACCAGGCCGATGGCAAACGTAGAGCCACCCATCAGCACAAGCGTGACTAAGAAGGTGTACTTCCGCCCTACTTTATCACCTAACCTACCAAACACCAGTGCACCAAACGGTCGCACAATAAACCCCGCAGCAAAGGTGGCGAGTGTAGAGAGGAAAGCAGCCGTTGGGTTGGTCTTCGGAAAAAACTGCTCCGATAATATTGTCGCCAAACTTCCGAAGATGAAGAAGTCATACCACTCGATCAACGTGCCGACCGATGAGGCCGCAATGACCGTCCAGAGTTTACGTTTCTCTTCTTTTGTGACGACCGTAGCACCCATGCGCTCTTACCAGAATGCGAGGTACAATGCGGTAATCACTCCCATTAACAGAATAGCACCAATGGCAAAGGGGCGTTCGATCTTAAACATATCGCGTGTAACGATGATGCCATCTTTCTTTTCCTTGTAAGGAGAAATCAAACTTACCACCACCATCAGGGCAACTAAAATTAAGAAGACAATTCCCATGCGGTTCAAGAAAGGAATTTCAGGGAAATATTCATTGATACCAATGCCCAGTGGTAATGTGGCGATAGCTGCGACTAATGCGGCCATTCCATTCGCTCTTTTCCAAAACATACCGAGCAAGAAGATCGCTACCACTCCGGGAGAAATCAATCCGCTAAATTCTTGTATAAATTGAAATGCCTGATCGAAGCGGCTTAATTGTGGAGCCATGATGATCGCGATGATCATGGCAATGATAATGGCGAACTTACCCACGTTTACGAGATTGCGCTCAGAGGCTTCTTTCTTGAAAAACTTCTGATAAATATCCAAGGTGAAGATGGTAGAGATACTGTTGGCTTTACCTGCCAGTGATGCAACAATAGCTGCCGTCAATGCTGCAAATGATAATCCTTTTAAGCCGGCCGGCAACAGATTTAATAAAACAGGGTACGCTCGATCTGATTTAATTACTTGCGTAGTTGGATCTAACATTTCCGTTTGGAAGAATCCATTCTTAAACAAAACAAACGCGGCTATACCGGGTAATACCACAATCACCGGCATCAATAACTTCAAGAAGGCCGCAAAGAGTAAACCTTTACGGGCCGTTGGCAAATCGGCACCCAATGCCCGTTGTGTAATGTATTGATTACAACCCCAATAGCCGAGGTTGGCAATCCACATCGCACCGATAATCACGGCTAAGCCGGGTAATTTCTGATAGGCATCTTCAGTGCCACCTTTTCCATCTGGGATCATCATATCTCCTTGATTGAGAATCATGTGGAAGTGATCAGACGCATTATTTTTTACAAAGACCATCGCATCCCACACACCGCCACCGCTGATCTTATTCGCCACCAACTCGAGCGCCAAATAGGTAGTAGCCAATCCACCCAACACCAACACAACTACTTGAATGACATCGGTGTAACCAATCACCTTCATCCCACCAAGGGTAATGAATACTGCGAAAATGGAGAGACCAATCACACAGACAGTAAAGCTCAAACCGGTTACAGTTTCTACCGCCAATGCTCCTAAATAAAGTATCGAAGTAAGGTTCACGAAGATGTACACCAACAACCAAAACACGGCCATGATAGTCGCTACGAGCGGACTGTATCGCTGTGCTAAAAACTGCGGCATGGTGTAAATTTTATTCTTGAGATAGATCGGTAAGAAGAAGGCAGCCACGACAATCAGCGTAACTGCCGCCATCCACTCATACGATGCAATGGCTAATCCCATCGCAAAGCCGGAGCCCGACATGCCGATGAATTGCTCAGCTGAGATGTTGGAAGCAATGAGTGATGCACCAATGGCCCACCATGTCAGCGAACCTTCCGCTAAGAAGAAGTCTTTAGAGTCGATCTCGCTGCGTTTCTTGTGGGTGTAGATCCAATAGCCATACAATGAAACAATTAAGAAGTAAATGAGGAAGACGATGTAGTCAGCTATCTGTAATTTTTGCATGGTAGTTTAGGTTGCGGGTATGATCGCCACACCCTGCGTTAGGTTTACTAAATAAAAATCAGGTTCTTTTTTGAAAGTAGCAACATATTGGTGTAATACTTTTTCGCGGAAGCTTTTGATCTGATCGGTTTTGATGAGGTTGAGTGTGCATCCACCAAAGCCACCGCCCATCATGCGGGCACCTGGCACACTGTCTTTTTCTTCTTCGGCCAGCGCAACCAGAAAATCCGATTCGTCACAACTTACTTCATACGCCTGGCTCAGTCCCCAGTGGGTTTCATACATCAATTTTCCAAACGCAGTTAACTCACCTTTTCGGAGATGAGTAGCCGCTTGTTGTGTTCGGCTAATCTCTTCTACTATATATAGGCATTTGATAAAAACATCTTCGCCCAGTTGATCCTGAAATTCGTATAGCATCGCCCGGTTGACATCGCGCAATGATTGTACTTCCGGGTGGTGCTGATGGAGGATGGCAACGCCTTGTTCACATGCTTTTCTGCGATCATTATAAGCGGTAGATGCCAATGTGTGTTTTACTTTGGTATCAATCAGTAACAATGAATAATCACCTAAATGAACAGGAATGATCTCATGCTTTAAAGCCCGACAATCTAAGAGTAAAGCGGATTGTTTTTCACCCATTAGGCTCGAGTACTGATCCATGATGCCACATTGCAAGCCAACAAACTCATGCTCGGCATATTGCGAAAGCTTCGCCAATTGCAGACGGCTAAGGTTGCCTTGGAAAATGTGATTGAGACCCATGCCAAAACCATTACATAGAGCAGCGGACGAAGACAGCCCTGCTCCTGCCGGAATATCGCCACCAAAAACACAGTCGACACCATGGATGGGAATGCCGGCTCGTTCAAAACCATCAATCACACCCATCAGGTAATTCACCCAAGTCTCACCGGGGTTCAAATCATGAATGGAAAAAGAGACTCCCTCTTCCATGTCCAGCGAATAGACATTACAGCGTTCGGTTTGGCTGGGTGCCATCGCAAAATAGATAGCTCTATCAATGGCAGCGGGTAACACGAAGCCTTCATTATAATCCGTATGTTCGCCAATCAGATTGATTCGGCCCGGAGCCTTTATAACAAGAGGAGTACTTGGAAACTTTTGGTGAAAGGTATTTACAACCTTACTTACAACATCAGACATCTTACAAGTATAGCACACCAAGCCATCAATGCAAAAGCTCCACCCTTAAAAGTTGTGCGATCATTCATCAGCCAGACGCTTACATGATTGTTAACAGAGCCCAAACAGTCATTAGGTTTCTAACGTTTTGTATCGATCAAGCATTGCTACGATAGTTCGAAATCCGAATTCGGACACTTACCAACAAAATGTGAACAGCCAAACTTTCAATTTCTGTCTTATACAACCCGAAAACGCGGTTTGCCTTTTGGTATGTAGTTTGCCATTGATCGCAAAACCCTACACCCATGCTCAAGCATTACGTTGTTCATTTTTTCAGAAGCATCCAGCGCCAAAAACTGTTTTCGCTCATCAATCTATTGGGACTTACAGCCGGAATCACCAGCGCATTGCTCATCTTCCAATATGCACAACATGAGTTTAGCTACGACACTTTTCATCACGATGCAGAAAACATTTATCGTGTCAATCAAACTTTCATTTGGGGCGAAAACAATGATCACGAGTTTGCTTCTACCGGTCCGGGTGTAGCCTATGCAGTGAAAGAAGAGTTACCGGAAGTGAAGTTGATGTCCAGCATTCACACACCGGGCGATCAACTGATATCGTATACCAATTCCAAAAAGGAGGTTGTTACGTTCGATCAGACGAACATTCTCGCGGCCGATTCCAACTTCTTTCAGCTCTTCAACTTTCCTTTGGTAAAAGGAGATCCTGCTTCGGCTTTGCGCCAAGCGAATACAATTGTCATGACCGAAAAAACGGCTCAAAAATATTTTGGTGATGAAGACCCAATCGGCAAGCAGGTGCGCGTAGGCACCGGAGAGCAACAACAGACGTTTGAGGTAACCGGAGTGGTAAAAGATTTACCCAGCAATACCTATTTGCAGTTTGAAATGCTGGTGTCGATGACGAGCTACCCTATCATCAAGAAACTATATTGGAGTTGGGTGTGGACGCAATTGGAGACGTATGTACTACTGGATCCATCTGCATCGGTGGCACAAGTTCGCGAAAAGCTAAAAGCCATTCCACCAAAACATGCGGAAGCTACGTTGCAGCGCGTGATGAACATGTCGTATGATGATTATGTGAAGTCAGGTAAAAAATGGGAACTGTTCTTGCAGCCCCTTACGGGAATTCATTTGCCTTCCAAAGTAGTTTACAACCGACTTCCCAACGATGGGAACATCGTGATAATGTACTCGCTGGTAGGCGCGGCTATTTTTATCATTTTGCTTTCGTGTGTCAACTTCATGAATCTTTCAACGGCTCAATTCACCAAGCGAATGAAAGAAGTGAGCGTGCGGAAAATTCTGGGTTTGAGTCGAGCCTCATTGAGTGTAGGCTATTTTATGGAAGCGTTTATATTCTGCGTGATAGCCTTTGCTATTTCACTCGCCTTGATTCAGGCCCTGATGCCCGCGTTTAATTTACTCGTAGGTCGTGAATTGCATTTTAGTTTATTGAACAATCCGAATCTACTCATTGCATTCGGGGTTTTGCTTTTCGCGATGAGTTTGGTTTCCGGAAGTTATCCTGCCATTTTCCTTAGTGCTTTCAATCCGATTCAAGCGATGAAAGGCAAGTTGAATACCGGCTCGGAAGGAAAGACATTCCGAAATGCACTGGTGGTATTTCAATTCACCATTTCCATTGCCCTGATCAGTTGTACGGCTGTTGTGTTTCAGCAATTGTCGTTCGTTGCCGAAAAAGATTTAGGCTTCGATCGCGAAAACCTGATTGTATTGAGTCATGGCGAACGCATTGCCGATGCGCAAGATATGGTGGCAGCGACAGAGAATATTCCAGGCATCCTGAGTGCCTCTATGAGTACTTCCGTGCCTCCGAATGTGTGGGGTGGAGATAAGTTCACGGCAGAAGGCATGGGAGATCGCACATTCCCATTGAACTTCACTTCTGCTGATGAGAATTACATTCCTACTTTAAAAGTAAAGTTAGCCTTCGGTCGCAATTTCAATAAGGAAACTCCGGGCGATGCAAGCCGTGTGATTCTGAATGAGACAGCTGTATCGCAAATCGGTTGGGCATTGGATGAAAGTGTAATTGGCAAAAAGATACAATTGCCCGGCTCGGATATTTTCTTTGAAGTGATTGGCGTGGTGAAAGATTACAACTACTGGACGCTGGGTAATCCGATTGAGCCCATGGCGATCTTTCATTTAAAGAACGATCAACTGTTTGGCGGAGGCACGAAGCAATACTTGGTGGCACGTATCGATGGTAAAACAGCGCAAGGTTGGGAGAATACAATAACGCAGTTAGAAAGCTTGTATAAAAAGAAAGCAGGCGATTTTCCTTTTGAATATACATTTGTGGATCAGGCATTCGCCAATACCTTTAAAGGCGAATCCAACTTTGCCAAGACACTCACGGCTATGGCTAGCTTATGCATCTTGATTGCATCGCTGGGATTGTTGGGTATGATTGTTTATGCGTTGGAGCAGAAGACCAAAGAAATTGGCATTCGTAAAGTTTCCGGGGCCTCAGTAACGGATATTCTTTTGCTGATCTCGAAAGGCTATTCGTTATTGATTGTAATTGCCTTTATTATTGGAGCACCACTCTCCTATTGGCTGATGACACAATGGTTACAAGGTTTTGAATA
>JBGAUU010000053.1:0-30224 GCA_044228465.1 Cyclobacteriaceae bacterium
TGCGAATCGTGGCCGCAGGCATGCATCACACCCGTTTCTTGTCCATTGAAAACTGTTTTCTCTTTGGATGCGAAAGGCAGTGAGCCGCGCTCCGTAACCGGTAATCCATCCATGTCTGCACGCAAAGCGATCACGGGCCCCGGCTTGTCTCCCTTCAAAATTCCCACTACACCTGTTTTGGCAACCGGGTATTGTACTTCTATACCCAACGACTTTAAGTGCGCCACAATGTAAGCGCCCGTTTTTGTTTCCCGATTCGAAAGCTCAGGGAATTGGTGCAAATGCCTGCGCCACCCGATCATCTTTTCTTCAATTTCTTTTGCCTGAAGATCTAGCTTTGCCTGTAGTTTTGGATTTACTTGTGCTTGACTTTCAATTGTAACAAGTAGCGCGAATAAGAAAATGTAAAGGTTCTTCATTGTTTAGTTTAAAGATTACTCGGTTGAAGGTAAAGAAAAGATGGGCGTCACCAAACTTAATTTTTATGGAGTGGATTAAGATTTTTGACTCGAAGGAAGACGTTCACGCAAAATTGAATCAAAGTGTCTTCACTCATTTTGCCTTAAACGGCAAATCTATTTGTATTGTGATGCGGCAAGGTGCACTCTATGCATTTGAAAACAAATGCCCGCACAATGGAGAAAGCCTCAGTAAAGGATCCATCAATTACTTAGGGGAAATTGTTTGCCCGTGGCACGGCTATCGTTTCAATATCAAAACAGGTCGCGAATGTGCGGAGCGCTGTCGTGACTTGGAAACATTTCCTATTGAAGAAAAAGAAGAGGGTTTTTTTGTAGGTTTGGATGTAGAAACCGATAAAAAGTAGTTTTAATGAACAAGAAACATATTACATCAATTATCATATCAATACTCTTAATTTGTTGTGGTTTTATTCAAGCAAAATCCCAAGGACGAAGTTTTTCGGTTGAGTTAGGAAAGTTATTTGAAATCTCTCCCAAATTATCAGTCAATGATATTGTTGCGCATGATAGTTCAGGCATATTTGTCGTTAGAAAAAGCAAAGAAGGAATAAATCAAGAAAGCAACTATACCCTTGAACATTACAATTCAGAATATTCTTTGAAAAATTCGCTTGATCTAGATCACATGGATGAAAGACATGAGACGATCTTGAGTAAGATTATCCATTGGAATAACAAATTATATGTTTTTTACTCTACTGTTGATCAAAGATCAAAATTAATTAGTCTATGCGCCAAAGAGCTAAATAAACAAACACTTAAACCGAGAACAGGGAATAAACTAATTAGGCAATTCAGTACAGCAGGAAAAAATAAAAATCTTTACAGTAAATCGTACTATAGATTTTCAGCTGATTCCTCTAAGCTTTTGATCTGCTGTGGATTACCCTATGCCGACTATGACTCTGAATCTTTTTCATTTATTGTTCTAGATATAACATTAAATGTTGCTTGGCAAAGAACTATTGACATTCCTTATTCAGATGACCTGTTTGATGTTAAATCTTTTCGTGTTGATAATCAAGGAAACGCATATTTATTGGGTGCTGTCTATAATCAAAAACGTAAGGAAACGCGTAACGGATTACTTAATTATTCCTTTGAAATATTTGCTTGTCGTGATAATGGAAGTACAGTTCATCATTATCCAATTAACCTGAAAGATAAATTTTTGACAGATATGCAAATTGAAATACTGGATAATCAAAATATTGCTTGTGCTGGTTTTTTTTCTCTAGGTAGTGCAACAAGCATAATTGGCGCGTATTTCATTGAGTTCTCTTCTTCTGAGAATCAAGTAAAAGCAAAAAGTTTTAAAGATTTTGAGTTTAGTCTTATTACACAAAACGTAAGATCTAAAGAGTTAAAAAAATCTATCAAGAAGAAGGAACAAGGTATCCCACCAGAATTGTATCAATATGAACTTGATAAGATGCAATTTGATAAAGATAGAAACATAATCTTAATAGGCGAACAACTTTATGTAAAGGAAGAGAGAACATACATGTCTAATGGATTGTCAATTAATTCAACTCATTATAACAATGACGATATAATTGTTGTAAAAATTAGTACTAAAGGTGATGTGTTGTGGGCTCAGAAAATCCCTAAATCACAACATAGTATCAATAGCGTAGGGTTTTATTCTTCATATTGTTCAGCCATCATTGGTGGAGATACCTTTATTATTTTTAATGATAACCCAGAAAACTTTAAAGAAAATAATGTTGGAAGACCAGCGGACTATTTATCAGCCGAATCGGTCTCAATCATCATACGAATTGATCAAAACGGAAAAATGAGTAAGCAGCCTATTTTTGATTCAGCCGATCAGGATTTAAAAATTAGACCAAAAATATGCGAACAAATTTCTGAGAATGAGATAATTCTCTTTGGTCAAAAAGGTAAAAAACAGAGGTTCGCTCGACTTAGGTTCTATTAATTAATCATCCTATACATTCTAAGATTGTGATACTATTTTGCTATCAAGAAAAGATTGCGAAAACTAAATGTTCTGTCATGTCAACTATAGGGAATTGACAAAAGTCCTGTTTAGCCTTACTAGAATTGGTTATAGAACAATACTACTCCTTATATTGCGTTCAATTACACAGTTAAATTAATTCGTGCGTTACTTTTCTTTTCTATTTGCTCTGTTATTAGTAAGCCCCGCTTTCGCCCAGTCGCTGGAAGAAAATGAATTGCTGGCTCGACTCACTTACGCTTCCTCCATTCCTTCCGAATTACTCGCTACCCGGTCGGTGGTTCTGTTTCAAAGTACTATTCCTCAAAAAGACCTAGATGAATGCCAGAACTACTTCCAACAATCCGGAATTGACGCAGTTGCTTATTTTGATATTCATCGTATGCTTGCAGGGGCTGACGTGCGCAGAGCCTATGCCACCTATTTGTCAACCCGAGGCATCAAATTTTTAATCTTGTTTCAAAAAGATGAAAAAGGGTATCGACTCATATTCTGTTCTTTTAATGGGAAGAAAGATTTGGTTGATGCCAATAGTGTTGCCTGGAAACAAGAGAATGTTTCGTTGAATGAATTACTTCGAACGGTTTATCGTTTTGCTGTGAGCAATCTCAAAAAGCAAAATTTTCTAATCAACGATTTACCGGAGATGGATATTACAATCAATCCTTTCACCGGCCGAATGAATGAAGCTTTTTCGGTGGAGGTGAAATCATTTAAAACGGCCATTCCAAAATTTGGCAATGCATCTGATGATGCTGAGTTAGAAGCTTATCTGAAAGCCAACTTTCCGTTGAAATATGAATTGGTTGAGCCCGATGCCACCGAAGAATCTCTTTATTCAAAAGGCTTTCGGTCTATTCTGCGCTTTGTGCATGCCCGCGGAAAAGTAGCCAAAGAAATTTTAGGATATGACGTTACACAGGTGGCACGTTCGTTGCCATCGGCTGTATTTGTTAACAACGAAGTTCAGATTAAGACGATCCCTTCCACGGAAGTGATTTATAAATTCTATTTCAAAAACATTGAATACGGCAATGTTTTTCTGGGCAATAAATGGGATGCCGACCTTACCTGGCAAGATGCGCTGCGCAATCATATTCAGGCGTATAAAATCAATCAGAAGATTAATTGAGTCTTTTTACCACTTAGGCACTTAGAGGCATTTTAGTTAAATCTTCTGTCTGTTGGTGAGAACTCATCTCGCAGGAGATTTTCTTTTTTGAATTAGAACAATAACAACGGCCACCAGAATTAAAATGAGAAAGCCATTGTTTGTATGGAAAAAGGGTAAGTCAATATCAGAGTGCCAGCCCCAATCATCGCCCCAACCAAACAGTAATTTGAACGGTACTGCTATCACCGCAAAACAGATTCCAATGATGGCAACCAACACGCCAAACAACGCACCGATGATGCCTACGGCTGCCCCAAAAAGTCCGGCACCGACCGAGAACCAAATCGGAAAGGTGATGATTAACAAAATGATGGTGGCTAATGAAGTAGAGGTTGATGTGGAGCGGCTCATAAAAGAATTCTTTAAGCCTCACTCCACAAAAATCATTCTCAACTATAAAAGCCCGAAAACGCTTTGATTTCGCGTTCGCACAGTGCACGATTGTATAATAGTGAACAGATTTACTGGACGAAAGTGAACATCAGCTCCTCTTTTTGTAATTCACAATAGCCCACGAATTGAGAACTACCGCAAAGGCTGCTGCTGCCAGCAAATGAAAACGAATGTCGTACAAGGTGCTTCCTTTCAACACCACCATGCGAATGACTTCGATAAAGTACGATACCGGATTGAATTTGGTAAACACCTGCGCCCATGCAGGCATGCTCTCAATGGAGGTATACAACCCGCCCAGCAAAATAAAAATCATAATAAGGAAAAACGAGATAAGCATGGCTTGCTGTTGGGTTTGCGCATACGTAGAAATTAACAAGCCTAAACCCAATACCCCCAGCAAATAAACGGCAGCGAAAATATAAATGGTAGAAAGGTTGCCTACCGGAACAATACCATAAAAAATCCACTCTAGAGTTAAACCGATGCTGAGTGTGGTTAAACCCAACACCCAAAATGGAATGAGTTTGCCGAGAATAAATTGATACTTATGAATGGGCGTCACGTTGATTTGCTCAATGGTGCCTACTTCTTTTTCTTTGACGATATTGAGTGCGGAGAGAAACGAACCCACCATAGTTACGAGCACCACCAAAATGCCCGGCACCATAAATATTTTATAATTCATCAGCGGATTGAACCAATTGATGGATGAAATCTGAAACGTGGGCTGTGGATTGACACGCGGAAGTTGCACCCAATCGAGGCGCACCTCGCGATTAAAGTCGTTGATGATGCTACGCAGGTAGGCTCCACCTAGGTTTGCTTTCACTCCGTTGATGGCATTGAGCGCCATGAACAACGTGGCTTTGTCTTCGCGTACTAGATCTTTTTCGAAGGAGGCCGGAATTTGCAAGACAATATCTGCCTGATCGTGTTCTACGTATTCCAAAGATTTCTCAAACGACTCGTTGTAATCGACCAGATTGAAATAGCCGGATGCTTTTACTTTGTTAACCAGTTGGATGGAATAGGTGGAGTGATCTAAATCCACTACGGCAAGATGATTCGCAGGATGGCAGGGTCTCGGAATATTTGCCGAAATTCTTTCTCGAGTAAAATCCGCAGTATTCTCATACACACCTATCGTTTAATGAAACCGCTACGGCAAGGGATAGCAGCGGAAATCCCGCGCCTCGCGGAATTGAAGCGAATAGCCCGGCCCGCAGGGTGCCGCCAAATAATTTCTCATCGTGTATCATTCGAGACGCGTTTTAAATTTTTTAATGCTGATCAACATGAGCACCGTGGTCATGCATGCCAGAATAAGTGTCTCTTTCCAAATGCTGAAGAAGCCAAGGCCTTTGATCATAACGGCTTTGACGATGTAGTAAAACCATTTGGCGGGAACGATGTTCGAAATGACTTGCAACGGCAACGGCATATTTTCCACCGGAAACATGAAGCCGCTGAACATGATGGTGGGCAAAAACATGCCCATGAGTGAGATGAGCATGGCGGTTTGCTGCGAGTTGGTGACGGACGAAATAAAAAGTCCGAGTGCCAATGAAGTAATCGTAAACAGAAAACATTCAAACACCAATAAGAGCAAGCTGCCTTGAATGGGCACATCGAGTGCAAAGACGCTGAGCACTAAAATGCTTCCGATGTTGATCATGGAAAGCAGCAGATACGGAACCATTTTGGCAATGACTACACGCAGTGGCACCATGGGTGAAACGAGAATTACTTCCATGGTTCCTATTTCTTTTTCGCGCACAATGGAAATGGACGTCATCATGGCGCAGACAAGCATGAGCACCATGGCCATTACACCGGGCACAAAATTGTACGAGCCTTTCATTTGCGGATTGTAGAGCATCCGCATTTCTGTTTGAATGGTGTACGGAAAATCCTGATTGCCTCGAATGTTGTTTTGGTAATCCAGTATGATAGCCGATGCATAGTTGGTGAGCGTGTTGGCTACATTGGGATCGGTGGCATCTGCAATGAGTTGAATTGGCGCAGAGTTGGTGTGCAACAATGTGCTTTGAAATTGTGAAGGGAAAACAACCACCAATTTGATTTTTCCTTCACGGAATGCCGGTTCAATGTCGGCTTCGTTTTGCAGATTTTTTTCAATGTCAAAGTACTGACTGGCTTCCAGTTGTTGGGTAATAGAAGTGGTTACTTCATCTTTCGATTGATCGAGAATGGCGATGCGCGTATTTTTTACTTCGTTGGTAAGCGCAAAGCCGAAGATCACGATCTGCACCACCGGCATGCCAAACAAAATGAAGAGCGTGCGCTTGTCGCGGAGCAAGTGATAAAATTCTTTTTGTATGAAAAATAAAAACTGCTTCATTCTGCTCGTTTTGCTTTTCGGGCCAGTTGCAGAAATACTTCTTCCATGCTGGGCGCATTGAACTTTTTCTTGAGTTCCAGCGGTGTGTCGAGCGCATCGATTCGTCCATCGACCATGATAGAAACCCGGTCGCAGTACTCAGCTTCATCCATGTAGTGGGTGGTGACAAACACGGTAGTGCCTTTGCTGGCGGCTTCATAAATTAATGTCCAGAATTCGCGCCTCGTCACCGGGTCAACGCCTCCGGTGGGTTCATCGAGAAAAACAATTTTGGGCTGATGAATCATGGCTACCGAAAACGAAAGTTTCTGTTTCCAACCCAATGGTAATGACTTCACCAACTTATTCAATTGTTCTTCTAAGTGAAGTTGATGAACGAGTGTTTCGGTTTTTGTTTTGATTTCGTGATCGCTCAATCCATAAATGCCGCCATAGAACCTAATATTTTCACGAATGGTTAAGTCTTCGTACAATGAAAACTTCTGGCTCATGTAGCCGATACTCTTTTTTATTTTCTCGGCATCCTGATACAAATCGTAGCCTGCCACCATGGCTTGTCCGCTGGTCGGAAAAGAAAGTCCGCAGAGCATACGCATGGCGGTGGTTTTACCGGCACCATTCGCTCCTAGAAATCCAAAGATCTCGCCTTGCTTCACATCAAACGTAATCGCATTCACGGCTGTGAAGTCGTTGAAACGTTTGGTAAGCTCGCGCACCGATATGGCAAAGTTCTCTTTCATTGGCGCATGAGTTCCATAAAACAATCTTCAATCGTAGCCGGAATTTTTTTCACTTCCAGTAGAGGAGCAATTTTTGCCAGCACACTAGGTGCTTGTGAATCGGGAATAGCATCAACGAAAGTGACATGATGATATTGACCGAACGGATAACAACTGTCGATGGCTTCACTTGCCTGGAGCGTCTGCATCAATTGATACATGTTTTCTCCGCGCACGGCCCACAGAGGCTTTTTAAAATTCTCCGTAATCCCTTTCGGGGAATTAATCTCCATGATTTTTCCGTTTTGCATCAGCGCCACGCGATCGCACAAACTGGCCTCGTCCATGTAGGGCGTTGACACGATAATTGTGATTTGATGCTTTTGTAAATCACGGAGCAGTTTCCAAAACTCTTTGCGCGACACCGCATCTACACCGGTGGTAGGTTCATCTAAAAACAAAACACTGGGGCGGTGGATGAGCGCACAACTGAGCGCGAGCTTTTGTTTCATGCCTCCGGAGAGGGCACCGGCTCTGCGTTTTTTGAAAGGTTCGATTTGCTGGTAGATGGCTTTTACCAAATCGTAGTTTTCTTCCAGAGAGGTGTTAAAAAGTGTGGCGAAGAAAGACAGGTTTTCCTCCACAGTTAAATCCTGATACAGAGAAAAGCGACCGGGCATGTAGCCCACGCGTTTGCGAATTTCTTTGTAATCGCGAACGACATCAAATCCATCCACACTCGCAGTGCCTTCATCTGCCAACATGAGTGTAGTTAAAATTCGAAACAGCGTAGTCTTGCCGGCACCATCGGGGCCAATCAAACCAAACAGCTCGCCCTTGCTTACATCAAAATTGATTTGCTGCAAGGCGGTGACCACCGACTTCTCGGCTTTGAAGGTTTTTTTTACGCTATCGACTTTAACTGCAATCATCTTTCCGTTAATCGTTACTTGTTCAGAGTTAATTGTTAGTAGCTCCTGGAATCAATCTCCTATTAACTATTAACGCCTCCTCAAAATGCTACTTCGCCAAACATGCCAATTTTTAAAAAGCCATCGTTTTTCACTTTCAGCTTAATGGCGTAAACCAGATTGGCGCGTTCATCTTTTGTTTGAATCGTTTTGGGTGTAAATTCTGCACGGTCGGATACCCACTCGAGTGTGCCTTCGTAAGTTTTGGTTCCTCCGTTCACATCATCTACTAATACCTTCACTTTTTGTCCGAGCTTTACAGCTGCTAACTGATCGCCTGTAATGTAGGCGCGGAATAAAATGGTGGAGAGGTTGGCAATTTTGTAAATCGCTTTGCCGCTACCGATGATTTCATCTTGTTGTGCATACTTGGTGAGCACGGTGCCATCCAATGGATTGATGATGACTGATTTTTTTATCTGATCATCCAGTTGTTCGATTTGCGCTTTGAGCGGAAGGGTTTCTGTTTTCAACGAGCGATCAGTTATTGCCAATGAAGATTGCAGCGATTGGTATTGCTTTTTCAGCAAGTCAACCTGAGCGTTCAAATCATCGAGTTGCTTTTTGGTAGCGGCATCGTCTTTCAATAAGTTTTCGATGCGCTTCTTTTCAAACTCAGCGGTTTCAATTTGTTTTTGGATGGTGGCCAACTGACTGGCTGCATCGGGTTGCTTCGCCATCAGGGCACGAATGGAATACAGCAATTGTTTTTTGCGCAAACTCAATTGTGTGCTGTCTATGTAGCCTATAACATCACCCGCCTTCAGCGTTTGACCTTCCTGCAAATTGAGTTGCAATATTTTTCCGCTGGCCTCGGCCGATACGATTACTTCATCCGCCTCAAAGTTACCGGAGGCATCGTATGCATTTTTTCCTTTTCCACAGGCTGCGAGTGCCAGAAATAGTACGAAGATTAGTTTGTGATTCATAGTATTAATTTCCAATGGTAGTTTGGTAGTTGTATTGAGCTAAGAGCAATTGAATTTCATGCAGCAACAGATTTTGCTTGGCGGTATCTTCTGCGTTGATTTCGCGCAGCAAATCGTTGGTAGAGATCACACCATTCTCGTGTTGTGATTGCGCGGTGGTTTTAATCTTTGAGCGCAATGCGATGATTTGATCATCCACCTTCATAAGCGATTGCAGTTTTTGAACTTCTTTACTTTGTTGGCGAACAGACAGTTCGGTGTTGAACAGAAATGTTTCTTTCTGGGTGTTTACAGATTGGGTGTTGATTTCAAGCATTTGCTTGTCGCGCTTCGAATTGTAGAATCCGGAAAGCGACCAATTCAATCTTAAGCCACCGATGTAGAAAAAGTCGAATTCATTTTTTAATGCATTCAATGCCGGGCGGCCATAGCCACCTTGTATGAAGGCGCCCAGCTTGGGCGTATTGCGGGTAGTCGTAGATCGGTATTGCGCTCCCAACAAATCATTTTGAAATTGATAGAGTGTTAGCTCTGGACGTTTGATAGTTGTTTCTGCAGGTGCCGTGATCGAAGCAGGTCGCTCGAGTTGTGTATTTTCATTCAGTGATTCACGAATAAAGTAGCCCAGCATATCCACATACGCAGCGCGGGCGGAATTCATTTCAATGGTTCGCTGGTCGGCTTTCAGCAACTCTGCCTGCAATACATCGGCATTGGATTTGAAAGCAATTCCATTGCGAATCGCTGACTCCGTTTTGGTGAGGGAGGTTTGTAAATCTTTTTTGAGTAACTCGATTTGTTTCAACTGTGCGTCCATCAGCAAAATGCCAAAGAAGAGTTGGTTGATGCGGTCTTTGATTTTGTATAAATCGATCTCCAGCTTTTGCTGTTCAATTTGTGCGTTGGCTTCCTGGATTTTCACTTGCGATTTCACCGCACCTCCATCATAAATGGTTTGATTGGCCTCGGCTGTAATTTTGTATTGATCTTTTGAAAGCGGTTTGATATCAACACCCGGAAATGAAATGGGTATTTGTGTTACATCTGACTGGTACGTAGCCTGTGCGCTCAATGTAAACTGCGGCAAGTGGGCCGACTGGGCATTGGCAATGGTGTACTCGGTGCTCTTGCTGATTAATTCTTTCTGCTTGATCAACGGATAGTTTTGTTTTGCTTTTTCGTAGCAATCTTCCAGTCGCAGTTTACCCTGCGCCAATGTGGACTGCGTAACTGCTGCGAGTGAGAAAAGTAAAATGAAGGATGTAAATTTTGGATACATATTTCTTTACGGCTTTAAGGCATGGATGATAAAGTCGGTTATTTCTTTTTTGCGTTGGCTCATGACACTTTCAAAGCCCGCATCGTCTTTTTCTAAAATAATTTTCAGCACAGGCCGCGCCACAAACGGATAAATGGCCATTCCCATGATGCTCATAAACAATTGAGCCGGATCTGTCTCGCGTATGCTGCCCGCTTTTATCTCGGCCCGCACCTCCACAGAAAATTTTTTTAATAGAAGACTCGGATGCGCACCGGCATTTTCTGCAATGGCCAACATGCGTTGTGGATTTTGATTCAGTTCCTGCAAAACAAAAATGGGCAAGTAGGGGTGTGCCAGCAGTATGGTGATTTCATGCTCTACAATGGCCTGAATTTTTTCGAGCAATGGTTTTTCTGATTGCATTATCTGACCCAAACCGGAAAAGAAGATGCCTACACGCTGTTGAAAAATGAGATCGAACATTTTGTCTTTGCTGCGGAAGTAATAGTGCAGCAAAGCGCGGTTGATCCCCGCCTCCTGAGCGATGTCTTCCATGCGGGCAGCAGCAAAGCCTTTTTGAGTAAAAACCTTGTCGGCAGCCTCTAAAATGGCTTTTTCGGTCTGATTATCGTCTTTTTTGTTAACCAATTGATTTAACTGAATTGTTAAACTGAAACGCTAAACAAGTAAAAAGGTTTGGATTTTAAAAGTTTTTGTTGGCGGGC
The DNA here is from genome assembly GCA_044228465.1 of Cyclobacteriaceae bacterium. Taxonomy (GTDB): domain Bacteria; phylum Bacteroidota; class Bacteroidia; order Cytophagales; family Cyclobacteriaceae; genus ELB16-189. The sequence continues at coordinate 11,004 of JBGAUU010000053.1, forward strand.
CGAGTTTTTTGAAGCTTCCGGCTATTTGCAATTGCCCGTTCTATTTCGTTGCTTGAACAATGGGCGAACCAAAAAAAATCGGCATCTGGACGAGCACTTCGTTGGTGATGGGCAACATGATTGCCTCCGCCATGTTCATGCTGCCGGCTACGCTCTCTTCGTACGGCAGCATCAGTTTGGTGGGGTGGGTCTTCTCTGGTTTTGGTGCAATCTGTTTGGCGCTTGTGTATAGTTGGCTGAGTCAGTTGATGCCTGTTGCAAATGGTGGGCCTTATGCTTATTCCCGTGAAGGGCTGGGTGATTTTGCCGGCTTTTTAGTGGCGTGGGGCTACTGGATTTCAGTGTGGAGTACAAATGCCGCGATTGCCGTTGCCTTCATCAGCTACCTGTCTGTGTTTGTTCCGGCAGTTAGCACCCATGCACCAATGGCAGTCGCAATTGGGTTGGGTGCCATTTGGTTTTTGACTTGGATTAATACACGCGGACTGCGCGATGCGGGTGTAGTTCAAATCATCACCACCATTTTGAAAATTGCGCCATTACTACTTGTTACAGTGGGCGGTTTCTTTTTTATTCAAACTGAAAATTATTATCCGTTCAACAGTAGCGGCACTTCCGACTTCAGTGCGATCACTGCAACAGCGACCCTTACCTTATTTGCATTTTTAGGTTTGGAGTGCGCTACAATTCCCTCAGGGCATGTTGAAAATCCGGAGAAGACAATCCCGCGTGCCACACTTTACGGAACATTGGCGGTTACTGCTCTTTACATTGTTGGCACTGTGGTAATCATGGGCGTGTTACCTCCATCTGTTCTCAAAACCTCGCAAGCACCCTTTGCCGATGCGGCTGCGAGCATTTGGGGCGATTGGGCGCGGTACTTGGTAGCTGCCGGTGCGGTGATGTCTACGTTTGGTGCACTGAACGGGTACATTATCATGCAAGGCCAAATTCCTGCGGCTGCCGCTACAGACAAAGTGTTTCCGGCCATCTTCAAAAAAGAGAATAAAAGGGGCTCACCCGTAGTGAGCATTGTTGGTTCCAGTGTATTGATCTCCGCATTGCTGTTGATGAACTTCCACCAAAGCCTCGCCAACACGTATCAATTCATCATTTTGCTATCTACCATGACGGTGTTGGTGCCGTATCTCTTCTCAGCCGTAGCGTATGTGGTGCTGGCCGTAAAATCGAATGAACTAAAGTGGAACAACGGTATCAAAATTGCGATTGCTATTCTTGCTTTCGCCTATTCGCTTTGGGCCGTAGCGGGTTCGGGTCAAGAGTCTGTTTACTGGGGTTTTCTATTACTGATGATTGGTGTGCCGTTGTATGGATGGAGTAAGGTGAAAGCGAATCGGGAGTGATTTACAGATTAATTGGAGATTAAATTTTTTTAAGAAATGAACCTTACCTGTCAATCTGAATACGGAACACTACAAAGTGTGTTTATCAAAAAAGCAGCCGATGCTTTTGTGGATGCCTCCACCATCCGCCAGCAATGGCAAGCGCTCAACTTTTTAAGCGAACCTGATTTTCAACAAGCGCAAAATGAATATCATCATTTCGAAAAATTGTTGCGCACTACCCATCCTGACATTCATCATTTTGAAGCAGATGCTTCGGTAACGATGGACAGCCTGTATTGTCGCGATGCCAGCATTGCCACCGACAAGGGAATGATTATTTGCCGGATGGGAAAAGCGGGCCGTATGAACGAACCTTCGGCTGCATTAAAATTTTACGAAAAAGCCGGCATCTCTATTTTAGGAAAAATAGAATCCCCCGGCACCGTAGAAGGTGGCGATGTGGCTTGGTTAGATCAAAACACGTTGGCCATCGGAAGAACGTATCGCACCAATGCCGAGGGCATTCGCCAAATGCGAGCCTTACTTGCGCCTTGTGGCGTAAGCGTGGTGGAGGTTCAACTGCCACACTACAAAGGTCCGTCCGATGTTTTTCATCTCATGTCCATCTTCAGTCCGGTAGATAAAAATTTAGCAGTAGTCTATTCTCCACTCATGCCAATTGTATTTCGGGAGGAGTTGATTCAACGCGGCTATCAGTTAATTGAAGTGCCCGATGCCGAGTTTGAATCAATGGGCTGCAACGTGTTGGCCATTGCCCCACGACATTGCCTGATGGTGAAGGGAAATGAGGTTACGAAAGAACGACTTCAACAAGCGGGTTGCACAGTGTTGGAATACGATGGCATTGAAATCAGCTACAAAGGAGGCGGAGGCCCTACCTGCCTGACACGGCCTTTGTGGAGGAAGGCGGAGTGATCCCGATTCAGTACAATTATCGCCCGATTCAGGTTGGCAATCTTTGGCCATAGCCCTAATCTTTATCAACTTTGGGCACCGAACGCGTATACGCAAACATGGAATCAAAAAGCATTTTCAAAACTGTAGTTGTGGTGATCGGATTGATCGTTGCCTTTCTGGCAATGGCCACCGTTGCGCCCGCTCAGTCACACGAAGGATACATGTATGCCAAAGTATATACCGACCGCGCTACCTACGTAGGTCCCATCCGCTGGGGTGGCGAAGAAGTTTTCTGGACAGACATGTTCAACGCAGCCAAGCGCGACAACGATTACGCCAAGTTGATCCCCAAAGAAAAAGAAAACAAAGACTGGTGGTCAAACTACGACTGGTCGTTTGAAAGCATCTGGCAAAACAAGGGAAGCATTCATCAGTTTACCTGCCAATTCGGAAACCTTAAAGAAATCATTGTTCGTAATGAAGATGATATCACCTTGAAATTAAAGAATGGAGGCGAGATGCGTGTCGATGGCGAAGGCTACAACGACCTGGGAAGCAAAGTGCAAATTCTGGATGAAGAGCTCGGCACGATCAATATCAATTGGGATCGCATTCAGCGCATTGAGTTTTTAAATACGCCTGCCAAACTAGACCAGGTTTTTGGCCAACCTTTGTATGGAACCGTACAAGGCGGACGTAGAGAAAGTTATACCGGCTATATCGTGTGGGATAATGACGAGCGCCTTTCATCTGACAAACTGGATGGCGACACGCGTGATGGTGATGTTTCCATAAAATTCTCGGAGATATCCGCCATCGAAAAAAGAGATGATGGCTGCGATGTAACCTTGCGCTCGGGTCGCACCCAATTTCTGGACGACTCGAATGATGTGGACAGTGGCAACCGTGGTGTGTGGGTGATCAGCCCCGAATTTGGTGTGATCAAATTTTCATGGAAGGCTTTCCGAAAAATTACTTTCTCGCCTCCACCCGGCACAGGACAAACTTACAGTAGTTTTCCACCACCAGTACCTATGGAAGCAACTGTTTCGCTGGTGGATGGTGGCGAAATGTCCGGAAGAATTATCTATGACGTAGATGAGGCCTTAGATTTTGAAATGATTGAAGGAAAAGAAAATGATATTGAGTATCAGATTCCCATTCGATTAATTGCCCGCATCACTCCAAAAAATTATGACTACTCCGAAATCGAATTAAAATCCGGTCAGCGATTGTTGTTAGGCGGCATGCGCGATGTATCGGAAGACAACAGTGGTATTTTGCTTTTCCGAGCCGGCAAAAAAGATCCGGTGCATATTGCCTGGAGAAAAGTAAATGAGATTATTTTCAAGTAATCTTGCCGTGTGAAAAAATCATTCGTCCGCATTGGAGTAATTATTGGCATTGGGCTTGTGGTGATTGCTGCTCTTTGGTTTTTCGTAGAACCGGGACCCATTTTCTATTTCACTACCGGCTGGTTGATTGTCATTGCGTTGTTGCTATGGTTCGGAAATCGTCAATTGACCTTGCGCCTTGATAAAATTTTGCCGTGGAGCAAATATGGAAATTGGCGTTTCTTCATTCAACTCGTATTGGGTCTTGCGTATTTACTGTTGCTGGTCAATGGAATTTATTATGCCATCAAAGTTTTTTTAACAGACGATCCGCCTACGCGTGAACAATTTACCGTAATGAATGTGTGGGGTGCCGCCATTTTTATTCCTGCCTTCTCCCTGTATTTTAGTTTGCACTTCCTACGTCACTGGCGCACTTCTGAACTAGAAGCCGCTAAAAGCCAAAAAGAATCGATGCGCGCGCAATTGGATTCACTCAAAAATCACCTCGACCCGCATTTTCTTTTTAACAATTTGAATATTCTTTCTTCGCTGATTGATAAAGATTCAGACACATCCAAAAAGTTTATTGCCAAATTTGCCGAGGTATATCGAACGATGCTGAACACCAAATCAGATGATCTTATTCCTGTGTACGATGAGCTTTCCTTCATTGAGAGTTACATGTATTTAATCCACATCCGGTTTGAAAACCACATCCGGTTTACCGTTAATTTAGATAAGCACACTCGTGCAAAAATGATCCCTCCGCTTACGCTTCAAATGCTGATCGAAAACGCCATCAAACACAATTTGATTACCGATGCGCGGCCGCTCACCATCGAAGTGGGAGCTAGCGAAACGCATTTGCTGGTACGAAATAGTTTGTTTGCAAAGCCGAATGATCCATCCGAAAATCCTGGCAGTGGACTCAAGAATATTGAACAACGCTATACTCACTTTACCGATCTGAAAGTAGAAATCCGTAAAACCGAAAGCTATTTTGAGGTACGAATCCCTTTGCTGGAAGTGGGTCATTACTAAAAGAAGAAAATGAAAGTATTGCTGATTGAAGATGAAACCTTAGCCGCTGAGCGATTGCAACAACTGCTGGGCACGATCGATCCATCATTGGAAATAGTGGGACATCTCAAATCCATTGAAGCAAGCACAGTATGGTTGAGTTCAAACCCACATCCCGATCTGATCCTTTCCGATATCCGGTTGTTGGATGGATTGTGCTTCGACATCTTTCAAAATATAAAAACAGAAGTGCCTGTCATTTTCACTACCGCTTACGATCAATATGCCATCAAAGCATTTGAAGTAAATAGTATTGATTACTTATTGAAACCCATTCAACAAGAAAAACTAGCAGCAGCGATCGAAAAAGTAAAGAATCGTTCGAAACCAACAAGCAATCAAATCGACTACCGGGCGCTTGCGAAAGAATTGCAAGCATCACAAAAACAATACAAGTCTCGATTTATGATTCGCATAGGGCAAAAGATTGTAGCCGTGCCTGTAGAAAAGATTGCCTACTTCTTCAGTGAAAACAAACTTTCCTTTGCAGTCACCACCGATCAAAAGCGGTTTCCCATGGATCAACCGCTGGATGAGCTGGTTGAAGTGCTCGATCCTCAAATCTTCTTTCGGGCCAACCGACAGTTCATCGTTACCTTTCAAAGCATCGCAGAAATTCATCCGTATTTTAAAGGGAGAATCAAGCTTCATCTCGTACCAGCCACTACCGAAGAAGTAGTGATTTCAGCTGAGCGCACACCTGAGTTTAAAAGTTGGATCGACCAGTAAACAATTGAGAGTCGTTTTATCCCGATTCAGTCAAGCCGTCTTCCGATTCGGCAGACTCTCATTCTCTACCCACTCGCATTGGCCGTTATTCGTATCATCATTTAAACAAAATATTTGCTATGCGATTATTTACCAAAACATTTGCGCTGATGCTGACTGCCCTTGTGGCGCTCAATGCCAGCGCACAAGATGAAGGATTCATCTACGGAAAAGTTTACACTATTGACGACAAGGTGTACGAGGGACCCATTCGTTGGGGAAAGGAAGAAGTGTATTGGACAGACATTTTCAATGCGGGTAAAGAGCGAAATCAGAATTTGCGGTATCTCTCATCGCGCGATCGCGATAAGCTAGACGATCGCCAAAACACCTGGGAAAATTGGAACAACGGCAATTGGTATCGCTGGTTTGGCAATTGGGGCGACAGACGAAATGACTATGACAATGATTATGAACATCAATTCGCTTGTCAGTTTGGTGAGATTAAAAGCATCATTCCTTCCGGACGCAAGTATGTGGATTTAGAAATGCAAAATGGCGATAAAGTTTCTTTGAAAGGTGAAGGCTACAATGATGTGGGCGAAGAAATTCGCATCATGGATCCTGAAATGGGTGAGCTTGACATGTCGTGGAGCAGAATTCGCAAAATTGAATTCATGAAAACACCCAAGACATTGAATAATCGTTTCGGTAAACCGCTCTATGGAAAAGTTGAAGCCTTCGGAGAAACGTTTACCGGATACATTCAGTGGGATCATGATGAGCGCCTCAGCACCGATAAACTGGATGGTGATGCAGACGATGGAAACCTGTCCCTCGAGTTTTCTAAAATTGTCTCTATTGAAAGACGTGGCGGGCGCAGTATCGTAAAAATGAAATCAGGAAGAGAAGTGGCGATGGAAGGAAGCAATGATGTGGATAGGGGCAATCGCGGAATCATCATTATGAATAAGGACATGATCGCGGTTGATGTGCCATGGCGCGAGTTTGATAAAGTTACTTTCTCAGAACCAATCGGTTCGCTTGCAAGCTACGATCAATTCAGTTCTCAAAAGGCGCTCAGCGGTTCGGTAGTAACCAAAGATGGCAAATCGCTTTCCGGCAAGATAGTTTTCGATTTAGATGAAGAATCTACGTACGAATTGTTGCAAGGTAAGCAAGGCGATTTTGAGGTAATCACTCCATTTCGCGACATTAAGCGTGTGGAGCCAATCAGCGACTATCGTTGCAGCGTTGAATTGAAATCAGGTAAGAAAATCACATTGGAAGATGCACAAGATGTGAACGATCGCAATCAGGGCGTTTTAGTGTTCGCCAACGCGAAAAGTGATCCGGTATATGTATTGTGGGAAGATGTGAAATCCATCGACTTTAATTAAGACCAATTGGTCAACCGAGCAGAAAACCCTGTCCAACTGGATAGGGTTTTCCTTTAATGGTTCGGCAACCAGTCGTTAGCCTAAGAATCTGAGATAAAAACAAATTGAAAATTTCTTAACATTTTCTTAATTGCAGTCGCAACCTATACCTAAACCGGTTGACGCAGCTGCAAGATGTTTCGTTGGCTTATTTTATTTGTATTAATAAGTGTGTCTTCCTTTGGCCAGCAATTGGTCGAAGGTGTAATCTTAGATAAAGACACAGGCAAGCCCGTTCCGTTTGCTTCCATCGGCATTGTTGGAACTTCCAAAGGAACCAGTTCAAACATCGAGGGACAGTTTTCTATTTCAGTCGCGGAGCCCTTCTCGCTGAAAATTACGTGCATTGGTTATGAAACCCTCGTCATTAACTCAATTTCTGAAATTGAACATATTGAACTCAAGCCGATAGTAACAGAATTGACTGCCATTGTTATTCTTGACAAAACGGTAAATGCGAAGCGCGTTATGCGAAAAGCTTTTGCCAACATTTCGAAGAATTATAGCACGGAGCCGTTTTTACAAAAATACTTTTACCGACATTATTGCAAAGATGATAATGCGTATGGCCGATTGATCGAAGCAGCTGTTGATGTTTGGAAAAACGATGGCTATCGATCAGTACAACAGGCAGCGGGCGAAAAAGAATCTATACGCATTTCGCAATTGCGGAGAAGTTTAGATAAAACAGAAATGGCACAAGGCCATGAGCCCATTTCAGTAGGCAATATTTTACAAGCTGATTTGGTTGGATATCAATCCGCTGAGAAAACTGATTACCTCTCATTCTATAGCGAGGTAAGCAACTTGCGCACCGATTTCGAAAAATATGATTTCAGTTGTAGTGGCATTACCTATTACGATGGACTGGAAGTTTACGAAATTGATTACGAGCATAGAAAAGACTCTGTGCTTACAACGTCCGGGAATTATTTACAACGACCACTGGCACGAGGCACGCTTTACATCACCACCGATACTTTTGCATTTATTAAAACAGAAGACATTCGTACTTACGGAAATAACACTACCCGCACAACCACCTATTATCGAAAATACGATGGTCGCTATTACCCGTATCATCTAATTCGCGAGGGCGAAAGCCAGACGGAGGACAAAAAGGGACATTCATTTCATATAGAGCTGATGTCTGTAGAAGTAAAGCATGATGTTTCAGAAAAATTCATCAGCAAAATTCCCGGTCGTGATGAACTATTACAGATTCCGTATGACTCTACCTTTTGGAAAAGCAGCACGATTTTAAAAACAACCCCATTGGAAGATGCCATCATCAGCGATTTGGGTGGAGGCACTTCGTTGAGCAAACAATTCAATCGCTATTACCAATATGAAATGAACTTGCGCGATGGTGGCGTAAACGGAGAAGCTAAATTCAATTGGCTGAAAGAAGACAGCAAGGGCACTCGCATTTTGTATTTAATTTTCTGGTCTACCAATTTTCAATCGTATCTGGTAGATATGGAGTTGGCGAAACGTTTGCATAAGCAATACCGCAACAAAGTCACATTCGTTTTACTCGCGTTGGATGATGACGAAGAAAAGTGGAAACAAACTCTGGAAAAATTCAATTTGTATACAGATGGAATTATCAACTACCGCATTGGCAGCCATTCCAAATTAGCCGAAACCTATCAGGTAAAAGATATTCCTCGTTTTATCTTACTTACGCGCAATGGCGAAACCTTTGACTTAAATGCTAAGCGCCCCAGTAATCCACTTCTCGAAAAAGACTTCCAGCTCTTGATTGGTAGAGCGGATTAATCTCATCTGCTTTTCGTAGTTATCCGACTTGCCGTTTGGGGTGTACTTAAGAATCTCATTTCGAGAAATCAAAAATTCAAATAAATGGTGTCGTAAACTTTTTGATTTGCTTTGCGTATATTATCTGCAATTACGAATAATATGACACTGCAATCCCACACTTCAGCTCAACGATATGCACGCGCAGGTGGTGCCGCTTACTTGATCATCATCATTGCCGGTACTTGTGGTGAGTTACTGATTCGAAATCAAGTGATCGTTTCTGGCGATGCCATGGCAACGCATACCAATCTAATAGAATCACAAGGTATCTGGCGAATTGGCATTGCAGGCGATTTGCTAATGCACCTGTTGGATTTGGTCGTACTGATATCCTATTACTATCTGCTCCGTCCGGTTAATAAGACATTGGCACAGCTTGCTCTTTTCTTCGGGCTCATTCAAACGGCTGTTTTAGTAGTTAACAAACTGAATTTAGTGGTACCGTTATTCTTCGTTGAAAATTCAACTTACCTGCAAGCATTCACGAAGGAGCAGTTAGCTTCCCTTTCGTATTTATTTATCAAAGCACATAATTATGGATTAGGTGTCGGACTTTTATTTTTTGGAGGCGAATGCCTCATTGATGGCTATCTTGTTTATCGCTCTGGATTTCTCCCACGCATATTGGGCGTAATGATTGCCATTGCCGGAGCGGGCTATCTGATCAATAGCTTTACGCTGATCCTTGCGCCATCGCTATCCGAATACACATTTTCCATAGTAATGGGGCCCATTATAATAGCCGAAACTTCGATGGCGCTTTGGTTATTAATTAAAGGCGTAAATGTGAGTCAATGGAACAAAGTGCAAGAAGCATCCCATTAAAGTTGACAAAAAAATGAAAGGCCAAAGTGTTTGGCCTTTCCATTATTACGAGTAAACCGCTTCTTCCGCTGCCTTGCGCCAATTGTCCATATCTTGTTGCACGTGACTTAGTTTCGATGAAATCGTTGCTAATGCTACTTTCCCTAATGGCAAACGCAAAGGAGGATTCGGATGATTGACTACTTTTAAAATCGCAAGTGCCGCTTTATGCGGATCGCCCTCTTGTTTGCCGTCCACTGATTTAATTCTTTCACGAAACATTCCGGCTGTAGATTGATAATCTTCGATCAGTCGATTCGCCAACCGAAATCCGGATCCCGCAAAGGAAGTACGGAAGGGACCTGGTTCTACAATGGTAAGTCGAATTCCCAAAGGTTGAAGTTCTCCGGCCAGCGCTTCGCTCATTCCCTCTAACGCAAATTTGCTGGCGTTGTAAATGCCGAATCCTGCAGTTGCTTTAAAACCTCCATGAGAAGATATCTGAAGGATATGTCCATAGCCTTGCTTTCGCAGAATGGGCAAAACATTTTGTGTCACGTGCAAAGCACCAAAAAAATTTGCTTCCATCACTGCTCGCACCTCTTCAACGGTAGCCTCCTCGATTGCGCCTGCAAATCCAAAACCTGCGTTGTTCACTACTACGTCCAATCGACCAATTTTTGTTTTTAGCTCCTCTATCACGTTCATCACTTCTTCACGATGGGTCACATCCATTTTCATCGCTAATGACTTGCCATGATGCATTCGATTAAATTCATCTACCTGATTTTGTTGCCGGAATGTTCCGATAACAAAATCTCCGTGGTCCATTACTGCTTTTGCTAATGCGTGTCCCAGGCCACTGGATATTCCCGTAATCAACCAAGTTTTCATCAACACTACTTTTTAATCAATTCGATGTTGATCATTAGTTCCACTTCGTTGCCCACCAAAATTTCTCCCGAAGCAAGTTTTCCATTCCAGCTCAAACCAAAGTCATTACGATTAAGAGTACCGCTGAGCTTAAATCCGGCTTTGGTATTTTTATATGGATCTACCACCTTCCCTTTGTAGGTTACATCCAACGTAATCTCTTTGGTTACACCATGCATGGTAATGTCACCGGTTAGTTTGTATTTGTTTTTTCCGGCAGCGGTCAGTTTTTTACTTTTAAATACGATGGCTGGAAATTTGGCAACATCAAAAAAGTCTGCCGATTTCAAGTGAGCATCTCTTTGCGGTGCTTCGGTATTGATACTGTTGACGTCAATGGTGATTTCAATTTTCGCATCTGAGAAATCGGGTTTATCGGAAAGAACAGTGCCGCTGAATTTGGTGAATTTTCCTTCCGTTTCTGAAATGCCGAAGTGCGAAATCGAAAAGCCTACTTTTGCATGGGTATCGTCATAGCCCCATTGCGAAGTTTGTGCGTTGGCAAATACTGTGGCTGCCAAAATAAGTGCTGAGATGATAATTGTTTTCATTTGTATTGTTTGTTTGATTTACAATACAAAGGTGCTGTGCACATGCCCTCGCTTATGCGGACGAAACCTATCTTCTTCGGTAGGATTCGGAGATTAGTGATTTAAACTCGAGTGGTGTCTGGCCTGTTTCTGCTTTGAATATTTTGGCGAAGTACGATGAATCAAAATAGCCCAGCTCTGCCGCAATCTCTGAAATGGAATAATCTGTAAAGGAGATCAGTCGCTTGGCTTCTAAGATGAGTCGAGCCCGAATTACTTCAGTAGCTGTTTTGCCTGTCACTTCTTTCACCACAAAATTGAGATGATGAGACGTGATTGCCAGCATGGAAGCATAATCGCTCACCGAAAGGTTCTTGGAGAAGTTTAGGTCAATCAGTTGTTTGAATTTTTTGAACAGCACGATGTACTTTTTAGAAATCGTCACCTTCGCTTGCGCGTCAACAGATCGCTGTATCTGTAAAAGCAAAACCTGCAAAAGTGCTTGTGCCATGGCCGGTTGGTAATCCTTTCGTTTTTTTTCTGCTTCCAGCTGTCGAATGGTTTGTTTGATTTCTTCAAAAGCATTTTTATCGGGCTGCAGAACAGGATGACTATAAAAATTATCTAAAAAACTCAGTTCAAATAGTCGGTCTTTATTCTGGTGATGGAGCAACAAAAAATCTTCCGTGAACAAAATGCTTCCGCCTAGAATTGGTTTCCATTCTTCAAACTCATGCAACTGACCCGGTGAAATAAAAAACAAGGAGCCGGGTTTAATTTCATATTCTGTAGAATCGATGACCTGTTTACTTTTTCCCTTCTCAATCCAGATGATTTCATAGAAAGTATGTTTGTGCACATCATCTACTTCCGGTTCTTCAATCTCATCAAAACGCATGACCTCAAATTCAGTCGGGTTGTTGGGTTGATTGATAAAATGGCCGATGGAATAAAAAGGAAATACTTTTTTCATAGTGGCCAAGTTAATCATTCATTCAGAAAATCTTCATTTGTTCTTAAAAACAGAAACTAATATTCGGATTATCCGTACAATCCCCAAAATCGAATAAATGAAAACTTATCTGGGTGAGTTTGAAGAAGTGGTGCTGTTAACAATCGCTTCGCTGGGCGATGAAGCCTATGGGGTCTCCATTCAAAATGACATTGAAAGCCGATGTAAGCGTTCGATCAGCATTGGAGCGCTGCATTCCACCATCACGCGGTTAGAAGAAAAGGGATTTCTAAAATCTCGAATGGGTGGCGCTACAGCCGAACGAGGAGGGCGCAGCAAACGCTTTTATGAAGTGACCGCTGCCGGTAAAAAGGCTGTGACGGAAAGCAAAATGCTGCGCGATGAATTGTGGAACTTGTCAAAAATCAAATTGTCCGCATCTAACAATTAATTCGACCCACATGCAAACGCCTCAACCTCCGCGATTAGCCAAATCCATTTTCAAGTGGTATTGCGGAAACGCTCAAACAGAAGACTTACTCGGTGATTTGGACGAACAGTTTCATCTACACGTTCAAAATCGTTCCGCTCGATATGCGTATTGGAAATATTGGCAGCATGTTTTCTCCTTACTCTTCTCATACGCAATCCGAAAACGAAAGCGCGATTCGCAAATGAGTCCTTTTACATCCGGTTTTTCGTTGGATATGCTTCGTAGTTATTTTAAAGTAGCCATACGCAATGTTTACCAATACAAATATATCTCGTTACTCAATGCATTTGGCTTAGCGATTGGCATGTCTGTCAGTTTGCTCTTGATTTCTTTAGTCAGCTATGTGCGCACGTACGATGATTTTCATGCAAATAAAGATCGGATCTATACCATCACCAGTACGCGGTACGAAGGGATTGACGAAACCGACTATGCAACCTCACCGATAGTCTTAGCAGATGAATTAGCTGCATTGCCCGAAATCGAAGAAGTCGTTCGAATTCAATCTGGTTTTAATGAAGAAATAAAAATGGCGCAAGGCGCTATTCCTTTACGGGGATATTATGTGGAACCCAATTTCTTCAAAGTTTTTAGTTATGATTTGATCAAAGGCAATGGAGAAGCCGCGCTGAAAAAACCCAATAACATCATCTTGACTGAATCGGCCGCTATCAAGCTTTTCAATAGTTCCGATGTGATTGGAAAAACGATCGAATCGGAACAAGGTGGTTTGCTCGAGATAGCTGCAATTATGAAAGACCACCCCATCAACTCGCATCTCAAATTTGAGGCTTTGATTTCTTATGCCAGTCTGCCATTGTCTTCAATATCTATTCAAGAAAAGTGGACCCGCTATCAAAATCAATATGTGTATATCTTATTGAATAAAAGTGCCGACATCCATAGTATCGAATCTCATCTTCAAAAGATTGCTAAGGCTACGTATGCTACGTTTCCAATTAAAGTTCAATTTCAGTATCAACATCTGGATGACATCACTATGGGGCCCGACTTTCGCAACGCGATAGGGCCCAAGTGGGAGGCATCGGGAATGATTGTCTTTGCCATTATCGCTGCATTGATCTTACTACCTGCATGCTTTAATTATACCAATATCTCGATTGCTCGAGCTTTGAAGCGATCCAAAGAAATTGGGTTGCGCAAAACAATGGGCGGAGCAAAAAGGCAGATATTCTTTCAGTTTATTACAGAAACTATTGTTATCACATTCATTTCATTGCTTGGGTCATTGCTTCTCTTTTTTCTGATTCGCACGGAGTTTCAGCAATCATTGGTGGCTTCATCCGCGTTGGATCTTAGCCTTACTATTCGTACGTTTTCTTTCTTTATCCTTTTTGCATTATTGACCGGATTCTTTGCCGGTATTTTTCCTGCTCTCTTTTTCTCAGGCTTAAATCCCATTCAGGCATTGAAGAGCAAAGTAATTGGCAATGGTTCGTCCAGTATGCGTGTGCGCAAGGTGTTAACTGTATTTCAGTTCGCACTTTCATTCTGTTTCATTCTGTCGCTGGTTGTGTTCAGTCGGCAGTATCGCTATTCGATCAATTTTGATTTTGGATTTACGAAAGAAAATGTAGTGGATGTGGAACTGCAAGGTATTAACCCTTCGCTTTTCAAATCTGAATTCGAATCGTTTTCCTCGGTGCATGCTGTATCGATGTCCTCCGATGTACTCGGACTAAGCTACTCCACCTCATGGGTGAAAGACACTGATAAGGATTCTTCAGAAGTAGCACAACTGTTTGTAGACCCCAACTATCTGAACAATTTCGGACTGACACTTCTCGCTGGCAAAAATTTTCCAAATGAAGTGTGGAAACAAGAGCAGTACATTATTGTAAACGAAGAGTTTTTAAGGACGGAAAAAATCGTACAACCTATTGACGCCATTGGTCGCACCTACCAGGTGGATGATAAAGAACTAGAAATCATCGGAGTAGTAAAAAACTTTCACTATGGCACATTGCGATTGCCCATCGACAAATTCTTTTTTCGATATGACCCCGCGCACTTTGCTTACGCCAATTTAAAAGTTGCCTCCACGGATGCATTCGCTTTATTCACCGATTTTGAAAAAAGGTGGAAAAATGTAAGCGCGCTACCGATGAAGGCACACTTTTTTGAGGATGAGTTAAACGAAGGATATTCTATGTATGTCGTGCTCTTAAAAATAGTCGGCTTCCTTGGTTTGTTAGCCATTACCATTTCCCTGCTTGGCATGCTTGGCATGGTAGTTTATACTTCGGAAACAAAAGCGAAAGAAGTGGGCATTCGCAAGGTAATGGGTGCCAGCATGGCGAATATTACATATTTGTTGTCGAAGGACTATCTTAAATTAATGATTTGGGCCATTGTTCTCTCGGCCGTTCCCATGGTATTTTTGTTTGATCTGTTCTTAACGCGCATTCAGTATTATAGTGTTCAGTTAAACTTTTGGGATGTGTTGATCAGTATTGTATTGCTTATTTCGCTGGGGCTCGGCACCATCGCCTCGCAGACAATAAAAACGGCCAGCGCCAATCCGGCCGATACGCTGAAAGTAGAATAATATCATTGTCATCAAGCTTAACATTTTCTACATTGACAGAAAATACAGGGTATGACTCTTTATGGTATCAAAAATTGCAATACAGTAAAGTCAGCTGTAGAATGGCTGAATCAACACGAGATTGTTTTTGATTTTCACGATTATAAAAAGGCGGGCATTACTGCTGCCAAATTAAGCGAGTGGTGCAAACAAGTAGGATGGGAGAGTCTGGTCAACAAGCGTGGCACCACTTGGCGCCAATTAGATGAAGCCGTACAAGCAAAAGTGACCAACGAAAAAGCGGCCATCGCTTTGATGCTCGAAAAAACTAGCGTGATCAAGCGCCCCTTGATTGAAGAGAAAGGCAAAGTGATTTTGTTGGGGTTTGAGGAGGAAACTTACCAGAAGAAGTTCGGTTGAATATTTATGGACTCTTATACCTCCAATTCTCTCTTTGCCAAATCAGCTATCGCCTAATGCCATGAATGATACTCTTTCCAAACCGATTCACACCATTCTCTAATCAGTCTATCTCTTGGTTCTCCCGGACTCGCCTTCAACACATTCTCAACAGTTATATCTCCTTTTTGAATGGGCAATGCAAGTGATGGCCACCGCTTTTTATTCTGCGACATTTTTACATGCGCTTGCTGCACCTGCTTCCCCGTAAATCCTCTTTCCAAAAACAGGTAGAGCCTAATTAATGCGAACGTGATTTTTATTGGCTTTGTATTTTCATCGGCCGTTTGCGCAGCAAAAGCATCTACAGCATGTTGGTGAATGAAGTAAGACCGATCTAGCGCTAGTGTGTAATACGATAGCTCGTTAAATTGGTCTTGAGGTGTTTTCATGGTTCGATCCGTTATTGAATCCCTTTTTTCGATATAGTGATCTAAACAAAAAACCCAGAATCTCTTCCGGGTTTTTTTTCGTCTTTCTACCTAAGACTAATGTCTAGAACGGATACTCTCCTTTTCCAATCGCATAGTTGGCCACTTTGCGTCTGGCTTCTTTTAAATTGTATGGATCAATTTTGGTGAAGCGCTTCAAGCCGAGCAACATCAATCGTTGCTCATCGCCTTCCGCGAAAGCGTAGATCGCTTGCTTGCCCGCACCGGCTGCTTTCTCAATCGCATAGTGCAAATAAATCATCGCCATCGCGATTTCAATTTCACATGCTTTCTCGCCACGTACTCCAATCAATTTTTCCACACGCAACAAAACAGATTCAGCCACATATCCTTCAATCAACATGTCGGCCAGGTTCATCAACACTTCTTGCTCTTCCGACAGCTTCATCATAAACTTCTGCACAGCAGCACCGCTCACCATCAAGCCGGCTTTCTTCAAATTCGCCAACGCCTTTTTCTCTTTCGCGAAAATGGCTGTGTCATCACTTGCACCAAAATCAGGAATCGATGTCAATTCTTTTTGCACCGCCATCGCTGGTGTCATCAAATCCAATGTGCCTTTCATCGCACGTTTCAATAGCATGTCGATGGTAAGCAGTCGGTTGATTTCATTCGTTCCTTCGAAGATGCGGTTGATACGTGCATCGCGATACGCACGATCCATCGGACCTTCCGCTGAGAAGCCCATGCCTCCGTAAATCTGTACGCCTTCGTCTACTGAAAAATCCAACACTTCACTTCCGTGTACTTTTAAAATCGCGCACTCAATCGCAAATTCTTCCAACGACTTCAAACGCGCCTGGCCTTTCTCCATTCCTCCGGCAACAAAGGCATCATACGCATCGTCAATATTTTGAGAAGCACGGTAGTGTGCCGATTCTGAAGCAAAAATTTTCGTTACCGCTTCGGCAATCTTGTGTTTGATAGCACCGAACGAAGAAATAGAAACACCAAACTGCTTACGCTCGTTGGCATATTTGATTGCCTGGCTGATGGTAGCTTTCGATCCACCCAACGCACCAGCACCTAACTTGATGCGGCCGATGTTCAGGATGTTCACGGCAATCTTAAATCCATTTTCACGCTCGCTCAACATATTTTCCACCGGCACCTTGCAGTCGTTGAAGAAAATCTGACGAGTGGAAGATCCTTTGATACCCATTTTCTTTTCTTCATGCGGCCGATGTTCAGGATGTTCACGGCAATCTTAAATCCATTTTCACGCTCGCTCAACATATTTTCCACCGGCACCTTGCAGTCGTTGAAGAAAATCTGACGAGTGGAAGATCCTTTGATACCCATTTTCTTTTCTTCCTCATTCATGGTTATACCACCGAATGTTTTCTCCACAATAAATGCAGTCAGGTTTTTGTCGTTGTCTATTTTAGCAAACACAATAAACACATCTGCAAAACCTCCATTGGTGATCCACATCTTCTGACCGGTGATCAGATAGTGTTTTCCATCAGCAGAAAGTTTTGCTTTGGTCTTACCGCTGTTGGCATCCGAACCTGAATCCGGCTCCGTCAAACAGTAGCTTGCCTTCCACTCGCCTGAGGCCAATTTCGGAATGTATTTTTTCTTCTGCTCTTCATTACCATAGTAGAGAATTGGCAATGTGCCAATGCCCGTGTGTGCAGAGATGGCCACAGCAAATGAGTACCCAGCGCCTACCGCTTCTGCTACCAACATCGTGGTATTGAAATCCATGCCGAAGCCTCCAAGCTCTTGCGGAACAGATGTTCCTAACAATCCGAGCGCACCTGCCTTATCCAAAAGAGAAGGCATGAGTTTGGGATCTTTTTGTGAGTCGATTAAATCCAGATGCGGATAAACTTCTTGCTTCAAAAAGTCTTTACACGTTTGAGCAATCATCTTTTGCTCTTCACTAAATTCCTCCGGAACAAAAATTTCGTGTGCCTGTGTTTCGCGGATGAGGAACTCTCCTCCTTTGATTGCTTTTTTAGTTTCTGTTGTTGTCATAAGATATGCGTATAGAGATTTGAGATATGAGATTAGTCTTTCGAAAGTTTTGCCTGCAATGAATAATTCATTTTTTGTATTTGGTCGATTTGATCAAGAATAGAATCAAGACCATCATTGATCAATCCTAATTTTTTAGAGATCAATAGTTGCGTTTGTAGTTCGTACGAAGATCCGTTTGACACGCCTAGAAAATGGATAAATTCCTTATCCGAATTTCTCCCGGCACCTTCGGCAATGTTCGAGGGTACCGAAATAGCTGATCTTCGAATTTGAGATAAGAGCCCATATCTTTCCTCTTTAGGAAATTGGGATGTCAACTTGTACACTTCAGTTGATAGATCCATCGCTTTATGCCAAATCGTAAGTTCTTTTAAGTTATGCATCTGCGATCGTCTAAAATCTCACATCTCTCTACTCACGTCTTAAAGCATCTCATATATCCCCGCTACTCCCTGTCCTCCGCCAACACAAGCGGTCACCATTCCATACTTTTTATTTTGTCTGCGCAATTCATTGAACAGTTGAACGGATAAACGTGCTCCGGATGAACCGAGTGGATGACCCACAGCGATTGCACCTCCATTCACATTTAGCTTTGTGCGATCGATGCCCAACTCTTTCACCACTGCCAGCGACTGTGCCGCAAATGCTTCGTTTAATTCAATCAAGTCAATGTCTTGCAAATTCAGTCCGGCAATTTTCAATGCTTTAGGAATCGCGGCAACTGGACCAATACCCATGATACGCGGATCAACACCTGCAGTAGCATAGCTCACCATGCGTGCGATAGGTTTCAGATTCAGTTGCTTCACCATCTTCTCACTCATCACAGCCACAAAAGCTGCTCCGTCCGAAGTTTGAGAAGAGTTTCCGGCTGTCACCGAACCGCCAGCCGCAAACACCGGTTTTAATTTTGATAAACCTTCAAAGGTGGTATCTGCGCGAATGCCTTCGTCTTTATCAACAATGTACTCGCGCGTTTTCTTTTTCATGTTTTCATCGACATACACTTCCTTCACAGTGATGGGCACCACTTCATCTTTGAATTTGCCTGCCTGCCACGCTGCTGCTGCTTTCGCATGCGACTCCACTGAAAACTGATCTTGCTCTTCGCGTGATACTTTAAATTGCTTCGAAACCTCTTCGGCTGTTAAGCCCATACTGGTGTAGTAGGTTGGATGGTCTTTGGCGATGGCATAATTAAGCGCGGTCTTGAATCCCATTACTGGCACCAGCGACATAGACTCGGTTCCACCGGCAATGATCACATCAGCTTGACCCGCTTGGATGCGATGGCTCGCGATGGCGATGGCCTCCACACCTGATCCGCAATAGCGATTGATCACCATTCCAGGAGTATCGAGTCCGAGGGCCAAAAGTGAAATCATGCGACCCATCTGCATGCCTTGTTC
>JBGAUU010000054.1:0-29741 GCA_044228465.1 Cyclobacteriaceae bacterium
GACAGAGTTTATGAATATCTCAAAGAATTAGGGTTTACTCCTGATATTCTCCCCTTAAAAGAAGGAAAAGAAATTCAGAAATATTTTGAGAAGCAAAAATATGATTTAATACTCTCTGACTTTAGTATAGAAGAAGGGCATCATGGAGATGACATAATAAAGGCTATTAGAAGATCGGACATTTTTACAGAGGTTCTGTTTTACACTTCACAGCAGAATGAGTTAGAGAATATCGCTAAGAGGCTTTTGACAGTTGATAGAATTTCATTTCATTCAGGTAGAAGAGGTTTAGTTGATAAAATTGAAAACTTAATTTATTTGTCCGTTGCGAAACTTCTTGAGCTTAATGCTACAAGAGGCTTGATTACAGCAGAAACTAGCGAATTAGATGTCATAATTGAGACTGTTGTCATGAATCTTGTATTCGATAAATTGAAATTAAAGCCGGAAGATGTTGATAAAATAATACACTTTTATGTCGATGATTTTCTTAAGAAATCACCGGAAAGATTTCTAAATAAATATAATCAATTAGGTTTTAAAAATTGGTTTCATAGAGTTGAAGCCAATCGTAAGTGGAGCATTTTTAGAGAACTACTTAAAGAACTACTTAAGAGTAACCCAACAGATGAGGTTAATAAATTCTTAGAACTGAATTCAACCTATGGAAAAGAAGTAATTGACATCAGAAATAAGTTTGCTCATGCGAAGGCGGTACTTAAGGATGATAAACTCTATTTAGAAGGGCTGGGAATTGAGGGTGAGAAGTTTGCATTTGATGAAGTTGAGTGTATTTCTATAAGGAAAAGATTAATTAATCATCGAGAAAACTTTCATAGTTTGTTAAATCATTTACAGATTTAGAATTATGTGGAGTTGCACCAGCTATCCGTAATTCGTATAATTCTAAACAGCTATCTTTAGTTTGTACTTGAGGAATCACTCTTAAATTATAACTAAAGAAAATTAATGTCACCCAAATACCGCTACACCAACAAACAATTCAAAAAGTACCTGTTGATACCGGTATTAAAACTATTGGCTGTCGTATCAGTAGCGTTGGTGGTTGGAGTTATTGGGTTCAAGGTGCAACCAGCAAATGTAGGTTTTGTCGTTTTGTTAACACTAGGTTGGATTTTCTTTATTCATTTTTTACCCATTCTGGTGCTCGGCATTATTCATTACCAGCATAGTAAGAATCAAATGTTTCGCAAAGATTTGGTTAGCAATACGTATTACTATCAAGACCACATTCGAACCCTTTCATTTCAGCGCAATGAAATCGATCAGGTGATCAAAGTGGTTTCGCCTCCTGCATATGATAATCGATTGGATTTAATAGGATTTGGCTACTTCTATGCATGGAAGATCATTCTTTTAGATGGCACCGTATTATCCTTATCGTGCATGGTATTAGACCGGGATGACTTTTTCGATGTACCATACACCCGAAAGAAACGACTATTTCCAGTGTAGCGCACCTCTTCCGATATGATCACCAACTTCTCAATCATTGATAATTATGCGATAAAGATTGATGATCAGTTTTTTGATCTGCATAATAACTATGACTTTGTCCGCATGGAGCAGGTGACGGAGGCGCATGAGATAGTGATTCTATTTCGTAAGTCGCTCGGAAAATGGGCAGCCGGAGAGACGGTGAAAGAAATACAATTAACACATCGGGGCGTTTCCTATTTAAATGTACTAGAGAAAGAGGCCGAAGCCTCTAAGGAAGATGAAGCATGTCTGAGTGAAATCACATTTTTCCCAAAGGAAGATCGGGATACGAATGACTCCCTGCTAATTCAAACTACACCCAATGCAACAGACGACATCCTCTATTTTTTCCAAAGCGGGCAACGAATACGGATAGGTTGTGAATCAATCGAATTGACCTTATAATTGAGTAATAATCGCACAAATGGATTGTTACAGTTTGCCATTAGTTTCCTACTTTCGTTTTGACAGGGGAAATGATTGAAATAAACACTATAACCAACCTGCGCATCACAAAACCATATAACAGAACAAATACATTATGAGAAAGATACTTTTACTATCCGTGTGGTTTATCGCACATCAAATAGGTTTCGCTCAAACTGAGGAAGGACTCATTGAACTGGGTAAAACCTATCGGCAGTTTATGTTTAGAAATAACCCGCCAGAGAACGTACTGACAGCACTCGATAAGTTTGCGAATACCGATTTAGCCTTTGTATCCTCATTTGTTCGGGAAACGATCAAACCCAATACCCAGATTCTGACCGACCCATTTCTTAAAAGACCAACTGACGCGGACTTGAAAAGTATCTATATAATCGTAAAGATAAATTATAATGTAAGAAAGGAGAACCCTGCCGATAACAAGCAACTGATTGAATCGCTGAATAAGAAAGAAATAAGTGCGTATGAATTGCTCCATAACTATTATTCCATCCTTTTTACCGCATACGGAAACAAAGTGCAACCCTTTGATATGAGTGTAATCGATTTTCAGGTAAACAATTATGGGTTGAAAGATGATACCGAAAAAGGAATTTTCTTTCTGGAATCCATGCGGTTAAATGGAACATTAATTTTCGGATATTTAAATATTGTAAAGCCACCAAGATATTCGGAGGCGATGAAGTTTATTGATAAATACCCCAAATACAATGGAAGTCCTTATTATCAGTTTATGGACCTTAACTTTCCCGATTTTAAAATGAATATTGAATCAGATACAAAACCGGAGAGTTACAAAGCCTATTACATAGATAAATACTATGAGACATTATTATCACATCTGGCTTGTTTGCAGGACGCAGGAGAGAAGGAGAAGATGTATGACTTAGTGCTTGGCTCGATTTTAAAAGAAGAAATCTATTATAAGTATTCTAAACGAGGAAAGGAGCTAAAGAAACTTTTGACGAAGCATAAGTAATAACCGGAAGAAACGGATGTGAATACGAGCGTCCAAGTTTAGAACAAGGATGTAAATTACATTAAGCCCTGTCAGGTGTTATCACCTGACAGCCGCCACTAACGCGCAAGCAAACTGGCGCGAGGACCTGCAACAGCCCGCCCGGCCGCCATTTTCAAATCACCACTTTTTTGTAAATTGAATCATCAACGGTATCTCCCCATACTGTAACCCTTCTATGAATTGTTATGATAGTAGACACCATGACACCACAAGAGGTCGCGAAGGAGTTTGACCGCGATCGCACCGAGTTGTATGGACTGATAGGCCGATCACAATCAATATGTAGTAAATTACATCGCCACAAGAGCCTCCAAAGGAGACGAGGTGTCGCCTTATATCTGGCACTACGTGAGCAATTCCAAGCAGCCCTACTTTATGACGGAGTTGCGCAATCATAAAAGACAAGAATATATCTATAACAAAATAGATGCACATGCCATTCTGCGCTTTATGAAGCGCACCCCCGACTATGTGCCGGATGATGACGAGGCCTTTGTAAAAGAGGCCATGATTGTAACGATGGACTTGGTCTATCCCGTAACGGTAGAAGGCAGGTACGTGACCCCGCAGGGACTATGGCCGCTGGAATCAGAAGAACTCATCAATGGATTTCTGCGCGTGAAAACCTTCATCCACAAAAGTACCTTTACCAACCACCAGCGTGAAATCTACATCGAAGGTTTGAAAATAGTAGACGAGGTAGCCTGGCCACTGTATGAGCAAAGTCTGCTGGAATTTGGATTAGCGAAAGAGTAACCACTGCACACATCGGTTGATGTCAAAGAAATAATTCCGCTAAGGTCTGATGATGGATTCACCTGATAAGATGAAGACAAGCGTGACGCAACGCGAGGATTGAATTACAATCACAATCTGTTAATTTTTCGTTTTATTTCGTTAAAACCACTAACGAAAAAACGAAAGTGTGATGCGTAGAAAAAATATTTGAAAATATTTTACGTGAAGGGTTACACCCGCGGTTACCACTAATTTGATCGCTGCATACATCGGCATAAAAAATCAGCGCCTTCTCTTCCCCGCCTGGCATTGATCTTTTCAAAAAACAATTTTATTAACCTTTAACAAACAATTTCTATGGCAACAACCAATGAAACAGGCCACGGTAAGAATGTGGCGAACTTTGAAAAATTTATTAGCGTGTGCGAAAAGTACGGGGAAGATTACAAACCAGCCAGAGCGGACTTAAAAGTGGCTGCGATGAAAGTGCTTCTCACCAATGCCCAAGCTGCGATGAAAGAACTTAAGCAGGCGAACCGAGATTTTGGTAATGCAACTAACAATCGCGAATTAGTATTTGAACCTATTACAGGATTAGCTACACGCATCATCCGCTCACTCGAATCTTGTGGAGCCAACGAGTTGACTATTGAAGACGCGCGCTCTATTAACAACAAGTTGCAAGGCAGGCGTGCTACTCCACTACCCAAGGCCGCTCCAAAAGATGCAGCAGACCCGGAAACGGAACCACGGACGCGCTCTACTTCGCAGCGTAGCTTTGACAATCAGGTAGAACACTTTTCGGAGTTAATCACTGCCGTCAGTTCAGAACCTAAGTACGCACCAAACGAGTTAGATCTGCAAGTGACGAGTTTAGAGTCCATCTTGGAAGAACTGAAGACAAAAAATAAATTGGCAAGTGATGCAGAAGGTGCGCTGAGCAATGCCCGCTCAAAACGAGATCAGGTTTTGTATGCAGACAATTCAGGTATCTGCGACATTGTGAACGCAGTGAAATCGTATGCTGTATCGGCCTTCAGGCCGAATAGTCAGAAGTATAAAAACCTTACTAAATTTAAGTTCACCAGAAAAAAAATTAAAACAAAGTAAGCTTACACCAAGCATAAAATCCGGCAACTCAGTTGACCGGATTTTTTTTGCCCATCACTTAGCAAGCAACATCTTCAACCTCAAAAGGCCCGTATCAACGCAACAGCATGCTAGTCGTCTATATATAGTTAGTCTCTTTCGGGCAACGCTAATTTTTGTTTCAATCCATTCCACCGTCTACAATCCCTTGCACGGTTCTTTAACCGACCCTAAAACCTGCCATGGACTGCTTACTTCTAAAATGGTGTAAGACCTTTCGCCTAAGTGGCACGAGTAGTCTTCAATGACACACTGTCATGCTGCAAGTTACCACTCGCTGTCGCGAAGTTAACACTGTCAGTCTCCAAGTTACCGGAAGCAGTCGCCAACTTACCACTCGCAGTCGCCAAGTTACCACTTGCTGTCGCCAACTTACCACTCACTGTCGCGAAGTTGCCACTCGCTGTCGCGAAGTTGCCACTCGCTGTCGCGAAGTTGCCACTCGCTGTCGCGAAGTTGCCACTCGCTGTCGCGAAGTTACCACTCGCTGTCGCCAAACTTCCTGAAGCTGCAAAAAGCATATGGAAGGTTATCACCGTGCGCCAATAGATATCAAACGGTTTTGATAAGAGTCAGTTGAATTGTAAGTTGTAGTCGTAATAAAGACTTCAAACTAAAGCACCATGAACCCGAAAGTAAACTGGTTTTTTGAAAAGGAAACTCCGTGGCAGGAAGCCTATCAATTGTTGCGGGATATTGCTTTAAGCACCGGCCTCACCGAAGAATTGAAGTGGGGCTGTCCTTGCTATACGCATGAGAAATCGAATGTGGTATTGATTCACGGATTCAAAGATTATTGTGCCTTACTTTTTATGAAGGGGGTGTTGTTAAAAGACACAAAAAAAGTGTTGATTCAACAAACGCATAAATCTGCGATTAAAGCATACATCAAAGAAGCATGGGAGATTGAAAAGTCCGGCTTGAAGGTGGAGATGAAGAAAACAAAAGAGTTTGCCATGCCTGCGGAGTTTAAGACCGTATTAAAAGAAATGCCGGATGTAAAGAAGGCATTTGAATCATTAACACCCGGACGGCAGCGAGGATACTTACTTTACTTTAGTGCCGCCAAGCAAGTCGCCACCCGCGAAGCACGCATTGAGAAATACATTCCAAAGATTTTGAAAGGGAAGGGGTTGGAGGATTGAGGGGTTTAATACAGTGCAGATTCGAATGCCGATACTTAATCTTGTGCATACCTCGGATTATTATTTGTTTTGCGAAACGATGAGGTTCTTCTAAAATAGTACAAATGAATATTTCTCTTTTCGTTCTTTTTGTCTTGAAACAAAAAGAACCAAAAAGTTCAAGGACGAATGATGCTCCCACCCTCATTCTAACACACGCCCGCCATTCGTCCGGGCCAGCGCACGCGTGCTCCGATTACCTTTAGTGTTATGAAACTTGAGAATACCTCGGCCTAGGCTTTTTGTTTCAACAAACTTCATTACACCGCAAGATATTTGTAACATGCATCCTCTTGCCAAATAGAAATCTCAAACGCATATCAGACCTTACATTAAGTTATCAAATCGTTACCTTGTAAATAATTGTATCAGACATTCAAAATAGCCAATATGTTTTTTATGAAGCTTCGATGGATCCTATTGTTTTTTATGCTGGCTGCAAGCAAGGACATATATGGTCAGCAACTAAGTGGGCAAGTATTTATTTTAGCGGAGAAATATGATAACAAAACTTGTGAAATAGAAGCTGATTGCGATTGCTGTGCCAGCGATTTGTTTTTCCTGAACGGCAAAGACTTTGCTTTGATCAATCGATGCTTGTTCAATGACACTTACTTTAAAGGAACCTATCGAGCCAGCAACGGCAAGCTAACACTAACTTTTAAACAAAAACATGTGGTGGAGGTAGTGAACGAAGAGACCAATAAAATCACACATACCGTAACCAAGACGAAGATTGCTCCCTATGTTTTTTCAATCGACATGTGTGAGAAGAATATACGCCTGACTCATCTCACGATTAAGGATTTTTCAAATGGCTTTCGATATTCACCGGAAAAAGAGAAAGAATTAAAAACAGAACTTTACAAAACCGAAGCGTGGAAGTTGATTTCGAAATAGTTTAGCAGGAATTTTACAAAACAAGACTTGAAAATAGTTATTGCTTTTGTAACATTCTGGAAAGACTTTTTTTGTCTGTTGAATTAAACTTCTGCAAATTCTTCACAATCAATGCGAATATCTTTAGGCAATAATTTCTGTTCTAAAAGCGAGCAATACGGAAGATTATTTTTGAAAGCATAATGCTTGCAAGTGGTACAGGTTCGTTGCACACTGATAATTCCTTGTTGGTTCAACCCACGAATCAGTTCGTAGATTCCCTGCCACAATTCCGTTTGATGAATAGATTTAGATTGAGCAACTAATTGCCGGATAGGATCGGCAAAATTTTCGGTCTCAGCCACCATTTTATTACCGCTGGCAGTTAACCGGATGGTATAGCTGCGTGTATCTTCACCACTAGTGTATTTCTTAATCAGTTTTTTTTCTTCCAATACCTTCACCGCATCGCTCACGGTAGGCTTTGTCAGATTAAACTCTTTAGCCAGATAACTGATGGTTGTTTGACCTTCCGGATGATACTTAATAAAGATCATCAATTGAATCTGAATGGGGCTAAGTCCCAGCACTTTGGCTTGTTCCCATACTAATACCCGAAACACCTGAGCAAGGCGCTCTAAGCCGGCCACTATTTTGTGATCGAGATGTTTATTTTGATCCGATAGATTGAAGACAGACACTAGCAGTTTTGCATTTCAATAATATAATACCCTTTCTGATGAATGCTTTCAATCATTTTTGTTGACGCTTGTTCGATATGACAAAAGCGGCATTCCTTCGAAGACAATGGTTGCCCTTCTTCGGATTTGGATTGTAAGTATTCCTTACCAAAGGTATAAATAACTTCTTTGTTTTTTATAGTGGTGGGAACCACAATATCAAAATGCATGGTCAATCCATTTTTTCGTACCACATAGGTATCCCAAATAGCAACTTCCATAAAGTATATTATTAGTAGTTAGACGGAATTTCCGTCTAACTACTTGTTAAAGTGAAGTTTAAAATTCGTTTTTGTTGATATAAGGATAGGTCCATAGGATAACAGTAAGTGTTACAGCTTTAAACCAGGCAGCATGCATGGCATCTACCGTAGCCGGATCATGGCCTTTCTTAGATAAAAAGCTTTTAATCGTAGCTGTGATCGGAAAGATGAAGGCCACCATGTAGCGATAATGTATAATGGGAACAGCATCTACTTCATCTGTTTTATTTTTTTTGGTAGAATGATGACGAAGAGCAACTTCATGCTGGTAATTCAACCAGGTTTGATCATACGGACGATTGCATAAGTCCATAATCCATTGACCAAAACGAGTGCGAACGGCTGTCAGGTATTCCATGTTTGGTTTTCCGCTCTTACCAAAGTAATGAACCAGATGTTCGTTTCCTCCAACGAAACTGTACCAAAGATCGAGTACATCGTTCGTTTGATCTTTCAGAACTTCTCCGGCCAATCGGAGATACTTTTCGTCTTCTTCGGTAAAGAGAACGGTTTGTTTGAGCAAGGCTAACTCAGCAATGCTTACAGGTGATTGCGCTACAGCCCCGTAGGTGTACCCTTTGATTGTATGTGACATAATCGTTTTGTTTTAAAATGCTGTTGCAAATATAGTAAGGAATCCTAACAAAACAAAACAGTTTTTTTGAAAACAGCGTTGAATATTGATTTCACTTGTTGATCGGATAAATGAAAGCGCGCGAAAACAAATAGTTCCGCATCGTTTTTAATGGATAAGATGAATGAGTGTCAGCAGTTGACAGAATTAAAACTGTGACTTTTTCCTCGGTGTAATGTTCTCACAGATATTCTTCCTCGGTCTGTGTCCACATAGACCGAAACCTATAAACCTTGGTTTGCGTCCACACAGACTAAAAACTTTAACTTTTATTCCGATTTCAAATATCGCAGACCCCACTTTTCCATTTCATTGAGAACAGGTGAGAGACTTCTGCCAAGCTCGGTAAGTGAATACTCAACACGCGGAGGTATTTCATTGAATTGCTGACGAAGGATGAGACCATCTTCTTCCAATTCTTTTAATTGATCCGTCAGCACTTTTCGTGAGATAGTCGGAATACGTGAAGCAATTTCACCAAAGCGTCTGGTGTCAGAACGGATACAATATAAGATGATTGGTTTCCATTTTCCACCGATGCGTTCCATCGTGGCGGTGACCGGGCACTGTTGAATATCGGTTAACGCTCCGTTAGTTACCATTTTGTTACTACTATTTTCATGGTTACCTAAATGTAACAGGTTACGATTGTGAACTAACAATAGTCACTTTGTGTAACAAATGTAATTATTAATTATAACCCATTTAAAAATGATTTTAGTAACAGGAGCAACAGGGCATTTTGGAAATGCAGCCATCAAATTCCTTTTAGAAAAAGGAGTATCAGCAAAAGATCTTACCGCTTTGGTACGAGCCAAAGAGTCGGCAGATCAATTTACCAAGCGAGGGATTCACACAGCCGTTGGTGATTATGACGATTACGCATCCTTGGTGAATGCATTCAAAGGAGTTGATCATTTACTTTTTGTTTCAGGAAGCGAAATTGGAAAGCGACTTTTGCAACACCAAAATGTTGTAAAGGCGGCAGTCGCATCCGGTGTAAAGCACATTGTCTACACCAGCTTTCAGCGCAGAAACGAAACGGAGACTTCACCTTTGTGGGTAGTAGCACAGTCGCACCTTCAAACAGAGAAGTGGCTGAAAGAAAGTGGCATCGCCTATACCATTTTAAAAAACAATTTGTACATGGATTTTATCCCCGCTTTTGTCGGTGAAAAAGTATTGGAAACAGGAGTAATCTATCTGCCGGCAAAAGCTGGAAAGGTAAGTGCGGCATTACGCGTAGAGTTGGCTGAAGCTACCGCAGCCATTTTGCGCACACCATCCAATCATGTCAACAAAGTATACGACTTTACCCACTCCGAAGCATTCACTTACCAGCAAGTAGCGGACATCATCTCATCTCAAACAGGAAAGAAGATCAATTATGTGTCACCTACTGCGGAAGAGTACGCACAAACACTCGCTAAATTCGGATTGCCGCAAGACATGATTGGCGTGTTTGCAGGCTTTGCCGTGGCACAAGCAGTGGGAGAATTGGATGTGGTAAGTAAAGACTTAGAAAATATTTTAGGCCGCAAGCCAACTACGATTGCAGAATTTTTGAAATCGGTGTATCGCGCATAAGCATCACACGGTTTCAATAAATAAAATTCATAATTGGAATCAGATAGGCGTGGAGTTGTGAGTGAACCGATCAGTCACTTGCAGCACCACGTTTTTATTTTCTATCCCGCATTATGCTACTTACAACCTCCAACCTCCAACCTCGGTCTGTGTCCCACAGACCGAAACATGAACACTAAAATTTTGTAATGGGTAAGACGCTTTCGCTATCTTCTGACTCCCGACTTCCGACTTTCTGACTCTCGACTTTAAACTTCTTAATTCACAATCAATTCTACTTACAACTTCCGCACTTCCAGTCTTCGTCCAGATCAATGACGGTAACAATAGTAAGATGGCGTTCTTTCGGAGCCACGATGATACGCACATGTTGCCGGTCTTTACTCGTGTATCCTTCCAATGCATACTTGGCACCACGTGGAGCATCGGGTTCACTTTTTGTGTAGTTAATATTCGCTTGTTGCACAATCTCTTTTACTTCTTTTTGTGTGATATGTCGGCACTCCATGCGGCAGCGGGCATGCTTTGTAAAGAAGTAAGTAGCTTCTACATCGCGAAATACATCAGCAACACTGGACGAATCCTTTTCAGTAGAATGATATGTTCCAGACGAAGGACGTGATGACTGTTCGGGTGAGCGCCCCTCGCGGCACTGACGCACAAAAAGCGCTACAACAAATAGAACTACAATAAGTAAATACGGAATTGCTTTTTTCATTTGTTAATTCTTCTTTAAGGGTCAAATGGAATGGTCGAGATAATCCTGCTGATAGAAATCATTTAAATATAACTTCATCTTTAATTCTGATAAGCATACCCCAGCACCGCCACTACATGAAAGGCGGTTCCCGCCAATACAAATAAATGCCAGATAAAGTGACTGTATTTAATTCGCTCGGCCACAAAGAATACAACACCGAGTGAGTACATCACGCCTCCGGCGACCAACCAGAATAATCCCCACATTGGCATACTGTTCCAGAGCGGCTCTACAGCAACAATCGCCAGCCACCCCATACCTAAATACAATGCAGTAGATAGTTTGCTGCTTTTGGCACCGGCTACAGATTTCAGCACCACGCCACCAATCGCCAGCGTCCATACGATACCGAATAGCCACCAACCCCAGGCGCCTTTCAGCACAATTAATGTAAGCGGAGTATAGGTGCCGGCAATCAGCAAGAAAATAGCGGCATGATCGAAAATGTTGAATACGCGTTTGGCTTTGCTATGCGGAAACGCATGATAGAGAGTAGAAGCCAGATAGAGCAACATCATGGTTGCACCAAATACACTCGATGCGAAGATCGCTTTTCCACCTAAAGGAATAGACTGGATAATCAGAATCGGAGTAACAGCAACAGCTCCCAGAAACCCGATGCCGTGACTGATACTGTTTGCAATTTCTTCACCCAGACTTTGCTGACGTTTCGTAGGTTGGCTCTTCATATTACAAAGATCGGATTTTATGAGAGTTTTCCCTATCGCACTTTCAAAAGCATATTCTCTGTGTGCCTCTGCGCTACTCCGTGAAACTTTGTGGAATAATCGGTTGAAGATATATCCCACCGCGCTACACCAAGAAGCACAAAGTTTCACAGACACTTCTTTATTGACTTCGTGCCTTCGTGATGAATAGGATGGACATTATCATGCTACAACGTATTCATTCTTTTATATTTGAAGGATGATTTCAAAGAAACTGTTTACGCTAGCTTTAATACCCTTGCTCTTATATGGCTGTCGGCAGGAGAGCATCTCAGTTCTTTCGCTGGGCGCGGAAGAGGATTTGATTCCGGAAGGCATTGCGGTGAGTGGAGACAAACTATTGATCAGCAGCATTTACAAAAACAAAATTGTAGTGACCGATGGAACGACTACCCGCGACTTTATCCACAGTAATCAATATGGCTTTCGATCGGGAGTAGGTCTGCTCGCTAAAGATGATTTGCTCTTTGCACTTACAAATGCTACCGACACACTTCAAAACTATTCCGCTTTGTTTGTTTTTCAAATTTCCACCGGAGCGTTCATTCATAAGTTTGAATTGGCAGATCATCAAAAGCATTTTCTCAACGACCTCGCTGTCAGTTCGACAAACGAAGTGTACATCACCGACACCCGGCAGAGTAAAATATGGAAACTCAATTATCCACAGCCAGAGTGGCACGCGTGGATGAACAGCAACGAACCAAACGGTATTACACTTTCAACCGATGACCAAAAACTATTCGTAGCTACTTGGGATAACGGTATTCAGATTATCGACATAGCAGAGAAGAAAGTACTGAATGCTCCTTCTCCGGAAACACGGGGCGTAGACGGATTAAAATATGTCAATGGAACACTCTTTGCCATTCAGAATGCAAGCCGCGATGTTTCGAAACATGGGCTTTACACCATTCATTTATCCAAAGATGAATCCGAACTTGCAACAATAGATACGGTTTTGGTAGGACACCCTCAGATGAACATACCAACTACCTTCGATTATCAGCACGGTCATTTCTACCTATTGGCAAACAGCCAGTTGTTAAATTTAGATCAAAGCATTAACTCGATCATTGATTTAAACAAACTGACAGATACCTATGTGTTGAAACTAAAACACAAAGCCCGCTAAGGATTCGTATATTTGCAGCATGTTTACGCGACTCAAAGAAATTTATCAGGAAGTAGAAAACCATACCGACCTTACCTACAAGTCAATTCCGTTTTATAATAAAGTGATCCTCGACATCAAGGTGGAGTTGTTGAAGATTACCACGTTGCAGGGTGAACAGCTTTCACGCGATGTAACCGATGCCACCCGCTTGATTCACTTGACCAATCGCGATGACCTGAGTGGAATTCAAAACTACCCCAAAGAAATTCCCAAATACCTCAAGCGCGTCCGCGACACTATTTTAAGTTGTCTCGCTTTTGTAAAGAAAATGAAATAGTCCATTTCTCTCCGCACGAATTACTTTAAAGTGCTATTGATTTGAACATTTGTCCTATTACTTCGGCAGTTGTATTCACGTATTTTGTTTCAAGAAATAAAACAATACAATGAATAAAGCGTGGTTAGAACGATGGAATAACCGCTACAGCCAGTCCGGTTATGCGTATGGAGAAGAACCCAACGAATTTTTGAAACAACAAATGGAGCAACTTACGCCAGGAGCTATTTTGTTTCCTGCCGAAGGCGAAGGCCGAAATGCGGTGTATGCAGCAAGGCAAGGTTGGAATGTTTCAGCCTTTGATATTAGTGCAGCGGGCCAACAGAAAGCCATGCAGTTGGCAAAAGCACACCATGTGTCTATTCACTATCAGGTGGGCGAATTGCAGCAGATGCATTATCGCAGCGCACAGTTCGATGCCATAGCTTTGATCTACGCGCATTTCCCTCCCGAGATTAAGTCTGCGTATCATCAAACCATGAATACATTTTTACGCGTTGGTGGCATCCTTATCTTTGAAGCATTCAGCAAGAAACATGTGGAGTATGTAACAAAGAACCCTGACGTAGGCGGACCGCGCGATGAAGCTTCTTTGTTTTCAATCGAAGAGATTCAACACGACTTTGCGAATTACGAAATCATTCTCTTGGAAGAAAAGGAAATTGAATTAAGAGAAGGTGTGTTTCACAACGGATTAGCTTCTGTCATTCGCTTTGTAGGTAAACGAAAAGAGTAAGCCACGTGGCTATTTTTTGTCGCGCATGATTTTGCGTTGCAGTTGCCAAAATTCTTTGCCGTAGCTTACCAGCAGTTCTTCACCCGGCTCGATCGATCGTTTAGCTTCAATGTAACATCGATTACCTTCGCTTACATATTCACAATTGTTGCGCAGGTCTTTTACTTTCGATAATCCTTGTGCATCGTTCGCATAGCGACCCAGTGTATTCAAGGCTGGCAATGCATCAATCACTGCGTTGCGGGTAATGTACATCAAATAGCCGTTGTAGCCGTCCAGGTGTTTTACGTCTTTCCACTTTCGCTTTTTTCCCTTGTACTCAACAATGCGAGTACCTTTAGCGATAGCTTTTTTAGTAAACAATCCTTTGCCGGCATTCGGCAGCTTTGATTTTTTTACGATCAGAAACTTTTCAAGATACGCCATCACTCTTCGTAAAATTCTTGGATGGCACCGAAGTATGCATGTTCCCATCCTTCTACAATATCATTGTAGTCAGAGTCGGGAATGTTGGTGTGACGCAATTCCACGGAAGTGCCCTCTTTGGCTTCATGCAATTTAATGGTGACAATGGAGGGCTCGGCTTGCTCGCCAAAATACCATTGCTGCACAATCTTTTTGTTGAGTTCAAACTCGAGATTCTTTCCTACGATGCTTCCTTCCCACAAGGAAAATTCGCTGTTGGGCTCGGTGCTCATCTCCGCTTCTTCACCACTCCATAAGTGAATCGTATTCGGATTGGTGAGAGCCAGATAGACATCGTGAGGCGGAGCGGGAATGATAAAATATTTTTTAAAGTCCTTCATGAAGGTTAAAATCGATTAATGAAAGTGATACAAGAAAACCAAAATGCCGTTGAAGGCAGGTTTGGGATTGTCTTTGATTTCGAGCGTTACGTCAACTTCAAATTTGGTGATGCCGCGCAGGTTAACGATGCTATGCAGCTTGGCGCGAAGACGCACTTCCTGGTTGACCAATACCGGTTGATTGAACTTCAGTTTTTCAATGCCATAGTTGATCATCATTTTGATATTTCTGAATTCAGCAATCTGATCCCACAAGTGTGGCACCAGCGATAAGGTGAGATACCCGTGTGCGATGGTACTCTTGAAAGTAGTTTCAGTGGCGGCACGTTGCGGGTCAGTATGAATCCACTGATGATCGAGGGTAGCATCGGCAAAGCGGTTGATTTGATCTTGCGTGATGGTGGTGTAATCGGACACGCCCAATTCTTTTCCTAGATAGGTTTGAAATTCATCGTGGCTGCTAATGACTAGTTTATTCATAGTAGGGTGATTCAATGATCAAAAGTAGGAATTATTTACATAGCCACGGACTTTAGTCCGTAGGCAGGGTTTCAACCTGTAGATAACAGGATTAGCATTCAATCTTCTAAAAAAGAGATTAACTTTGACCATGCTCGTTCCTTTTTGGTCCTCCTACATACAAGGCTTCGTGATCGTGATGGTCATGCTCACCATCGTGTGGATGGTGAGTGTACGTTTGGTTAATGCAGGTATTGTTGACCCTTTTTGGGGATTGGGTTTCGTAGCGATTAATGCCTATTACTTCTTCAACACACCTTCCGACAATCTGCGCAAATGGATTTTGCTGATGCTCGTCAGCATCTGGGGTTTGCGCTTGTTCGCCTACCTCTGGTGGCGCAATTGGGGCAAACCCGAAGACTACCGCTATGCACAGTTTCGACAGAAATATGGAGCTACACGCTACTGGTGGTTTAGCTTCTTCCAGGTCTTTTTATTGCAAGGCTTCTTATTGTGGTTGATATCCGCGCCCTTATTCGCAGTGAATTATAACACAGAAAATACTACACTCAACGCATGGGATGCACTCGCCATTCTCTGTTGGATGATCGGTTTTGCATTTGAAGCTGGCGGTGATTACCAGCTTGTGAAATTCAAATCAAATCCTGCTAACAAAGGAAAAGTGCTGAACACCGGCTTTTGGAAATACACGCGTCATCCCAATTACTTTGGCGATGCGTGTGTTTGGTGGGGCTTTGCCTTCTTCTCGCTGGCAACACAAAGTTATTGGCCGGTGCTGGGTTCATTGCTCATGACTTTTTTGTTAGTGAAAGTTTCCGGAGTGGCGTTGTTGGAAAAAGCACTGAAGACCAACAAGCCACAGTATGATGAGTATATTCGCAAAACATCTTCTTTCTTTCCATGGTTTCCCAAGAAGTAATTAGCCGCCACTTGATTCATGCCAAAGCAGATACCATTGAGCCGCTGGTAAAACCTTCAGTCGATATCGATACACTTGCATCGATTGATCCATCTACGTTGGAAGATTCATTTGTGTATGTGCATTGCCATTGCAACAATACAGGCGATGACATGCTTATACGCATTTGGCGCACTACATTTTTAATCGACCGAACTTCAGGTGTGCGTTCGCAATTGCTTCATGCAGAAAATATTTCGTATGCTCCGCAGTGGACCGTCATGCCACGAAGACAACCATTTACCTTTCTGCTCATTTTTGGCGGTTTGCCTAAAACGTGCCGCGTGTTTGACCTGATCGAAGAAATTCCGCAACCCGGAGGCTTTGAAGTACGCAACATAAATCGCAACGAGACCGATGTTTATCACATCGATATTCTGTAATTTTAGTTTACCTATCATACAAATCTATGTTGTCACGAAGAAAACTATTGAAGTCGCTGGGCGTATCTGCTCTGTCACTTTCCGCATTGCCCTCTTTTTCTAATTCATGGAGTGACGTTGCACCCCAGCTAACCGATCCGCAAGATCCGGCTTTCTGGAAAAGTGTGCGCGATCAATTCATGCTTTCGAAGGACGCGGTGTTCTTCAACACCGGTACGGTAGGTGTAATGCCCAAAGCAGTAGTCGACAAAATGGTGGAGCATACGCACATGATGGCCACCCACGTAGCCGATTGGGCGTACAAAGATGACAACAAAGAACAGTTCATCAGTGGCTACAATAATTTATTGCCTATTCGCACGAAAGTAGCGAAGCTCTTAAACTGCGAAGTAGGAGAGATCGCTATGACCGACAACGTCACGAATGGCATGAGCTACATCGCCAACGGCATCACGTTACAACCGGGTGATGAAATTCTCACGACAGACCAAGAACATGGTGGAGGACAATCTTCATGGAAAGTAAAAGAAAAACGATTTGGTGCGGTATTCAAAACCGTTGCTATTGGCAAACCAATCACCAGCTCTTCCGAAGTGTACGACACGATCATCAAAGCATTGACGCCCAAAACAAAAGTGCTGATGTTATCGCACATGATTTCCGGCACCGGTTCGATTCTTCCGGTGAAAGAAATATGTGCGGAGGCACGAAAGCGCGGAATCTTTACCGTGTTGGATGGTGCACAAACAATTGGGCATATTAAAGTTGATTTAAAAGACATCGGATGCGATGCGTATGTAGGTTGTTTTCACAAATGGATGGGAGCACCCACCGGCACCGGATTTATGTTCGTAAAATCCAATCTGATCAAAGACATGTGGTCAACCGTAGCGAGCTATCGCTGGGATGATCATGCCGATGAGGGATTTCGGTTTACCCAACGCGGCACCGGCAACTTCGCCATTCTGCTGGCATTAGAAGTAGCTTTGGATTTCCACTTTCAATTAGGTCCGGATAATGTCTATCAGCGAATTAAGTTTTTAGGAGATCGCTTGCGGACAGGCTTGCGTCAGAATAAGAAAGTGAAAATATTCTCAGCCAAAGAAGAAGCGATGAGTGCGGGCATCACACTTTACACCATTGAAGGTTTGACCGGTACACAAATACAAGATGCCTATTGGGCGAAAGCCAGAATGCGCCCGCGCTCACAAGGCGATGTGTATGGGGTTCGGCACTCTACGCACATCTTCAACAGCACCGAAGAAATTGATCGGGCGATACAGATTGTGAATGAACTATCCGCTTCCTAAAAATAAAGATTATTGAAAGGCCTCAGCCCTTCGCTGAAAGAAAGGTTTGAGGATGGTGCGGTCGAGTAGAATAAAGCCAACCACCATATTCAAAATTAAAAAGGCAGTCACTACCCATTTGCTGGGAAATGGAAAATTGAAATTGGGAGTTGGGAATTTCTCAAAAGACCATGATTCCAGATTGACGTTCAACGGAATAATCAACGAATCAAAATAGCCGTTCATCAGCATTACCAACCCAACCAGCGTAAGCACTAAAATACTCGACAGAAGGATTAAGCCCATCTTTGGCGACAGTGCTTGTGAGCGAGCCGGCAATGATACTCCATGCATCACCCGATCTGCAAAGTTTTTTGAAGGTTGCTCCAGCCGGTTTCGTTGCTGAAGAAATCGATCAATTTCCTGCAAATGGTTTAAGTGCTGTTGCAACTCCGGAGACAGCCGCAATTGCTGCTCAACGAGGGCACGAGTAGCCGCATCCAATTCTCCACTGTGGTAGCGAATCAATAATTCTTTCCAATCGTTGCGTGGGGTCATAGCATTACAAATTTACAACTTCACTTTTTAAAATCTTAGTTAATTCTTCCGCCAGCCGAAGCCGGGCCCGGTGCACGCGCACCTTAATGGTATTGCTGGGCTGCCCCATGATTTCGGCCACTTCATCCAACGAAAACTCTTGCAGGTAATACAGTTGAATAGAAAGTTTGTCGGCCTCGTTTAGCTTTTCCATTGCTTGCGCGATATACACCTGCTTGTCATTTCTTTCCAAAGATTCTTCAGCAGCTCCATCATACGCTATCATTTTGTTTTCAATGCTATCCAAGCGTATTCTGTTTTTACGCTTGGCGCTGATGGCGGTGTTGAAAGTAATCCGGTAGAGCCAGGTACTAAAGCGAGCTTCACGATTGAATTTTTTGAGGTAATGAAATGCACGGATAAATGCATCCTGCGCGGCTTCTTCTGCCTCGGGTCGGTTGTCGAGCACTTTCAGAGCGATGGTGAAGGCAAAGCTTTTGTAGGCATCCACCAATTGCGCATAGGCCTCTGTTTGGCCAGCCAAAACACGGTCAATCAATGCAAACTCCTCTTCTTTTGTGATCACGGCTCTTGGACGCAGCTATTTCAATTGAAGTTACACTCTTTTTGATATACCCTGATAGAAAACGCACACCGGTTATATCAAAAGCAGGCGCTGAATCGTTATTTCTGACTAAATATCAGGGCAGGATCTATTCGTTAAATTCTGCCGAACAATCAGCCGAAATATGACTTGTTACCACTACTTTTGAAGTTGTATCTATTAGTTGTGAAGCTTTTTCGATTCTCATTTCATCCTTCCATGGCTCGCTTGCTCGTCTGTGGACTGTTTTTGATACCTTTTTCAGGTTTAGCCCAGTACAGCAATGAATGGATCAATTTCAATCAATCGTATTACAAGATTTCCGTAGCACGGGATGGCCTATACCGTAT
This sequence comes from Cyclobacteriaceae bacterium, assembly GCA_044228465.1. Lineage (GTDB taxonomy): Bacteria > Bacteroidota > Bacteroidia > Cytophagales > Cyclobacteriaceae > ELB16-189. The sequence continues at coordinate 19,228 of JBGAUU010000054.1, forward strand.
TACTTACAACGATTTGCAGGCGGCTAATTTTCCGGTCAATGCAGTAGATCCTCGCCTGATTAAACTATACCACCGCGGCAAAGAGCAGGCTATTTTGATACAGGGAGAAGCCGATGCTATTTTTAATTCCACCGATTACATCGAATTTTTCGGAAAGCGCAACGATGGCACATTAGATAAAAACCTGTATCAACCGGCCAGCGCACAACCTCATCCTTATTATAATTTATACAGCGACACCACGTCTTATTTTCTCACGTATAGCTTAATACCTCCGGCCGGCAAGCGCATGTCAAGTTTTTCGGAAGTGAATGTGTTAAACCTGCCCAAAGAAAATGCACATACGGAAGAAAGACTGACCGTGTTGAGTGAAGATTATTCATCGGGCTACTCTTTTGGACCTGAGTTGGTTTTGCAAAATACTTTTTTCGATCAAGGTGAAGGATGGTTTAGCAAACCACTGCAACCACAGCAGTCCACCGACTTTACCATTGACTTACTCAAGAATGGCATACCCACCGAAGGATTGCCGCGTCTGGAAATGCTGCTGGTGGGACGCGATGCTTTTCCACACTCGGCACAAGTGCAGGTTGGCTCTGTTGCAAGCGCTTTGCGGACGGTAGCCACTACTGATTTTTTTGGATTTGAAACTCCTTTGATAACCGCGGATTTGGAATGGAGTGATTTTTCAGCAGATGGCAAGACTACCATTCGGGTAACGGCTGGTGCCACATTCAATAATCGATTCCAATTCAGCACTGCTTATATTAAAGTAATCTTTCCGCAAAGCTTCAATGCCAGCGGAGTAACCGAAAAGATTTTTCGGTTGGCACCCAACAATAATGCTAAGTCGTATGTGGAATTTGACAATGCTCCCAATGGCACCCGATTGTTTGATATTACAGACACTGACGACATTTCTGTAATCGGCATGCAAGCAGAAGCTACAAAGCTGAAAGCAATTATTCCAAATACACTCGATGGACGAAATGTATTTTTAACGAACACCATACAATCGCCTATTTCAATAAAGCAAGTAAGCTTCCGGTCGTTTCAATCTTTACAACCTACCTTCATTGTCATCAGCAATCGGTCGTTGATGAAAGCGGCAGGTGGCTACCCGGATGTGGTGAAAGCCTATGCGGGCTATCGCGCCTCAGCTGCAGGTGGCAAGTACGATACTTTGACAGTCACCATCGACCAACTTTACAATCAATTTAATTACGGAGAAACATCGTCACTCGCCATTTTTGAATTTATGAAATACATGGTGAATAACGCGCAGCCACGTTATCTGTTCATCATCGGAAAGGGCCGTGACATCAGTTCGTATTCGCAGTATCGCAGAGTGCCATTTTCTACGAACGAATCACGAGATTTTGTTCCTTCGGCAGGGATGCCTGCATCGGATGCAGCGTTTACGGCCGGCTTTAGCAGTACGACATACGACCCCCAAATTTCCACCGGCCGATTACCCGCCACCACGCCTGAGCAAATAGCAGCCTATCTGAATAAAATTATCGAAGTAGAAAGTGCACCTGTTTCTTCCGAATGGAAAAAACGAGGCCTTCATTTAAGTGGTGGAATCAAACCTTATGAGTTGAGCCTTTTCAGAGGATACATGGATCAATTCAAATCGGTTGCCGAAGGAAATTATTGGGGTGGTCAGGTGAAGACCCTCGCCAAACAGGAAGCCAACCTAATACAATTGCTCAATGTGTCTGATCAGATAAACAAAGGTACCAACCTTGTTACGTTCTTCGGGCACTCATCACCCGGCACGATTGATATTGATATTGGTTTTGCTAGTGATCCGGTAATGGGATACAACAACGCGGGTAAGTATCCGGTATTTTTAATCAATGGATGTAATGCCGGTGCCTTCTTTTTGAATGGAGCCATCTTTGGCGAAGACTGGGTGTTGGCACCTAACAAAGGCGCCAGAAATTTTATTGCGCACAGTTCTTTCGGATTGGATAATACCTTAAGGGCATATAGCTCATTATTTTATGAGGTTGGATTTGCTGACTCCGTGTTCTTACGTAAAGGTATTGGCGATGTGCAGAAGGAGGTAGCCATTCGATACTTGAACACGTATGGGGCGAGTACAGAAAGTGGCACACAAGTGCAGCAAATGGTTTTGTTGGGCGATCCGGCTGTGAAACTGTTTGGCACCAACAAACCCGATTACACTTTAGAAGGCACCGATCTTTCAATAGTATCCTTAGACGGTTCGCCTGTAACTTCGCTCAGTGCTGAGTTTGGTGTGCGCATCATTCGCAAGAATATTGGTGCAGCCGGTACCGGAAATGTAGCCGTGCGCATTATTCGAACATTGCCGGATGGAAACATCAAAACCTACGATTCTGATTTTGATAATGTGTTGTCGCAGGATACGATCATCTTCACTGTTCCACAAGAACCCAGTAGTGCAGGTATCAATCAGTTTTCAATTATTTTAGATCCACTCAATGTAATCAACGAGACAAATGAACTAAATAACTCCGCCACTTTATTAGCACTTCTTTCCAGCAACAGCACCAAGAATTTATTTCCGGCCAACAACGCACTGGTGAATAGACAAAGCCTGAATTTGGTATTTCAATCTTCTGACCTCAACTCTGCACAACGCGATTATCAGATTCAATTGGATTCGGTGAGCACATTTAATAGTCCTTTCTTAGTATCGCAAAAAATAACGGCAAAGGTGCTGGGTAAATTTGCAGCTTCACTCGCGCTAAAGGATTCTACCACTTATTATTGGAGAACGAAGTTTGATAAACCGAGTGCAACCGAAAGTTCAGATTGGAACACCAGTTCATTTACATTTATTGCTAATAGTCCAGAAGGATGGGGACAGCTGAAATTTCCGCAGTTGATGGAAAACGAAGTTTCGGGACTTTTAAAAGATTTACCTTTCAAAAAGTTGAGCTATCTCGAAACGACACGACCTGTTTCGGTAACTACCTTTGGAAGTACCAACCCAACACCCGTTACGAATGTGTCATTTAAGATTGATGGTGTAGAATATAATATTGCTTCGCAAGGTCAGCCCTGTAGAAATAATACCATCAATCTGGTAGCTTTTAATAAAAACTCTGTGGTGCCTTATGCAGGTCTTCCACTCAGCTTTCAGGATCCACGCACGTGTGGTCGTCAGCCGCAGTTGATCAACAGCTTTTTGCTTTCAGAATTAGAGACTAATTTGAATGATGACCTCGCAGCGTATGTGGATGCTATTCAGGAAAGTGATTCGGTAATTTTATTTTCAATTGGAGATCCCGGCTATCAGTCTTGGTCGGCAAATGTGAAAAACAAACTCGGTAGTTTTGGTATCAGTGTAGCTCAAATCAATTCATTGTTGAATGGCGAGCCCGTTATTATTTTGGGAAGGAAGGGGGCGAGTCCCGGCTCGGCTAAATTCATTCGCACCAGTTCTGCACCGGCCACGGCTCAGACTGTGTCAGTCAGTAAAAACCTGACAGGAAGATATTCCAGCGGATATCTAAAATCATCATTGATTGGCCCTGCAAAAAGTTGGGTGAAATTTATTCCGCGTGCCGGTTCGATTGAGCCGAGTGATGAAGTAACATTTTCGATTTACGGGATTTCATTAACCGGAACTGAAACATTGTTGTTTGCTAATATTACATACGATTTGGATTTGGATTTTATCGACACGGAAAGATTTCCATACCTGCGCGTGGTGTTGAATATGCGCGATGAAGTTAACCTCACAGCCGTACAGTTGGATAAGTGGCTTGTGCACTTTGAATCTGTAGCCGATGGTATCTTAGTTTATAAGGGCTCGTTGACTCAGCAAACCAAACAAGAGGGCGAATCATTTTCGGCTCCTTATGGTTTTGTGAATTATACGGATAAGAGTTTTACGCAACCTTTATCGGTGCGTTCGCAAGTAGTGAATAAGACCACCGGTCAGGTTTCCATTGTTGCACAAGTTATTCCTGCGCCAGTTCCTGGTGATACTTCGAAATTTTCAGTGGCTGTAGAAACGAAAGGAAAAGTGGGGATGAATGATCTAACTGTTTTTGTTAACCCTAAATTGATTCCTGAACAAATTTATGATAACAATGTGATGACGCTGCCGGATCATTTGCAAGTGAAGGGAGATGTAACAGCGCCCGTTTTATCCGTTTTGATAGATGGTCGCTTGGTGAAGAATGGAGATTATGTTTCGAATAATCCAAAAATTGTAGTACAACTCGAGGACAATAATCAATTTTTATTCCGCACCGATACGCTGGGCTTGAAACTATTTTTGAAACGTCCCTGCGAAGCACCTCCCTGTAGTTATGAAAGAATTTTTTTCAAACGGAGCGATGTAACATGGAGTGCGGCAGCAGCCGATAAGCCTTTTCAAATGAATTTTAACCCCACTGCGTTGGCGGAAGGAAAGTACACACTCCGTGCTGAGGGAATAGATGCCAGCGGCAATAGCAGTGGAGAAAAACCTTTCGAAATTGAATTTAAAGTTTCGAACACAACTACCATTCAACTGCTTTCAACCTATCCTAATCCTTCGACAGCTGAATTTTATTTCAGCTTTCAAGTGAGTGGAACGGAGTTGCCTTCTGATTTTTCATTGCAGATTTATTCACTTGACGGGCGCCTGCTAAAAGAATATACCCGCGATGCGGTGAGTAAATTCATTATCGGTACCAATGAGTTAATTTGGAATGGCAGCGATTCAACCGGAGCAGCGATGCCCAACGGGGTTTATGTGTATCGACTCAATGTAATCGCCAAAGGCAAATCATCTACTCAAACCGGACGTTTGGTTTTGGTTAAATAGTCGCCACCCTGATAGCCGAGCTTTAGTTCTCTGTGATTCTCTTTGCAACTTTGTGAAACAACTACATAGTTCCCAAATAAAAAAGGCTGCCCTTATTTAAGAGCAGCCTTCATTTTACAAGGGCAATTATTACATCACATCAATCGTAATCGCGCTGACTTGCTTTTGTTTAATGATCTCGTTGAATTTCGGAATCTTATCCGTCATCACTTTGTTCAGTTGATTCAACTGCCCATCGATCTTTTCTGTCACTTCTTTGTACACCGCTTTCACTTGTTCCGTTGGCTTAAAGTCGCTGCCATCGACTTCTGATCCAAGCGCACCCAGTTTATTGTTTAATCGCACCGGGAAATTCAAGGGGTCTTGGCCACTACGGTTTTTCGTTTGATACAAGGCTTCTTCAATCTTTTTGATTTCATCTAAAATCGATTTAGCTAACTCCGTAGCATCTTTCATATCTTCTTTGCCCTTCATCGGTTCAATTACACGATTGATTTGCTCACGTGTAGTGCGAATTTGTTTGATCGCTTTATTGGTTTCAGTGAGTTTATCGCGTACCGCAATGGAGAAGTCGAATTGCTCCTTGATGTCGGCTAGCGAACCGCTGGTGCGTGGGTCTTTTAATATTTCAAATTCTGTTTCAGACGATTTGCCATTCACAGTCAGCTTTGCTTTGTAAATGCCGGGCATCGCTTTGGGGCCGGTGAGCGATGCTGCCCACATAATCAACCCATCAAAACCTTCTGCATCGGGATAGCGCATGTTCCAAACAAATTTATTCATGCCGGGTTTGAGCTTCAATTCTTCTTCCTTTGCTTTCTTATCCGGTTTGCTCGCAAATTTTTTGATCAGCTTTCCGGAAGTTTCTAAAATCTCCAGTGAGGCTACGGCTTTGGTGGTGTCTTTTAGGAAATAATGAATCATCACACCATTGCTGTGATTCACGCCTTCTGTTTTGGGTTGTCCTCTTCGTCCGGCCTGACCGCCATTCATACGATAGCTCGGCATCGGTTTGAATAAATACACATCGCTGCTTGCTGCCGTTTGATTCAGTTGGTGAAGCGGAGTGATGTCATCAATCAACCAGAAACTTCTGCCTTGTGTTGCAGCAATGAGGTTGTCGTTTTTAATGGTAAGATCGGTAATCGGCACCGTTGGCAAATTGAGTTGAAATGGTTTCCAACTCGCACCATCATCAAATGAAATGTACATTCCAAACTCGGTTCCTGCATAAAGTAAACCGGGTCTTTTTTGGTCTGCACGAACAACGCGCGTAAAGTGTGTAAGGTCGATGCCATCCGTAATTTTAGTCCAGGTTTTTCCGTAGTCTTTGGTTTTAAACAAATACGGTTTCGAATCTCCTGACTTGTAGCTGGTGGTTGCCACATAAGCGCCACCTTTTACAAACGGATCAAACTCGATGCTATTCACCATCGTCCATTCCGGCATGCCAGTAACGGAAAGTTTTTCCCATTTCTTTCCGCCATCGCGTGTGATGTGTAGCAACCCATCATCTGATCCGGCAAGGATCAAATCTTTTTCGTAAGGTGATTCGGCTACTGCGAAGATGGTGCAATAATATTCTACCGCTGTATTGTCTTTTGTGATCGGTCCACCGGAAGGTCCTAGTTTGCTGGGATCATTGCGCGTTAAATCCGGGCTTACCAATTCCCAGCTTTCACCACCATTGTAGCTTACATGCAAGTGCTGCGATGCGGCATAAAGCTTTTTGGGATTGTGCGGTGAAAAGAAAATGGGGAAGTTCCACTGAAAGCGATACTTCGCACCTTCCGCTCCGTGACCCATTGGGTTATCCGGCCACGCGTTGATATTTCGCTCTTCACCGGTTGCATGGTTGCGAGCCGTTAAGAGGCCATCATAGCTGCCACCATACACAATGTCGTTGTTGGTAGGATCAACGGCAATGTGTCCACTTTCTCCTCCCGCTGTGGGTTCCCAATCGCGCATGCCAATCGAAAATCCATCCGTGCGGTGTGCAATGCGAATGGTGCTGTTATCTTGTTGTGCACCATAGATGCGATAGGGAAAATGATTGTCGGTCACCACACGATAAAATTGTGCTGTGGGTTGGTTTTCGTAAGTAGTCCAGTTTTCGCCACCGTCAAAAGAAATCTGTGCGCCACCATCATCAGCAATAGCCTGACGTTGGTTGTCTTCAGGTGCAATCCAGAAATCATGATGGTCGCCATGCGGGGCATTGTATGATTGAAATGTTTTACCTCCGTCTTTGGATCGGTGATACGACACATTCATCACGTACACCATGTCTTCGTCTTTGGTATCAGCATAAATTTTTGTGTAGTACCACGCGCGTTGACGCAAGTTGCGATCGTCATTCATTTTCTTCCAGGTAAGTCCTGCATCGTCTGAACGATACACACCGCCATTGTCATTTTCGATCATGGCAAACACGCGATTTGAATTCACCGGAGATACAGCCACACCGGAAATTCCCCAGATACCTTTGGGCATACCTTCGTTGGCCGAAATATTTTTCCAGGTTTCACCACCATCGGTGCTTTTATAGATTGCCGATCCCTCGCCACCACTTTCTAAACTGTAAGGCGTTCTGCGAATGCGCCACATCGAGGCATACAGAATGCGTGGGTTGTTGGGATCCATGCATAAATCAACCGCACCGGCATCGGCATTGGCAAACAAAACACGCTTCCAGTTTTTACCACCGTCTTCACTTTTGTAAACGCCTCTCTCCTGTGATGACTTAAACAAATCACCCAGAACGGCTGCATACACCACATCCGGATTTTTAGGATGAATGCGAATGCGCGGAATGTGTCGTGATTCTTTCAGTCCGCTAAAGCTCCAGGTTTTTCCGGCATCAGTCGACTTCCAAACTCCATGGCCATACGAAACATTTCCGCGCACGGTTCCTTCACCCTGACCTACATAAATTACGTTGTTGTCCCATTCGCTCACCGCAATGGAACCGATGGAACTGCCAAAGAAGCCATCTGAAATATTGGTCCAGGTGTTGCCACCATCATTGGTTTTCCATACACCACCACCGGTGGCACCCATATAATAGAGATTAGGTTTTCCAGGTACACCGGTTACGGCTGCTGCGCGGCCACCGCGATAGGGTCCGATACTTCGCCACTCAAGTGCATTGTACAATTTTTCATCGAAAGTAAGGGTAGGGGCTTTGGTTTCTTTCTTTTGTGCACTCACAGCAAATGCTGCGAACAAAAAGAAAACGACCCAATGGATTTGCTTCATAGTAAAGTTGATTTAGGCTTTAATTGACAGTTTAAGATAAATTTAAGAAAATCGCCATCACATTTTTATAGATGGCAAATTGGTGGTAAGGGAAGGAGAGAAATGGAATATTGAATATTCTGATTTACCTTAACACAAAATTACTATGGAACAGCGAAGCCTAAAACCTCTTTTTAGTGTGCCGGTAATTGTGGCGGCACTCGGTTATTTTGTAGACATCTACGACTTGTTATTGTTTAGCATTGTGCGCAAACCAAGTTTGGCAAGCATGGGTGTGGCCGAAGGGGATTTGTTTGCTCAGGGCGAATTTTTGTTGCAGGTGCAAATGACAGGCTTGTTGGTGGGAGGCTTGATTTGGGGTATCATGGGCGACAAGCGCGGAAGACTTTCTGTTTTGTTTGGGTCGATTTTACTTTATTCGCTGGCGAATATTGCCAATGGTTTTGCAACTACCGTTGATCAATATGCAATCCTTCGGTTTATAGCCGGTATTGGTTTGGCTGGAGAATTAGGTGCGGGCATTACGTTAGTTTCTGAATCGTTGCCGGTTCGCTTACGCGGATATGGCACTACATTAGTTGCGGCAGTCGGTTTGCTGGGCGCAGTGTTTGCCAACTTTATGTCAAAACGTTTTGATTGGCAAATTGCATACTTCATTGGAGGAGGTTTGGGTTTGTTATTGCTCGTTGCACGCGTTAGCGTTTTTGAATCCGGAATATTTTTAAAAGTGAAAGAAGCCAATGTGCAACGTGGAAACTTTTTTCAACTCTTTCACCAGAAGGAGCGCTTCATCAAATTTATTGGCTGCATTTTTATGGCGCTTCCCATTTGGTTTGTGATCGGTATTTTGATCACATTCTCACCTGAGTTTGCCAGAGAACTAGGTATACAAGGTGTCGTCTCAGCTGGTGATGCGGTGATGTTTAGTTACCTGGGATTAGCAGCCGGAGATATGGTAAGCGGATTGATCAGTCAGGCGCTACGTTCGCGAAAGAAAGTAGTTACTTTTTACATTTTCCTTACCATGATTTTTGTGGGCTGGTATTTGATGGCGCCTTTTAAAAGTGTGGATAGTTTTTATTTGAATTGTTTTCTGCTTGGTTTTGGTGTGGGCTACTGGGCGTTGTTTGTCACCATTGCAGCCGAGCAGTTTGGCACCAATTTGCGTTCAACCGTTACGACTTCAGTCCCCAATTTCATCCGTGGCACGGTGGTTCCGCTCACCTTTATTTTTAAATTCATACGTCCGCAGTTGGGAATTGTGAATGGCGCCTTGGTGGTGGGCATTGGCACAGTGATTATCGCCTTTCTAGCTTTGCGACTAGTAAACGAAACCTTTGGCCGCGACTTAAACTTTTTAGAGAAAGATTAAGAAAGTCAAACTACTGACTTTTTTCTTCATTTTTACAGAATAACCTACACACGGCTTTGTTTGCTCGTGTTTATTCTTAAATTTTCATAACGATTCGCTTGAAGTGGTCGGGTCTTTCGGGATTTGATTTCTTTCGGCATTTCGCCCAAATCAACGGGATATGAACTTCTCCACCATCATCCTCTCTATTGGCGCTCGAATGAATGGCATTGCCCATTCAGGGCTCGGATTATTTTTATTCAAACCGTTTGATCCGAACCGATGAGCCCATTCTACCACTTTTTTATTTCGCGTTTTGAGGGAGAGGAGGAAGATTACTCGCGCGCCCGGCTGATGATCAATTTTGTTTTGATTTCGATTGGCGTGAGTGGTTTATTTGCGGCACTCCATACGATCTTTCAATTTCATGTGCCGCAATGGCTGTTTTTGTCATTTGCCGGAGCGCTCATTTTGCTATTGTTTCTTTTTCGCTTGCCATTTTCTATTTCACAAATGGCGCATTGCGTGATTGTGATGGCGTGGATCAGTTTTTTATTTGGCATCGCTTATTCAGGTGGAATTTATTCGATGATACTACCCTGGCTTTTGCTCATGCCGCTAATGGCAAATCTTCTAATCGATAAAAAGACAGCTACCTTTTGGGCCATCGTATCGGCTTTATCGATGGCATACTTCCTGTTCTTCTTCAAAAGCAGCTTGTTGCTTTTGGACGAGAAAGCCTCTTGGCGATCGCTGATTGCCAATATAGGATTAGTAGTAGTGGTTTATCTTTTTACCGAATCATTCTCGCGATCGAAGGCAAAACTTTTGAATGCACTCAAAGAAAGTAATGCCGATCTGTTTGAACAAAAAGAGGAAGTGCTTACGCAGAATGAAGAGCTCACGCAACAGCGCGATGAGATCACCGTTCAGCGCCATCATATTGAAGAGCAAAATGAATTGCTGCGAAATCAGTATGAACAAATTGAAAATACAAACCGCGAACTGGAAGCGCGAGCTACTGAAATCTTCAACCGAAATGCTACACTCGAAGCGCATTGGCATACCTTATTAAATATTTCGAAAAGCCGT
>JBGAUU010000055.1:0-29004 GCA_044228465.1 Cyclobacteriaceae bacterium
CATGAGTTGTTGGCGTATGCTGCGCATCATTTAACTGAAATCCCAACCGTTCGATTGATCGGAACGGCATCGCAAAAAGTCAGCGTGCAGTCGTTTATTATAGAAGGGATTCATCCATTTGACATTGGTCAGATGTTGGATGCTCGCGGCATAGCAGTCAGAACCGGGCACCATTGTACGCAGCCCCTGATGGATCACTTCGGTTTGGAAGGCACGGTACGCGCCTCGTTTTCGGTTTACAATACCAAGGAAGAGATTGATGCGCTGTTGGAAGGATTAAAGAGAATCGTTAAATTTCTTAACTAATTGGATTGGTTATGGAAAACGAACAAAGAATTGTTGAGTTATTGGCAGAAACTTTGCTAAAGCAAGATCTGATGATTGCTGAGTTATCCGGAGTAAAATCGGAAATCACTGGGGTAAAGTCAGAGATCATTAAATTAAATCTGCAATCAACTGAAAACACCCGGGCTATCTTCAAACTAGCCAACGAAATTGAAAACATCGCCCATTTGCACGAACGCGTAACTAAGTTAGAGAAAGCCGTTTATAAATGACCATCAACGAAATCCAAGATCAGATAATCAGCGAATTTTCCCTGTTAGATGGTGACATGGAAATGACGGTATTCTACATCATGGAGTTAGGTCAGAAACTGCCGGAAATGAATGCTACTGATAAATCTGAATTGAACCAAGTAAAGGGTTGTCAATCGAAAGTTTGGCTTACATGCAGATTGGAAAATAATAGCCTCCACTTTTCTGCTGATAGCAATACCGCTATCACCAAAGGATTAGTTAGTTTGTTGGTTAGAATTTTCGATGGACAAAGTCCGGACGAAGTCTTATCTGCCGACCTTTACTTCATGAAAAAGATTGGCATGGAACGCTTTATCGGAACACAGCGTTCCAATGGCTTTGCCGCCATGATCAAGCAAATTAAAATGTACGCTTTAGCCTTCAAATCGCAATTGACTGCACACTAACTAATGGAAGAAGCTACAATCGATAACGTTTCAACCCCTGAGTCGGGCATCAACCTGCGAGACAAGGTTTTGGCTGCCATTAAAACAGTCTATGACCCAGAAATTCCGGTGGACATCTACGAACTGGGTCTGATTTATGAAATCAATATCTTCCCGGTAAACAACGTGTTTATCCGTATGACCTTAACCTCGCCTTCCTGCCCTTCGGCAGAGGTTATTCCGGGTGAAGTGGAGCAACGAATCAAAGAAATTGAAGGAATTAATGATGTGAAAGTAGAAATCACGTTCGACCCACCCTATTCACAAGACATGATGAGCGAAGCGGCTAAATTGGAACTAGGCTTTATGTAATTTTGTTATCAATTGAACCTGGAAAAAACAGACAAAACAAAGAACCATAACTAATCTCAAACAAACCATATGTATCCCGAACACTTAGTTGCCCCGATGCGCACCGATTTAACGGTAGCCGGATTTACAGAATTAAAAACTGCTGATGCTGTTGATAAGGAATTGAAAGAGCAAAAAGGCACCACTTTGCTGGTGATTAACTCTGTATGCGGATGCGCAGCCGGTGCTGCTCGTCCGGGAATTAAATGGGCGCTGCAAAATTCTGAAAAGAAACCAGCACATTTGACTACCGTATTTGCCGGTGTGGATAAAGAAGCCGTTTCGAAAGCAAGAGAATACACACTTCCTTATCCTCCATCCTCTCCTGCCATTGCTTTATTTAAGGATGGCGAGCTGGTGCACTTTGTAGAGCGTCACCACATCGAAGGCAGAAATGCACAAATGATTGGCCAACATCTGGTTGAGGTGTTTGACGAATTCTGTTAATCAAAACTTAATAACCAAAAAAGAGCCCGAGAAATCGGGCTCTTTTAGTTTGTTTCCAATTCTAAATCGATACGAGCTTCCTCCAGATCCAACTCATGTTCGAGTTTCCGAAGTGCCTCCGCACTGATTTGCTTTTCCTTCGCCAGATTTTCTAATACCACCCGCTCTCGATTAATCAATTCGCGCTGTATGCGGTGAAACTCCTGAATCTCCTCTTCCGATAATTTATTGTCAGTGTTTTTATTGAGGCGTTGAATGCGGATTTCATATTTCGATTTGATCTGCGCCAACACCGCATCGTTCAAACCCAGGGAATAATTCTCTTCTATGTGTTCTATCACCGAAGTAGCAATCTTAAATCGAGCGTGATCTTCTTCTACTCTGCCTCCGGCATCTTCTTTAATTCCCAACTTCTTCACCAAGGCCGGCAACGTAGTTCCTTGCAATACCAATGTCGCGAAAATCACGGCAAACGTGAGAAAGATAATCATGTCCCGGTTAGGAAAAGGTGTTTGATCTTCGAAGGCCAACGGCAACGCAAGAGCTGCTGCTAGTGACACCACTCCGCGCATTCCCGACCAAGCCACGATTGTAACAGATCGGATGCTTGTTTCCGGCTCACGCTCTCGAATTCCTTTGCTAAGCCATCGTGGAATGTAGGCTCCCGGAAAAACCCAAACAATTCGGGCAATTATCGTGGCAATGCTTACCAAAAATCCATACCATAGCAACGTACCGAAGGAATGATTTTCTATATGGGATAAAACCGTCCGCAGTTGCAAACCAATCAAAATGAAGATGACACCATTCAAAATAAATGTCACTGTATCCCAGGTAGAATATGCTTGAATTCTGGATTGGTGAATGAAAATTTTAGATGATCGTTGGCTTAGAAATAAACCACAGGCTACTACGGCCAACACGCCTGAAACGTGAATGCGTTCCGCCAGCAAATACGCCACATAAGGAGTGATGAAAGTAAGGGTTGTATCCGTGGTCGGATTGTTGGGGGTTATACGATGAATCCAATAAAATAATTGACCAATCACGAGTCCAATTACAATCCCAACGGTGGCTACATAAATAAAGTTGATGGAAGCAAGCCAAAAGATAAACGTGCCTGTGGCTGTTGCCAGGATAGCATAGCGCATGGCGATCAATCCGGTGGCATCATTAACCAAACTCTCACCTTCTAAAATAGTGATCAGACGTTTGGGTACACCCAATCCTTTAGTAGCTGCAGTAGCTGCCACCGCATCGGGTGGTGAAATAATAGCGCCTAATACAAATGATTCGGCCCATCCAAAGCCGGGTATAAAATAATGAGCCACCAACGCTACCGATGTGGTGGTAAACAAAACGCATCCAAATGCCAGCAAGGATATAGGCCTGCTAGCCGCTTTGAAATCATTCCAAGAGGTTGTCCAAGCTGCTGAATAAAGTGCCGGAGGAAGGAAAATCAAAAACACTACATCCGGATTGAGTTCCACCATGGGCAGATTTGGAATCAAACCAATACCAATACCGGCCAGCACTAACAGCACCGGATATGGAATCTTGATTCGGTCAGTTACTTCTGCCAGTGCAGTAACGACCGCCAGTAAAAGGATGATAATAGTAATCTTTTCTAAGTGCATTGAAACAAATCTTCAAGTAAAGCAGTCCAGACGATGCTTGCGTCCAAATAATAATAACAGGAAAAGTAATAGCTTATTCCTCGTTATGCAAAGGGCACCACAATTTTCTAATTTAATACGAGTTGGCCGAACCTTTTTACAAGATGCTTGTTTTAACTTTGATTGATGAAGATAGCCGTCACCCGAAAAGAACATTTCAACGCAGCCCATCGCTTGTATAACTCGGCATGGAGTCATGAAAAGAATAGTACCGTTTTCGGCAAGTGTAATAATCCCAATTATCACGGTCATAACTACGAATTACTGGTTACACTCATTGGCGAGCCCAATCCGGAAACTGGTTATGTCTATGATTTAAAATTGCTCAGTGATATAATTAATGATCATGTTATCAAACAATTTGATCATAAAAACCTTAATTTAGATACCACCTTCTTCGCCAACCTGAATCCTACCGCTGAAAATATTGCCGTAGTCATCTGGAAGATCTTGAGGGAGCAAATTGAAAGCCAATACGAATTAAAAATCAAGCTGTATGAGACCGAAAGAAATTTCGTTGAATATCCTGCCCATTAAACCACACGAAGAAGATGACATGGATCATGTATCATCCTCGCATGACACACCTTTGCGGGCGGATGCATTTGATTTAACCGATGAACAGAAAATCGAAAAGATCGAAGGTCACTTTCGTGAGATTATGCAGGTGTTGGGTCTTGATTTGAATGACGACAGTCTGAAGGGTACGCCTAAGCGTGTTGCCAAAATGTACGTTCAGGAGGCGTTCAGTGGATTGAACCCCTCGAATCGTCCAAGTACACGCCTATTCGAAAACAAATACAATTACGATCAGATGCTGGTGGAGAAAGACATCACGTTTTTCTCACATTGCGAACATCATTTCGTGCCGATTTATGGTAAAGTGCATGTGGCTTATTTTTCCAGCGGCAAGGTAATCGGACTATCGAAGATCAATCGTTTCGTTCAATATTTCGCCAAAAGACCCCAGGTTCAAGAACGTCTTACTGTACAGATTGGCAAGGAGTTAGAGCGTGTTTTAAATACCAAAGATGTAGGCGTAGTAGTGGATGCTAATCATATGTGCGTAGCATCTCGCGGTGTAAGCGATACGAACAGCAAAACAGGAACCGCCTATTTTTCAGGTAAATTTCGCGATGAGAATACCAAGCGCGACTTCTTGAATTACATCAATACCCGCTAACAATTAAGCGCGCTGTGAGCGAGTATTAATTACGCGACATCACCGCTAATATTATTGATCAAATCCTTTAAATCTCACCTAATTTTGTAGATTAGCGACAACATTTTAATCTACAAAATATGGTATTCGATTTAGACATGATCAAGGCCACCTATAAGGCAATGCCCGGCCGAATTGCGAAAGCTAGAAAAGTAGTAGGTAAGCCCCTTACCTTGGCCGAAAAAATCCTTTACTCTCACCTTCATGGTGAGCAAAAGCTCGAAAATTTTGGAAGAGGAAAATCATATGTGGATTTTGCCCCGGATCGTGTGGCCATGCAAGATGCTACCGCACAAATGGCCTTGTTACAGTTCATGTCTGCAGGAAGACCTAAGGTAGCCGTTCCATCTACCGTTCATTGCGATCACCTCATCACTGCCAAAGTGGGCGCTGCTGACGACTTAAGTTTTGCGAATACCGAAAGCAAGGAAGTGTTTGATTTCCTTTCTTCTGTCTCCAATAAATATGGATTAGGCTTCTGGAAACCAGGTGCAGGGATCATTCACCAAGTGGTGTTGGAAAACTATGCTTTCCCTGGCGGAATGATGATCGGAACTGACTCCCATACCGTAAATGCCGGTGGATTAGGTATGGTAGCGATTGGTGTAGGTGGTGCTGATGCTGTAGATGTGATGGCTGGCATGGCTTGGGAACTGAAGTTTCCGAAATTGATTGGTATCAAGTTGACCGGCAAACTAAATGGCTGGACTTCTGCGAAAGATGTGATTTTGAAAGTAGCCGGTATCCTTACTGTGAAAGGTGGAACAGGAGCTATTGTTGAATACTTTGGAGAAGGCGCTACTTCCATGAGCTGTACCGGTAAAGGAACCATCTGTAACATGGGTGCTGAGATCGGAGCAACCACCTCTACATTCGGTTATGATGAATCGATGAGTCGCTATTTAGTGGCTACCGGTCGGGCTGAAGTAGCTAAAATGGCCGACAAGATAAAGAAAGACTTAACCGGTGATCCGGAAGTATATGCAAATCCTGAAAAGTACTTTGATCAGGTTATTGAAATCAACTTATCCGAGTTAGAGCCACACTTGAATGGTCCGTTCACTCCCGATTTGGCTACTCCTATTTCTAAATTAAAAGAAGAAGCGGCAAAGAATGGTTGGCCAACCAAAGTTGAAGTAGGTTTGATTGGATCATGCACCAATTCATCGTATGAAGATATTGCCCGCGCTGCAAGCTTGGCAAAACAGGTTTCAGCTAAGGGACTAAAGACAAAAGCACTATTCACAATCACTCCCGGTTCAGAACAAGTGCGTTATACCATCGAGCGAGATGGATTCATTGATACATTCGATAAAATTGGTGCCAAGGTGTTTGCCAATGCGTGTGGACCTTGTATCGGAATGTGGGCACGGGTCGGAGCTGATCGTAAGGAAAAGAATACAATTGTACACTCTTTCAATCGTAACTTCCAGTCGCGGAATGATGGTAATCCGAACACGTATGCGTTTGTTGGCTCACCTGAATTAGTAACCGCTCTGGCCATTGCCGGTGATTTGGGCTTCAACCCGATCACAGACTACCTCACTAACGAACAGGGTCAACAGGTAAAACTTGACCCTCCTACCGGTGATGAGTTGCCAAAGAAAGGATTTGATGTGAAGGATCCCGGATTCATTGCTCCCGCAAAAGATGGTAGTAAAGTTTCAGTAAAAGTAAATCCTGACTCGGATCGCCTACAATTGCTTGAACCATTTGCACCATGGGAAGGCACCGACCTGAAAGCTTTACGCTTATTGATTAAAGCGAAAGGTAAATGTACTACTGACCATATCTCGATGGCGGGTAAATGGTTAAAGTACCGTGGACACTTGGATAATATCTCTAACAACTTGCTGATTGGTGCGACCAACTTCTTCAACGATAAAATCAACAGCGTGAAGAATGGCCTGACCGGTGAACATGATGAAGTGCCTAAAGTACAGCGCTCTTATAAAGCGAAGGGAATAGGAAGTATTGTAGTTGGTGATGAAAACTACGGTGAAGGTTCATCACGCGAGCATGCAGCCATGGAGCCACGCTTCCTAGGAGTTCGTGCCATTCTGGTAAAGTCATTTGCACGTATTCACGAAACCAATTTGAAGAAGCAAGGCATGTTGGCATTGACGTTTGCAAACAAAGAAGATTACAATAAAATTTTAGAAGACGACCGGATTGATATCAACGGACTGACCACGTTTTCACCCGACAAACCATTGACGCTGACTTTGAACCACATGGATGGAACTAAAGAAACCATTACGGTGAACCATACCTACAATGCCAGTCAGATCGGGTGGTTTAAGGCAGGTTCTGCTTTGAACAAGATGGGATCGGCTTCAACTAAAAAGGCTACCTCTGCCCCTAAAAAGTCAGCTCCGGTTAAGAAGGCTCCTGCCAAGAAACCAGCCACAACAAAGAAAACTTCTGCGAAAAAAGTGATAAAGAAAGCAGCACCCAAAAAGGTGGTGAAAAAAGCAGTTGCTAAAAAAGTAGTTAAGAAAGTAGCGCCCAAAAAGTCAGTTAAGAAAGCCGCTAAACCAGCTAAAAAGAGCGTAAAAAAAGTGGCTAAGAAGAAGAAAAAGTAAAGAGCGACTTCCCAATAACAAGAAAGGCTTCCAAATCGGAAGCCTTTCTTGCTTTTTATCAAATCCAAAACGCTTAGCCGATGCGCTTGGTTAGAATTTCCGAAAGAATCAACAAACCTTCCCGAAGCACTTCGTCATCCATTTTCTGAAGATCATTCACCGGAAGTCCTTCTTTGGAAGTGATTTTGGTATCCAACTTTCCTTGCGCTTTGCGCTTTTCATCTTCTTCCATTTCCTTTTTACGAACTGCCTCGTTCAACGAGATTTTAGTTTCGCTTAAATTCTTCCTTAAGTCTTCTGTATCCTGAATGTACTTCTTCAAATTTGCATCAAACTTAGATCGATCCTGAAAGGACTTATTCAATTTAGCAATCAACTTGTCGTTTATCTCACCATTCTTTTGAAAGGCTGCAGGTTTAATTACATCCCAGGGCAAGGCACTAGGGCTCGCGCTCTCACCATATTGTGATGCATCCAATGCACTTGGCAACTGAACGTCCGGGGTCACGCCTTTATGCTGGGTGCTGCTACCCGTAACGCGGTAAAACTTCTGAAATGTTACCTTCAATTCTCCGATCGGATCCTTGTCGTTGATAAATTTCTTTAAATCGATTACTGATTGAACCGTTCCCTTGCCATACGTAGTTTCACCTACTACTACGCCACGGTGATAATCCTGAATGGCTCCGGCAAAAATCTCGGAGGCAGAAGCGCTAAATCGGTTGGTTAAGACAACGAGTGGGCCTGAGTAAAAAACTTCATTGTCATCATCTGGTAAAACATCCACGCGGTTACTGCTGCTTTTTACTTGCACCACAGGGCCTTCTTTTATAAACAATCCGGTCAAATCAACCGCCTCCGGAAGGGAACCTCCACCATTATTTCGCAAGTCCATTACAATACCATCTACCCCTTCAGTCTTCAACTCGCCAATCAGTTTTTTTACATCACGCGTAGTGCTCCGGTAGTCATGATCGCCACGCTGGTACGCTTCAAAATCCATGTAGAAACTAGGAAGTGAAATAACACCCAATTTTTGTTCTCTTCCCTCTGATTGATAGTTGATCACACTCTTTTTGGCGGCCTGGTCTTCCAATTTTATTTTATCGCGGGTTAGAACGATTTCGTGCGAAGCTCCGCCAATACCGTTGGCACTGGGTATAACTTGCAGGCGAACGACAGTGCCTTTGGGGCCTTTGATCAATTTTACCACGTCATCAATTCTCCAGCCAATCACATCCACCATATCCCCATCTTTTCCCTGCGCTACTCCGGTAATGTAGTCGTTGTTATGAAGCATTTCCGATTTATCAGCGGGGCCTCCGGGCATGATACGCGCTACCTTTGTATAGTCGTTTTCAGTTTGAAGCTGAGCGCCAATGCCTTCCAAAGAAAGACTCATGCTCTGCTTGAATAAATCAGAAGCCTTCGGAGAAAAGTAATTTGTATGCGGATCGTAAGCTTCGGTGATCGAATTCATGTAAAGGCTAAACACATCTTCTGAATTGAATTGAGCCACCGACTTCTCGAAACGCTCAAAGCGTTTCTTCAATGTCTCTTTAATTTCCTCGGGCTTTTTGCCGGTTAACTTCAAACTCAATGCTTGACTTTTAATGACCTTGCGCCAAATCTCATTCAGTTCTTTGGTATTCTTAGCCCACGGCTCTTTGTCGCGGTTGGTTTCATAAAATTCATTTACAGCATAGTTATGCTCAGTATTAATTAAAGTATTGAGCACATAATTCATACGTTCAAAATAGCGCTTGCGAAACACATTGTAGATTTCGAAGGCGGGCGTTACATTTTCGGTTCGGGTGAGGTCATCAATGGAAGTGCGGTATTTTTCAAAAGACTTCACATCAGATTCCAAAAAGTAGGTTCGGTTATTATCCAATTCCTGAATGTACCGGTCTAAAATGACGGATGACAGGGAATCGTTTAATTTGATTTTACGGTAATGGTTATGATCCAATATATAAGAGATCGTTCGGGCTTCCTTACCGTAAACCGGTTTTGATTTAAGTTCTAACGTATCCAATCTAGAGGCAAACGACTGCCCCGCAGCTCCTAGTAAAAGGGTGAAGGTCAATAATCTTTTCATTTTAATCATAACAACTCTTTCTACAATTTACAGCGAATCTTATACCAATTTATCAAAATCAAATTCGGCCAGAAATTTCTGGGCTTCTTCTACGGATGAAAATTCAAACGTTTTTTTCTGTCCAAGGTTAGAATGCACGTCCATCTTGATCAATTCGATGTTCTTCGGGTTGCCTTTCCGTTTCGGTTTTTGATTCTTATAATCTTCCGCTTCCTTACGGGAAATAGTGAATTGGGTCGCCCGCACATTTTTGCAATAAGCACATTGATAGTGTTTTAGCAACTCCCTCGGACTACCATCTTCATTGCGCTCTACAATTTCCTCACGTTGCACCTTCATGGTGTAAAACCCGCAATTATTGCATTGAAGGGCCAAAAGATGCCCTTGGTATTTTTCAATTTTTACATCGCCTGTCTTTTCGTCAATCCAAACATCATAGTCAATCGAAAAGAGGTTTTCTTCGGCCTGCATGCCTTCATCCAAATGAACGTCTTCCTCATCTTCACTCAATAAGCGCATTTTGCTGCCCGTTTTGGGGTTCGTGCGAGGGGTGTAGCGTAGCCTTCTCAGCTTGAAATTCAATACAGTAGGATAATAATATTCAAGCACTAATGATGCTACATAGCCAATCAAAGTAGCCGCACAGATCGAAATGAAAAGGCGAACAATAAACCAGATTCCAATACCGCCATTATTGTCCTGGCCGTATAGGTTTACAGCGAATGCAGCCGCAGCGCCCAATAAGTAGTAAAACCATTTATACCATTTGACTTCGCTCTTGTTGATAAAGTCGTGCTTCTCCTTTAAATCACTTATCATTGAAACCCTCATCTTGTAGACCAAATAAACGATGATGGCAATCGCCACCATGCAGATAGCCCCAATCAACATGGAGGAATACCACAACATTAAGAATCCTTCACTACTCTTATTCATACCATTAAATTTGTTTAAATATAAAGATAAAAATGCCACTGCCTCAAATTGGTTAGATATAAGGTAAACCAGCATAAAGGCTCTATTCTTGAATAAAATAACGGGCAAAATCCCCAAAAACAGCGTTTTGAAGGCTTTTTAAAATAATTGTGCATTTTTACACATAAATACTTGCATTATTAATCATTAGATATGTATAATTGTGTATTAATACACAATTATATGACAGACTTCGAAAAGAGAAAACTGGAAATGGAGCTCAAAAATTTCACATCGAAGAATTTTGAGAAGCCAAGTGATTGTAGAAATGCAGCT
The DNA here is from genome assembly GCA_044228465.1 of Cyclobacteriaceae bacterium. Taxonomy (GTDB): domain Bacteria; phylum Bacteroidota; class Bacteroidia; order Cytophagales; family Cyclobacteriaceae; genus ELB16-189. The sequence continues at coordinate 10,658 of JBGAUU010000055.1, forward strand.
CAGATCAGATTCTATGTCAGAGAGTTATGCAACAAGATTGAAGAGTATGAAACACGCTTCAATTACGTTCCCGCATGGGCTTATTCACTGCTGTCTCAGTATACGGCTGTGCAAAATCGCATGGTACACATTGAATTTGTAAAGACTTATGCATAAAAGGGTATGAAGTACATCCCCTCTCCTATTCCGATCAAATATGACTATATGTATAGTGCTACGGCCAATAAATCCGGTCGGATGCAGTATCATAAGGTCAGGCCGGGGGTCAGCAAGCTGCGGATTCCACGGCAGGAGTTTATCAAAGCATTTAATGATATGGCCATCCTGGCGATCAACCCCATTCAGCAACGGGGTCAGGATATCGTTTTCCAACTAGAATTCTATGTATAATTTACTTGAAAAACTGATCCAAGTCCGCTGGCGAGTAATTGACAGACTTAATCGTTTTGTTGTCATTTTTCCGATATACCAGCCATTTCCCGCCTTCCTGCTTGTAGTAGCATTCAGTTCCATCTTTCCGATTGTAAAAGGCTACCGTTTCAATCGCCTCAGCTTCTGAGTTGCAAGCCTTGCTCATATTCGAGCGCTGCACTTCCTCAAACAAAGCCTTAAATTTCTCTCCCAGTCCGAACTCCAGAATGGCGCCAGAAAGCACGTACTGCAGATCGCATAGTGCATCGGCAATCTCAACAATATCTTTATTGGCAATTCCTACCTCCAACTCCTTCAGTTCTTCGGCCAGTAAGGCTACCCTTAGTTTACACCGCGACTCGTCCGGAATGGCGGGTGCAGGTAAAATAGGATGCTTGAATGTTTGATGGAATTCGGCTACGAGGTTGAGAGAATCGGGCTGCTGCATGATCAGATTTAAATTAAAGCTTAAAGCAAGCAAAAATTAATTCCAACCGAAAGTAATTCTCGAACTTTAGATTAAACTAAATAAATCAATTGATATACAGTTATTTATAGGTCGACATTTAGAATTTACTTCGATTAATTTTTAGTGTTTTGAAGTGATTATCAAGGCTTATATTTGCGCTTCAGTTTCAGGAAAAGGCTTCCGGCTGAACCGATTGAATGAAGACGAATTTTGTTGAAGAACTACGCTGGCGCGGAATGGTGCACGACATCATGCCGGGAACGGAAGAACTACTAAAAAAGGAAATGGTTTCGGGTTACATTGGGTTCGATCCTACAGCCGATTCTCTTCACATCGGTAATCTGGTTCAGATCATGACGCTGGTTCATTTCCAGGCTGCCGGCCATAAACCTTTTGCTTTAGTAGGCGGAGCCACCGGCATGGTGGGCGATCCTTCCGGGAAGTCGGCAGAACGCAACCTCCTATCTGAAGAGCAACTCAACCACAACCTGGCGGGTGTCAAAAAGCAGCTTCAGAAGTTCCTGAACTTTGAAAGCGGCCCCAACAAAGCCGAGATGGTTAACAACTACGACTGGTTCAAGAACTTCCATTTCCTGGACTTCATCCGTGACGTGGGTAAGCACATCACCGTAAACTATATGATGTCCAAAGATTCGGTGCAAAAGCGACTGGAGACCGGCCTTTCGTTTACCGAATTCAGTTACCAATTAGTACAGGGATACGACTTTTATTGGCTGTACTCCAACAAGAATTGCCGCCTGCAAATGGGTGGCTCCGACCAGTGGGGAAACATAGTGACTGGCACCGAATTGATCCGTAGAAAAGCCGATGGCGAAGCCTTTGCGCTTACTACTCCTCTTATCAAAAAGGCAGATGGCACCAAGTTTGGTAAGTCAGAACAAGGCAATGTTTGGCTTGACCCTAATCGCACTTCGGCTTACAAGTTCTATCAATATTGGCTGAATGCATCTGATGAAGATGCTGCTAATTTCATCAAGATTTTTACCCAACGCTCGAAAGAAGAGATTGAGGCGCTGGTAGCCGAGCATCAGGTCTCTCCCGGTGAACGGAAACTTCAGAAAGAATTGGCAAAAGACATAACTATCCGGGTTCATTCATTGGAAGCATTTGAGACTGCCTTGAAAGCATCCTCGTTATTGTTTGGAAGTTCCTCTACCGAAGATTTGGTCAGCCTGGATGAAGCTACGCTGTTATCCGTTTTAGAAGGTGTGCCACAGGCGGTTATCTCCAAGTCCACCTTCGAGCAATGCGGTTCTACCATCGAGCTTTTATCAGAAACAACGCAAAACATCATCTTCCCTTCCAAAGGAGAAGCCCGCAAAATGATTCAAGCCGGAGGTGTGAGTATCAACAAGTCTAAGATTACCGATGGCAATGCGAAGCCGGCACAGGTATTACTTCACAACAAATTCTTGTTGGCGCAAAAGGGCAAGAAAAACTATTTCCTGATCGAAGTTAAAGACTAGCCCATGACCTGGAAGGATGCCTTTAACAGCACCCCATACAAGCTTTACTTGGCGCTGAACATCATTGCGCTCATTGGTTTTGTTCTGTTGCTACCGGGCTTTTTCAATAATGTCATTCAGCCGAAACCGGGCATTCAATTAAATGATTGGTTCATGAATCTATTCGAGCCCCGCGATTGGTCAACCTTGATATTCATTGTCATCTTTGCAGCCCCGGCATTGTTCTTTATCGCTAACTTTAAAAAACCCGAAGCAGTATTACTCGCTTTGCAATGCTACGTGATTGTCAATTACATGCGGGTAGCCTCCATCTACTTTTTTACGCTCGAAGCGCCAGAAGGATTGATTGCATTAAAAGATCCCTTTCTGGCCAAAGTTGCTTATGGGGGAAATGCCGTTTTTGTGAAAGACTTGTTTTTTTCCGGACACACCAGTACGTTGGCCATCGTTTATTTCATCGAGCAACGAAAAAGCCTCAAAACAATTTTGTTGTTATTAACACTTCTTATCGGCCTGCTATTAATCTGGCAACGTGTTCATTATACCATCGATATCATGGGCGCTTGGGTGATAACATGGTTGGTTTACAAAGCCATTCAGTATTTGAATAGCCGATCTTTTAAAGTCGATTAAAATCAGTTTACGAGGGTTTTTGATTAAAAAAACCCTTTTTTTGAACTGAATCCGCATATGTGCGTTTATAGTTTTGTTAAAATTAGTTTAACTTTGAGGTTGATTTAAGTTAATACGTACTATGGAGTTGAATGGAGTAGCAGCCAAAAACGGCACACATAAAAAATCACTTAATAACTATCCTGAATTTTCTTTGGGAGATGTTTTGACCCACGAACAGAAAGAGTTCTTTGAGAAAAATGGATTTATCCATTTCAAGAATTTCATTTCCAAAGAAACTGTTGACACGTTGTTGCGCGAAGCTGAAAAGATTCAGGATGAGTGGGTAAGTCAAGGTTATAAAATGATCAATGGAGTGCCCATTAAATATGGTACCGACATCACCGGCAAGAGAATTGTGCAGCGCTTCGCCTTCTTAAATCAACATAGCCCATTATTCTCCGACCTATTAAAAGATCAACGACTGAAGGCGCTTTTTGATTTCATCGGTACGGATGATTGCCGCATTGGTGAAACGGAGAAAGACGGCCTTGTATTCAATCATTATATCAACACCGAAGAAAGTAATTACAGTCAATTAGGCTGGCACACAGACGCTTTACGCGATGTTTTCTACGGTCAGAAAATCCTTCCGATGTTAAATGTCGGAATCCATTTAGATACTTCAACTACCGACAACGGTGGTTTGCGTTTGATCCCGGGAACGCACAATCAAGGTTTGCGTACTCTCCTATTCAAGAAGTTTTATTTCTTAAGCCACAAGCCGGATAAAAACGAAATTGGCTTGAATGTTGAGCCCGGAGATTTGACGGTTCATGATGGACGTTTGTGGCACCGTGTTGCTCGCTCTCCATTTATTGGTGAGAAAAGCCGCAGACGTGTGATGTATGTTCCGATCATTACCGGAAAGTTCACCCCACGTACGGAAAACAGCAAGCCATTATTCTATCAGCGTCTCATTTCACTCACGAATAAATAATAGCTCATGGCCTACGCCTTAGTAACCGGTGCCAGCGGTGGCATTGGTTTGGAATTAGCCCGAGAGTTGGCCAAGCGAAAAATTGATCTATTATTAATTGCACGATCTTCTTCCCGACTGGAAGAAATCTGTAAAGAATTTCGTGCTTCTTATTCCATCAAAGCTGAATACCTGAGTGTTGATTTAAGTCTACCCAATGCCGTTGCTCAAATTGAAAATTGGTTAGCAACGAATTCCTTTTCAGTGAATATTCTGGTGAACAATGCCGGATATGGAATTTGGGGACTAGTAGACGCTACATCGAAGGAGAGTCTCAACAACATGATGCAACTCAATATGATTGTGGTGACAAATCTTTGTCACGCGTTGATACCTGAGTTAAAGAAACATGCTCAATCGTATATTTTAAATGTAGCCAGCACAGCCGCCTATCAGGCAGTGCCGACTTTAGCTACGTATGCCGCCACAAAAGCATTTGTCTTGTTGTTTACCCGAGGCTTGCGTTTAGAACTTGAAAATACTTCGATCTCTGTCACTTGTCTGAGCCCAGGCGCTACTTCTACGAACTTCATTGACCGTGCAGGCATGGAAGCGTTGAAGGAGAAGGCAGAGAAATTCAGCATGAAAGCGGAGGATGTAGCCAAGATTGGCATTAATGGCATGTTTAATAAAAAGGCCGAAATCCTTCCGGGCTTTGTTAATTGGATTTCCGTTCAGTTGACCTATTTGGTACCCAAGTTTATTCCCGAAAAGATTGCGGCCGGGTTATACAAGTAATTTAGGCTTGTAGTTCGTAGCACTCGCGCAGCAGATCATCAACAGCTGAAATCTCGAACTGCTTCAATTGCTTTTGCAGTATGGTATTGAAAGCGTAATAGTTTTCTTTCTTTACGAAAGCGGCCCGGTTCATCCACTCTTCTGCTCCGTATTTCACCACAAACTCTTCAATCAGCGATTCTTCCATCCGCGAATGCGTAGTGAGGTATTCTGAAAGTTTCAAAAGCAAGAGCTTGTTTCGCTTCATCAATTGCATGGCTTCTTCCTCACACTCCTTGATCAATTGCAACGATTCAATTTCGTACTTCTGGTTCACCAGAAAAACATCGTTGTTGTTGGTCGTCTTAATAGCCATATGAATGGGGTCCTTCCCCATCGCATAATTTCTCACTGCCCTGTTGGCTAATGATGAAGCTTCTTCTACATCAGCATATACACCGGTGCCGGTATATTCTTCGCCAAAAATCAACTTCTCAGCCACGTATCCGCCCAGCGTAATGATAATATCCTTGCGCAGCGTTTCGCGGGTTACGGGCCCTTTCGGGAAGTTGATTTGACAGAATCCCTCTGCCGAATCGGAAGCTGTGCGTGACACAACCAATGCCGGAATGATATGCAAAGTAGCTACAGCCAAAACAGCATGACCTGCCTCATGCACTGCAGTGTGTGCCTGAATTTCAGGGTCACAGCTTTTACGCAAGTTTTCCAATTTTAAAACCGCCTGATCACTGATGGTTTTGATAAACTGATTTTGTTCATCGCGTAGTTCAAAATAAAAATGCTGCTGCTCATAATACCAGCGAATGTTTTTGACAGGCGAATTTTCTTCCAACAGCATCACCGCCATTTTACTGATGCGTGACTCGATCAGGTTTTTGATCGTGGTAAAAATAGGCCGTGTGCCTTGTGATGGAAACACACCTTCTGCATAAATCACATCGGTTACGGAAGTATCAAAATGGATATTCCATGCAAATTGTTGCTGAACAAATTCGGCAATGCGCTGAAATTGTACCTCAATCAATTGGCGAAATTGCGCCTGATTGAATGAGCGGTAGATAATGTGGTTGTTTCCTAAACGCGCCACTTGCTCCGGACGAAACCGTTGTTTCAACGCCCGCTTGATATGTGCGATGGTGATTTTTGATGTTTGTTCGTAAAAATCATCGGCACTGATATCCGGATTCATGTTGTGACTCATACGATAAGCCTCATCTAAATTGCCGAGAATGAATATCAACGACTTGGAAAGATCTAATTGACGAGAAGCTGTTCGTGCGTGTAAAGCATTCAAAATGTGATTGGCCAATTCTTCCAAAGAAGAACTCGTAATCAAGGATTTGATTTCTTCCTTGCGGGTTTCACCATGTAAGAAAAGTCCACACATTCCTTCCAGAAAATCAGTTGAAAGAAAATAGTCTTTGCTAATTGGCTGATTGTATCGATCGTGATCTTCGAAATAAAATCCATCAAAAATCTTCACAAACCACTCTACTTCGGAGACAACAACGCCTTGCTCTAGGCAAACACCTGAGCGAAGCGCTTTCTCCATTCGCTTCAAACAACTTTCTGCCCGATATAGGTAATAGGTGTTATTACTTGGGATGTAGGATATTTTGCCTGAATCAATCAACTCCCAAATAACACGCAGTTTATCTTTACCCAGCTCTTCACCATTCTGATTCAGTGTACGAGCAAACTGAAATTCATCTAAACAGAGGACGGCCGGCTTTTGATCAAAAAACTCCATGTCTTCCGTTAATATACGCTTGATCCAAGCGGCTGAGTCCGATTCAAACTCACCCATATCAATGTGGGCGAAAAGTTGTTTGTACTGCAGCGACTCAATCAGTTGATGTACCAAGGCAGTTTTACCGGAACCCGTCAAACCCCATAAATTAATTACGGTTGGCCGTAATTGTGCGTCCGGGAAAAGATACCACGGCATCAGCAAAGAAATCACTTCATCGATGATGGCATCCAGACCCAAAAATTGTTTCTTCAATGCATCTGATACCTCGCGTAATTTTTGACGTTTGGTGATCAGATCATGATAATTTGTATTTGTACTCATTGTTAAGCTCTATAAAAAAGTAAATAAAGAGCTACTCCTTGCAGCAGCAAATAAAGAAGTGCGAACGAAAACAATAGAATTGTTCTAGTACTGCTTATCTGTTATTGAGTGTAAAAAGGAAATAGCGAACCGATTAGTTGAGAATCTCAACTAAAAGTTACTTGTGGATATGTAAACTTAGTACAAACATGATTCCTTCTTTAAAAATGTGTGATAAGAAGAATGATGACACAAAAGTAGCCTGAGTTAAATTATTCTTCCTAGCATTGTTCCAAATTTATTTTTTAGAAACATTTCATGACAATTATCTATGCAGTCTTTTTGCGCAGTAGAAATAAACTCAACTTTTACTTTTGTGGGCTTGTTTGAATAAATACGCCTCTGTTATATTTGCAACATCATGAACAAGAACCAATCACTTTTTAATCATTATCGCATGCCGAATATACGTTTTAAGTATTCGGAAAGTCTGCGCGTGGTTTCAATTTGATTTTGATTATACATTAAACAAAACAAAACAAAACCCTGGGTCAGACACTCGGGGTTTTTTGTTGCTGACACTCCAATCTATCCTGAGCTGATTCGAAAGATACGAGATATATCGGCTCACGCTTATACCGTGTAGAAACCGTAACGGTTACATGATGGTTCGAATCCATCTGTCTCGACAGAATTGATTGGAGATTAAGCTAACTAAGTAGAAGCGTCCCGTTGAAGCCGGGAAGGACTGGAGCGTTACCAGTAATCTCCACTTAGCCCAGGTGGCGGTGATGTGATAGCATAGCAAGCAGACAAATGCGTAGCGTTTCGCTAAGATCGAAGTTGAAATCTTCCACATCATGCTCATTTACGATACATGTCTTCAACTTCACTGAAGTGAATATACGCGCAATTGTAGCGAATGTAATTATCGGTAAATTGTAATTGGTTTCTGAGATGCCTCGTTACTCCGCATTATAAAGATGTAGAGAAGACAGAAGGATTCGAACCCTCAATCTGTTGGTTCGTAGCCAACTGATTTTCCATTAATCTATGTCTTCTATAAAGTCTTCTTCATTTAAAGAAAGAAGCCTGAAACATCTCCTTATTATGATGCGGAAGAAAGCTTGTATAAAAATTCTGCCGATTCTGTTTCTTATCGTGCGCTAACGAACCATAACAAAGAGAATGGTTGGCTTTTACCAACGGCTTTCTTGCTAAGCAAAACAATAAGTGTGCAGTAAGTGCTATGGCGCTAACTTATTACACTGAGGTGTCTCAAACTTCTTTTGAGTGGGCTGTTTTTAAGGAAGTCAACCCAACTTCCAAATGGATTTTCAGTCCATTACTCACCAGACGAGTCTCAATCACAGTTGAGAGCGGGATTCGAACCCGCGTTTGCTGTTGCTCTACCATTGAGCTATCTTAAAGAGAAGGATTCGAACCTTCAACCCACAGAAAAAGGAAACAACTCTCAGCCAAAGCAGCATATTGTCACCGATTTTTGTGACAACACTATGGGGTTTTGGAAGCCCGCATCCGGTCTTTGACTTACTATTTTTCCCCGTTTCATTTCAAGCCTTTCGCCTGAAAGAAAGTCTTTACCGGTTGTCCGGCATTTATATTTTACTTTTCATTTTCGTTCAAAAGCCACCCCGGCCTATTTCGGAGTGGCACCCGCTTTTTCTTATCACGCAACAAAATTGAAACGCTGCTGCGCAGTCTATTTGCGCACACAAATTATTTTCGATACTTTTTCAAAAATAATTCTGTTTATGCCGGTCAATCGTAATGCTTTAATTCGCTTTCGCACCATTGATGAATGTCTCAAAAACCGACAGCGCAGATGGACATTGGAAGATTTAATTGAAGCTTGCTCGGAAGCGCTTTATGAATATGAAGGCATTGATAAAGGAGTGAGTCGAAGAACCGTGCAAATGGATTTGCAATTGATGCGCAGCGATAAGCTTGGATACAATGCGCCTATTCAAGTGTTGGAAAAGAAATATTATACCTATGAAGATCCCAACTATTCCATCACCAATATTCCGCTTACTAAACAAGACTTAGGTAAGTTAACCGAAGTGGTGGAAATACTCCGGCAATTCAAAGGGTTTAGTCACTTTCAGGAGTTGAGTGGTATGGTGCAACGACTGGAAAATAAAATCCACACAGCCAAAACCAATCAAGAGCCGATCATTGACTTTGAAAAGAATGATCACCTGAAAGGGCTCGAACATATTGAAACGCTTTATCAAACCATTCTGCAAAAGAATGCCATAGAGCTTACTTACCAAAGCTTTCGTGCAAAAGAAGCTTCTACGTTTGCATTTCATGCTTACTATTTAAAGGAATATCGCAACCGCTGGTTTGTATTGGGCAATAAAGGTAAAAATGCACCTTTATTGACACTAGCGCTTGATCGAATCATTTCCATCGAGCCTTCATCCGCAAAGTACATTGAAAGCAAAGGGTTTCATCCGGCTGAATATTTTAATCATGTAATTGGTGTAACCGTTGAACCCACTACCCTACCGGAAGAAATCAAAATCTTTGCCGACCGTGACACCGCTCCTTACATTGCAACCAAACCGATCCATCACAGTCAGCAGATAGTTGATGAGCAACCGCATGGAACGATCTTTTCATTGCACGTGCAACTCAACTTTGAATTGGAGCGCGAGTTGCTTGGATTTGGTGATCGTATCAAAGTAATTAGTCCCGAACGACTAAAGCGAAGAATCAAAGAAAAATATGAGCATGCACTGGATTTATATCAATATGAGTTTACGAATACTTCGATCGCCAGCGAACTGAAGAAGTTCTATCATAAGGGATTTGCCATGCTTCGCTACGTGTACACGCGCAAGGAACTCAATCAAATCAAAACAGCGATTGATCATTATTATAAACAACATCCGGATCAGGAAGTCCATGCCATCAGGCGATTGTTTTTAGCCATTCCCGAACTAAAATCTGTAGTGCTGAATGCCAACTTAAATTCAATTTTAAAGAAGATCCATCCGGACATGCGTTTGTCGAAAGCTATTTTCTTTGACAAGACACCGGACAGCAATTGGTATGTCACCTGGCATCAGGATATCACGATCAATGTAGCGAACAAAAAAGAAACAGAAGGTTATTCCGGTTGGTCGAAGAAAGATGGATTCTTTAGTGTTTGTCCACCTGAAGAAGTTTTGAAAAATACCGTTACTATTCGGGTGCATTTAGATGATGCTGATGAATATAATGGTGCATTGAAAGTCATTCCCGGATCACACAATAAAAAGTTAAGTGATGCTGAAATTCAGTTGATCACTCATAATAGTCTTGCGTACGATTGTGCGATACGTGCCGGTGGCATTCATCTCATGCGTCCTCTCCTACTTCATGCTTCCGCGAAAGCGGTGAATCAAAAACACAGGCGTGTGGTTCATCTGGAATTTACATGTGCACAATTACCACAAGGCTTGGAATGGGCGGAGTAAGTAGAAGGCAGTTTGTTTGAAATTGACAAAAGGGCAATTGACAGTTGACAATAGTGAATAGAATTTTCTTCTCCGCAGAGTCTCCTGCAAGGGACTCTGCGGCAAATATATTTCAATCGATATTAAGTTCCATTGTCTTTCCGTAACCAAGTCAATTCAAAATTTACTATTTCTTCATACCTGATCGCAAAACACACTCCTTGTTCCCACGTAGCGTAAATCTGCCATAAGCAAATATTATTTCTGCATGTGTGTAAGTTTGCCGCAGAGTCCCGAGGCGGAGGCTCTGCGGAGAATTAATTTTTAAGACGTGCCACCACTTTACTACTGCACAATATACTTAACAGGCACATGGTCGGTAAGCCACACGCCATTGTCGGAGAGATAAAATAAAAATTGATCGTGATACATTTGGGCTGCCTTTATTTTTAATACCGCAGGCTTGCCGTGGCGTTGCCCTACTTTCACAGCCGTTTCCACATCACTACTCAAATGCACATGTTGTCTTGCGCGCTTCTCCAGTCCGGTGGCAAGAATAGAAGCCACGGAATTCTCTCCTGTGCCGTGATATAAAATGTCCGGAGGTTGCTTGCTGCTATAACCCAACTCTACCGCGACCGAGTGCCCCTGACTGGCGCGAATCATATCTCCAGCTTCGTTGAAGGCAAATCGTTTCTTCGAATTGGTTTCTACTATTGTGTTTAATGTAGGGCGGTCGATGGCCATGCCGTGTTGAGCGGATTTTTCCATCAGCTCGCTGACGGCTACCCACCCTTGAGGGTCGAGGTGAATGCCGATGGTTTCCGGCTGGTGACGGAGCACGAGGCTTAGAAATTTGCTGAAGTGTGTTAATTCCTTTTCGCTTGGCATGAGTTGATTCATTATGATGGTGCGCAATTGCTGTGCATCCATCAAACAAAATTAATCAATCGACACCAGTTGTTGAACAGAACCACTATTTAGTTACACGATGATGCAATTATCTGCATCGATGAAGCTTTTTTCACACAGCTTGGAAATCCCTTCTCACCCGTTAAAGATATTTTCTCAGTCGAGTGAAATATTTTCTCACCCACTGAAGATATTTTCTTCATCGTTAAAGAAAATAACTCACCCATTGAAGATATTTTCTTCATCGTTAAAGAAAATAACTCACCCGTTGAAGATATTTTCTTCATCGTTAAAGAAAATAACTCACCCGTTGAAGATATTTTCTCAATCGACTGAGATATTTTCTCACACGATGAAGCTATTTACTTCAAATTATTTGGATAAGTGTCAAAATTTTACTATTCGACTTAGCCCAAAGAGATATTTTGCGCCATCGAGGGTGATCGACCATTTTCCGCCTCACGTTTGACTAATCTGAGTAAATCTCGTGTAAAAACACGAGCCAACTTACATTTCAAGTCTTGTGTTCGCCCCAAAACTAATCATATTTAGGGCATTTTTGTCATTGAAATAAATACGTTTTTATAGAGATTTTACGACAGGAATATTTTTGGAGGTGTGGGAAAGAAGGGTGAGATTTGATGAGATGAAAGAAAGAAATTACTTAATTAGTTTAATGACTTAAGTAAAATTCTGTAAAAATTTCGATAAATAAATAATGTTCCTTGCGAGATTATTTTAAAACAAAGGCAATGAAAATAAACAAAATAAAAATTCAAGGTGTTGGCGGAATAAACATATTAGATCTTGCGTTTAATGAACGAATGAATCTCTTATGTGGACCAAATGGAATTGGGAAAACCACCATTTTAGAATCCATTGCCCACATGTTTTCTAATGGCGATTCAAATGTTCTAAAAAGAAATGTAACATCCGAGATAAGTAAAATAACTGCTGAAATAAAGATTGATGAAACTTTTGAAACAAAGGAAATCCAATTTGATACATTTATTCCAGACTCACCCACAAGAGTTGCAGGGTTTCACTTGGGAGCCAGTCAATTAATTTCTTTGAAGACAGCCAGAACGTACCAATACCAAGCTTTACAATCAATTTCAAAGGACCATAATAAAGAAATTCATAATATTTGGATCGATGCAATTAATGGAATCAGGCTTACAGATATTAAAAATTGGTTTGTTAATCGTTATCTATACTCTGCACACGAAGGGGCAATGACATCCGAACAACTCCATAATTTTCAATTAGCAAAAAAGTGTTTTTCACTACTTAACAAAAATTTTTCATTCAGCAGAGTTAACGCCTCATCAAATGAAATAATGATCAATACGCCTAGTGGGGAAATTTATTATGAATATCTTTCTTCAGGTTTTAAATCGATCATTTCAATAATATTTGGAATAATCAAAGAAATTGAGTTTCGGTTTAAAGCACCGCAAATAAATGCCGAAGAATTTCAAGGCATTATTTTAATAGATGAAATAGAATTGCATCTTCATCCAGAATGGCAGGAAAAGATAGTTAATATCCTTTTGGATGTTTTCCCTAAAGCTCAATTTTTTGCATCAACCCATAGCCCACATGTTATTCAAACGGCAAAACCTCGACAGATTATTGCTTTAGGTATTGAAAATAATAATGTAATTCAAAGACAATTACCAAATAATAAATTTGGATTTCAAGGTTGGACAATCGAAGAAATATTAATAGATGTAATGGGTATGCCCAACCCTCGGACAGATTTGTTTAAGAAGTTAATAACAAAATTTGACCAAGCCATTGAAGAAGAAAATTCACAAATTGCAAAAGAAATTTATTCACAGCTGGACGTTTTATTACATCCAGAAAATACACTGAGAAAACTCTTAAAATTTCAAATAGCCGGTATAAAATGATAAAGCTAGAACGCGCTTTAACGCCAGTTAAACTAACACCAACATTTGTGGCTATCAAGACCGCTGAATTTATCTCAAATGAAACAACGGTGTGGAATATTGATTGGTTAAAAGAAAGTTTGCTTGAACTTAGCTATGGTAAATGTGCCTATTGTGAGTGTGACCTTAAGGAAGAATCAAAATATATGGAAGTGGAACACTTTGAGGATAAAGCTAATAACCCAAACAAGGTTTTAGACTGGGCAAATTTGTTACCTTCATGCAAGAGATGCAACGGCTCAAAAAGTACCCATGATGTGAAGGTCGATCCAATTATTAACCCTTTTATAGATACTCCATCAATACACCTAGCTTTAAGACTATATAGATTTAAATCTAAAGATCAAAAAGGAAGAAACACAATAGATGTTCTTGACTTAAACCACACAGAAAGAGTAGTAAAAAAAAGATTTGAAGTTGGGGAACAACTTGAAAAAACAATTGAGAAAGCCTTTGAAAAACTTGAGTCATATGAATTAAATCCTATCATACAAAGAAGAAATAAACTATTAGGGATAGTTGAAGATATTTTGTTAGAGTGCCAAAAAGAAAGCATTTACTCCGCTACTTGTTCCACCATTCTACATTCAAACAGTAATTTCCTGCACATTAAACGCAAAATGCAAGAGCATGGAATATGGCTTAAAGAATTAGAAGATCTCCATTATAGATCAAGTATAAATACATTATCAGAGAATTAATATTTGCAGCAGTATTGATTGCATTATTTTTAAACATGTAATACTATCATACAATTAATGTATAGTAAGGTTAAGTCAGTAAACTAAATTATAATATTTTAAAATGAAGACCTTTGCCATTTTAGTATTTATTGCTTTTGCATGGTTTAAAGCACCTTCACAGGCCTTAATTCAAGAAACAATTAATAGCGTTGGTTTAGTTAGTTATACTGATAAATCCAATATCATGCATTTTGGAACTGGAACATTAATTTCAAAACCTGTCCATGGAAAGGGTACATACATATTCCTTGTAACTAATCTCCATGTACTGCCAAAAAAATATCAAAATGATTCGGTTCACTTTAGAATAAGAAATAAAAATGAACCTGCGGCATATTTTGATCTTGCGATTCAAATCTATGATAATACAGGTTCATTCTCAAAAAGGGTAAAATTAGACCCAGATGGAAATGATCTAGCTGTAATTAACATCTCTGATGCCTTTAACAGAAATAAGGATTTAGAATATTTAATTAGAGAAATGTTTTCTATATCATTTTTAATTCAAAGGGATTCAATGCGACTAAATCATATCGAAATTGGCAATGAAATTTTATTCGCTGGTTATCCAAATATCTTGTATAATAACAAGAACCTTTCTCCTATTCTAAGAAGTGGCATTATTGCAAGTTCACCTTCAGAGGACTACTATTTTAGCGAAATTTATAGAAGGGAATTTTATATTAAATCCAATGAATGGCTACCCGAAAAGTTTGCTGGGTTTTTAATTGATGCAAATGTTTTTAATGGGTCAAGTGGAAGCCTAGTGTTTACAAAGCCAACATATATTAAGCCAGGTAAAGATCAAAAATTCCAAATTTTTATAGATGGTGACTTAAAAGTACTAGGAGTATTGACAACTTCATATTTTGACATTAATTCTCGAATGAATGACAGGCTACAGCTAGGCGGAGTAATTGCTTCAGATCAAATATTAAAAACGATTAATTTATTTGTATCGGCAGAAAAATAATCAAGGATTTCCATGCTAAACCTTTTTGGTGCAAGTCTTTTTTGCAATAGTTAGGCAGACTTAGGCAATACACCAATTGTTAATAATTTATTATTGCACAGAAAGCTTCTATTGAGGAAAGATTTAGAAGAAGATTAATAAATCAATTGTGAAAAAGAATCAAGATGTTGGCGGAGAAGGTGAAACTACGATTGAGTTATTGGAAGAAATTCTAAATATACTTCCCTCACTGCCGGGTTTCTCATCACCCAATCACACGGTATTAATCCACGGAATGGGCGGTCAGTCGAGATCATTCTACAGAATGCTTCAAAAAGAAACGTATTTGCAGTTGCTGTGGACAAATCACAGCATCAATTCGTGGTGGGCTTTTCTTTTTCGGTTTATTCCGGGAGAATCAGGGCTTATCAAGGTATTGAACCGGGAACTTACAAATCAATTGTTTCTGGAGATTGGCGCTCAATCCGTTGCAGGTCTCTATTTCGTTCCAAATAATCAAGTCACTAGAATTTTAAATGAGATTAAACAAAACAGATATCAAGCCAACATCGAATCACTTTTGAGCGAGGAAGACAGCTATTTTCTATTGCGAGCAAATTTTGACACTGAGTATGAGGTGAACTCAGACAAGCATTACAGAAACCTCATATACGGCAATAAACTGGATGCCGAAATCAAAAACCTCTTATTGAGGCTATGAAATTACTTGTTTAAAAGCCTTCGGAGTAACCAAAATAAGATTCGTTTAATTTTAGAGAAAGAGTAGATTATCAAATAAAAAGTACCCCCTCTATGAATCTTTCGGAACGAGCTGTAAGCTATTTAAAAACACTAAAGCGGGACAAGCAGTTCATAGTCAGTGAAGAGGAAACTCGTGCGTATCTCATGAACTATGCGATCTTTTCCGAGGAGTTTATTAAATTTCAAATGGATTATTCTGGTTTTCAATTAACTATTCAAAATGATCCGAGTAATAGTTTTTCTTGTAAGCTATTCTCGACAAAACAAATTCAGAAAAATGAAAAGGTTGAATTGATAAAGGCAGGTGATCGGTTATTGGAATGTTGTGGTAATCATGCCACAGCGCAAATCACCTTTTTTCTTACCAACAGAGGTGAGCTATGCACCTTAGATGATGATGACTTACCCAATATATTACATAGTTCATTTGATAAATTAGTTGAAGCATATGCTTTAAGAAATCACCTTTCACACCTAGAACGGAATCCATTTTATTTTGAGGTGGCAAAACCTTCTGATCTGATTCTATTTATGGACGAACGTTTTAAGGCATTAGAAGAATGTACAGATTCATATAACCGGTGGTGGACAGATGAACAACTATTTGCTGTAAAAGGTGTTTGGCTTGATCGTCCCGAATTCTACTTTCATGTTTATGGAAAAACTCAGCAATTATGTAGTGATCTTATTAATGAAATGAAGGTTCAGGGGATTCTTAAAAAGTAATAGATCAACCTTGTATATTATTAACATGCGATTAAATCAATCTACTGCATCTGTTTTACTCATACTGGCTTTTACCCATTGCCAAATACCAACGGGAACGGGTAACGTTGAAATTGCATGTAAAGAACACTACCAATAAAATACCTACAGCTAAAGATGAGTTATTTGTTATAAGCTTCACTTGTTCTATCACAAACAACACCCATAAAACCATTTACATCGCTGATCCGGAATCTTGTAGTATCTTCCCCCACCCTTGGATCATACAGATTAATGGTGTCGATGCTCATTTTTGGTCCGGTGATCCAACCTGCGCTCCCAATTTTTGGGAGGGAAATATCATTGAATTTGAACCAAATGAAACTATAAAAAAAGAATTTGATTGGCATCTATTTGTAGCCAACTTTTCACAAATACCCGGCAACTATACTGCAAAAGTGAAGTATCATAACATTAAAATGAACACTTGGACAAGGGGGGCAAATCCAAATAAATTAACCCATATTAAAACACTGTATTCGAATTCAGTTAATTTTGAAATTGTTCAATAATAAATTATCAATTTACCCTGAACAGATTTGAAACCATCTAAAATAAAATTATATCCATGACAGAAGAAAAGATAAACACAGGAACCCGATTAGGTACAATGATTTTAGATCACATGATTATGTGCGCGGCAATGATGGTTTTTGCCATTCCGGGGATGATCTACGCTTTTACAAAAGCGTTTAATATCAGCCACGAGCAAACAAGCCAAAACCTCTTTGGCGACATGATGTATGTGATGTTGATGGGATTTGCCGTTTACTTTTGCAAAGATTCTATCAACGGAAGAAGTCCCGGTAAACGAATTTTAAAACTTCAGGTAGTAGACAACACGACTGGGCTCGCGGCTTCTCCGCTAAAGTGTTTTGTTCGAAATCTATTCTGTATCCTCTGGCCAATCGAAGCACTTGTTGCATTGGGAAATACGGAAAGACGAATCGGAGATTTTGTTGCCGGCACCAAACTAGTTCCTTATGAGCCCACACCGGAAATACAAAAAACGAATTGGCAACAGATTGGAATGGCGCTGGTACTCAGTTATGGAGTTATACTACTACTCATGATTCCATACTTTAGCGTGTTGTCGGGTGGTGGAAAAATAGATTACATCGAAACTTCCTACAACGAGCCTGCCAGCAAAGCCATGGAGCAATTATTCACTGACAGTCTGGGGAATAAACTCACAGCCGACATAAAAATATACGACAAGATTCAAGGCGAAGATCTCAAATATGTTTCGCTGATTTTTAGGCTTAAAAAGAATTACCTCGCTAATGACGAATCATTTGAGAAACTAAGGTCAGCTATTTTACCATTATTGTATTCCAAGTTTCCGGAGGAGTCATTTGTGGGGCGGGTTCAATATGTTTATCAATCAGGCAATAGCTCTCATATAAACTCGCAGTATTTGGACTGGCGAAAGAAAAAAGATAATCCATAAATGAGTTGTTATAAATCCATGTGCTATTTCAATCGGATGAGAGGCGGACAAGCTCCTTATGCAGAATAAGAAGTTGACTAAAAAGAAAGAATTGGTGCCATTCGAACTGCCATAAACACAAAAAACATCCTACTGAATGAATACCAATAAGGATACAGAAATTTCTTTGACCTCTCCTATTATTGATTAAATATCCATCGATTCATGTTACAATTTGAGTTAGCCACCACCGAAGACATCCCCACCCTACTGGAGATGATGGAAGAATTCTATGCCATCGATCACTATCCATTTCACAAGGAGAAAAACAAGAACAACTTAAACATCTTCCTTTCCAATGCTGAATTGGGCAGGCTGTGGTTAATAAAAATGGATCATGAAATAGCCGGATAGTTTGTCTGGCTTATTGTTTCAGTTTTGAATACGGTGGCCGCGATGCATTTATAGACGAGTTCTTTCTTCGATCACCATTCAGAAACAAAGGAATTGGTCAACAAACCATGGATTTTTTGGAAATACAATCCAGAGAGTT
>JBGAUU010000166.1:0-3690 GCA_044228465.1 Cyclobacteriaceae bacterium
ACTTTGTTTATTCACTTGGCTTCGGTTGTTGCATTGAGTTTAATGGGAGCAGCCTGGGCACGTTACCACCTCATTCATGATAAGCCAGAAGAAAAAGAAGTAGACGGTCCGGCCTTCCGATTGCCGAATGCTGCGATGGTTAGCATCGGTGTGATTGCATTTTGTTGCATGTTGGGCGAAGGCGCGATGGCCGACTGGAGCACCAACTACATGGAGAACATTGCACTGGCATCACCGGCACTGGCACCACTCGGACTCTCAGCTTTTGCATTGGCGATGACCATCGGGCGTTTCTTTGGCGATGGCGCACGATTGAAGTTTGGCGATCGCAAACTGATGATTATTTGTGGAGTGATCTCCACCCTCGGCATTTCATTGACATTGTTATTCAGCAATCCATATTCGGTGATCATCGGCTTATTCATTGTTGGAATCGGGCTTTCGTCTATCGTGCCGATTGCTTACAGTGTTGCGGGTAATTCTAAAAACCTTCCACCGGGTGTTGGTCTGGCGATGGTTACTACCGTTGGCTATTCCGGGTTTTTATTTGGCCCTCCGTTGATTGGCTTGCTGGCCAACTGGCAGTCGCTTCGTATTGCACTTATGTTGGTAGCATTTCTTTTTGTAATCATGACTTACCTCAGTGCGCGGTATAAATCCGTGTAAATCGTATTTTTGATCTATGGAAATAAAACAGATTGAACACGGATCGAAAGGCGCCTTCGTGATTGAAGAAGGGAACGAGCGGCTGGCAGAGTTAACGTATTCGAAAGCGGGAGACAAATTAATCATCATCGATCATACCGATGTGTCGGATAAATTACGAGGACAGGGAGCCGGCAAACAGTTGGTGATGAAAGCGGTGGAATTTGCTCGCGCTTCCAACATAAAGATTATTCCATTATGTCCGTATGCCAGATCCGTTTTTGACAAAACACCGGAGATTGCAGATGTATGGAATATGTAATTTTCCAAAAACAAAATCTGTAGAGCTGTGCCGTTGATTGAAAAATCTTCTTATCGCAAACCATTTTATTTATTCAATGGTCATTGGGAAACAATCGTGCCGAGTTCATTTCGTAAAATCAAAGGAGTTACTTATCAACGCGAGCGGCTCACAAAATCTGTAGAGCTGTGCCGTTGATTGAAAAATCTTCTTATCGCAAACCATTTTATTTATTCAATGGTCATTGGGAAACAATCGTGCCGAGTTCATTTCGTAAAATCAAAGGAGTTACTTATCAACGCGAGCGGCTCGAATTAGTCGATGGTGATTTTTTAGATTTGGATTGGCTCAAGGGGAACAATCAGAAACTTGTTGTGATCTCTCATGGGTTGGAAGGCAGCAGCGAGCGTCACTACTCGAAAGGCATGGCAAAGTATTTTCATGCACGTGGTTGGGATGCGGTTGCATGGAATTGTCGAGGGTGCAGTGGAGAAATCAATCGGCTGCCGCGATTTTATCATCATGGTGCTACCGAAGATATTCGAGCTGTAGTCGAACACGCCATTCACACAAAAAAATATTCAACCATCGCTTTAGTGGGATTTAGCATGGGCGGAAGTATGACACTGAAGTATATGGGTGAAAATGGCAACACATTGCACGACAGCGTAAAAACTGCAGTGGTGTTCTCGGTGCCTTGTCACTTAGGATCAAGTGCTCGCGAACTCGATAAACCTTCGAAGCGATTTTATTTGAATCGTTTTTTAAAGAAGTTGCAAAAGAAAATTCAGGCGAAGTCGTTGCAATTTCCCCACATCGTATCTGCGAAGGGTTTTGAAACCATTCGTTCGTTCCGCGATTTTGATAATCGCTATACATGTCCTTTGCATGGATTTAAAGATGCAGATGATTTTTACGAACGTGCTTCATCTGGACCACATATTTCATCCATTCAAAAACCAACTTTGATAGTGAATGCCCTAAGCGATCCGTTTTTGCCGGAAGAATGTTATCCCGTGGATATTGCAAAAAAACATTCTAGTGTATTTTTAGAAACCCCGATAGATGGAGGACATGTTGGATTTACGCTGGCAGGTAAAGAAGAAAATTGGATGGAAGTACGTGCTTTTGAATTTATCCAAAATCATATTCAGTGAAAGCTATATTCCCAACCATTTGCCTTGCATTCATCATTTTGTTGAGTAGTTGCAAGCCATCACGCCCCAGCGAAACAACCCACCAAGCCGACACACTCTGGCATGCGCCCGATACAGCAACCATTAAAGATCCGCTGATCAAATACGGACGCAAACTGATTTCAAATACTTCTTATTATCTGGGCCCTAAAGGTGTGGTGGATTCCATTTCAAACGGAATGAATTGCCAGAACTGTCACTTGGAAGCAGGCACGAAACCATTCGGAAATAATTTCGGATCAGTCGCTTCGCTTTATCCTAAATTCAGAGCGCGCTCCGGAGGATTGGAAAGTATTGAAAAAAGAATCAACGATTGTATCCAAAGAAGTTTGAACGGAAAGGCAATTGATTCGCTTTCTCGTGAGATGCGTGCATTGGTGGCATACATTGAGTGGGTGGGACATGAAGTTCCGAAAGGAAAAAAAGCAGCCGGTTCCGGATTGTTAGACATTTCTTTTCTGGATCGCGCTGCCGACACGGTGAAGGGAAAAAATCTCTATCGCCAAAAGTGCATGGTGTGTCATCAAAAAAACGGACAAGGAATGCCGACCAGTCGTGGAGGTAGTTATAGTTTTCCTCCGGTAGCGGGAGATCACAGCTTCAATACGGGTGCTGGGTTGTATCGAATTTCAAACTTCGCGAAATACATTCGTGCCAACATGCCGCAAGGTGCTACTTATGATCAACCTCTGCTGACCGAAGAAGAAGCGTGGGACATTGCTGCTTATGTAGTAACCATGCCTCGCCCACGAAAAGATTTTAAAGGCGACTGGCCGAAGCTTGCTACGAAACCATTTGATCATCCGTTTGGGCCCTACGCAGATTCATCAAGTGAAACGCAACACAAGTATGGGCCTTGGAAGATTATTTCCAAAAAATAGCTTCATCATCTTTGCTAATTATTTTATCATTCATCATTTAGCTCTACGAGGCACTACTCTCCTATACTTTTTCCTGGGATTTCTACTTGCATGAAATATCGCAGATACAAAAATCAACTTATCCTTAGCAAGCACTTTATACACAATCAGGTAAGGAAAGGCTTTGACCATTGCCTCGCGATGTTCACCTCTTTTCTTGGGGTATAAAAGCGGACTAAGTACAATTTTATTAAGTTGGTTATTAATATTTTCCTGAAATCGTATCCCCAGGCCAATTAGCTCTGTCTCGTACCAATGAAGCGCTTCTTCAAACTCTTTGCTAGCTTCTGGATGGAAAACAATCCTCCAAGACATTATTCTACTATCTCTTTGTTTTTACACGTAACGATTTCTTAGCGCGATTCTTTACTTCCTCCCAAGATAACCCTTCAACCTTCCCGCTTTCATATTCAGCAACGCGTCTATCCACTTCAGCAAGCTGCTTTTCATTTAGAAGTGTGCCTTCAATTTCATCTTCTACAATCTTATAAATAGCCTTCACCTTCTTGTCTTGCGCACTTTCAATATAATCATGCAGCCTCCTTCTAATTGTCTCTGTAGTCATGAGAATTGATCTTTATAGTAAAGATAAAACCAAGATTTCAAATAATCTACTTCTTCTTCCATC